>NC_020304.1:1422500-2132500 GCF_000341395.1 Desulfocapsa sulfexigens DSM 10523 | reverse complement strand
TTTAAGCATCTCAAAGAGATAGGAACCGATAACAGCCAGGGTGAGGTGTACCTTACAGATATTATTGCTCTGGCAGTTGCTGACAACCATCCAGTCCATAAATTTGTTAATCCCGCGCCTCACGATGTTCTTGGAGTTAATTCCAGACTTGAACTCTCCAAAGCACATCACGAACTGCAATTACGAAGAAACCGTAGCCTTATGGCTGAAGGCATCACCATGATTAATCCTGAAACAATTCAGGTATCCCCCGAGTCTACAGTTGGAAAGGATGTGATATTACACCCGGGCGTAGAAATCTCTGGACATTCATTAATAGAAAGCGGATGCGAAATTGGAACTGGAGTACTTCTATATAATGCCGTTATTGGTGCACAGAGCACAATTGGCGCCTACAGTTGCTTGAATCATTGTAAAATTCCTGTCAATTCTGTTTTTCCACCCCACAGTCAATCCTGAGCTATTTTTCGAAAACAGCGTGATTTCACTCAATGAACAAGAGTACCCTTTCTCTCCAGGTCACACCATTGGAGCACTCGCTGCCATACATAAACCTTCCGCCGACATTTTCATTCTCAACGGTTTTCCGGTACCGCCAGATACCGTTGTTCAGGATGGCGATTCATGCTCTTTTATTCAAAAGGGTATAGTGCCAACAGACAAAGAAAGGGACGCTCTTCTTTCAGCACGGCATACTCCAGGTATACAAAAAAAAATCAGGAGCTCCACTATTGCTATCCTTGGACTTGGAGGTCTTGGATCTGCAGTTGCTGGTGCTATGGCAAAAATCGGTATTGGCAAGATGCTCTTATCCGATTATGATGTTGTGGAGCCAAGCAACCTCAACCGGCAACATTATTTTGTTGATCAAATAGGGATGCTTAAGACTGAAGCACTGGAGGAAAACCTTCTGAGAATGAATCCTTCGATCTCACTGGAACTCATCAATGAGTACTTGACAGAAGCACGACTGCCACAACTATTCAGTGACGTGGATGTTTTGATTGAATGTTTTGATGACCCGGTTATGAAGGCTGCTACCCTTAGATCAATTTTAAATACAATGGATCGAGTGTCCTATGTCGGTTCTTCAGGTATGGCTGGTTTCGGTGACAATAACACCATTGTCACGACGATGGTGCGACCAGGGATATTTATTGTCGGCGATAAAACTTCTGAAGCCTGCCCTGGAATGGGACTGATGGCTCCTAGAGTTGGTATTGCTGCACATCATCAAGCAAATCAAGCTCTTCGCATACTTCTTGGTACAGAACAAAAACGAAACTGATTTTTTACATTTTAACAATTCAATTTGCATCACATTGCAACTGGTATGAACATTACAGTAAACGGCAACAGCAAATCTATTCAGGATATATCAACCATATCTGACTTATTAACAGATCTTGGACTTCCCCCTGACACAGTTGTTGTTGAATTGAACACTTCCATTGTTACCCCGGACTCTTACAACAAGACAGAACTTGCTGAAGATGACAGGGTCGAAATAATACGATTTGTTGGAGGCGGCTGATATGCTGACCATTGCTGGAACTGACTTTCGTTCCCGACTTTTCCTTGGAACCGGAAAATTTTCCTCATCTGCTGTTATGGCTGAAGCTATTGCAGCGTCTGATTGTCAAATGGTTACTGTGGCTTTGCGCCGCGTCAACCTCGACAATCCTGAAGATGATATCATGAAGGCCTTAAGCCAGCGTGACTACACATTTCTTCCAAACACATCTGGTGCGAGAAATGCTAATGAAGCCATACGCCTCGCTCACCTGGCACGTGCAGCTTCCGGTTCGTCGTGGCTGAAGCTCGAAGTCACCCCAGACCCCAGAACTTTACTACCCGATCCTGTCGAAACCCTCATTGCAACTGAAGAACTCGTCAAAGCCGGCTTCATCGTTCTTCCCTACATGAACGCTGATCCCATCCTTGCCCTCAAACTTCAGGATGCCGGTGCCGCAGCTGTCATGCCACTAGGGTCGCCCATAGGTACAAATCAAGGTGTACTTACTGACGCCATGATTGAAATAATAATAGAACAGGCTCGTGTTCCCGTTGTCGTTGATGCCGGAATAGGTGCTCCATCACATGCAGCCTATGCCATGGAAATGGGTGCCGATGCAGTACTTGTGAATACTGCAATCTCGATTGCCGGTGATCCCGTAGCCATGGCCGCAGCATTTGCCAAGGCAGTTGAAGCAGGCAGAACAGCCTACATCGCCGGAATGGGTCGAAGAAGTAAACAGGCAAGTGCATCCTCTCCTGTTACCGGAACCCTCTCCTCAGATCTTGGTTTTTTAGCCTGATATGTTTCAATCACCCGACTTCAATCAGCTCCGAGAACAGATAAAGAGTGCAACTTCTGCCGATGTTGAACAAGCGCTAAATGCTACACGGCTGAACCTTAATGACCTTGCTGCGTTAATATCTCCAGCCGCAGAACCCTACCTGCAACAGATGGCCGCAAGATCTTCAGAAATAACTCTTGCCCGTTTTGGGAAAACTACCCAGCTCTATGCCCCTATCTATCTTTCCAATTACTGCACCAATCGCTGTGTATACTGTGGTTTTTCGGCAGACAACCGTATAAAACGCAAATGCTTGACACTCGATGAAGCCGAAAAGGAAGCAATGATCCTCCATGAACGCGGATTCCAGCATATTTTACTGGTTTCGGGGGAAGCAGAAAACGCCGTTGACGTTGAATATATGGAGGCAATTGCTCTCAGGTTACGAAATAAATTTGCAGCCGTCTCCATAGAAATTCAACCTCTGTCCACAGAACACTACCAGCGACTGTTTCTGGCCGGTATTACAGCCGTTGCTGTTTATCAGGAAACCTATGACCGAGATATGTACAAACGGGTTCATCTTTCAGGGAAAAAGAGTGACTTTGACTATCGCCTTGAAACCCCCGCCCGCGTGGCAGAGGCAGGTATGCGGGAAGTTGGTATTGGTGCCCTTCTGGGCCTTTCTGACTGGCGTGCCGAGGGTCTTGCAATTGGCCATCACCTGAACTGGTTGCGCAAAACATTCTGGTCAACCGCATTTACTGTTTCCTTTCCCCGTATGCGACCAGCAACCGGAGAATTTGAGCCCCTGGAAATAGTAACTGAAAGCAATCTCAGCCAGTTAATATTTGCCCTTCGTCTCTTTGATCAAGATGTTGGGCTCATTGTTTCCACCAGAGAGGAAGCCCGCTATCGTGACGGAATGCTGAAACTCGGTCCCACACGCTATTCGGCAGGTTCCTGCACTGCCCCCGGTGGTTATGGAGATTCCGACTCTGAGGCGGAACAATTCAGTGTCGGGGATCACAGATCCCTCCAGGAAGTCAGTACAATGATCAGAGAAAAGGGCTATGACCCCGTATACAAAGACTGGGATAGCAGTTTTCAGATAACCACATCATAAATCAACAACTTCAAACTTTTTCAACTCTCAACCTAAACGGAGCAATTCATCATGAGTGATATTAAAAAGATGTACACCACCATCCTTGGAGATAGCTTCCCCATGGATATGACCATTTCCTTTGGTGACCAAAAACTCGTTTACCGTAAGCGTACCTGGGGAATTAAAATGGAAGATGGTTCAATTGATGAACGCGGTATCCGTTATGGCGAGAATCCCGATCAGGAGGCAGCTTTGTATGAACTGGTCAATGGAAACCTAACTTTGGGAGACTGTAAATTTATTGAACCTGGTAATGGTCTTGTTTCTGCCATTGATGTACAGGATATGCTGCAGGTCGGAAAACATCCGGGAAAAATCAATTTGACCGATGTTGATAATGGCCTTAATATTATTAAATATCTCACCGAGAAACCAGCTGCTGTCATTCTCAAGCACAACAATCCCTGTGGAGCTGCCATAGGTGAGAGCCTGAGTAGTGCA
This sequence comes from Desulfocapsa sulfexigens DSM 10523, assembly GCF_000341395.1. Taxonomy (GTDB): domain Bacteria; phylum Desulfobacterota; class Desulfobulbia; order Desulfobulbales; family Desulfocapsaceae; genus Desulfocapsa; species Desulfocapsa sulfexigens. Next base: position 2,128,591 of record NC_020304.1, on the reverse strand, counting down.
TACGACAAAGCCAATCGTTGTGACCGTATCGCTGCATTTGGTGGTGCTGTTATCATTAACCGAGCAGTGGACATCGACACAGCACGGATGATGGCTGAAAATTATCTTGAAGTTGTCTGCGCCCCTGATTTTGAAGATGGAGCCCTTGAGATTCTTGCAGCCCGTAAAAATCTGCGTGTCATTAAAATGGGAGCCATTGATCGCCTAGCCGACTTTGAGAAATTTCGCTTTATTGATTTTAAAAGCCTTATTGATGGAGGAATTATCGCTCAGCAATCCGCAGTAAACTCCATCCGCTCAATAAACGACCTGAAACCGGCCACTGCCACCAGAAAAGGGGTGGAATACAAATGTGACCGTCAACCGACACAAAGGGAAATTGACGATATGATCTTTGGTTGGGCGATTGAACATGGGGTGACCTCAAACTCTGTTCTTTACATCAAGGATGGTTGCACAGTAGGAATTGGAACGGGCGAGCAGGACAGAGTCGGTGTTGCAGAAATTGCTGTCCACAAAGCCTATATCAAATACGCTGATATCGTCTGTTTTGATACTCACAAAATCCCTTACGCTGATCTTTGCCTGGAAATAACCCAGGGAAAACGTGATATTGCTGACAAAGAAACGATTGACGCTAAGGTTTTAGAGGACAGGGCAAACCTTCCAGGTTCTGTTATGATTTCAGATGCATTCTTCCCCTTCAGGGATGGTGCAGATGTTGGAATCAACCAGGGCTGTACAGCCATATTGCAGGCTGGTGGGTCAATGCGTGATTCAGATGTTATTACTGCCTGTAACGAAGCTGACCCCAAAGTTGCCATGATGTTCACCGGACAGCGTTCATTTAAGCACTAAAATCGATCTCCCCGAACATTGAGTGGGAATCCCCTCCCACTCAATGCTTTTTCTTTGTACACTTCCCTACCCTTGTAATTTTTTTCGAGCTTTTTTCGTCATAGAGAAAAAATCCCTTTCCCCTATGGTTCATTTAACATAGAATATTGAAGGACATTGTTATGTGTTCGTTTGTCGAAATATTGAATAGAAAAACATCCCACAGGAGATGGTGTAATGAGTTGGAATGATCTATCTATAGCAAAAAAACTTTCTATCGGTTTTGGTTTTGCTGGCCTTTTGCTGATTATTATCAGTAGCGTGAGTTGGAAAGGTTTCAATGACCTTTCAACCAAAATCGATCATAATAGCTACCTGAATAACCTTGAACAAATAATGCTGGCACGTGAAATTGATCACATCAACTGGCAGAACAAGGTCATTATCTTTCTTCTTGACGAAAATGCCACTACATTAAGTGTCTCAACGGATGATCGTGCCTGCAAACTCGGTAAATGGCTCTACGGAAAAGAAAGAAAACAGGCCGAGACTATACTCCCCAGTATCGCCCCTCTTCTCAAACAGCTTGAAAGACCTCACAAAGATCTCCACGATTCTGCCCGAGAAATTCAGGAGGCAGTAGATTCAAATGACGGTTTCAAGGATGAGGCCATGGAAATCTATAACAGTAAATCCCGCGAATCCATACAGGGAATCAAGGCAGTACTTCAACAGATTTCAGAGGAGATAACAACTGCCAGTATTACTGGAAACAAAGAAGTGCAGGCGGGAATCGGAACGAAAATCCAGATGATCATCGGACTGACAATTCTTTCAATTCTTCTCTCTTTTCTATTCAGTTTTTTCCTTTCCAGGAAAATAAGTACAACCCTTAAGCTATCAGTTGGACTTGCCGAATCTCTTGCTGCCGGGAACCTTACCAAACGTCTTGAGTTCCAGCAGAAAGATGAACTTGGTCTCCTTGCCACGGCACTGAACAAGATGGCAGACAAACTCAACATCATGATTGGCAATATGAACACCGAAGTTCTTGGCCTTTCTTCTACTTCAGATGAATTGAATAATATTGCTCAATCCATGTCGGCAAACAGTGCTAACGTTTGCAGTCGTGCAAGCTCTGTGGCTGCTGCAACTGAACAGTTGAGTGGCAATATGAATTCAGTTGCTGCTGCAAGTGAAGAGGCCTCCACAAATGTAAATATTGTTGCCACTGCTTCAGAAGAAGTCACCAGGTCCATTGCGGAGGTAGACGCAAAAACTAAAGAAGCAAGGAGTATTACAGAAGATGCCGTTAAGCTTGCAAACAGCTCATCGATAAAGGTCGACGCCCTTGGAGAGGCTGCCAACCAGATTTCAAAAGTAACTGGAGTTATAACAGAAATATCTGATCAGACTAACCTGCTAGCCCTAAATGCGACCATAGAAGCAGCCCGGGCCGGAGAGGCCGGTAAAGGATTTGCGGTCGTCGCCAATGAAATCAAAGAGCTTGCGAAACAGACAGCAGCAGCCACCGGTGAAATCAGGACATCCATTGAATTAATGCAGGGCTCCACCGATGAAACCGTTGCTGAGATTCGACAAATTACGGAAGTAATTGGCCGGGTAGATGAAATCGTTGCTGGGATCACTGTATCTGTTGCCGAACAAACTGCAACCACAAACGAAATCGCGGAAAACATCCAACAGGCAGCAATGGGTATTGGCGAGGTGAACGAAAATGTCGCCCAGAGTTCAAGTGCCTCGGTGGAAATTGCCCATGATATTACGGAAATGTCTGAGCTTACAGGAGAACTTTCTAAAACTGGTGACACTGTAAAAGAAAGTGCCAAAGAGCTTGCCAGTATTGCCGCTATTCTAAAAGATATGGTAACCCAATTTACCGTTAGGGATTCGAAATAAAATCTACTTGACCGGAAAACAGTTATTTTGATTATTCAGGGTGATTCAACCTGAATAATAACTCTTGAGCACTCACAAGATGTACACGTTTCAACAGGCTGTCCTGACAATTCGTCAGGGCAGCCAGAGTCGCTTCATTCGGATGACCGATCCCAATGGCCCAGCCATTATCCTCTGCACTCTTCACCAGTTTTTTCAGTTGTTTACAAACCTTATCCTGCGAATGTACATTATCCAGGAAAATATGCCTTCTCGCAGTGGGTACACCAGCAGCTATTGCTGCCTTAAGTCCCTGACTATCAGCAGTGGTATAACTGTCCACAAAAAACAAGCCCTGCTCACGCACAGCTACCATTAAACTGTCCATTGCCGCCCTGTTTTCAGTATATAATGAACCCATATGGTTATTTACACCAACCGCATGAGGAACAGCCTGGAGATTCTGTTGAAAGAGTTGTTTTTGTACCTCGTCACTCTGCCCGACAAACAGCGCCCCGGAACCGGGATCCCACTCTTTGCTTTTTGGCTCCATGGGCTGGTGCAACATTATTACTCGTCCCGCCTGAAACGCCTTTTCTTCCAGTTCTGGCGTGAAAGGGGCTGCAGCTAAAAATGAAAACGTGAGGTTCAGGGGGAGAGCAAGTAATCTGGCGCCAATCTCTTTATGATAGCCCATGTCATCAATTATGATTGCAACCATTGGCAGAGTTGAATCACGGACCGGAGGAACATCAGATGGAAACACCGGAATTGCCGGATAGGGTTCCTCAAAAACTATATTACTATTCGACTCCTCAAGGGGTGAACCATGCGCAAGAGTAGTTCTGAAAAAAATCACATATCCTGCAGCTCCCATTGAAAAAAGCAGCAAACCAAGAAGAATAAAAAAGGAAAATATTCTGACGGTTAGTAATGATTTTTTTTTATTTTTCTTTTTACCCCGAACAACCGGTTTTCTTTTTTTCCTGACATTTCTGTTCATAATTCACACTTCAATCAAATCAATACAAAATATTTGTTTAGGGAGATCCCTTCACAGTATACAATGAATAGTTTAGTATTATTTCTCTCTAGTCAACACATATTGAGCCAATGCTTTAAAGATTGTAAGGATTGGCGAGACGTTTTTTCCTGAGAATATTTCAAGCCCGGCTACAGCCTTTGCAACAACTGACTCAGCACTTTTTCTGCTTCTTCCAAACCCGTCATATCTCTGTATAATTTCGAAGGCCTCAGGAAAACCATCCCGACGTGCACTTGTATTTTCCAAGAGAAATAGAAGGCTCGCCTTATCTTCTGTATTCGCCTCAGCGATAGTCAGAATAACAGGAAGAGTCATTTTTCCTTCCTGAAAATCATTTCCAATTACTTTGCCGGTTTTAGCGACATCTCCCATATAGTCCAGAAGATCATCAACTATCTGGAACGCAGTTCCAAGACTGATTCCATACTGTGCCAGTGCCAACTGCTTTGCGGTACTTGCACCTGCGGCAATAGCTCCTATCTCACAGGTCGCAGCAATAAGTAAAGCAGTTTTTCCTTTTACCGCGGCCAAATAATCATCTTCTGAGAGATTATAGTTTTGGGCATTACGAAGCTGAAGGAATTCACCATCAACCATGGCATTTGTAGCGTTGCAAAATATCTGGAGTGCTTTTCGCCCACCAAGCGATCCGATAAGAAACATGGAACGGGAATGAAGAAAATCACCGCCAAGAATAGCAGCAATCGTACCAAATTTTTCATTTACCGATGGCTTTCCACGGCGCATATCCGCTCGATCAATAACGTCATCATGAAAAAGGGTGGCACAATGGAGGTATTCAAAAGCAATGGCTAACTTGTAGAGGGTCTCCTTGTCGTCATTTTCCTCTTTAAATCCGCACAGACGTGCGGCAAGAACTACAAGAAGTGGGCGAAGGCGCTTACCGCCGTTCAAAAGACCATACTCCAGAACTTCTCGTAACAGAGGATCCGCCCCGGCTGATGCCTCACGTAAATCCTGCAGCATGATCTGTTCAATTTTTTCCACTTCCGGAGCGATAGCCTGCAATAGTTCCGGCACACCTGCATTGGTGACATCCGCCATTTTCTTATCCTTATTTTTGTTCTCTTGTAAAGAAATCTTCCACAGCTTCAAGTGTTCGTACCACAGGAGATGGCGGTAGACTAGCACGAAAAATTCTTCCATAGCCTTTTGAATACAAACGAATATCCAAAATCCCGATTATTCCACGGTCACTCGTAGAACGCATAAGCCTACCCACCCCCTGACGTAGAGTAAGAATGGCCCGTGGAATCTGGAACTGAAAAAAAGGCTTTCCCCCATCCGCTTCGATAGCCTTCATCCTTGCCTGAATCACTGGATCACTTGGTACTTCGAATGGAAGTTTATCTATAATTACACAGCTTAAAGAATCTCCAGAGACATCGACTCCCTCCCAGAAAGATGCAACTGCAAGCAGCACCGACTCATTGGTCTCACGAAACTCATCCAGCAATGCATGACGGGACGCTGTTCCCTGCACAAGAAGCGGATATAAGAGTTTCCCCCTGAGATACCCTGCAGCAAAATCCATTGCCCTTATGCTAGTAAAAAGTACCAGTGCCCGACCTTTGCTGATCTTTAATAACTCATAAATACGATCATTTAAAGATGCATTATAATGTATTGCGGTTGCCTCGGGAAACCCCTGTTCCGGTACATATAACAAAGTTCTACCCGTGTAGTCAAAGGGGGACTGCAGACGCAATGTTTTACAGGTATCATCAATACCAAGGCGCTCCTGCATATACTTAAATGTTCCACCGGTTGTTAAAGTGGCAGATGTCATAATGCAGGACTGCACAGAGTTATAGAGACAATTTTCTAATTCTTCTGCAACCTTAACAGGTGTTGCTGAAAGACTGACGGTTCTTTCACGTCTTTCATACCAGCGAATAAAATATCCCTCTTCTTCCTCCCCTGGCTTTGCAATATGAAGGAGAATATTTTGAAGCTCGATGGCACGATCTGACAACAGATTCCAGATTTCTCCATGACCTGCAAGGTCTACACACCTCACGGCAAGTGTGCTCAGCCCCTGAGTGAGCCCGGTGAGTGCCTCCTGCCAACCAAACGCTTCAAGCTTTTCAACAAGTGGTGTTAATGGATATCGACCTTTCTCTACAGGAAAGAGGGCAGTAAAATTATCAAGTCGCTGCCTGAGACCACGAGTAGAACCGATAAGTCGATCATACACAGACGCTTCCAGATCAGTTTCTGCGTGTCGTTCAATATCACCGATAAGATCGATCAATTGATAATGACTGAAATGCTTACCAAAAAAATCTGTAGCAACATTCTCAAGATGATGTGCCTCATCAAAGACTACTGCCTGGTAGCGTGGTAAAATCTCAGCAAACCCTTTTTGTCGTAGTGCCAGATCCGAGAAAAAAAGATGATGATTTACAATGAGGATTCGTGCAGAACCTGCACGTTTTCGTAAACGATTGACAAAGCAGAGTTGGAATTCTGGACAATCGCTGCCCATACATTGATTTGACTGAGCAGAAATCTTTGGCCACAGGGGTGAACGATCGGGAAGCCATGCGAGTTCAGCCCTGTCACCGCTTTCTGTTTTCTGCAACCATTTCTCAATTTTGGAAATATCATCATCCTCCAACAGGGACATTTGAGGATTTGAACAGTACTGAAACCAACGATAATGGCAAAGATAATTCTGACGCCCCTTAACGCAAAGTGCAGGAATGTCCATCTCCAGTGCTGTTTCAAGCAAAGGTATTTCTTTTTTAACAATCTGATCCTGAAGGTTGATTGTTGCTGTTGAGATAACAACACGTTGTCCTGAAAGAAGGGCTGGCACGAGGTATGCTAATGTTTTTCCGATTCCGGTTTCCGCCTCAACGAGAAGGAGTGAGGCGCGCCCATCAGTTCTTTCGTTCCCCTCAGCCAGAATCTCTGCCACTGCCTCAGCCATTACCTGCTGCCCGACTCTCGGCTCGAACCCTTTTAATTCTGACGAGAGCTTCCCCCCTTCAGCAAAAACATCCTTCACTCACATTCCTCCAAAACGTCTTTGGCTACTTCCCGAACCTGTGGAGAATCATCCTCCAGCGCATTACGAACACAGACAAGTGCATCTTCACTTCCTATGATCCCTAAAATATTTACGGCGTCGCCACGAACATGGGGTGGACTCTCTTTAAGTGCATTGCAAAGTGAATCCACGGCGAGATGAATGTCATCCTCACAATGAAGTTTCAATTCCTCAAAGAGGACAGTAATGCCTAAACGAACACCGAACCGTTCGTCATCAAGCAACTCTCCAGTCCAGCAATAATAGCTTTTGTCGCGCTTAAACATTTCAAAGATATTGTCGACATGTCCCATCTCCAGGAAATCTGCAACAATCTTTTTCAACTCCCTATCACTTACTTCCTTTTTCACATGCTCTCCACTTTCCAATCACTAACCATTTAATAGCAATTGTCTTCGATTTTTTCTTTCCTTTTTCCGCAAGCACTGTACAATCATTAATGTATAATCCTTTAAATTTGTTAACATTCAACTTCAGTCTAATCAACACAATTCCCAATGGTTGACTCTGTGACGACAGTTATCGATAATGGAACAAACCATTCGAGAAACTATCTTGATCCTGGTGAATCCATTGTCATAGTTGACGACTCACAGGAAATCGTCTTTATCTTTGAAACCCTTCTCAGTAATGAAGGTTTCACCGTTTTTACAGCATCCAGCGCAGCCGAACTATACCTGATCCTTCAACGGGAAACAGTGGCACTTGTTCTACTTGACATTGGCCTCCCTGACCGTGACGGTACCGAACTCCTAAAAGAACTCATCCCCCTCTACCCTGACCTCAGCATAATCATGCTGACTGGAACCACTGATTTAGAAGTTGCACTCAGTTGTTTACGTCAGGGGGCAGATGATTATCTTGTGAAACCGGTAACCCTTGACGAATTTAGCCTGGCAGTTAGAAACTCTCTCCAAAAACGAAAACTTATCATTGATAACCGCCGCTATCAAAAACAGCTCGAACTCACTAATTACCGTACAAGATTTCTTCATCAACTCAATCTTAAAATGAATAGTGCTTACTTAAACAGCATTGAGTTGAACTCAGTCCTCCAATCCATTCTTGTTGGCATCACAGCCGAAGAAGGCTTACGATTCAACAGGGCCTTCCTCCTGCTCTTCAATGACGACAACATAGAACTGCAGGGTAAAATGGCCATAGGCCCCAATTCCCGAGCAGATGCCAGCCGAGTTTGGGATGGAATAAAAAAAGATAACCTGCACCTTACTGATATTCTCGACAAGGTCAAGACATCCTACATGAATAATGATGCAGAATTAAATGCAATTATTCAAAATTTAAAAATCCCTGCAGAAAATCAGGATCATGTTCTTATTCAGGCATGCAGCAACCGCAAAAGTATTCTCATCCAGAACGGATTCAATGGAGATCAGCGAATATCAGAACAACTCTTACAGATCTTCAACGAAGATAACTTTATCATTACTCCTCTGTTCTCGCCCAATAAATCACTCGGTGTAATTATTGCCGATAACTTTGTCACAGCACATCCGATAACTGAAGATGATATCAACTCTTTGGAAGTATTTGCAAATCAGGCAAGCCTGGCTATTGAACACAGCCATCTTTACAAGGATATGCAAAACAAGATAACAGAGCTTGAAGAGGTAACACAGGAACTTGAAAAAAATAAGGATCTACTTATTGATGCCGAACGTTATTCAGCACTTGGCCATATGTCAGCACAGCTTGTTCATGCCATTCGTAACCCCATAACCTCTATAGGTGGAATTGCAAGATTACTCGGAAAAAAAAATCATGATCACAAAAACCAGAAATTTCTGGATATGATGATTATGGAAACTGCTAAGATTGAATCTACTCTTGATGATTTATTTAATTTTGTCGACGATGACAAACCCGACAAGTCAAAGCAGCAACTCTATCCACTCATCCGTAAAAGTATTCTACTTTTTTACGGATCGATGAAAAAACAATCCATACTTTATCAACTGAACCTGCCATCTCCTGACCCAGTAATGTTTATAGATGCAAAGCTGATACGACAAATGCTTCTTCACCTAATCAGGAACGGGATAGAAGCAATGCCATCTGGTGGCATTCTGACAATAACGTGTAAAGAGGAGGAAGCCTACATCACAATAACCATAGAAGACTCAGGGATCGGTATAGTATCTTCCACCCTGGAACATGCAACTGATCCTTTCTTTACAACAAAAACCTACGGAACCGGAATGGGGCTCACTCTTGTGGAGAAGATTGTTGCTGAACACCAGGGACACTTTTCACTGGAACACGGCGAGACAGGAGGCATGGTTGCACGAATCAGTCTCCCTAAAACTGATCAGGAATAAAAAAAAACACCACAGTTACAGCCAGCAGACTACTTGACACTTATGACCTTTCTGTTAGCGGAACATTCCTTCTCAAAGACGAGAGCACAGCCCCAAATATTGAAATACTTGCGGTAATAGCAAAAGTCATCTTCAGTGCATACATAAAATTCTCTGCCAAGCAGGGATTGTATTGTTTAAGATCAAACCCACCACTCACTCTCGAAAAAATAACCCCAAAGAGCAGTCCGGCAAGAGACACCCCTATCAGCATTCCAAGATTTCGTGCCGTAGCTAACATCCCCGAACTCACCCCGGTCTGGCCTGGACCAACGTTTTCCAAAACTGTCGCACTGTTAGGTGTCAAGAAAAGGGCCTGACCGCAACCTAGAACGGCCAGACGCCAAGCCACATCAAAGGATGAGCTTTCGGTCGTCAAAAAGCATAAAAGAATCAAACCACAGGCTGCAATCGTGAGTCCGCTGGTCGTGAGAAACCGCGCACCTATATGGTTATATAAAAAACCAGATAGAGGGGAAACAAAAAACACCGAAATTGGCAACGCCATCATTACAAAACCAATGTCCTTTGCAGAAAGTGACAAAACATAATCGAGATAAAATGGAGTAAGGATAAGAACAACAAAAAGGACGGCGAAGGAGAGAGCAGCACAGAATATTGCAATTCCAAATGAGTGATTATGAAAAAGTGAAATCGGGAAGAGAGGATTTTCCTTTCTTGCCTCCGTTCTCGCAAACAAGAGAAAGAGCACAAGACACAGAAAAGCCTCAACAACGAGAAATTCGGCTGAAACACCTATATGGTTAGTGGATAAAAACACAGCAAGACTTATTAGTGCGGCCCAAAGGGTCATTCCAGCCCAATCGAAGGGATGTCTCGCCTTATTAAAAACTTTCTGCGATGCAAAAGGTTTCAGGAAAATCAATCCTGCGCCACATGCAAACAGGCTCACAGGGAGGGTAACCAGGAAAATCTCACGCCAGGAATAGCTATGAATCAGGAAGCCGGAAATCAGAGGCCCAGTCATCAGCCCCACCGAGGTAGAGACACCGATCAACCCAAGAGCTTTCCCCAACTGGTCAATAGGAAACACCATTTTAATAATTGCTGGTCCAGTGGCCATCATCATTGAAGCCCCCATGGCCTGTATGAACCTGAAAGCAATAAGTTGCACTAATGTTACTGAAAAATAACAGGCCACAGAACCAACAGAAAATACTGCCATCCCAACAATATAGACAGAACTCAGTCCCAGTGAATCCGCTATCCGTCCCCAAAACAGCAAAAAAACAGTAATGGTAAGAAGATAAATCAAAACCACCCATTCCGTTTGCGGCAGGCTTGTCCCAAAACTCCGCATAATAGAAGGGAGTGCCACATTAATCATAGAACTATCCATGGTGGAGAGAAATACCCCCACCGCAACTACAAGAAAGACTCCCCAGCGGTTTTTATTATATAGAGAAGACAAGAGAAGAAAGGGATTCAAGGAAGAATAAAGGACAAAAAAAAACGAGTCCTCAATGAGAACTCGTTTTTATCATACTGCTGAATCTAGTAAAACAATTGCTGTTGATTAAAAATTAGAAACCAACATCCAATCTAACTACACCATTCATTACTGAATCAGAATCGGCATAATCAAGGTAACCAAGTTTAAAACTAAGGTCTGCTCCCTTAACTACTTCGTAGTTGACCATACCAGAAACCTCAATAACAGAGTCATCAAGAGCAGCATCAACATCCATATAAACCAAGTTTCCTTGTAATGAAAGTTGTTCAGACACTGCCATGTCTGCAGTGAAGGCACCAAAGATAGTATCGCCACCCTGACCAACCTGTGCTATCTCTGTGATACCCCAGGCGGCACCGATCATGATCCAACCAAAATCATCATCAGCCATGTAACCATCCTGTGTCATACCAACCATTACAGTTGGGGTCACAGAACCGAAGTTAGAACTCCAGGAAGCATAAGCACCCATGGCGTCATCTGCACTGTTAATAACATCACCTTCTATATAAGAACCCTCAACCATAATCTGGTTTCCACCAAAGTTCATTGGAAGGTTTACAGACGCTTTGATACCATCACGGTTATCATTCATGTCATCCATAACGTATACTGCACGAACGCCCATGCTAATGGAATCATTAAATTTCTGCTTATAGGTTATACCATTGACATACTTGTCATCATTTAAATCATTGGTTTCTCTCAGCTGATCATAAGTATATGCCAAAACCATTCCGTTAGCTTTGTACATTACTTTCAGACGGTCTGCACGTTGATCCCAGCTAAACCATTTTGAGAAGTTGGTTGGCTGACGTCCTGCACTTACATCAAGAGCACCAGTCTTAAAACCTAAATATGCGTAATCTGTCCAGACGTTATTATTTGTCTGGCTGGTAAGAACTTGAACGTCCTCGCCAGCTGCATTCTGAAGCGTTGTGGTAGTTGTTGCCACTTTTCCACTTGGTGCATACAATCCAGAACCATCCCATCCACCATCAAGGAAACGAAGTCGCGCTTTACCATAAACTCCACTCTCAGTGCTTGCTGAAAGTACAACACGAAAACGAGAATCCCATTTGGAATAAGAATCTTTTACACCGTTATCCTTGTAAATTAAACGAGCACGGGCATCACCACTCAACTTCACCTCTGCAGAAGCAACAGTAGCGACACCAGCAACCATAGCAAAAGCAGCAACAGCGCAAATTACTTTTTTCATCTCTTTTATCTCCTTAAATTTTCACCTTCACCAAACTGAAGGCGTCGTCTCAGCTGCTCGCCAATGGTGACAAGACAACCATGTCTACTAAACAATTTAATGGATGATATCTGCAGCACAAGCTCCTGTCAAGTTTTTTTCATAAAAAGTTTAAATTTTTATACTCTTTCCCGTATCACTGTCACTAATTCCTTTTTGGAATAAAATTCATTCCATATACAGACAGACGACTCCCTCCCGCACCGAGGAAAATTTTTTCCAACAGATCACCCTTTTCAGGTTCAACAATAAAAAGTCGACCGATCCCAACCCCATCTATCTTTGAAGTAGAAAAAAACTGAAAATCGATAATGGAATTCGGGAAAAGATTTGTATGCCACACCTCTGCAAACCCCACACCGTCCCAACTCAAGCCGCGGACCTGACCATTTTTATATAAACGGGTTTTATTCATCATCTCCGGAGAATAAAGCTCATTATCGACGATAAGAATGTCATCATGACCATTGTTGTCAAAATCTGAGACAACCAGACGAATGTGGGCAGTATATTCTTTGAGTAACTCCTTGCCGCCAAAGCCAGATGGTGAGGTGTAAAGTAACTTTAAATCAGAATTGTACACCTGCAGCTGTTCCTTCTTATTGATCGTTGCAACCTCCACCATCTTATCCCCGCCAAAATCTGCAAAAACAAAATCGAACAAATCAACTGACTCCGGAAGCGAAAAGCGTTCACCAACTGCAACCTTTCCTCCTTCCCCCGCAGTCAATCGATAGATACCAGGTGCTGTCATTCCAGAAACTCCGCTTTGCTGTCCTGCCAGAACCACACCTTCACCCGGGATATTGACAGGCCTCAAATACCAGTACACATTTTCATATAACCACTTCACTCCGGTTACAGGATGCCATTCCAGAATAGAAGAACGAGGCTCTTCTTTTCTGGTGCTACTCAGGTATATTTCCATCACCCCATTATTATCCAGATCTGCAACATTTACTGCGTGAACCTTTAAGCCTCCTGGTAGAGCAACAGTATCAAGGAGCTCAATTTTTTCATCCCGCAAACGATAAATATACAGTTTTGTGTTCGTGGAAACTATAATTTCATCATGCAAGTCCCCATCGATATCTCCAGCAGTCATACATTTGGCCAGGAAAGGCAGAACCTTACTTTTATATCTTTCAGTTGCCTTCACCTCTACTTCTGTCTGGCTGACAAACTCATCCTGGTTGATTGAAAGACCAAAGCCGCTGGTACTTTTGTAAACCCTGTCAGGGTGGCTAGTCCCCATATCAGCAACATCTTTTTCCTCCTTTTCAGGTTCCCTGATGATCGCTTTTGGAGGCTCTACCTGAAACAGCATGGTACCGACATCCTCAACAAGCACGTCCAAGGCCTTCATTATTTCAGTGCTTTCATTTGCCATGGATTGAAATTGGAGTGAAACGTCTTCAGATGGCTTAAAGGCTTTTACAGATAGCCGGATACCTTCTTTGGTGCTGACGACACTACTCATTACTCTAAAAAAAGTGAAATCCCTTCCCTTGTTCACTCCATCCTCAAACCTTACCTCACCGCCTGCAACGGCGGATAGTCTGCTTGCAAGCATGAGTCGCACGCTATCACGGAGGTAAGCAAAATCCCCAGCATCGCTCACATCCGTTGGATAAAAAACGACCTGTCGTACCTCTGTTGCGAACACAGCCGTCGTTGCTACAGAGCACACTAAAGACATAAGAAAAATAACTACGGATTTTTTCAATGAGCTATCCATCATTTACCTCTATAAATTTACACGATTGAATTGTAGAAAAAGTTAGTTACTTTTACCGCACTTCAGCATTCATCGCAATCAACAATACAGCAAGACCTGTTGAGCCCCCTGCCCAAGTCTGTCACACAACATCATCCTTCAAAAAAGTCCAGCATCGAAGCTTTTCCCCTTGACTTATAACAAAATAAATCCTAATTAATAATATGGAGTTAAATTTTTTGTACCTTATCAATTTTGTTTTGAAACTCTCTATGAAACGATTACTCTCCACACTTCTTACTTTTTTGTTATTGAGCATTGCCGTAACGGCCATTGCCAGTGGTGAAGGATTAGAACGTGGTGAATACAGAGTCCTTGCCTATACCCTCAGTGATGAAAGCTCAAATGCTTCTTCTGTGAACAACCCAGGTAAGAGTGTCAGTTTCCACAGTCTCTATATTTCTTCTGAGGCCATGAACACTGTTCTCAACAGGGAAGATCTTTACCTCAACAGTCCCCATGTCAACATAAACAAAAAAAACAACTACCAGGGATTTGCCCTGAAGACTGCCTACGCCCCAACTTCCAATATCACATTTCATAGTTCAATAGGACTGACCGACAATCTCCAAGCTCAGGACCGTGATTACACCGAACGTATAGGATGGGAAGTTGATCTTGGTATTGCCTACAAATTCCTCAACAATTTTGCCTATGAAGTCCACTTTGGATATATGGACACTGGTGAACTTTTCAAAGAAAGTAGCAGCTACACGGATGTGGACAACATTACCATTGTTGTCAACAAATTAACCATGAGTTTTTGATCATAAATCTCGACCCCGTTCACTATTTCCCCTGGAATCATACTCTACGATACTAAACTCATAAAACTTCGTGCGATTCCAAAGAGCCTCACAAACTAAGTCAGAACTTGAAACGTCGCTCAAGGAATGCCGGCGGCGACCACACTCCAATATCCACAAGGGAAAGCTCATTCTCTCCCCGGAAATCTTCACTACAGCCGGAAGTCAGACCAATGTAGTAATCAGCCGTTTTTCAATTCTTGACAACACCGGTTCCATTCATATCGGTCCATGGTGCATGATAGGTGCGCGGGCAAGAATTTATACCCATGATCATTGTCACCAGGGAAGAGAACCCCTTCTTGCCATTCAGGAAAGACACGGCGTTGTGTGGCAGGACAAATACTTTGGAAAGGATGTATGGATTCATGAAAATGCCATTGTCCTCTATCAGGCATCCATCCTCCCGGATGGTTTCGTTCTTGGAGCTGGATCAGTATTGACAAAAAATCCCGGTTCCTACGAGATATGGGCAGGAGTCCCCGCAAAAAAAATCGCCGACAGAAGGGAACTCTCTCCGACTGAAATCAAGACCTTTTTTGAAAAACCTGCATTCAGCCTGAAAGAATACCTTCATCTGGATGAACTAAACGATACCAGATTCTGATTTCCCTTTCCCCTATGTTGCTAATAGATTACAAATTACCAACATGACTCGCTCTTCCATATACAACATCCTTATGTATTCCCATGATACTTACGGACTTGGACATATCCGACGCTCCATGGCAATTGCCCGCCATCTTTCGGGAAAAGAGGTGAACATCCTTATCCTTACCGGATCTCCAATCGCCGGACGCTTTACTCTCCCTGAGCAGGTCGATTTTGTGCGTATTCCTGGGATGATAAAAAAGACCAACGACGAATACCAGTCCCTCTCCATCCGTATCGACCCCAACCAGGCACTTCATATCAGAAAAAACATCATCAGTGCCACGGCAAGGGCATTTAAGCCCGATCTTTTTATTGTAGACAAGGAACCCCTGGGGCTAAAAAAAGAAGTACTACCGACACTTCAATGGCTTCGCAAAACTCTACCTGATACCAAAACGATTCTCGGACTTCGCGATATACTTGACGAATCATCCGTCGTTTGTGACGATTGGAAGAGCAAAGATGTATACCGCTACCTTGAAGAATTATACGATGAAATCTGGGTCTATGGTAATCAGAACATTTATGATCCGATAATCGAATACAACATCCCCTCCACACTCAAGTCCAAGATATGTTTTACAGGATATATTCCACGAAAACAAAATTCGAAAAGCATCCGCAAAAAGCTCAGGAAAAGCTACCGAATCCTTGACGAGGACATATTTATTCTTGTCACCACTGGAGGTGGAGGAGACGGATGTGAACTCCTTGAACACTATATCTCCATGCACGATTTTTTCCCCACATCCCTTCCATTTAAATCTCTGATGATCACCGGCCCATTTATGCCAAAATCAAGCCGGGAGTATCTTAAAAAAAGAGCAAAACGATATGGCATCAAATCACAGCCATTTCATCCACGCATGGAACAATTAATCGGGGCCGCCGACCTCGTCATTTCCATGGGTGGATATAACACCATATGTGAAATCCTGAGTCAGCAAACTCCAGCTCTCATCATCCCCAGAGAAACTCCTCGCAAGGAGCAATTGATTCGGGCCGAAAAACTCACCGAACAGGGTCTTATTGACCACCTTCCCTGGAAGAAGGTCTCGGCCCAGTTCCTTCGAGATAAAATTGTGACTATTCTCAAAAAAGGCACTGAATACAAAGGCAATATGGCTAACTTTAAGCTCTCAGGCCTGGACACCATGCGGGATCGAATCGGACATTTCAGGGATTTCCCATGAACGCTTTCCCAAAGACAGTCCACACACTCGGATACATCCTTAAGGGCTATCCCCGCATTTCAGAAACCTTTATTTCAAACGAAATCTTACTTCTTGAGCAGCTCGGTTTTCGTATGCGACTTTTCCCCATGCGTCATCCCAGGGAGAATTTTTGTCATGATTCCGTAAAACAGATTCAGGCTCGGGTGGATTATCTCCCCACCGAACTGCTACTTGAGTTTCCCCGACTGCTTCTGCCCAACATTTTCCTCGCAATCAAACGCCCTTCCCTCTTTAAGCATGGACTTGGACTTGCCCACAGACGCTACAAACGAACCGCAAATCTGGCCACGTTCAAACATCTTCTTCAGGCAGGTTACCTGACAAATCACCACCTTTTGAAAGATAGTACTCTTAGCCACCTTCATGGCCATTTTGCCCATTCCCCCACTTCGGTTACCATGTTCGCAGCACTCCTTTCCGGTAGATCCTTCAGCTTTACCGCCCATGCAAAGGATATTTACACTTCAAACCCTGAGCAGCTCCGTGAAAAAATCAGGCTGGCCGAATTCGTTATTACCTGTACTGATTACAATCGAAAACACCTCGAGAACATTGCAGATGGACTCAACACCCCTATTTATTGTATTTACCATGGAATTGACCTGAAACTCTTTTCACCTGAGACCGACCATACAGAATGCGCTCCGCCGTACAGATTGTTAACGGTTGCACGGATGACTGAGAAAAAAGGTTTACCAACTCTGTACAAGGCCCTGCAAATCCTGAAAAATCAAAACATTCAGTTTCAGCATACCCTGATCGGGGATGGAGATGACAGAGAGAAGATCCAGAAACTCATCACAGAACTCGGACTTGCCGATCACTGTCAATGTTTAGGTACCCGGACCCATAAGGAGGTCCTCAAACAGTTCGAGGAGAGTGATCTTTTTGTACTGGCCTGTGAAATCGCAAGGAACGGTGATCGTGACGGCATTCCCAATGTGCTGGTTGAGAGTCTGGCCATGGGCGTCCCGGGACTTTCTACCACTGTTTCTGCAATTCCTGAAATTCTCATCCATAATACAAGCGGCATTACAGTTGCTCCATCAGAGCCTGAAACAATGGCTGGCCACATTCGGGAAATCCTGGAAAACAAACCACTGAGAAAAACACTTATCCAGGGTGGCATTAAACACACACAAAAACATTTCGACAACCGCCGACTCATTGCAGCAATGGGTGATATCTTCCGTAATCAGCTGGAAACAAATCAAAAAAAAGCGCAGTAACACTACATATGCGGATCTGTTTCTACGCCCCCTTCAAGCCCCTTGATCACTCCAATCCTTCGGGAGACCTTATCATTGCCACAGGGCTCCATGATTTTCTCGTTGCACAGGGACATCAGGTGCTGATCGCAAGCAGTCTCAGGACACGATGGATCTATCTTAACCCAATACGTTTTATTAAAATATTCAAAGAACGAAGAGACACCTCACAGCGTCTTCGGAATTTTTCCCCTGATTTATGGCTCAGCTATCACTGCTACTATAAAGCCCCTGACCTGCTGGGGCCTGGATTATGTAAAAAATTCAATATCCCTTACTGTATCTTTCAGGGTATATACTCCACAAAACAGAGGCGCAGATTGAAAGGAAAGATCGGGTTCTATCTCAATCGCCACAGCCTGCAGCAGGCTGATCAACTCTTCAGCAACAGGAAAGTGGATCTGGAAAACCTGCAAAGAATCATTCCTCCGGAAAAACTTGCTTATATAAAACCAGGTATTTTCCCTGAATCGTTTTGCTTTGATCAAACCGAACGAAAAAAAATGCATCGAGCGTGGCAAATAGATGAAGAACCTGTCATTCTTACCGCAGCCATGTTTCGTCCCGATGTAAAGACCGAGGGACTTGCCTGGATGATAAAATCCTTAGCCAAACTGGTAAAAAAGAGTGTTCCGTTTAAGCTGATAATTGCAGGAGACGGCAGCGAACGGGAAACGCTGATAAAACTGGCCAATCAACATCTCCCAGACAGAGTCATTTTTACCGGCCGCATTGCGAGGGAGAACATGTATCGCTTCTACTCAGGGGGAGATCTTTTTGCATTTCCCGGAATCAGGGAATCACTCGGGATGGTATATCTTGAAGCCCAATCCTGTGGCCTGCCCGTCGTTGCCTTTGACAACGGTGGAATCCCTGAGATTGTCGATCAGAACAAAACAGCATTTCTCACCAAACCCTTTGACGAAGACTCTTTTTGCCTGCGCATCAAACTGTTACTGCAGGACAAACGACAACGCACTATAATGGGAGCAGCAGCAGCAAAACATGTCCGTCAAAATCACGACCTCCATTCCAATTACCTCAAATTTGAACATATTCTGATGAGCCATGCAGAGACTCTTTAAAGGAAACACTGTAGAACCGAATCAAACGCTAATAGCTTTGCTGCGTCACGGAAAAACCCTATGGAACGAAGAGGGCAGAATACAGGGACGCCAGGATTCACCACTTTCCAGCAAGGGAAGCAAGCAGGTCCACGACTGGGGCAGGTTTATCGGGAACTACGCTATTGATCATATTGTTGCCAGTGATCTTGGAAGGGTCAGGGAAACCGTGGCCATTATCCAGCAATACTGCAATTCTGTCCCGGTTGAATGGAAGCAAAGTTTGCGAGAACAGGCCTGGGGAGAATGGGAGGGGAAATCGTTTCGCGAACTCAAGAACCAACAGCCAGAAGAACTCGCCACCCAGATACGTGCCGGCTGGGATTTCCGGCCACCCGGTGGGGAGAGCAGAAAAGAAGTGCTACAACGCGCCCTGCCTGTCATCAAAGACATACCACGCAAGTATCCTGGAAAACGAATTCTTGTTATATCCCATGAAGGGATTGTTAAATCAATTATTTATCATCTGGCCGGCCGCGCTTTCCTCCCAGAGGAAGAGAAACTCCTGCAGAAGCGGCAGCTCCATCTCCTTCTTGGAGGATGGGACTCACTCCAGCTGGGGCCACTCAATATCCTGCCAACTCCTGACAAAGCTGAAAACCAATGAAGATCGCCTGCTACTGCCAACACGTCCTCGGTATTGGGCATTTTCACCGCAGCCTTGCAATATGTGAAGCACTGGCAGAACGGCACGAAACGGTAATGATACTTGGCGGCCCCGATGTCAATCTGCCTGAATCTGCCGTCCATTTTTTGCAGCTTCCGGGCCTGAAAATGGATGCAGAGTTTTCGGAGCTCCTTCCCTGTGCGGAAGGTGCTGATCTTAAGCAGGTTAAAGAGAATCGTAGAAAGCAGCTTTTTGATTTCTTTACCTCCTTTCAGCCAGACATCTTTTTAATTGAACTCTATCCCTTCGGGAGAAAAGCCTTTCGCTTTGAACTTGATCCAATTCTGGATGACATTGGATCAAGAACATTGCCCCCCTGTCTCCGCCTCTGCAGTCTTCGGGATATTCTTGTTGAGAAAACAGATAAACACAAATTTGAGGCCAGGGTTTTACAAAAACTAAACAGTTCTTTTGACGGCCTGCTGATCCACTCCGACCCTGATTTTATTCCGCTACAGAATACATTCGGAAGTATGGATTCCATCACAATTCCATACAGATATACTGGATTTATTGCTCCAACTATGACAAGACAGAAAGCAGGAAGCATGCTACGGCAGGATCTCGGTTTATCTGCTGAAGACAAGCTGGTTGTCGCCTCCATAGGTGGCGGGAATGTGGGAGCTGAACTCCTGTACGCAACTGCCCAGGCCGCTCTTCTTCTGGAGCAGAAGACAAATACCATCCATATTCATCTCTTTACTGGCATATACAGTGCCCCGGGCTTGCAGGAAGGGCTGAAAGCAGTACCTGCCTCAAATATCACAGTACACAGTTTCTGCTCTAATTTTCCTGACTGGCTTGAAGCTGCGGATATTTCTATCTCCATGGCAGGGTATAACACCTGCATGAACCTTCTTGCTGCCGGGATTCCAGCACTTCTCTATCCCTTTGCTCAGAATCGTGAACAGCGCATGCGAATTTCTGCCTTCTCCAGGACATCTGACTTCATGCTGCTGGAATCAGAAGATCTGGAACCGCGGCATTTGGCTGAAAAAATCACGGCCCAGCTTCGGTTCAACAAAAAGACAAGCCAGGCCCAACTCAACGGCGCCATGCTGAGCTGTAAACTGATAAGTGACCCTAAACTATGGAGCCAAAAAACGAGATGATATCTGCTCTCTACACAAATCTTCCCGACAACACGGAACAGCTACTGAAAAATGCCCTGGAAAAAGGTCTTGCACATGGAAGCGGTGAGGCGAAGATTTTTTTTCGAGCCGATGACATTGGTGTCCCGGGCAAACAGTTTAGTCACCTTGCAGAGCTTTTCATAAAACACAGATTACCCCTTTGTCTGGCAGTGGTTCCGACCTGGCTCACTGCTACGCGCTTTATCACCCTGCAGTCCCTCACGAAGACCAATAGTTCCCAGTGGTGCTGGCATCAGCATGGATGGCTCCATCGAAACCATGAGACGAAGGGAAAAAAACAGGAGTTCGGCCCAGCCAGATCCGTAACAGAGCAGATAGAAGACCTGAAAAACGGAAAAAATCGCCTCGAAACCCTCCTGGAAGACAATTTTTCACCATTTTTCACCCCGCCATGGAACCGTTGCAGCCTTGACACCCTAAAGGGATTACAGCACCTGGGATTCAAAGCTGTTTCAAGAAGCATAGGTGCAAAACCGGTTTGCCCACACGGTCTCCCCGATTTACAGGTCAACATTGATCTTCACACCAGAAAAGAAGTTGAACCTGAGATTTCATTCAATACTCTGCTTCAGGAACTTGAAAGAGGCATCAGCAGCGGCACAGGGGGAGTCATGATTCATCACCAACGGATGGATACAACGGCTTTTGAGTTTCTGGATCTGTTTCTTAAAACTATCACCTCATTCCCTGCCATTCATCCACTGCTCTTTCGTGAACTGATATAGGAAAGATTGCCAAAAGGCATCAAAAACGATATGCTCGTGATGAGTACCACTTGAGTATATATCGTGTGCCCTGCAATTTGCGAAAACTCCAACAATCAGAGAAGCAATGAGACACTTGGTAGTACTGCCATGGAAACAATCATTTTTGATGTCCTATAAGTCGATCCGGGCACGTTTCTTTCGTTCACTGGTTACAACCCTGACCCTGGTTCTTGCCGTCTCCTTTCTTGCCTTCAGTCAGATAACTCTTGATATTGGTGATGGAATGCTGGCAAGCGGCAGACCAGATTTTCAGCAAAGCCTGATCCAAAGCGGTTACGACATAACCCCCGGCGATACCAGCCTTTCCGCCTCTCCAAAACAGCGTTGGATAGTCATCCTCTCTCTTCTTGTCTGTGTCGTAGGAATAATCAATGCCCAACTCATGTCCGTCACTGAACGTTTTCGTGAGATAGGAACAATGAAATGCCTGGGCGCGCTCGACAGGTTTATTGTGCGAATCTTCATTATGGAAGCTGCAATTCAGGGACTGGCAGGATCGCTGATCGGCGCAATCCTTGGCGGGACAATCGCTTTTTTGAGCGCACTACTCCGTTTTGGAACTGATATTATATCCCTTTCCCCCTGGCAGACTATTCTCTCCTCATCTGCTCTTGCCATCATCACTGGTATCGGCCTGAGTTTACTGGGGGTCTTATACCCGGCAATAATAGCCGCCAGAATGCAGCCAGTTGAAGCCATGCGGGTTGAACAGTGAGCAAACAAATGACGAAAAAACAGATAGTTCGCGTAACAGATGTCACCAAAGATTTTGACCTGGGTAAAATAGTAGTCAAGGTACTGAAGGGGATCGATCTTGAGATAGAAACCGGAAAGTATGTCTCCATCATGGGGCCATCCGGCTCTGGAAAATCCACCCTTTTCAATATGATTGGAGGGCTTGATAAACCAACAGAGGGCAAAGTATTTATCGATGAAGTGGATATTGCCCAACTCGATGCCTATGAGCTTGCATGGTTGCGCTGTCGTAAAATTGGATATATATTTCAAACATTTAACCTGATTCCAGTAATGACTGCCCTTGAAAATGTCACCCTCCCTATGACCTTTGCCGGAACCCCCAATGAAGCCGCCACCCAGCGCGGTATGGAACTCCTGATCCAAGTCGGTCTTGAAGGCAGACACGGACATAAACCTGCCGAGCTCTCCGGTGGTCAGCAGCAGCGTGTGGCAGTGGCAAGGGCCCTTGCCAATACCCCGTCCATTATTTTAGCCGATGAACCCACAGGAAATCTGGACCTTAAAACTGGTGAGGAAATCATTTCACTTTTAAAAGAGATGAGCGACAAGCAGGGAGTCACGGTAATCTCTGCCACCCATGACTATAAAATGCTCAATGTCTCGGATCAGGTTATCTGGATTCGTGATGGCCGGGTGGACAAAATCCAGGATCGCGATGAACTTGAAATCAACACTGGAGGAATGAGCAGCTGACCACCATGGCTTTTCTTCGACTCCATATATGTTTTGCCTCTTTTCTTCTTGTTTCACTCTATGGGATTTTCCCGTCCTTTGCGTCCGAACTGCTCTCTTTACAGGCCCAGATTACCCAACTGAGCAGTGGTGCAGAAAGAACAACCGGAAGTACGGGGCTCAAAACGGCAGCTGACTTCATAAAAGAACAGTTTCAAGCCCTGGAAATTGAACCTGAAACCTATCGTTTCCTTATCCCTGTTCGTACAACAAAAGGTGCAAACTTGCAGATTGGTAAAAAAACAATCAGCTTGAATGCACTTCGCTACAACGCCATTACCCCTGAATCCACCAACGGCTCTGTGAGTGGCCCGCTCTACTATGTTGGTGCAGGAAACTGGTCCGACATCCAGGGGATGCAGATCAAAGATGCCATTATTGTCCTCGATGCTGATTCCGGTCAGAACTGGCAGCAGCTTGCATCGCTTGGAGCGCAAGCCATTATATATCTGAACTCGTCACCTCAAACCTCCAAATATCTGTTCACCGAAAAGGAAGAACTCACCCCCATTCAACTTCCATGCTTCTGGATTGAACTTACTGATATCAAAAGTTATTTTGATAATTTTTCTTTTGATACCCCAGGTCTCATTGCGACAACTGCCATGGTGACAGCCGAGGCGTATTGGGAGGATACTGTATCCGAAACAATCTATGGCCTGATTCCCGGTTCTGATCCCGAACTGAAAAATCAACTTCTGGTAATCGATGGTTTTTATGACAGCTCTGGATACGTTGCCGGAAGGGCACCCGGAGCAGATGAGGCCAGCTCCATTGCCACCCTGCTGCAAACTGCACAACGGCTAAAAAAAAGTCCTCCGGCTCGATCAGTACTGCTTGTTGCCACCAGTGGGCATAATGAAGCATTGGCGGGAATGCGCGAACTTATCTGGAGTATCAGCTCAAAGTCAAAAATTCTCCGAACCCAGAAAAAACAGCTCAAGACAGAACTTGCAGCCACAAAGACCTACCTGAAAACCCTCAAGGATCTGGATCTGACTCTGCCACTGGCAGAGGATGACGAACGGGATGCGATCATCAGCCTTTCCATTGAAGATCATCTTAAACTTTCCGTTGATGCAATTTCCCGAGAACTCAACACCCTTCGATTGAAGAATGAAAGTACTCCTGAAACGAAAAAAATAATAAAAACACTTTCAAAAAAGCGTCTCCTTTTTCGTCGCCTGACCTGGCGCAACAGTTTTCACGATATGGGACAAGAAGAAGCTGAGCTCTTCCAAAAGGCCATTCCGGCAGCCATCGCAATCATGGAAGAGCGAAAAGAGGAACTCCAGACCCGCAGATCCTGCCTCCTGAGTGCCTATGCCTTCAGAACCCTGTTATCTGACTATGAAATAGCAGCATTTGTCTCACTGCACCTCTCAAGTCATGGTAATGGCCTGGGTACTTTTCATCAGGGTTTTCTCTATAACCTGAAAGCCAGAGTCAATCGAACAGGGGTATTCTCGGTCATAGCCGATCTCCTTGATGCAACTGCTGCCAGAAGCCACAGCACTACCCCCTATGTCAACACTCTTCGTCCCAGCCGACTTCGCTCCTGGGATTCCTGGTTTCTTGACAAACCGGCTCTTGGCGGTGAGGTTGCCTCACTCGCCGGATTCCTGGGCATCAGCCTGGTGAGCACCGGAGACTCCAGAGCATTATGGGGTACTCCCTGGGACACGCCTGCAAAGATCAACTGGGAGGCACTTGAAAATCAAGCCCTGTTGATTGCTGACATGGTTGAGGCCATGGCAGGGTCTGCGCCTCTCCAATCCGGAAAGCTTCCATTAAATGGATTTGCAACGGTATCCGGCAGGGCAAATCTTCTTCTCCAGGGGGAGCTTTTTGCCGATTATCCGGCCGCGAAGACAGTGCTGCTTGCCTACCAGGGAACCCAAAAACATTATACCATGGTGGATTCCTCCGGAACCTTCCAGCTCAAGGGCATTGCCGACAAAAAACACGTCCTTGATAAGCTCATTATTGAAGGCTACCGCTTCGATAAAAACAGTGGAGAGGTTCTCTGGGCTATTGACAAAAAAGCCACCGGAAAAAACAATTACCGTCTCAAGATCCGCAGAAGCGAAATTAAAACCGACCTCATACTCTTCAGCTGCAAAGAAACCACTATTTTTGGCCTTCTGGAGCCGCGTAATTTTAACTATCTCACCAAAATCGAACTGCTCGATGGTCGACGTGACGCCCCGCCTGCCCATTACTGGTACAGCAGAATCGACACCCGCAGCTCCACCATGGCCTCCATCTACACAGAACCGGGAACCTGGCTCAAGGCCATCCTCTCGGATAATGTGCTGACACGTAAAATGATCCTCACCAACGGCAGTTTTGAAGAACCAATGGGCTTTGGCTATCCGGTGGATCAATTCAGCACCATTGACAACACCGTATTTCGAGCCGCTTCCGATGTCTGGACTCTTCTCTCGCCACGCATCAAGAACCTTGAAAAGCATGGTATTTTTGATAACAAGATCAGTCAGCTTGAAGAGCGCGGACTCACTGCATTGACAAAGGCGGAAAACAGCCTCAGAACATTTGACTACCACACCTTCAGCAGTGCAGCATCCGAGTCCATGGCACTTGCCAACCGTGTCTATGTCCAGGTTGAAAAGACCCAAAAGGATGTACTCTTTGGCGTCCTTTTTTATATCGCACTCTTTGTTCCTTTTGCCTTCTGTATGGAAAGGTTTCTCTTTAATTATGCGAATATATACAAGAGGATCATCGCTTTCTGTGTCATCCTCCTCACGCTGATTACCATTATTTATCAGGTCCACCCGGCATTCCAACTTGCATACAGTCCAACTGTAATTATCCTCGCTTTCTTTATCCTCGGTTTGTCACTGATGGTAAGTCTCATCATCTTTTTCAGGTTCGAAGAAGAAATGATTCTTCTACAACGGCGTGCCAACCACAAACGGCCATCCGAGATCAGTCACTGGAAGGCCTTTACTGCAGCTTTTTTCCTTGGGGTATCCAATCTCAGACGCAGACGTATTCGGACAATGCTGACCTGTCTGACCCTGATAATTCTCACCTTTACTATCATGAGTTTTACCACTGTAAAATCGGGAGAACGACAGAGCAGACTTTTATTCAACGATAACGCTCCCTATCGGGGGCTGCTTTTAAAACGTGTGGACTGGCGCTCTCTTCCAGTTGAAGCGGTTGCCGGTCTGGTAGACGGCTTCAAGGATGCACAGGGGATCGCTCCCCGGATCTGGCTCGAAGCTCAGGATCCCACCCAGGCGGTACATGTACCCCTTCAGCATGGAAAGAGCAGTGCAGAACTTCAGGGCCTGATAGGACTCTCTCCTTCTGAAGCCGAAATAACCGGACTTGACAAACTGTTAACAGACGGAAGATGGTTTACAAGCGACGACCGTACAACCATCCTCCTTGATCAGGACATGGCACGCGCCCTTCAAGTCAAAACGGATGGTACCGGAACAGTAAAGTTGTGGGGATACACTTTTACTGTCATCGGAACTTTTAATGGCGCACTCTTTGACAAGGCACTGGATCTCGATGGAGAACCTCTGACTCCTGTCACCTTTCCCGAAGAATCGGGCTCTGAAATCAGCGAAGAAGAACAGGAAGCCATTGAATCGGGAGAAGATATCCGCTCCTTCCAGAGCAGATACCATCATATCCCCGCATCTCAGGTTGCAATCATACCAGCCTCAACCCTGCTCACCCTTGGCGGCAAACTCAAAAATCTTGCAGTACTGCCAAGCGGCGGGACATCCATAAGTGAAACAGCAGAAGGACTTGTCGATAGATTTTCCATGGCCATTTTTGCCGGAGAGACGGATGGGGTATGGCTTTACAACCAGAGTGACTCCATACAGTACAGCGGTGTGCCCAATATTATCATTCCGCTTCTTATCTCCATTTTCATTGTACTGAACACCATGATCAGCTCGGTCTATGAACGAAAGAATGAGATCGCAGTCTACACTTCGGTTGGCCTTGCCCCGTCGCATGTTTCTTTTCTTTTTATCGCCGAGGCTCTTGCACTTGCAGTAATATCCGTTGTACTCGGCTATCTCCTGGCCCAGGTTTCTGCCTATCTCTTCGCCGAGACCAGCCTCTGGGCCGGGCTCACCGTGAATTACTCTTCTATGGCAGGAGTTGCAGCCATGCTGCTTGTTATCGGGGTGGTTCTTCTCTCGGTTATCTACCCCTCTCGGGTGGCTGCTAAAATAGCCATCCCCGACGTGAACGCCAACTTCAGTCTGCCTCGGGCTGTTGATAATCGCATCACCATCACTCTTCCATTTTTCATGAAATATGATGAGCACGATTCAATTGGCGGATTTATATTCGGTTACTTCACCTCCCATCAGGAGGTTTCCCACGGACTCTTCTCCACCGGTCCTGTGAATCTGGTATCCAGTTGCTGCAATATTGAAGAGATGAGATCTCTCATAGAAAACACAGAACAACCACACACCTTGTACTGCACCTATATTCGCTCAAAGGTATGGCTCGCCCCATTTGACTTCGGCATTATGCAATGGGTCGACATTCAGTTCTCCCCTGTGGAAGACAACCCAAACTATCTTGAAATCAAGGTCACCATTGAGCGCCGTTCGGGTGAAGAATCCGTGTGGGAAAGAATCAACACCTCATTTCTTCACGACCTTCGGAAACAGCTTCTGGTCTGGAGATCCCTTGACGAGGCAAGCCACAACCATTTTGCTGGACAGTTCAAAGAGATAGTCACAGAAAGCCAGAACGCAAAGGAGAGAGCAGATGCCTGAACATACAAAAACTGCCTCTGCCATTCGGTTCCGTTCCATTATAGTCGGTATGATTCTGGCTACTGCCATCTGCCTCCTCACACCGTTTAACAATGTGTACCAGCAAGCCACTCCCCTTGGTGGCGGTCATTTTCCCCTGGCCCCTTTTTTCATTTTCATTCTCCTTGTTATCCTGACTGCGATAACAGCAAAGATCCTTCGCAGCAAGTCACTTATCTTCACTGGCGGTGAGCTTCTTATCATCTGGATTGAGATGGTCATTGGATCAGGGATTGCATATACCGGAATGGCCAGGACTCTTCTCCTCAACCTGACAGCACCCATTCATTACGCCACCGTTGAGAATCAATGGCAGGAAACCCTTTGCTCTCTCCTGCCCCAGGGAATCAGCCCCACGGATCCACGGGCCATTGAAATGCTCTATACAGGAATTCCCGGAGGACGGAGCATGAGCTGGCTTGAGGTGGCCTCAACTATCCCATGGCAGGCATGGCTCAGCCCTCTGCTGCTCTGGGGAAGCTTCATCCTGCTATCATACGGTTTTATGCTCTTTATCATCAATATTCTTTCCCGCCAGTGGATCCACAACGAACGCATCAACTTTCCCCTGCTGCGTGTCCCTGAAATGCTCTGCAGCTCACTCGACGAAGGAAGAATAGGAAGGTTTTTTGGAAACCATTTTCTCCTGGCCGGCCTTCTTGTTCCGGTTTTTCTCCACTTATTGAACGGATTACATTTTTATTACCCATCGGTCCCCCAACTCTCGACACTTGTCCTTGCAGGCCCTTACTTTCCGAAGGAAGGGCTGTTCTCAGGATTCCATAAACTGAAAATTTATCTCTATCCAGCATTTATCGGATTCGCATTTTTGACTTCGCGCCAAATCTCTTTTAGTTTCTGGTTCTTTTTTATTTTGGGCGGTCTCTTTTTCGGCGTCCTTGGACTTCTTGGGTATACTATTCCTGTATCAGAACTTGGCATCACTTTTGGTCCAACCCTGGCAAGGCCTGAAGAAACTCAGATGATTGGAGCCTACGGTATCTTCTTTTTCTTTCTTATCTGGCTGGCCAGAACACATCTCATTGAGGTGACAAAGGAATCTCTCTTTCTGGTAAAATCCAGCAAATCACGAACCGAATGGTTCGATGTACGCTACTCCTTCTGGGGAGCAGTATTCTGCTTCGGCGGGCTCTTATACTGGGCGGTGTCGCTCGGCATGAGTCTGCTCACTGCCACGCTCTTCTTTAGTGCGGCATTTATGATTATGATGGTTGCCACCAGAATTATCTGCCAGGGCGGTCTTGCTTACTTCACTCTCACTGCAGCACCAATGGATGGCCTGATAGCGATCAGTGGAACAAAAATTTTCAGCGGTATTAATGGATTACTTGCAGGAATGGCTCAGAAAGTACTCTTTGTTGATCTACGGGAATCACTCATGCCTTCACTTCTCCACGCCAGAAAACTGAGTCATGGAAAAAGCCCCGGCCTCCTCATCTTCTCAGGCCTCTTTTTCACTATTCTAGCAAGCCTTGGAGCCTCTATCCTTGCCATGATGACCCTCTACTATCGTTATGGTACCCGTGAACTCCAGCTGGAATGGGCCAGTCGAACCACAGTTACCGTCTTTGAAAATGTGCATCGCCTGGTAACGGCTCCTGTGGAAACTGGAAGCTGGATCACTTTTTTTGCCATCGCAGGGGCAATCGTCATGCTCATTCTTGTGGTCTGCTATCATCGCTTTTACTGGTGGCCCATCCATCCATTAGGCTATCTCACGGCTTACAGTTCAGCCATGCGTATTCTCTGGTTCAGTTTTTTTATCGGCTGGGCCTGTAACACTCTATGCATGCGATATGGCGGCGTTACCCTATTTAAAAAAGTGCAGTTTTTCTTTATCGGCCTGATCATCGGCGATTTTCTGATGGGCGGCGGCTGGGCAATAGTGGGATTATTTACTGATTCTGGCTATCAGGTACTGCCAGATTAAGTAGACAGAAGGTGATTAGGCTGAAGGCTAGAGGTAAACAACACCTGCAGCCGTCAGCCTTCAAACTTCAACACCTGAGTTTTTAACTATGTACGACGACAAAGAACTTAAAGAATATAGAGATCTCCTCAAACCTCCCGATCACTTTGAAGAGGGATTTGACTGGAAGACCATTGTGGGTGCCGTCTTTATCGGTTTTCTGATGATGCCAGGCTCCATGTACCTGCAGCTTGTTATTGGCCAGGGCATCGGTCCTGCTGCCCGCTGGGTAACCATCATTCTTTTTGCAGAAGTGGCAAAGCGCGCACATTCCGATCTCAAACAGCAGGAGATCTTCCTTCTCTACTACATGGCAGGTGCTGCTCTTGCCTCACCCTTTTCCGGTCTGCTCTGGAATCAGTATCTCGTTCAATCCGATGCGGCCCGAATGCTTGGCCTTACTGAGTTCATTCCTACCTGGATAGCTCCTGGCCCCGACTCCATGTCGATGGTTGAACGGACTTTTTTTCACAGAGACTGGATGATTCCCATTCTCCTTCTGGTGGGTTCCCAGATCGTTCAGCGTATAGATCATTTCGGTTTAGGGTATGCCCTCTACAGGATAACCTCCGACGTTGAGAAACTGCCATTTCCCATGGCACCGGTTGCCGCACTGGGAACCATGGCCCTTGCCGAATCCACTGAAGAAAAGAAAAAGAGCTGGAAGTGGAGGGTCTTCTCCATCGGGGGAATGATAGGTCTGGTCTTTGGTGCTGTGTATGTCCTGTTGCCCATCGCCTCGGGTCTTATTTTTAACGAACAGATCCGTCTCATCCCCATTCCATGGATAGAACTTACCAGCCATACAGAAGATATCCTTCCTGCGGTAGCCACAGGAATTCAGCTGGATCTGGGCCTGGTCTTTGTTGGAATGGTGCTTCCGTTCTGGGCGGTTATTGGAGGCCTGATCGGTCTCATCATCACCATTATCCTGAACCCTATTCTCTATGCTCAGGGAATTCTGCAGCGCTGGCATCCGGGCATGGCTACCGTTGACACTGTTTTTGCTAACAACTTTGACTTCTATATGAGTTTTGGTATCGGGCTCGGACTCGCCATTGGGGGCATTGGAATCTGGTCGGTAGTGCGATCCTACCACGGCACCAAAGAACACATGGGTACTCTCCATGATCTCTTCCATCCGCCGAAAGGACGTGGTGATTTCAACTTCTGGATCTCAATAATAATTTATTTTTTCTCGACTCTTTCGTATGTCGGACTCTGCGTCTGGCTGGTACCAAATTTTCCATGGATATTCTTTCTCGGTTATGGATTTATTTACACCCCGATCATTTCCTACATCACCGCAAGAATGGAGGGTATCGCCGGACAGTTTGTCAGCCTGCCACTGGTTCGTGAGGCCAGTTTCATTGCAGGAGCACGTTTTTTCGGCTACCAGGGGATTGAAATCTGGTACGCACCCATCCCCATACACAACTACGGAGAAGCGACGGTACAGTTCAGGCAAATCGAACTCACAGGAACTTCCATCCGAGGAATTATCAAGGCAGAAATTGTGGTTTTTCCCATTGTTATGGTGGCAAGCCTGCTCTTTTCCCAGTTTATATGGAGACTGGCCCCCATACCATCGAGCCACTACCCCTATGCCCAGGAACTCTGGCACCTGCAGGCTCTGAACACCCTGCTGATGCAGACATCCACCATGGAGGGAAACTCCATGTTCTATCAGGCCCTCAACAGTACCACCGTCTTTTCCGGTCTTGGCTTCGGCCTGCTGATGTATTTTCTCCTCAGTCTCTTTGGCCTGCCCATCCTCCTTATCTATGGAGTGGTACGGGGACTTGGCCAGTCTACCCCCCATGGTCTGATATTGGAGGTACTTGGTGCATTTCTTGGTCGCTATTTCTTTTTCAAACGGTATGGTCCCATGTGGCGGCAGTATGCTCCTGTGCTGCTTGCTGGATTTTCCTGCGGTATGGGACTGACTGGGATGTTTGCCATGGGGCTGGCACTGATTATGAAATCACTGGGTCATATGGCCTACTGATCCTTCCTCTTCATCTTAGCTCAGAATGGCCCATAAACTTATGGGCTACTAGCGTCTACGTCAGCTCCTTGCTTTTGGAGCACACTTTGACGTTGTCTGTCTGGTTACAGCTTTATGTTTTCCAGCAGCACTATTGGCTCTTCTTTGAGAACTGGCAGCAAACATCCCCACTCCCTGTTTCTTCATCAGGTCAAAACGGGTTTTTCTGTATGGGTTCACCTTGCTGTCCATTACAATAGAAATGGGATTTTCTGCCTCATATTGTCTCCTCACTTCTGCCACGGCCTTTTCAATAACTTTATCAGCCTCCCTGGTGAGCGTCGGAACCTCCTCCTTGGCCGCATTTGCATCTTCGTAGGCTAATTCATATTTCCCCGCTGCAAGAAGTAGATGACTGCGCTCCAGATGAATCCAGCCCTTATGAGTAAGTTCCAGGGCATCATTATAATCCTCCAGGGCCAGTTCAAATTTGTTAATTTTGGCATATTGTCTGGCCCGGTAGATGTGTAAACTGCTTTTTGCCTGCAGGTCAGTGGTCTGCTCCAGGTCGTGACTGATCTGTTCAATAATATGTTGTGAATTTCCTGCAAGAACCGGGGAAACAGTAAACAGGACCCAAAACAGAGCAAAATAGAGAGAATATACAGGCATGAGTAAACTCAAAGAGTTGAATTGTAGGTAAGAGAGACCGAAACAGAACTAGTATCATAAATCATCAATCATGTCTTGACGACTGCATGGAGACCCAGGTCTGAATTTAAATGGAAACACCTCAACAGTCCCAGGAGCTGGTTGTCGAATGGTACCAATATCCCTTTTTGAGTACCAGAAACCTATCTGTTGACCATCGGGTGCTATCAACACTCCCCCTTCAGTGTTGCAAAAACCATACTCTCCAGTCTGCATCCAGAAAACGGCCTTCTTGAACTCTTCAGCTGTCCATTCTCTCCTGGTCCAGATCTTCGTCTGCAGATGAAATTTTTTCGAAATAGCAATGATAGCATCGGGCTCAACCTCTGACCCGTCAATGTAATATGTGTGGTCAGGTAAAAGGGTGCCGGATTCAAAAAGTTGTTCAACTTCCATTCGTTTTTGAAGGCCAAAGGTGGAAGAAGAAACGGACACACAGCCATCCAGCGCCACAAGAACGAAAAACATAAAAATAACATAGAATAATGATACTTTAGCTGACATGACACTCCCTCTATGAAAAAATTTCTTGAGACGGATCTTCCCGCCAGGCATCGGAAGAGATATGATCCATCAGATACTGTTGCTGGTCAACAAAACGATTGATGCGGAGATTGATAATTTTCTGGACCATGCTCTGGTAGGATCCGGGGTATCGCTCCATGACTTTACTGAAAGCTTCACGACTGATGGTGAGCAGCTTCACATCGGTCCAGGCACGTGCAGAAAAAAACCAGTCAAACTCAGCGAGAAGAGCAAGTTCTCCAAAATAATTGATAGAATCTTCGCAAAGAAGCTGTAAATGAAAACGTCGCCCAGAATGATTCTGGAAAATATCAACCTTACCTGAAAGTATGAGAAAAAGCCGGTCACAATGCTTCCCCTGAGTCAATATGTCCTGGCCCTTCAGATATTCCTCCCTTTTGGCAAGGTAAGCAAAAAGCCCCACGACACCAGCTGGTGCCCCGGAAAAAAGAGGGCATCTGTTCAAGAATTCCTGGGTACAAGTGAGTTGATTGATCACGGGTGGATCAGGATTCTGCCCGAGTGAGTTCATAAAAATCTCCTTTGCATGCCATCAATTCATCATATGTGCCCTGTTCAACTATCCTTCCAGCCTTCAATACAATAATACGATCATATGCCGGGGTCAAATCCAGACGATGGATCACGGCAACAACGGTTTTTTTACCCTTGAATTCATTTTCCAGCAAACCCTGAATACCGGCCTGGGAAGTATTGTCGAGGCTCGCCGTTGCCTCATCCATGATGAGAATCGGGGCGTCCTTTAAAAATGCCCTGGCGATGGCAAGTTTTTGCTTCTGTCCTCCAGACAATCGGTCACCTTTACTTCCGACTTCAAATTGAAGCCCGATATGCATAACCTCGTCGAGAAGTTTTTCATCCTTAAACGCTTCGGCAGCAATTTTCCGAAGATACTCATCCAGAACATCTTCAGATTTAACGGCACCAAACAGAATATTTTCAAGGAGCGTACGAGTATATAAATACTCACTGGGACAAAATGGAATAAATCCAGTTTTTTCAGTACTTTTTTGAATTACACTACACGGAGTACAGGCATCATGTTTTTTACAATGATCTATATCAACACCGACAACCGTCTCTTGAAAACGATGCCGTGCCTGAAGAATTTTCTGTTCCATAGCCGAAGGAAGCGAAATAATGGAATGTTTCTTAGGAATAAACCGAAGAGCCAGGATAAGCAACAATCTACGGGCCTCTTCATCTTTTGGCTGTGGGCTTTTTAAACGGCCAAGCAATTTACTGTAAACTGGAAATTCACTTACCTCCATAGGATTATCCCGGAAGAAAAACTCGTCATCTTGAAAATTAGCCAACAAATTAACGGTCTGGGTGGCAATAGCAAACCCCAGAGTCAAAAGAGGTTTCTCAAGCTTCAGTTCATTAAGTACTCCGACAAAGCGAAGATGTCCCGGTAAACGTTCAACGGTAAATTCACCACTCAAACTGTCACCAAAAATGATATTGTCCCGAATACTTGAATAATACAGAAATTTATCAACATCATAAAATTCTATGGCAGACTCAAAGTCATCCCGTAAAGTCGTCTGGATAATCTGTCGCATACGGAGAAATTTGTCTCTGAAGGGACGGCATTCCTCAATCGAGAGAACTGCCTGAAGGCCAAAACGGATAATGTCTTCCTGAAGGCCAACATTCTTGATTACTGAAAGAATTACCAATTTTTCGGGCATTTCCTTTTGGCCTGAAATTGCCTGAACGCCATAAAGCAGATTGTCGAGAATAGTACCGGAAAAGATAAAAGGTTGCTGAGCTATCATTGCCACATTATGGCCGACATCCATTTTGGAGAGATCTTCAAGTGAATTCTTATCAAAATCGATACGCCCCTGGCTGGGGTCATACAGTTGTGCAATGAGCAAGGCAAGAGTCGACTTCCCCGACCCCGAATACCCAACCAAAGCTATCTGCTCATTGGGCTTGATCTCAAGGTTTATATTTTCAAGGAGCCTTACTCCACTAGGCACAGTATATGTCACATTCTTTAAGCTGATTTGACCCTGCAGTGCCAAAGGATCACGCCCCGGTAACAGCATAAGATGAGGTGGCTCAAAGTCAAAAATCTGCATAATCTGACGATAACGGATCAGCGCATCCTGATAACTCTGGTAATACTCAATGAGCTCCTTCCAGGGGTCATATACCTTTTCATAGGCCGAGAGAAAAGCGACCAGAGCACCGAGGGTGAATTGTCCATGAATGGCCATGTATCCACCTACGAGAAAAAGAACAAATGGCCCCAGTGACTGGAAAAAATTATTGGCGAACTTGATACCATATTTTACAATAAATAATTTCTTTACCAGTCGATATAATTCAGCAATATAGGAGGATAGCTTTTTTCCCTCCAATTGGTAACTGGTGTTTCCATGAATTTCATGAATTCCGGAGATGGCTTCGTTTACCACATTCGCCATTGATCGGGTGGTTTTCACACGCTCCGTATTGAGAGTGTTATATTTTTTTTGCAGATAGGGGAGAACAATAAGCTCAAAGGGATAAATCGCCATACTCAACAGTGCAAGCCATTTATTCAGGTTAAACATAAACCCGATAAAAACAACAAAGGTTAAAACACTTGTGATGGGGATGGCAAGTGCGCCGCCAAGAAAGAACCCGATGGCGTTAAGCTCTGCTGTCATTGCGGAAATAACAGTACCTGGTTGCATTTTTCGGTAAAACTGCAGGGGGAGTTGCAAAACATGACGATAGAGCTCCTCACGCATCTCCACCAGAATTTTCTGGCCTATGTATACCTGAAGAATGTTAATCCCATATTTAAGCAACCCTGCAACTGTAACTGCCCCAATATAAAGGCCACAGTAGAGATACAACAACTGGATTTCTTTTAAGTAAATGGCCTCATTGATAATACGCTTCTGCATCTCGAGGGGAAATACTTTAAAAAACAGACTGACAACAATAATTAACAATAATAACAGTTGGGTAGATCGATGTCGCCGGAGTATCCAGTAAAAAAGAGAGCGTTCCGTAATGCGAACACTGTTTTTTTTTGCCGTTTTTTTCATATATTACGAAGACAAAATGGGAAGTAATTATAGAATCCGTCCTGCGATTGAACACCGGAACCTAAATTATCTGGAATGAAGCATTATTACATGATACAGAGTAATATAAACAAGGGCCAGAAGTATTAATTTTTTTCCCCTCATAGAGGTTTTTTTGTGATAAAGCAATTTTTCATCATAAGTATCATTTTCTCACAGTTTCTTGTGCTGCTTCCCCTGGCATTTTCATCCGAAAAGCCACCGCGTGCAATCGGTGGTTTTATCCTCGGCAGTGATATTACAGACTATCCAGACATCGAAAATTCAAATTTTCTCAAGGAAGTTGTAATTTACGACTGGCATGGATTTGACAAAGGAATTATTTCCTATGCAATTTGTGAAAAACCCGGCGAGATCGTAAGAATAAAGTTAAAATACAGTGATTCCAGTAAAAAATATTTTGATCTGCTGCTCGATAAGTATAAGGAAAAATATGGTGATCCAAGCGAATGGAAAGGAGATTCCTTTGGTATTCTCCATATCTGGAAATGGAAATTTGTAGATGAAAACGAAAACAGAGTGCACCTGATTCTCCAGCATAACACCAGAAATCCGAATGAAAATACCGGGAACATGGTCAAATTGTACTACCCTGATAATATCATCAGAGAACAGGCCTGCTTTTCTAAACAGTGTAGTCAAAACATTAACAAAGCAACGGAAGAACAACTCAAACAGCGCGCAGAGAGTAACTGGACATATCTAATTCCCCAATAATTTCAAGTGACTACTTCCATCAATGGCAGCAGCCGCACAATCGGCTGGAACACAATCACTCTCAAGTGTCCCACACAATGGGAGCCTATCGTCACAAAGCCCACTCACCTCCTTTTTGAAGAAAATTTCCGCCCTGTCCTTGAACTGCGCTGGCAGAACGGAAAAAGACACCATAAACGTTCCAATGCTGCCACTCTTCATAAGATTGCTGCCGAAACCGGATTGACTGTACTGGAAGAATTGCCACCCCACTGGGAGAAACTGCAAAAAAAATATGCTTTAACACTTCTTGCTGACAATGACTCAGGAGAACCAAAGGCTGCGATCATGATCTGCAAAGAATGTGGAACCACTCTTTTGCTTTACTTCTTTGATATCCCTGCAACCAAAAACCACCAGTGTTTGACTGAGATCATTGAATCAATCCATTGCCACAGGCAAAATAAAAGCGACTGGATTCTCTGGGAAATCCAGGATTTCAAAATTCTTCTTCCCGGTAGTTTCAGCTTAAGCGGATATAATTTTGGTGCCGGCCTCACTCGCCTCTCTTTTGCTGACTCGGGACTCACCATGCACCTTTGCCGACTGGCCGGAGCTTCGCAACGTTTGGAAAAGTCGTCCATGCTGACGATTATGAATATCCTGGGAGAATTGGATATTTCCGAAGAAGATGCTCAGCATATGGAAGGAAACGTCAGTCACTGCTCCTTTCCATCGATTTTGCAACAAATTCGCAACCGGATCAAACGCAAGCTACCATTTCACTGGGTTACCCTGCGCCACCATCCAGAACATGATCGCCTCAGCGGCCTCTTCTTTTTTGATAAAAAACCTATTCCAAACAGGCTGATCACAACCATCCTGAAGAGCTATGAAATCCAATCTCTCTAATCCAGCC
The DNA here is from genome assembly GCF_000341395.1 of Desulfocapsa sulfexigens DSM 10523. Classification (GTDB taxonomy): domain Bacteria; phylum Desulfobacterota; class Desulfobulbia; order Desulfobulbales; family Desulfocapsaceae; genus Desulfocapsa; species Desulfocapsa sulfexigens. Next base: position 2,090,914 of record NC_020304.1, on the reverse strand, counting down.
AAGCCCCTCAGCCGAACCGAGTCCCTTGCCTGCATCCCCAGACAAAGCGAAACTATCCACTGGCAGGAGCTGGACAATGGCGACATCCTCTTCACCTACCCCATTCCACTTAGCCGATTTTTCACATCCCTGCATCAAAAGTTCAGTAAAAATCAGGCTGAACTCCCGACGAAGAAACTGCAACTGGATGGAATGGGGAGTTTTGTATGGAAGCTCATTGATGGAACACGGACAGTAAAGGATATTATCAGAATTTTCGCGCAGGACTACAATGTGACGAGTCAGGAAGCAGAAACAGCGGTGGCAGCCTTTCTAAAGAGTCTGGGGCAAAGAGGTTTTATTGCACTCTACGAACCAGGCGAATAACGTCCCCATCACAGCATTTTCTGAATGGCCTGCAGATCCTGCCATGTCGCATTTTTCATTTCCGGATTCTGTAACAGATACCCGGGATGATAGGTAGGCAACAACGGTATTTCCACCCCCTCCGCTCCCTTATAGGTGTAAAATTTTCCCCTCAGTCTTGACAGTGGCTGAGAAAGTCGCAGCAGCGTCTTTACAGCCACCATCCCCATGGTACAGATCAGTTCCGGTGAAATAGCTGCAATCTGTCGCTGCAGATATGAGAGGCAGGCATCAATGTGCTCTACCTGGGGCTGAACCCCTGAACCCACCACACACTTAATGACGTTGGTCACAAAGACATCTTCCCTGGGGAGATCTATAGCATTCAGCATTCGCCTCAACATCTGATCTTCTTCTACTCCAAAAACCGCCCCGGCCTCAGCTCCATCATCTGTTGGCAGCCAGTGCCCGATAATAAGAAGACGAATTTTCCCAGAACCGCCCTTCCCCGCCATTGTTTTCAAACCCCGTCCACCGAGCGAACAACTTCTGCACTGTGCAACCTCATCAGCAATCTCACCAAGCACTAAAAGATTGGAATCTACGGCCCGTGACTCTGCTTTAGGCTTTGGAATATCCTGCGGGGTTCCAGCTACTGCTCTCAGGGGTGCATCTTCCACCGACTGTCTTAAACAGGATTCAAAAAAAGACAACAGTTCTCTGCTGGCGGGGTAACTGTCTATTGAGTTCACCTGATGGCAGGCTAGCACTCCGCGGATTTCATGAAGCAACTCAAGAGTCTGATCTTTTTTTTCCATGGACATTTCTTACGTTCTTTTTCTTCCTATTTTAGATTTTACTAAAAAAGATTTTCCTCATCTTGACAAAAACAGGTAAAAGATAAACACTATAATAAATACATCTAAGGCTTATACTCTTTTATATCTTTTATATTTTAACAGGAGCAGACACATGCCAATCTACGAATTTTATTGTGAGGACTGTGGTAAGAACTTTGAAAGTCTGATCATGATAGCCTCCGCACTTGAAAACGTGAGTTGTAAACACTGCAAGAGCACCAACATAAAAAAAATGGTTTCAGCCACCTCAAGCCAACCTGCAAAAGGAAGTACTATCCCTGCCGGGGCACTCTCGGGATGTTCATCCCGTTCAGGATTTTCCTGAGCGTAGCAGTTGAAAAGCCCGTGTGGCTTTTTAAATACAACAAAAAGTCTTTCAAAGTTTACACATATCTCGTGCGTTCTTTGAAAAGAACTTCATGAAAGCACTCAGTTGTATTTCCCTTCAAAGGAAGTACCTTAATTGAGTAACAGCTCATTTACCGATCTGGAGCAGATAAAAGACTGTTGACAACAGTCTTTTATCACTCCTCTTTTTTCTTTCTACTGAAATCAAAAACAATCTCATTTTCTCTCAACATTCCATGTTCTTCTCTTGCCACCTGCTCCAGATATTCCTGATCGTTACGTAGCCGTTCTATATCTTTTGTTATTTCATCATTCTGTTGAGTCAGCATCTGTCGTTCGGCATTAAGCATCGCAATATGCTTTTTCTGCTGACGAAGATGATACAGGCCTCTCCCTGGTGCAAAGACCACCCATAGCAGAACACAAACAATCATGGTACATGATATACGCAACAACCTTTTACGTTGTAGCGGCGACATAACTGTTTTAGGTTTTTGTTTTCGTTTCCAGGCCATTATATCATCAATACATCAGATCAAAAAAACAAGAAATTCCTTCTACTAACTGAACCATATATGAGTAACTCAACAACAAAACCACTCTATCTCGTCAGCGCCTGCCTCGTAGGGCTCTGCACCCGCTATGACGGAGCACTAAAGAGTCACGAAACCTGCAAAGAGTTTTTGAAAAACAGCATCTGGATTCCTGTCTGTCCTGAACAGTTAGGTGGTCTGCCCACCCCCCGACCAGCTGCTGAAATTATCGATGGCAACGGCCATGATGTCCTTGAAGGAAAAGCCACAGTCTGCACCAAGGAAGGTGATGATATAACCGCCTCCTTTATACAAGGGGCCAAACAGACCCTTCAGATCGCGAATGCTCACCCGATACAAGGTGTTTGTTTAAAAGCCAAAAGTCCATCCTGTGCAGTATCAGGAACCATTGGCGTTACCGCCGCTCTGCTAAAAAATCACGGATTCAAGCTTTATGAATTCCAGTAAGGGTTATTGAATCCGCATAATACGAAGAATAATAATGCCGCCCTCATATAAAAAATATAAAGGCCCACCCATAAGCAACATATTCACAACATCGGGAGTGGGGGTCAACAGGGCAGCAAGAATCGCAATAAGCAATAGAGCATAACGCCTGTTTCTCTCATAAAACCCCCTCGTCAGCACTCCTACCTTCGCCAGAAAAACCATAAACATGGGAAGCTCAAAAATCACCCCGAATGCCAGAATAAAGATGGTTGTAAAGTTCACAAACCGACCGATGGAAATAACCGGTTGCAGATCCGCTGAGCCAAAGCCAAGAAGAAAACTGATGCCAAAGGGAAGTGTTATAAAGTAGCAAAAAAGGGTGCCAGCGTAAAAAAGCATGCAGGTAAAAAGAACAAAGAAAAAAAGCTGCCCTCCCTCCACCCCGAAAGGTTTCCCCATGGCACGCCAGAGTACTGCCATGATCCACGGCATAATCACATACAGGGCAGCAAACATGGCCAGTTTAACGTGGGCCAGAAAGGGACCGGCAACTGAGAAAAAATAGAGTTTATCAGCGAGATGATTCTGGACAAACTTCAGCAATTCGGGAGAAAGAAAAAATATCCCTACAGTAGCAATAATAACGCTTATCCCAAGGCCACGAACTGATTTTCTCAATTCGGTAAGAAATATCACAAGGGTATTATGCCGATCCAGTGTTTCCAGAACCTCTCTCCTGTTTTCGCTTGGTGGTGACACCATCAATACGTTTCCCGGACAGGATAGCAGATGGCTTTTCTAAAAGCAATTTGATAGAGGTTGATTTCAAATTTCAGCCATGCTAAACAGGTATACTGGAGACTGCAAGGGGAATATATATCCCTGTCAGAATAGTCACAAATCCGAGTAATTAACTGCGCAGGCTGAAGACCAAAGACTGAAGGGAAAAACACCCCTCATAAATACTGAGAAATAACCTACCATGCTAGAACTTCGTTTTATTAGAGAAAACCTGGATCTCGTACGTAAAAAAACTGCCCATAGAGGTATCCCCACAGATAAAGTTGATGAGTTTGCCTCAGTTGACCAGAAACGACTGGACCTGCTTCAAGAGGTGGAAAGCCTCAAAAACAAACGAAATATTGCCTCGAAAGAAATTGCTCAGCTCAAACAGGGCAGTGACGAGGACAAAAAACAGGCTGATACTCTCATTCCTGAAATGCGTAAAGCTTCGGAAAGAATCAAAGAACTGGACAAAGAACTTGGTGAGATCCAGGACAGTCTGCAGGATCTTGTCCTCTCCATCCCGAACCTCTGTAGCGATGATGTCCCAAAGGGAGATGACGATAGCGCCAACGTTGAGTTTAAAACATGGGGTGACAAACCCGTATTTTCCTTCGAGCCAAAACCCCACTGGGAAGTTGGTGAAGATCTGGATATTCTCGACTTTGAACGGGCAGCCAAGCTTTCGGGGGCACGATTTGCTCTCCTTAAAGGATTTGCCTCCAAGATGGAACGGGCACTGACCAACTTCATGCTTGATCTGCATACCCAGAAACATGGCTACGAAGAAGTCCTTCCTCCGTTTTTGGTAAACAGCGCATCCATGACAGCAACCGGCCAGCTTCCCAAATTTGCTGAGGACCTCTTTGCCATTAAAGACTGGGACCTGTACCTTATCCCCACAGCGGAAGTACCTGTCACCAACATTTACCGGGATGAAACACTGGATGAAAACCAACTGCCAGTTAAATTTACCGCCTACACCCCCTGTTTCAGGTCTGAAGCCGGTTCTTACGGCAGGGACACCAAGGGACTGATCAGGCAGCACCAGTTTGACAAGGTGGAACTTGTGAAATTCACCACACCCGAAACTTCTGCCCAGGAACTGGAATCTCTTCTGGCCGACGCCGAAGAAGTTTTACAATTACTGGGCTTACACTATCGGGTGGTTACACTCTGCAGTGGCGACCTGGGATTCTCTTCCACCAAGACCTACGATATCGAAGTCTGGCTGCCAGGCCAGAATACTTACCGGGAAATCTCTTCCTGTTCAAACTTTCTCGATTTCCAGGCGCGACGTGGTGGAATCCGCTATAGGCCAAATGGTCAAAAAAAGAGCAAGTTGGTCCATACACTCAATGGTTCAGGATTGGCTGTAGGCAGGACACTGCTGGCCATTCTTGAAAATTATCAGCAGGAGGATGGCACTGTGATTGTTCCCGACGTACTGAAACCCTATTTTGAAAAACGATTTTAGTGGCCGTGACGTAAAGGATCAAAGGATAGGGTAGCAGAGAGCTTGTTGCGAAGTAATCACAGCATCAACTCATATCGTTTAATTTTTTTCAACAGCCCCTGTCGGGTGATGTGTAAAAGTCCGGCGGCCTGGGTTTTATTCCCAGCCGCTTTTTTCATAGCTTTATGGATCAGTCGTTTTTCAAGGGCTGTCACCTGATCAGGCAGGGAGTAACCATCACTGGCAGCTGCTGCATCTCCGACATAATTCGAACGGGAAAAGGCAAGTAATTCCCGGGAACAGGTTTCAACCTCCATGATAAGATTATCTTTTGTGAGTGCCACCAGTCGTTCCACTTCCTTTAACAACTGCCGAACATTTCCAGGCCAGGGATACTCTTCCAGCAGTGCCAGCAGATCAGGGCTGAACCCGGCCACATTTTTTTTAAATTTCCGGTTGGTATCTTCAAGAAATGAAAGGGCAAGGGGCAAAATGTCCTCTTTCCTTTCCCGTAGGGGCGGAATCTCAATCTCCACTGAAAAAATCCTGAAAAACAGATCCTCACGAAATCTTCCTTTTTCGACTTCTTTTGCCAGATTTCGATTGGTTGCTGAAATAAGACGTACATCATATGGAATAATATCACTGCTGCCGAGCCGCGACCCTTCCTGCTCCTGAATAGCACGAAGAAATTTAGGCTGTACAATAAGCGGCATCTCTCCTATTTCATCAAGAAAGAGAACACCGCCCTTTGCCTCTTCAAAACGGCCCTTACGACTTCTGTCAGCACCGGTAAATGCCCCCTTTTCATGACCAAAGAATTCACTTTCAACCAATGCCTCCGGAAGACAGGCGCAGTTAACCGGAATAAAAGGGCGGCCATCTTTTCCAGCATTTTCGTGAATCATTTTAGCCACAAGTTCTTTTCCTGTTCCATTCTCTCCCTGAATCAAAACATTTACCGGTGTGTCCCGAAGAACCAGTACCAAATCCAAAACTTCACGCATCGCAGGACTCTCGGCGATAAAACGTCCATCTGTAACAGCATCAAATTCCAGACGGGTCACCTCACTGTCAAACTCCCTGGCAATGCTCGCTATCTTCTTCTTCAGTAGAATGGATTCAATGGAAATCGACAGGTAACCTGCAATTTCTTCAAGCTCTTTTTGCTGCTCACCGTCAAAAAAATCGCTCCCCAGGCTATTTAAGAGCTGAATAACCCCAAGCACCTTATTACTCGAGACATTGTGTATGGGGGTGCACAGTGTATTCCGACTTTGAAATCCTGTCTGCTCGTCTGCCTCATGATGGTAGCCATTCTTTACCCGAAGATTATTTTCAATAACGCTCTGTCCCCCGGCTATAACTCGACCAACAATACTCCCTTCCAGGGGGGCTTCTATGACATTGGACTCAAGTCCTGTACCATGCATTGACAACAATGACTCCGCGCCAGGTTCCTTGAGGAAAATCGTGCAACGCTCCACCTCCATCAACCTTGGAAGAATTCTGATGTAAAATGTTATCAATGAGTTGTATTCATCAACGGACCAGCTGCCGCTCACATGTGTAAGGCGCTGCTGCAGTAACGAAAGTGTTTTTACCGATTCCATATGTCTTTTTTCTTTCACCTTTCCCATATAACGAAAACTTACTTTACGATTGCAACTAACTTTACACCCTTTCATCTTTTCCGTAAACAGGATTTGATACAGAGGACATTTACATGAGACTCTCTTACCATGAAGAACCCTGTCAAAATAGGATGGGGAAAAAGTGACACAAAAAATTACACTGGAAAATTATAGGGAAACAAAGTTGTCAATTTTCTGACAGGCACCCTTCAACCACCAAGGCTTTCACACTATAAAAAAACATGCTAAATCAGGGAAATAAAACAAAAACACAGCGACCAATGTCCAATGGTACAATTGTTGCTTGTTATCTTAAAAAAAACTCTTACCACCAAATCATCTACCTACGGAAATGCGTAATGACACATATAGCTGACGACACTCTCTCCGAGACAGCATCGACCGAGCTCCTGCAACCCACCTACCACACTGCGCACGACAGGCAACCACCGTCCCTGGTGGCCCAGCAGCTCCAATCCGAACGACTCCTCAGCCACGAGGACGAAATCAAACATACAAAAGCAATCAGGGATAATTTTTGCGCCATTGTCCAGAGCGTCAAAAAAATCCACACCTCATCTCCTAAAATAACCCAACTTCAAAAAACTGTGCAGGCATGGGAGAAAAAAGACAACCCAATCAAGCCAGGCAAACGTCGACTCGACCACATAATAGCCACTCTTGAATCCACCTGCGACGGCTCTTCGGACGATGACGGCACCCATTACCTCTGTGAGCAGTTCAAAATACTGGCCCATGAAATCGAAGAAGCAAAAAATATCATTATAACCGCCAACCTGCGCCTTGTCTGCTCCATTGCCAAAAGATACACGGACAGAGGATTAAGCCTGGCCGATCTTATCCAGGAAGGATGTATTGGCTTAATGCGTGCAGTTTTCCGTTTTGACCATAATACCGGAAGAAGATTTTCAACCTATGCCTCATGGTGGATACGACAGGCAATCACCAGAGCAATACCGGAAAAAACCAGAACCATAAAACTTCCTGCCCATTTTCTTGTCTCACGCAACCACTTCAACAAAACATTCAGTGGATTACGCAAACAACTCGGAAGAAAACCCACAATGCTGGAGTTGAGCCAAAACACCTATATGGATCATGACAAAATACTTTCCATCATAGAGACCAGCATGGATCCCGTATCACTTGAAGAACCAGTTGGAGATAACAGTCAAAACCTGATGAGCCTTCTCGCAAACGACAAGGCCTGTCTGCCTGACGATATTGCCATAACCTCAGACCTTCGCAAACAGATAGACAGCATTCTTGACACATTAAGCAGCAGAGAAGCTCAGGTACTTCGCCTTCGTTTTGGACTTGATGGAAGGTGCGAATGCACCCTGGATGAGGTGGGCAAACAATTCAACGTCTCACGGGAACGCATTCGCCAGATCGAGCAGGAGGCATTAAAACGCCTCAGACACCCGGCGCGCAGTGACCATATGCGCTGCTTCCTTGAAAACAATTAATATACAGAAAAATTATTCCTTCTCTAAAGCAAGCTGCAAAAGCGTATCAATAAGTTCGGTAAAATTCAGTCCAAACTCTTTAGCAGCTTGAGGCAGAAGACTCGTAGGGGTCATTCCCGGAATGGTATTCGTCTCAAGAATATACAAAGCACCATCGGATGCCAGCATCATGTCCGTCCGTGAATACCCTCGCAGCTGCAACACTCTGTGCGCTGCTACGGCATATTCTTTCGCCAGAATAGACACCTCTTCTTTCACATCTGCCGGACAGATTTCATTTGATGCACCTTTTTTGTACTTTGCGGTATAGTCAAAAAACGGATACTCATCGCCGGGAATGATCTCTATCAAAGGTAGTGCTGACAACTTCTCATTCCCCAGCACTCCAACCGTAATCTCCCTGCCACTCACAAACTGCTCCACCATAACCTCGGAATCGTGTTGGTAAGCAATTTCAATTCCTCGTTGCAGCTCTTCAACATTTCTGGCAACACTCATGCCAAGACTTGACCCTTCACGGATCGGCTTGATGACCAGTGGAAAATTCAACGTTTCAAGAATCCGACCGGGGTTTTCAATATCTCCATGGCTGGCCATTACCCAATCAGCCACCGGCAATCCATTCAAGCGATACAGAACCTTAGCCATATTTTTATCCATAGCGAGGGCACTGCCGAGAACCCCAGATCCCTGATAGGGAATACCAAGAAGGTCAAGATACCCCTGTACCGTCCCGTCTTCGCCATGAATACCATGGAGAAGAATAAAGGCGACATCGATATCCGCTGCATCTTCTGCGAGCTTACCGAGATCGCTCTTTGTATCATAGCGACGCAACTCATATTTATCACGATCTATGGCATCTTCAAAACCTGCAGCACCGGCCAAAGATACCTCTCGCTCTCCAGATGCCCCACCAGCGAGAAGGGCCACACGAATTTTCTTATCTTTCACTATACATTCCTCGATCTTAAGCTATTCACTATCCTGTACATTCTCAGCGCTACCTTACCCCAGGAACACAGAAAATTCCAGAATAGGCGACAATTCCTTACTTTTTTTTTCTGTAACTCCAGAGTAACATGGTCAGATGAATACTACCATTTTCCAAGAAATCATCGATATCGTTGGCCCAGAACACTGTAGTAGAGAGATAGAGGAGCTGCACTGCTACTCTTACGACAACAGCAAACAAACATTTCTCCCGGATGCTGTGGTCCACCCGGATACGGTGGAACAGGTTGCAAACCTTGCAAAACTGGCCAACACCCATTGCATCCCTATTGTTGCACGGGGCGCCGGCAGTGGGACAACAGGTGGCTCACTCCCAACCCAGGGGGGCATAGTACTCAGCTGCATGCGACTAAACCGTATCCTTGAGATTGACACTGACAACCAGATTGCCATTGTCGAACCGGGAGTCATCACGGGAACATTTCAGAAGATCCTGCAGGGACATAAACTCATGTACGCTCCCGATCCAGCCAGTCTCAAATTCTGTACCATTGGTGGTAATGTTGCAGAATGCGCAGGAGGCCCCTCTGCTATAAAATATGGTGTAACCAAAGACTCCATTATCGGACTTGAGGTAGTACTTGCAAACGGCGAAGTCCTTACGACGGGAACCCGTACAGAAAAAGGCGTTGTGGGTTATGACCTTACCCGCCTTTTTATCGGTTCAGAAGGCACTCTTGGTATTATCACCAAAATTATCACCAGACTTTTACCTCTGCCTGAACACAAAGAAACGTTTCTCCTTAGCTCCACATCCCTGCAACAGGCAACAGAATTTGTGGCCAAAATTCTGCAGCAGAACATTCTTCCCTGCACGCTCGAATACATGGACAAAACTGCTCTTCAGGTTGTCTCGGATATCCTGCCCTCCAGACTGCCAGCAGACATTCAAGCCATGCTCATCATCGAGATTGACGGCAGCAGACAGAAGGTAGAGGAACAGGCTGAACACCTCAAACGTTTAATTGCAGCTGAAAAGTACTGCAACATAAAACAGGCTGCGACAGAAGATGAAATCCAGGAAATCTGGAAAGCAAGACGTTCCATCTCTCCTGCCACCCACAAAATCAGCCCTCACAAAACCAGTGAAGACGTTGTCGTACCGCGCAGTCTTATCCCGGAACTGGTAGGATTCTGTGAAGACCTTGCACAGAAACTCACAATCACCATCCTCACCTTTGGCCATGCCGGGGACGGAAACATCCATGTCAATATTCTGGCTGCAGACAACTCGCCGAAAGAAAAACAGAAAGCTGCAAATGCCAAAATGGCACTTTTCAAAAAAGTCCTCAGTATGGGAGGAACCCTCTCCGGGGAACATGGCATTGGAATAACCAAGTCCCCCTACATTTCGCTAGAGTTAAACAGAACCAGTATCACAGTAATGCGTCAACTAAAGCAATTGTTTGATAAAAACAACATCATGAATCCAGGGAAAATTTTTCCCTCGGAAGAGCTACACAATGGTCCATCACCCGTATGAAAAATCCATTGACAGACGCAAAAGTTTCTCTTATATAAGGAAGATTACTGTCGTGACTTTTAAAATTGTAATGAAAATCTGAAGTATCGTGCTTCTGGATTTCTCGTAAATATTGTTGATAACGGAGCCCCAAATGATAGAAGTTGAAGTTCGTGGAGATCTTGAGTATGCCATCAGGCAGCTGAAAAAGAAACTGCAGATTGATGGAATAAAAAGAGAACTAAAACGTCGTGAGAACTACGAAAAACCAAGTGTAAAAAAACGTCGCAAACAGGCTGAAGCTCGTCGCAAGCTCCGTAAGTTTAACCGTATCAGACGCGGCTGAGCCCCAAACAGCATTGTTTCACTAACGCCCGTCGCCTGAACAGGCAACGGGCGTTTTATCATTTCCATTCTACTCTGCCATCGCTGGAAAACCCCTCCCACAAGAGTTCGTTTCTGCAAAAGAGATCTTTCTCCATTACCTGATTACCGAGAAGCGCTTTGCAGAAAACACGATCACTGCCTACGACGCCGATATTCATTCCTTCCTTCTTTTCCTGGCAACAAAAAAGAAATCTCTGCAGGATGTCACCACTAAAACAATTCATACTTTTTTTGAACAGTGCCGCAGCAGACAGATCTCACATCGCAGCAATGCCAGAAGAGTATCAGCCTTAAAAAGTTTTTTTTCGTACCTGCATGGTCGAAACCTTATCTCAGTCAATCCTTTCAACAACATTACAAGCCCTAAAAGTGCACTTAGCCTCCCCAAAGGACTATCCATTGAACAGGTAAACCGCCTGCTGTGCCCGCCACCGATTACAACGCCACTGCTACAGCGCAACTATGCCATGCTGCAACTCCTCTATTCCACCGGCTTACGTGTTACGGAACTGGTTACCCTTGCAGTAGGTAGCTGCAACCTTACATCCTGCTTTATCCGGGTACTTGGAAAAGGTGAGAAAGAACGGCTCATTCCCTTTGGCGTTCCTGCAAAAGAAGCCATTGTGACCTACCTCGACTCATCCCGCCCCTTGATCCTGAAAGGGAGACGCAGCAACACCCTCTTTGTCACCAATCGCGGTAAAGGAATGACACGTTTACGATTCTGGCAGATCATCAAAGAAGCTGCACGGGCTGCTGGAATCGCAGAAGAAGTTTCCCCGCACAGCCTCCGCCATTCCTTTGCAACCCATCTCTTATCACATGGCGCCGACCTCCGTTCTGTGCAGATGATGCTCGGCCACTCTGACATCACCACCACCCAAATCTACACCCACGTTGATGAGGGAAGACTGAAATCCATCCACAAGAAGTTTCACCCCCGCGGCTGAGGACTGTTGACAGCTGATAACGGATAGTGGATAGTAAGACATGAAAGTCATCACAACCCACCTGAATGCGGACTTTGACGGTCTTGCCTCCATGATCGCTGCACAAAAACTCTACCCCGACGCGGTAATGGCCTTTCCCGGCTCCCAGGAAAAAAATGTCCGTCGCTTTATCGCAGAAACGCTTCATCATCGATATGATTTCACGAGACTCAAGTATATTGATCTGAACCAGATAGACACCCTTATCGTTGTCGACACCAGGCAAAAGAGACGTATTGGTGAGTTTGCAAAATGCCTGAGCAATCCAAAGTTGAACCTCCATCTTTACGACCACCACCCTGACACTGAAGACGACATGCAGGGAAACCTTGAAACAATTGCTCCGGTTGGCGCAACAATCACGGTTATCTGTGGAGTATTACAAGAAAAAAAAATATCCGTCAGCCAGGAAGAAGCAACCATTTACGGACTTGGTATTTATGAGGACACCGGCTCTCTTACTCACATGACCACCACTCCGGACGACCTGTTCGCGGCCGCCTGGCTGTTAAAAAAAGGCGCTCAGTTAGACATCATTTCTCAATTCCTCTCCTATGACCTCACCGCCCGACAGGTGAGCCTGATACACGAACTTAGCAAAACCGCCAAAAGTTACAGGATTTCAGGCATTGAGGCTGTGGTCATAAATCTCACACTCGAAGAATACGAGGATGACTTCTCACTCATCGTTCGTCGCTTCATGATAATGGAAAACCTCGACTGCCTCTTTGCCCTGGTCTCCATGGAGGGACGTATCTATCTCATCGCAAGATCCCGTGTTCCGGAAGTCAACACCGGGGCTATTGCCAGGGATTTTAATGGAGGTGGCCACGCCTCTGCGGCCTCGGCCACCCTACGAGACATGACCATGATTGAGGCACAGGAACAACTGATCCGGAGCCTCCACAGACATATCAAACCACAGGCAATCGCCGGAGAAATGCTCTCCCAGCCCGTCATTTCAATCCCCTCAAACACTTCAATTCTTGAAGCGAACAGCTTGCTCACCCGCTACAATATCACAGCCCTTCCGGTACTTGCAGATGCTGATTCCGAAACAGCAACGACTCCCCTCCCACCGGCAAAAATTGTCGGAACCATTTCACGTAGAATTGTTGAGAAGGCCATACATCACAACCTCGGCACTTTTCCTGTAAGTGATTACATGACAACAGACATTGAAGTGCTTCCGCTCAGTGCAACACTCTCCGACATAGAAGAGTTAATAATCGAACACAGACAACGGCTGATCCCCATTATTCATGAACAGCGACTGGAGGGGGTCATCACACGAACCGACCTCCTTAACATGCTGATAAATGATCCCGGCCATATGCCTCAGGACCTTGGAGGCGCAGATGCCCCCTCCACTCGGGAAAAAAGTAAAAATGTTCTCCAACTTATAAGTGAAACACTGGATAGGGACCTCATCATCCTGCTCAGAACAATTGGCGAGGTAGCCGAAGACATTGGGTTTAAAGCCTATGCAGTTGGAGGGTTTGTTCGCGACCTGCTCCAGAAGCAGAAAAACCTGGATCTGGATATTGTGGTGGAGGGTGATGGAATCATTTTTGCCAAACAGCTTGTGAAAACCCTTGGTGGCCGGGTTCGAACCCATGATCGTTTTAAAACCGCCAACATAACCCTCGCCAACGGATTCAAGATTGATGTGGCCACGGCAAGACTCGAATACTATGAATATCCGGCGGCACTCCCAACGGTTGAACTCTCATCCATCAAACTTGATCTTTACCGACGTGATTTCACCATTAACGCCATGGCACTTCAGCTCAACCCTGCCCTATTTGGTACGCTGATCGACTTTTTCAGCTGCCAGAATGACCTTAAGGACAAACTGATCAAAGTCCTCCACAACTTAAGTTTCGTGGAAGATCCCAGCCGTATCCTGCGAGCTGTTCGCTTTGAAAAGCGAATGGATTTCAAAATTGCCAGACATACAGAACGACTGATTCATGGGGCCGTAAAAATGGATCTCTTCGGCAAGACAAACAACCCGCGCATCTTTACCGAACTCAAGCAGATTTTCGAGGAAGAAAACCCAATCCTTGCCATCAGGCGACTTGCAGACCTGGAACTCTTCCAGTTTCTCTGGCCCGACCTGCTACCCAATCTCAAAATCGACCGCCGTTTCCTCCATATCATCAGACAGGCCCAGCAGGCCATATCCTGGTTTCACCTTCTCTACCTTGACGAACCCATTGAACCGTGGCGTGTTTACCTCCTTGCTATTATGGCCAGATCCCGGCCCCGCCAAATTGAAACATTTTGCGAACGTTTTCAGATTCATGATCATATTTGCAGGGAACTGATCATCCAGAAACTCACGGCAGACGAAATTGGCAACAAACTCTACGGCCGGATACCTGAAAAAAACAGCGAAATCAATCAGATGCTCAAGAATCTCACAAACGAAGGATTGCTCTATTTGATGGCCATTGCCAGAAAAAAAGAAATCAAGAAAACAGTATCACTCTACGTCACCTCACTGCGAAATGTACAATCACTTCTTAATGGTGATGACCTCAAAAAACTTGGTTATATTCCTGGAGAGCAATTTAAAAAAATGTTTTCAGATATCACAGATGCACGTCTGGATGGACTCGTGAAAAGCAGAGAGGACGAAAAACAGTTCATCTTAAAGCATTTTCCTCGATAAAAAATATTTTCCCAATCTCTGTTTTTCCTAGACCAAAACAGATAATCACTCCTAAAAACAGCCCACCCCCCCAACAGGCCTTACTTTTTTTCAACAGGAACCATTTAAAATAGTCAATTCAACTATAGACAGGAAATATGTTTTACCTTACCATTTAGGAAGATTGTTAGAATTTCTAAATCTCATAAGGAGAATACTGATGCAGAAATCTTTGAATATCATATCTTATATTTCGTTTTGCACTGTTTGCCTGTTTGCCTCCAATGCTGCAGCAACAGTTTACACCATTGAAGACAGTTGGATTAACTGGCCTGGGTATAGCAGTAACAGAACTACAGACGAATATGGAACTCCTGAGGTTGCTGGTTTACATGTAACTGTTGAAAATAATTTTCTTACTCGCATTACTGTTGATTTAGAAAGTGATGCCCGACGTGCATTTGATTCGTTATTTATCAATACCTCCTGGAAGAGTAACTCGGCATGGGATGATTGGAATTTTTTTGTACTCGATGGAAGGGAAAGCCTTGATTCTGGATTTAATCCGGTGGGAGAAACCACCGGTGATGTCGCTGCCAGTAGTGGCCTTTACAGTGTTGCTGATTATTATGAATACACTACTATTAGTAAAATTGGACGTGAAGGAAATCCAAATGGTATCGATGCCAATTTTCTTACACTTTTAAATAGTAATATAGGTGGTAATCATTCAGGACTTACCATAACCTACGACTTTAGTAGTTTTGGTGGTCTGGCAGTAGAAGATGGCTTTTTTGTAGCGTACGCCCCCTGGTGCGCTAATGATGTTGCGGGAGGAGGTGCACCGGTACCAGAACCTGCCACCATGCTGCTCTTTGGCGCAGGGCTTACTGGCCTTGCAGGTTACAGGCTGCGAAGGAAAGCAAAATAAACGGTAGAGCTTTCGAAAAAAATTACAAATTCACCCTATAAAAAAGGTCATTCAGCGACAGCATGCTGGAGGACCTTTTTTTGTTCACGTTGTAAAACAGAATACATATCCCCTTCTCAAGACTTCACGTATAAAAAGGACAAGTTACTTGTATTATTCTTTGCAATTGATTAATTTCCTGTAACTAAAAAAAACAATCACTTTCTCCAAGGGCAGAGCAAAGATTGCACCATGAGACTAAAAACAGAACTTATTCAAGGGGTATTTATCGTTACCTTTGAAGGTGAAAGACTGGACGCCCCTCAGGCAGAGAGTTTTCTTTCGGCAATGCAGGGATTTATCAAAGAAGGCAATGTTTTCATTCTTCTTGATATGAGCAATATTATCTTCATGGACAGCACTGGCCTGGGTTCCATGATCAGAGCTCTTAAAGAGATCTACGACGATGGCCAGTTAGTAATATGCGGCATTACTGAACAGGTAAGGAGTCTCCTTAAAATCACTCACCTGGATGAGGTTTTCACAATTGCCGAAAACCGGGATGATGCCTTTGCCATTTTCTCTGTCTTTATCGCCCCCATTTCCCAAGAACCTGCCAGAGAGCAATTACAACCAACGAACAATGATACAGTAATTGATACCGATTTTTATGACAGGTTTATCCATCAGGACGACACTGAACCTAAAGAGGAACCAAAGGAAAGAAGACGTTACAAACGCATCCCAAAAGATCATATTGTTGATGAAGATCTTTTTGCATATTGCCAGGATCTCAATTCAGGGAAAAGAAGCCATGGTGTAATACGCAACATCAGTCCCGGTGGATTTCTCATGGTCTCCAACACCAGCCATAGGGTTGATGATCGGATGCATGTTCAATTTTCTGTTGGCAAGGCCTTCAAACTTTCAGAGACTGCTATTGTACGATCAGCAACCGATGGAAGATATGGTATGGAGTTTATGGGGATTTCTGCAAAATCAAAATCATTCCTCACACAGCTTGGCGGATCCATACAACTAAACAATCTTTCCTCTTAACGAAACCACTCAGTCCCTGACAAACCGCAGTAAATTTTGATCCATAGCCGGTAAAATTACTCAAAAGATGTGCATTATGGGACAGCATCAGAAAAAACTCTTTTTTAATCTTGCGGCGGACAAAACCAGAAGATACACAAGGGCAGCAATGACAATAATCACTGGCCCACTTGGCAGGTCAAGATTGTAACTTACCCCTAGCCCCATCACCACAAAACCGGCACAAAACAAAATCGAAACAAACATCATCTGCTTGATATTTCGAGACATATTACCGGCAACAGCAGCTGGCAGAGTAAGCAGAGCAATTACCATAACAATACCGACAACCCTCACCAGCAAAACAATGGTGAGCGCAGCCAGACACAGTAGCAGCAGATACATCCAGCCCGTATGTACTCCCCGCAGTCGTGAAAACTCCTCATCAAAACACACGGCCAGAAATTTATTATAAAAAAGAGTAACGAGTCCAAGTACAATCACATCAAGCACCAGTACAAAGACAAAATCCTGTTTTGAGACGAGCAGGATGTTCCCGAAAAGATAACTCATGGGATCGACATACCCCGGGGTTTTGGCAATAAAAAGAAGCCCAGTTGCCATGCCGACAGCCCAGAGAGCACCAATCACACTGTCCTCACGCTCAGCAGCGTAGCGACTTACCAGAGTTAAAATAACCGCAGCAAGTAATGCCACCAGGACAGCTCCCTGCATGGGTCCAAACCAGCTGATCCCCACCGCTTTTTCCAGATACATGCCAAGACCTATTCCACCAAGCACACAATGGGCAATGGCACCCGCAATATAGCTGATCCTGCGTACAACGACAAAGGTACCAATTATACCAAAGGGGACAGAGGCAAAAATTCCAGTAAGCAATGCATAGCGAAAAAACGGCAAATTGGGATCTGTCAATGCTGCCACAAATTCAATCATGCTGGTGTCCTTCCACTCCACAAAAGTGATCGTGACGGATAATCTGCAAGTCACCGCCATACATATCACGAATAAGATCCCCTGTGAGAGCACTCGTCGGATGAATCACCACCTGTTTATTCACGCAGGCAATCCGTTTAAAAAAGGTGGATGCAAAGCCAACTTCGTGTGTAACCATCAGTATAGTCATGCGTTTATTCAACTCTGTCAGAAGATCAAAAAATTGCACCTCCGATTCATGATCGATATTGGCCGTAGGTTCATCAAGAATCAGGATATCACCTTCAGAAGCAAGGGCTCTGGCAATAAGTACACGCTGTCGCTGTCCACCGGAAATGGAAGAAAAAGGCCTGTCAGCAATATCTGCAAGCCCTATAATACTGAGCGCTTCCATCACCTTTTCCCTATCATCACGTGTATATCGTCCAATCCACGAATCACTTAATCGTCCCATACACACCACCTCAAAAACAGAGATGGGAAACTGCGGATCATACCTGGCATACTGGGGGACATAGCCTATCCTCAACCTTGCAGATTCTGGTTTTTCACCAAAGACTCGCACTTCACCGCTATCGGGATTGAGGAGTCCTACTATTAATTTTATAAGGGTGGATTTTCCTCCACCATTTGGTCCAACCACACAGATGGAATCCAGAGAAAGCACTTCAAGATTGACGTCCTCAAGCACAACCTGAGCATCATAGGAAAAGGAAAGGTCACGAATGGATATCGCACTGCTATCTGACATATCAGCAGCCATTACTTTGTCCGACCAGTAAGGGCATCAGCAATTTTTTCAGCCATGATCCGTATATTATCAACACTGTTCTCTGCAAGGGGATCAAGGGTAATGACCTTACCACCAATGGCAGTTGCCACCTTCTCTGCACTTCTTGGATCAAACTGGGGCTGGACAAAAATCACCTTCACCCCGTCTTTCTTTGCCTTTTTAATAAGTGCAAAAAGCTGTTTTGGAGTTGGGGATTTTCCACCCGTTTCCACAGCAACCTGCTGCAAATGGTAGCGATGAGCAAAATAACCAAATGCCGGATGGAAGACAAAAAAAGAAGCCCCCTGGAAAGCCGCCAGATCTTCCATAACGACCTGATCAAGAGCATCCAACCGGGCGTTCAGTTTTTCCAGATTCGCGTCATACACCCTTTTATTTTCAGGATCTTTATGGCCAAGGGCTGCGGTCATGACTCCGGCCATACTTTTCAAGTTTGGTGGTGACAACCAGACATGGGGGTCCAACATCTCCGCATGATCATGGTCGTGGCCGGCTCCATTAATGGAAATTTTTTCTATGTCATTACTGGTGTCGATTATCTGCAGAGATGGTGCTCCCGCCTGAAGACGCCTGGTGATTTCCTGCTCAAATTCCATCCCGGCGGTAAAAAACACTCCGGCACCGGAAAGAGCCTGAATCTGCCTGGGAGTGGGTTCAAAGGCATGAGGTTCCTGCCCCTGGGCCACCAGAAGATGGATTACAAGGTGACCACCGCCAAGCTGTTCACACAACCACTTCTGAGGAGGAATGGAAACGAAAACGTCTAATTTTGCAGAAGTCTCAGCAGACAGCTGAACGGGAAAACAAAACAAAAAAGCAAGCAGGAAAACCCACCAATATCTGTAATTCACAAAAATCCTCACTGTAGTTGACACTCATTTAAACCTTAAAAAACTACCGGCACACGACATCTCAGACATTGCGTAATGTATTAGGCAGTTACTTTATCGTCAAGAGTAGAATAAGCATTGCGGCTATAAGCAATATACCGTATACAGCATCTTACCATGCCAAACTCTTTGCGCGAAAGCCTAAAAGCATCATTTGCCAGTGCAATCCTTATACTGAAACTGGTTATTCCATTTTATATTCTCGCCGACATTCTTCTTTACTTTGATCTCCTCCGACCAGTAAGTTTTCTCTTTTCTCCGGTTACCAGCATTCTGCAGCTTCCTTCAGAAACGGCAATGGCCATCTGCGCAGGGGTCTTCCTCAATATATACGCTGCAGTAGCATTTGCAGCACCGCTGGGGCTCAGTTCCTACGAATGGACGATCCTCGGGGTCTTCCTTGGAGTCTGTCACAGCCTTCCAGTGGAAAACAGTATTATGAAAAAGCTCGGCATCAGCTTTCTCTACTCCACCTGCCTGAGGATATCCATGGCCTTTCTCACCACCATGCCTCTTTTTTTCCTGCCTGCCTCATTTTTCACAGGAGAACGGAGTGGGAAAAACATCCAGCTCGCGTCATATTCGAGTATCCCCGACATGCTACTCCACTCACTGGCGAATGCAGCAGTCCTGTCTCTAAAGATAATCAGTCTCATTACTATTGTTATTTTTCTGATGGATACAATTAAGCGGACACAGTTTATTACACACTATGGTCAACGGGTGCAAACTTCGTTTTCATTACTTACCGGGCAACTCCTGGGAATCACCTATGGTGCTGGGATTCTCTTTAAAGAAGCTGAATCGGGTAACCTTCAGAAAAAGGATATCTTTTTCATTGCTACCTTCCTTATGATCTGCCATTCTCTTCTCGAAGACCCTCTTATTTTCGTTCTTTTTGGGGCAAACTACTGGATTATTGTCATCAGCCGACTAGCCATGGCCTGTATCATAACTCTACTGCTCAGCCGGGTTTTTCAATATCTTGAAAACAAACGAGAAGGAAAAAGATGACAGGGCTCTGTCTAAAATCGCTTCAGTAACAATGCCAGAATTGTGCTTTTAAATAAACACAATCCTCAATCATTAAGAGAAACTCCGACTCCTTGCGCCTTCACCCTTCAATGATTACTCTTCCCTGACACGTAAACACTTCATTGGAAATAGAAACACTATGAATAGTATTATTCTTCAGATAATAATTCTCGCCCCACCAATCCTCCTGGCCCTGACCGTCCACGAATTTGCCCACGGCTATGTAGCCTACCGTTTCGGTGACCCCACTGCAAGAAACGAGGGACGCCTGACATTAAACCCTTTGAAACACCTTGATCCACTAGGAACACTGGCATTTTTTATTATTAAAATCGGTTGGGCAAAACCGGTACCCGTGAATCCGTATTATTTCAAGAATCCACGTAAGGACATGCTATGGGTGGCCCTTGCAGGCCCTGCTGTGAATCTGGCGCTGGCTGTTATCAGTGCAATACTTACAAAGATCGTCTGGTTCATTGCCGCCACCATTCCCTATTCCCCCATTGCCGAAGCTATCCTTGTCCCGTTGAATGAGGTGCTCATGGCTTCCGTCTGGATAAATCTGGTACTCTGTATCTTTAACTTCCTACCCATTCCACCACTGGACGGGAGCAAGATTCTTGCAGGCATCCTCCCTCCGGATATGGCAAGATCATACGCATCGGTTGAACGTTATGGGTTTGTTATTATTATACTCCTGGCATTTTCAGGCATACTGTCAAAGATGATACTACCGATCATTGACTTTGCTCGAAATATCTTATTATAGAGCAGATATCCTTATCCAGAAATCAAGGCGACAGGTCATTCTACCAGCTAAAAAAAAGCCCCCTGCCAACATCGGTCGACAAGGGGCTTTTAAGAACATATTCTGTAAGCGGTCTAGAAATCGTAACTCAACCCAAAGCTTAACAAATGTGCAGCAGCATCAGTGAATTCACCATTGATGCCAGTAGTAGCGCTTCCATTGACAACGGTTCGGCTTTCTTTGTAATCATACAGATATCCTGCCCCAATTTCCATGGCTTCACTCACACGATACCGAACACCAACAGAGTAGAGCCAGGCGTTGCTACCAGGAAGTTCAAACCCAAGGGTCTCATCCGGTATTGGAGTTTCGTCATAGGCAAACCCTGCCATCAGAGTAACATCCTGATTCAACACATAGGAAAGACCTATGCGATAGCCATTGGAGTCATCCCAGTTTTTAGGAATCGCTGGAGTATAAACAGCATTCAGCACTGGATGTGCAACAGGGCTTGAATAGTCAAATTCAATACTTTCATATTCTGACCAGAATGTTCTGTCCCAGGTCAGATCAATGGTGGCTGGACCAAAGGTGTAAGCAAGAGAAAGAGACAATACAGCGGGTGCGGGAAGATCAACAGCCCCACTTGTCTCCATGACAAAGATTGAAGGGGTATTTGTTCCCATTGTGACATCACCATCCAGCCCCAGATCAACGTTGGAACGATAGGTCGCAGATATGTTCATATCTTTGGTAGGGCGAACCGAAGCAGCCAGATTGTATCCCCACTCCATGGCATCACCTTCCATACTTCGGGTAACCATCATTCCGCTGGACTGCACCGCGTAATTGCTCACCTGGGCAGTACTGTAGATCATACGGACACCACCTGCAAGTGAGAACATATCGGATATGGTGTAGGATACGGTTGGATTCAACTCATAGACGTTAAGGCTATATTCTTCGGCAGTACTCCGGGGAAAGGGCTGTTCCCAGCGTTTGGAAAGGCCAAATGGAGCGATTGCTGAAATTCCGAGACGGAAATTATTCATATCTGGAGAAACAAGAAAGAAAGTGGGGAGAAGAAAATTCTCAGTCTTGGAGCTACCATTCATAAGAGGGCTACGGTTATCCTCATAGCTGACAGATGGCAGATTAATATAGGTCAATGCACCTTCAAACTGCCATGCATCTTTCTTCAACCATCCCATATTGGCAGGATTATAATAGGCGGTATCCGCCTGGTTGGCTGAGGCAACATTGGCACCAGCTTTGGCTACCGAGTCAACAGACTGCTCGGGAATGCGATAGCCAGAGGCCATGGCAGATCCGGCTATCAGTACAGAACTCAAAGCCACTATGGAAATCTTTTTTTTCATTGTTTTCTCCCTCTTCTTTGAAAGAATAGTGTTTCCGATCATTCCGTAAGTGGACTGACGGGTAAACTGGTTAACATGGCAGTAAATGTATCTAGCACCACAGGTATAATTACAAATTCTATTAGTCACCATTATAGAGGTATCGCTTGATTTTATGCGTTGCAGTCTTAATAAAAGGTTCACGCCTCTCCACAATCCGCATAAGACGAGAAGCTGTGGACACCTGAGCATTTACTTCTTTTCGCAAAGTCGCACAGAGTTTGTCAATGTATTCCCGACGCTCAACCCGGGATTGCCCCTCGGTCATTTCATCAATAACTTCATAATCAGGATAAACCCAGGCATCGAGCTTGCCGTTGTTTTCAACAACCAGTGATTCAACAACCCAGAAATACGAATTTATTTTATGCTCAATGGGTTCCGGATAGACATTTTCCCCGTTAGCCATAACAATAACATTTTTGGACCGTCCGCGGATATGGAGGTTTCCAGCATCGTCAAATGATCCAAGATCACCGGTGATGAGCCATCCATCTTCTGTAAGTGCTTCTGCAGAAGCATCGGGGTCACCGTAATACCCCTGCATGACATTGGGACCACGTCCGTAAATTTCCCCAACGCCACTGCCTGGATCAGGATTGACAATCTTCACCTCCACTCCAGGGAAAGGTTTTCCAGTTGAGCCAACGGTGATAGTTTTATCACCCACTGGACCACCGGCAAGAATAGGAGCGGATTCAGTCAGTCCATAGCCGATAATATAGGGGAATTCAGCCTCGCGGAGAAAATTTTCAACCTCAGGATTTAAGGCCGCACCACCAATCCCCATGAGCTCAAGATTACCTCCAAAAAATGCTATAAGTTTTGCACCGATCTTTTTATAGACAAACTTTCGACCAAAGGAAAAGCGGCAGAGCAGGGAAAGTAAACGACTCTTTTCAATCTGTGGCAACACCCGTTTTTTATAAATTTTCTCCATAATCAGGGGCACCGCAAACATAACTCTGGGCTTTTCATGCCTACACAGTTTCTCGAGGATCGCTGGGGTTGGTGTCTTTCCGGCATAAGCAACCTTGCAGCCTTTAATCAAGGGCGTAATAAATCCAAGGGTAAACTCATAGGTATGAGACATCGGCAGGACGGAGAGAAAAACACTGCCACTTTCAACACCTAACATGGTTGCCGCACTATAAGCATTGGCCGTCAGATTTTTATGACTGAGCATTACAGCTTTTGAGTAGCCTGATGTTCCGGAGGTGTAAAGAATGGAAGCAAGGTCATCCTCTGTAACATCGGCAAAAGACATCCCTTCCCCCTTCTCATCTGCAGCTTTTTGTGCAACTACTGCATCCTCAAGGTACTTTGAAAAGAATGTAACATCAACCACATCCTGCGTTGCACCCAGATCATCAAGTGTAATAATTCGCCGTAATGACTTTTGGTTCAACTCATAAATCTTTTCAATCTGACGATCAGAAACAAAGAGGACAGGCACCTCCATCTCATTAAGAATATGGTGAACATCTGCCTCGGGAAGGTCGGGAAGAATGGGGACGGCAATTGCCCCTATACGTATGATCGCAAAATAGGCCATTCCCCATTGGGGAGAATTTTCCGATAAAATAGCAACCCGATCACCTTTTTTTACTCCCTCCTTAGTCAGATGATGGGCAAGCGCTATGATGTTATCATAAAATTCACGATAGGTTAAAGCACCATCTGCTGCCATTCCAATTGCTGGCAGTTCTCCATACCGCTCCACGCTATTATCGAGTATATAATTTAAGGTCATCCGTACATCGTTGGATTCCGGCATAAACACCTCATGAGTAAACAAATTTGATCGTAGGATTCTTCGTGGCTTAAAATGTGCCGCATCTTACCTAAAAGTAGTTTTTTGGTCAATTAAGAATGATGCGCACCGGTTTTCCCACCCTAATTTGCATTTATTCAACAAAACACCGGAATAATCTTGACAGTTAAGCCGACAGTTTATAAAAATTAACAAGATAAGCTATACTGTTTCGAGATTATGCTAACTTTAAACAGAACCTCCCCATACAGCACCATGCACAAGATATTACATTCTACTCCTGTTTTTTTCGTATTCTGTCTTCTTGTTCTGCTCTTTACGAGCAACGCGGAGTCTCGGGCGGAGCTCCCTCTCCTCAACGATACAGCAAAGTGGCAGGTAGCCACATCTGTTCCAGAACCTGCAAAGCAGACAGAAAAGATCGCTCAACCCTCTCCACGCACAGAAGCAACTGTCACTAAATCCACTCCGATCAGTCTCGGTCAGGTTAATAATATTCTTCATATCAAAAAACGAATTGCCCCCCCTGTTACCGCAGCTACCACCAAACGACTCAATAAAAAAATCTCATCCAGGTCAGCCATCATCATTGATGCCGTGAGTGGAGAAACACTGTACTCCAGGAATCCTGACAGTCAGAGACAACCGGCTTCTACCATCAAAGTACTCACAGGAATGATCGCCATGAAATCCCTGACCATGGCAGAACCTGTTTCGGTCAGTCAAAAAGCTGCAAGACAGCCCCGCTCCAAGGTATACCTCGATCAGAAAAAGAAGTATCAGGCAAATGATCTGATTAACGCTGTTCTGCTTGCTTCAGCCAATGATGCCAGTGTGGCACTCGCTGAAAAAATTGCCGGAAATGAAAAAGATTTTGCTGCAATGATGACCCTTCGAGCCAAACTGTGGGGAGCAAAAAACACCATCTGCAAAACTGCTACGGGTCTCACTGCAAAGGGGCAGAAATCCACCGCCCGTGACCTCGCAACTATTTTCCGTCATGCCATGAATGATCCTGAATTTTCCACCAGGATGAAGCAGTTGAAAACACGCACCACGGAAGGAAAGCTTCTTCGTAGTCATAATAAAGCCCTGTGGCAGGTAGAGGGCACGCTGGGTGGAAAAACCGGCTACACCAATGCAGCCCGGCAGACGTATGTGGGGAAGTTCAAGCGTGGAAAAGATGAGATTATTGTAGCTATCATGGGCAGTGAGACCATGTGGTCCGACATTAAACAATTGGTAACCTACGGGTTTCAGAAAAAGGTTGCCATGACCAGAGAGAGAGAGGTCATGGGTGGTGATATCGAGTTAATCGCCGACCTGCAGCGCACCTCGAACAAAAACTGATCCGAGTTTCTCCACTCCGGCTACCGTCAGGGTCACCGCGCCATATTCTTCTTCTACCTTTCCCAGTAACATATAGGCCTGTCCTGGATTCAGAATTGCTGCATAGCGACGATAGACTCGTGGAAAAAATGTTGTTTCCACTACCCCTGTTTCGTCCTCAAAGGTTAGAAATTCCATTACCTCTCCGGTTTTTGTTGAAACCATCTTTCTGCTGAGCAACCATCCGGCAAAGCGGATATTCTTTCCAGCATAGCTCTTCAGATCACAGCCTTTTATCCTCCCATTGAGCTGTTGTTCATAGAAAAGCAGTGGATGGGAGCTGCAAAGGAAATCCAGTGCATCATACTCCTGCTGCTGTATTTCCCTCACATTAAACGATGGAAGATCTGGAGCCGGAGGTAAATCCAGGCAGAAAAGAGGGCTTCTCGCCTGTGCCCCTGCAAAACACCTGAACTGAGCAAGTTCCCAAAACAGATTGCTTCTATTTCTTTTATTTTTACTACCAAGCGCATCCAGTGCACCAGCCTGGATAAGCGATCTGCATTCATCCTTTTGCGGCTGGACACGTTGCCAGAAATCAATACTTGAAACGAATTCTTTTTTCTCTCTGCAATACAAGATCCTGCCCATGGTGGCCGTTGACAAATTCTTCACAGCCATCAATCCCACCCGGATATTTTTTACCGATACATCTCCCTCTCTACACCATCTTACCTGACTGTGATTCACGCAGGGAGGCAATATGCCTATCCCCATTCGTTTTGCTTCTGAAACATAGGCAAATGTTGAGTAATAGCCTCCTTGATTGGAAATTACCGCTGCCATAAATTCCGCTGGATGATGTGTCTTCAGGTATGCAGCCTGATACGACACCCGTGCATAGGAAGCCGAATGCGGTTTACAGAACGAATACCCATCAAAACTCATCATCATGTCCCAGAGTTTTTCAATTGTTTCCCTGTCGACACCTCTAGCTTCACATCCCCTTTCAAATTCAAGCCGATAATCTTTTAAACGCAGCTGCTTATCTTTTTTAGACATCACTTTACGCAGGCAATCTGCGCGTGCATGACTGAAGCCCGCAAGGGCAACAGCTACCCTCGACACATCCTCCTGATACACCATAAGACCAAAGGTCTCATCAAGCACTGTTGCCAATTCCGGATGTAGATACTGCCACGCCCCCCCGTGAAGACGGCGCACATATTCACGTATAAAATCATTGGCAGCAGGACGAATGATAGAAGACTGCAGCACAAGCTGCTCAAAGTCCCCGCTTCCCGCCTTCTGTTGCAACAGACGCATGGCCGGACTTTCTATATAAAAGCACCCCATGGTCTCTCCCGCTGCTACTGCCATTTTCGTTGCCGGGTCATCCTCAGGCTGCCAGTACTCTTCATCAAAACTTCGACCACTCTCTGAAAGGGATGCAATACAATCCCTGATCACCCCAAGACTGCGATTACCAAGCAGGTCGATCTTCACGAGTCCTCCCGCCTCTGCTCCATCCTTATCCCACTGGATGATAGGGACCCCCTTGGAAGCAGTCTCAACCGGGACATAATTGCTTACAGGTTCCGGTGTTATAATGACCCCTCCTGGATGAACTGACAGGTGACGCGGCACACCCAGTAAAGAAGAAGCAAGTTCCATAATTTCAGGCCATGGTGCCACAAGCTTTTTGGTCCCTGCACCCGGTAATCTGCTGAGGTTACCTGTCTTTGCAATTTCCTCTGCTGGCAACCCAAACGCCCTTGCTGTTTCCCGAATAGCCATTCGGGGCTGGAAGCGGATAATAGTTGAGACCATGGCGGCATTATGCCCATATTTCCGGAGAACCTGCGCAAGCACTCCATCCCGTTCATCCCATGAAAAATCAATGTCAATATCAGGAGGATCAGTACGACCTGGGTTAAGAAATCGTTCAAAATAAAGATTGTACTTTAAAGGACAGACATTGGTAATTTCAAGACAGTAGGCCACAAGTGAAGCTGCACCTGACCCACGACCGCATATGCGTAAGCAGCGGCCACTTCTTTCTCCAACAGCCTGATGTACGATATCGCGGACAACGAGAAAATAGGAAGAAAAGCCCATGGAATCAATCACTCGAAGCTCCATCTCCAATCGCTCAACCACAGCCTCGGAAAGATCTGTCCCATAGCGAACACAGGCCCCCTCATAAGCGGCCTGTCGGAGTGAAAAAGCTGCCCCTCTCCCACTTCTGTTCCAGGGAGGCATGACCAGGTCTGATGGCGGGCCGGAAAAGCTGCAGCGTCTCGCAAGATTCTCAGCTTCTGTTAATGCTTCGGGCCACACCGCAAATTTTTCATAATACGTTGCAGGAGATTGCAACCAGCACGATGGTAGTCCCGACTTCACCTCACATGATGTCAGGAGGCTTTTGGTCTCTATCGCCCTCATGAGCTGCAGGAGCAATCTCTCTTTTTTATCTGCCATAAACACAATAGGGATGGCCACGGCGGAAACACTTTTTTTTTGCGCCCATTTCCTCAAATAACTGGATTTTTCCGTCGGCCTGTCACCAAGGTTTACAGCCAGGTCTATAGTATTCTTTTGAAGCTTTTCCAGGAGAGGACGCGAGGAAGCGATACAGATAAGGCCATCACTATATTGTATAAGATTCTGTTCCAGGGTGAAAAGAGGATCTCCTTTTCTCCTGGTTATTAAATTGCATAAATTCCTATAACCGATAGCATTACGTACCAGACAGATAACCGTATCGGAATTCTTTCGGTCACTGATTTCTGCAGCAATAAGAGGACGAATACCATATTTTTTACAGGCGGCAAGAAAGGGCCAGACCCCGGCGAGTGAATCACAATCGGTGAGTGCCAGAACGGTGTAGCCAAGCTCCTGAGCACGTTTGCAGATACTTGCTGGAGAACTGCAACCACGCATAAACGAATAGTAAGAACGGACAAAAAGAGGGAACACGGCCTAGGAGCTAGTCCCCAGGTATAGCCGTCCAGCACCAAAACGACTGCGCACCATATCCATGGCACTCATAATTTTTTCCTCCTGCTGTTCCCGCTCGCTCTGCATGACAAAAAGCGTCTGCTGTTGGGTACGTGGCAGCAGACGATCACAAATCAAAACACAACTACGGATCCGAATGCGCCTCCCCCAGGCCCTGTCTAGGGCTGTAAGAGCCATCCTGCGCAGGATGAAATCACTATCAGACCCTCCTTTCCTGGACACCTGCCTGGATGTTTTTTTTCCATCTCCATAGACCAGACAGATCCCCACGCGCTGTCCAAGAAGGCGTCTCTGCCGCAGGACTCTTGCTATCCCGTGAACAAGCTGGGTAAGGACCGCCTGCACCTCCCCGTATCTTGCCGTATCTTCTTCAAAAACATGCTCCTCTGTTATTTGATCATCCTTTGTTATCCCGGGAAGAACCGCTGTAATGTCCCGGCCCCGACTGGCATCATGGAGAACCCCGTTACGCGTCCTGGAAACCACCAGAAGTTGCTTCCTGCTGAGTTCTGCAAGTTGACCAATCCGCCTTACGTTAAAATCCTCCAGAAGCCGTATCTCCTCAGCAGTTACCCCTGGCAACATGGACAGCGGCAGGGGTGCCAGAAATGTATCTTCCTCACCCACGCTCACAATATACTCACCAAAAGGTCGTACCACTCTTGAAGCAACCTTGGAAACCAGTTTATTAGAAGCAAGACTCCAGACAGGATCAAGCCCCAACTCATCCAGCAGCTGTTTACGAAGTCTCCAGGCCACATCAGGGGCCGGCCCGAAGAGCCGATGTGTCCCGGTGACATCAAGAAACAGATGGCCATCCTCTTCTCCCTGCTCCACCAGGGGAGTATAGTAGGCCACCCGTTTAACAAGAGCTGCCATAGCTCTGCGATACAAAGCGGGACAGGGGGTAATGACCTTTGCCCTGTTGCAGTACTTACGAGCAAGGTTCAACTGCATGCCCTTGCGCACTCCCTCCTGATATGCTTCCTCACTCATATCAAAGACAAGGGTTCTTCCTTTTCCAGCCTCTCCGGTCGCAACAATCAAGGGGACCTGCCTCAAGGAACTATCCCGAATCCGTTCCACTGCCACTGCAAAATCAGTGACATTCAAATGAATAATGGCTCTATCCATTTCCTTTCAGTTCTGCAAAAGAGTCTGTAAAAGCCTGCCATTTTCTGGTGCCTGGGCACGAACATGGTTATTGAAGAAGACAACACCCAGCTCGGCATTGGCACGCAACGAAGTCAAATATTTTTCATTCCACTCTTCCAGTTCCTCCCTGGAATAGGAGTAGTCAAATTTCTTCTGCATATTAGCAGATTTCCATCCCTGCCTGTTGCGCCCATGAAAACGGACAAAAAAGAGATCAGGGTTAGTAACAATATCCAGACAGGGAAAAAGATTTGGCTCTGACGGGGAATCTACGGTAACTATGGTCACACGCCTCTTCTCAAGCTCTGCAAACACCGAATCTCTTGCCCAGGAGACGTGACGAAATTCAACTGCGAGGGGAAAGCCACGCAAAGCATCGAGCAGATGAGCCAAATAATAGCGATTACTTCTGCTCCAATCAAAATCAGGCGGCAACTGAACCAGAATCGCTGTCAGTTGCTTGCGCAGAGGCTGAATCCCCTCACGATACTGCTTCAGTTCCTGTTGCCAGTCACGATTTCTTTCGTGAGTAAGTGTCCTTGTCAGTTTGGCAGCAAACAAAAAGCTCTCGGGAGCCTTTGCAATCATACGGCTGATGGCTTCTGCGCGCACCATCTGGTACCAGGTGTAATTCAGTTCAACAATGGGAAATACATCTGCATAAAGCTCCAGCATTCCTGGGGTTCTTGTACCCTGTGGATAAAAACCACTATCCACCCACTCGGTATAGGAATACCCACTGGTGCCGATGAGCACCGGGCACAACTTATCTTTTGTCATAGCTTCTGATCACACCCATAACCTTTCCCTGCACCAGAATTTCGGAAAAGGGATAACGGACGGCAGTGAATTTTTTATTCTCCGGTCGCAACTCGATATGATCCCTTCCAAGAAAGAACCGTTTCACCGTGGCCTCTTCCCCCTGAATGAGAACAGCGACAATCTCTCCATTCTCTGCATACTGCCGGGGTTCGCAGACAACCAGATCACCATTTAATATGCCCGCATCCTGCATGGACTCACCCTGCACCCGCAGACAAAAAAGATTATTACCGGGAAACAGATTTCCATCAACCACCACGGAACCATCCCATTCCTGCTGGGCGTACATGGGCAACCCTGCCGTAACCCTTCCTACAATCGGCAATTCCCGTACCCGCATCTTCGCTTTTGCTGCAGTGTGTGGAGATAAAATACGGATGGTTCTGCTGTAGCGACCCTCCCGCTCAACGACCCCTTTCCGTTCCAGCTGAGTGATTAACTGCGCCACGGCATTATGACTTACACCCAGACTTTCGGCAGACTGGCGCAAGCTGGGTGCCCGTCCTTCCCGCTCAAGATATTCCTGTAAATAGTCAAAAAGTTGCTGTTGCTTTTCTGTAAGATCCATATATTTTCCTCGCTCACGACAAATGTACATTCACATAACACCAATACAGCAAATCATCCTCACATGTCAATGTACATTTACTTTTTGCAAAAAAAAATACCCGAAAAAGATAACTCTCTTTCGGGTACTCAGGAGGAGGAAAGAAAAAAAACTACATGCTACGACAAAGTCTTGCAAAGCCACCGGGAATGGTTCCGGAGGACCAGAAGGCACGACCATGCTTATAATCCACATACCAGTAGCCACCTGGCCTGCGCTGGGCATCGACAAAGATAAAAGGCTGCTCCTTGGAAAAACAGAGCTCCAGGTGAATATCCTTACTGTTTACCTCTTTATTCATGATAGACATGGCCTCTTCCATGGTTGGCATCCGCCAGTCATGGAATCCTGCATAACCATCTTTATTTAACTGCTCTATTTTGCGTTTCATACTTCGCACAGCGGTTATATCAAGCCCACCTCGCTGCCACATCAATCCGGTTCGCTGGTCAACGACCACTCTCCTGTCGCCTGGATCCACGAGAAAATTTTCGAAGTTTCCTTCTGCATTCAGATCACCGTCGTAGAAATTCCATTTCTTCATCAAAGGAGCAAGCTCATCATCATTGATAAAACTGTGTTCCGTCGGCAACGCAACTTTTTCTCCCGCAAAACCTGACTCAGAAAGAAGCGGCAAAGCCCCTCCCATATCCTCAACCTCGGGTTTATCATAAAGAGGAATAACAGCAGAGGTATCTTCTGACTCAAGAACATTGGCGATCAGCCACTCTTTGATCTCACCATTAATGGCATAACTTTTCTCAAAAAGAGACGACGTTCCATGATTTTCAACACATTTTTTAAGCATCTGCTCAGGAGCCCTGATCTCAGCTGCAACTCTTGCGTGTTTTACTCCACGCTCCATAAGGCAGAGTTTCGGCTCATCATCCCAATTATCAATAAAGAAATAGTAGACCCGATCGGTACCACTTATCCTGCTGCGCATCTGCTCACGCCCACCCCAGGACTCAAATGTTCCAAAAGTCATGTCCGGTGTCATTTCCCAATCGATTTCCGGGGTAACGCTATCGCCGATCTGTAATTTCTGAAACATGCCCATAGAAAACTCCTTTGCTGTGAGTTGAATGATCTGCTTTTGACTTTTCTCTGCCCATAAAAAAATTCTACTTTTTCTTTCACTGGTGTATTGTCAGACAATAGAAAGAGATTTGTGTTCCAGCTAACAATAGAATTAATTATAATTACCATTATTAAAATGATCAAGCAAAAAACAGGTCCCCACACAAAACAGGGTTTTCCACTACCCGGTGGAGCAACACCAATAGACGATGGGGTCAATTTTACTCTCTTCTCCAGGCATGCCACATCAGTAACTCTTGTCATTCAGAACTCAGGAAAAGAAGGCAGCAGGCTCGAACTGCAGCTTGATCCCGAATTAAACCGTACTGGAGACATGTGGCATATTTTTCTGGTCACCGAAGAACGTGATTTTTCCTTCGGGTATCGGCTTGATGGAAAAACAGATATCCAGGGACAGGGCCTGGTCTACAACCGGAAACAGATCCTGCTCGACCCGCTCTGTCAAAATATTATTTCGCGTTCCTGGGGAAAAAAATTCTCCGGAACAGCCACTCCTCTCTGCAAACTGACAACGCACGATTTTGACTGGCAGGATGACAGACCCCTCAAGACCCCCATGGTAGACTCCGTCATATACGAGTTACATGTTCGCGGCTTCACAAGGGACCCTAGTGCAGACGTCAAGCACCCAGGAACATATCTTGGTATAATAGAAAAAATTCCCTACCTGAAGGAACTGGGAGTCACAGCCGTGGAACTGATGCCTGTCACGGAGTGGGATGAAAACGACAATGTTTTTTATAACCCGGAAACAGGCGAGAAATTAAAAAATTACTGGGGCTACAACCCTATTTCTTTTTTCGCCCTCAAATCGGGATTTGCCTCCGACCCTGCAGATCATATCAACGAATTCAAAACCATGGTCCGCAGCCTGCATCAGGCTGGAATAGAGGTCATTCTCGACATGGTTTACAACCACACGGGTGAAGGCGGATATGAGGGTAGTACCAGCAGCTTCCGTGGTATCGACAACTCCATTTATTACCTCCTGGATCAGCACAGCCACGACTATCTCAATTTTTCAGGCTGCGGCAACACCTTCAACTGTAATCACCCCGTGGTCCGGTCATTTATTAAAGATTCACTGCGCTACTGGGTTGTGGAAATGCACGTGGACGGATTCCGTTTTGACCTTGCTTCAATTCTTGGACGTGACAGCAAGGGACATGTCCTCGCCAATCCCCCCATGATTGAGATGATTGCCGAAGACCCCATTCTTCGTGACACCAAAATTATTGCTGAAGCCTGGGATGCCGCAGGCCTCTATCAAGTCGGAAGTTTTTCACAGGATAGTCGCTGGGCTGAGTGGAATGGAAAATTCCGGGACGATGTCCGGGCATTTATGGCAGGCCATGATAATACAGTAGCCAACCTGGCAACGCGCATAAGCGGCAGCTCAGATCTCTATCAGACAAGTGCCCGCACTCCATGCAACTCGGTCAACTTTATCACCAGTCACGACGGTTTTACCCTTTATGACCTGGTTAGTTTTGAACAGAAGCAAAATGCCGGCAACGGTGAGGAAAACCGTGATGGCGACAACCATAACATCAGCTGGAACAGTGGTGTTGAAGGGATAAGCAACGAGGACCATATCCTGGCCCTACGTTTCAGACGTGTCCGTAGTTTGGCTTTGATCCTCATTCTCTCCCAGGGCGTTCCCATGATTACGGCAGGAGACGAATTTGGGCGAAGTCAGGGTGGCAATAACAATGCCTGGTGTCAGGACAACAAAACCAGCTGGATCGACTGGAAACTCGCAGAGAGCAACAAAGGCTTGCTGCGTTTTTTCAGAAAATGTCTCCATCTTCGAAAAACACATCGCCTTTTTCGGCGCCGCAACTTTTTCAGCCATGGCCCGGGACAGGAGATTTCATGGCAGTCTCTCAAACCAGGGCGTGAAGACTGGTCTTCAGACTGTCATACCCTGGCATTCTTTCTTCAAGCGAGAAAAAAAGATTCCGATTTTTTTATCATGCTCAATGGCCATCGAACGGAACGAGCTGAATTCACTATTCCACCGGTATCAGGAAAAAAACGATTCTGGAAACAGATCGTCGACACGGCCCGCATCAGCCCTTTCGATTTCCGAGAACCAGGCCATGCTATTACACGCAGAGGCGGCGACACGATCCGGGTAAAAGCTATGGCAGCAGTTGTTCTTCAATCTGTGACATGATCCCCCTACCCGCAAAAGCGTTGACTGAGCGAAGCAACAGTTCTCAATATAATCAACTTCTTCAGGTTGGCAGTAGTTTTTCATTGTGGTATGGTTGTCAGACTAATGAGTAATACTTATTATCTTCAGCACACTGTGAAAAACGCATAATTCAAATCAGTAATGAATCCCGTTAGGGAATTTTTTTATAATGACTCAAAGTAACTTTCTCTTTCTTGGCGATTCGCTCATAGCAGACTTTGACTGGCAGACGAGGATGCACCATTTTAACATCCTCAACTATGGACTGCCCGGCGAAACCGCTCAGGGACTGCGACACAGGATTCCATCAATTATCAGGGAAATCGAACCCCCGGAGTTAGTTCTGGTTATGATTGGGACAAACAATCTTATCATCGAAGACTACAGTTTTCTGGAGCATCTACGCCAGATAACGATTCTTCTGACGTCCGCCTTCCCAACGGCAGAAGTTATCACCAACAGCCTTCTCCCCTGCCAGCTCCCCTGGGTCACCCTGGATACTCTGCAACGAATTAACGGATCAATTGATGCCATGACCCAGTTAACCGGTTCCTGTTATCTTGATATGTTTTCGAAATTTAAAGCAAACTCTGATTTTTTTCGAGATGATGGCATCCATTTAACACCAAAGGCATACGACCTTTGGTCAAAATCCATACTTGAATTTGTTGCATTTTTAATTGAAGACTAGAATAGAACCCAAAAGACAAAGGTGCATAAAGTACCATTTATTTTTTCACCACAAACAAAGGAAAAAGACATGAAGAAAACACTCTTAAAAGGACTCATTGCCTGCCTTTTCATCAGCCTTGCCACATTTGCCAGTGCTTCTCAAAATCTTACTGGAAAAGTACTGGAAACGATGAATTCCAATGGTTACACCTATATGAAAGTGGATATCGGCGCTGAGCAGCCATGGGTTGCAATCCCTGAAGCACAGGTGGCAGTTGGCCAGGAGGTCACCTACCAACCCGGTATGGTCATGAATAACTTTGCCTCCAAAACTCTGAACCGTACATTTGACGCCATCGTCTTTTCAGCCGGCCTTGTTGGTGCTGCATCTCCCCACGGTAGTGGTGGAATGGGCAGCACAATGCAGAATCCCCACGGAAAAGCAACCCCTCAGGGTGGTGAAGATTCCTTTGCCAGTGCAGTTCAGGCAGAGGGTGGTATGCCAGCAGCAACCCAGGCTCAGGCCGCTGGATCTGCTGGAAGCCTTGGCGCCATAGCTCCCTTTAGTGAAATCAAAGTCGAAAAAGCTACTGGCGAGAATGCATACAGTGTGATTGAAGTTTTTGAAAAAACTGAAGCCCTTGATGGTAAAACGATCCGCATCCAGGGAAAAGTTGTGAAGTTCAGCCCCATGATTATGGGACGCAACTGGGTTCACCTTCAGGATGGCTCCGGCGATCCTGCAAGCAACACCCACGACCTTGTTATAACAACGTCAGAGCAAGTAGCAGTTGACGATGTCATTACAGTTGAAGGTGTCCTTGCTGCCAACAAAGATTTTGGTGCTGGATACAAGTACGTAGCAATTGTTGAAGAAGCAAAGACTGTAAAATAACACAATCATCTGCTACGAGAAGGAGAGAAGAGGTGAAGATTGGTATCATTGGCCCGGGTGCCCTGGGTTGCCTCTTCGCCTCCAAACTCTTTCTCGCCAAGGACACGCGGGACAGAATCCTGCTTATTGACCACAGGGATGCCAGGGCCGACAGTCTCAACAGTAAGGGCATCACCTTTGAATCTGCCACCACTGGTCAACAACAGCTTGCCATTCCTGTATCCAGTAAACCCGCAGATGTTGGCCCCCTTGATGTACTTTTTTCCTGTGTCAAATCATACCAGCTGGATAGAAGTATCACCTTTGCTGCCCCGCTCCTTTCGCCGACCACTTTGCTTATATTTCTCCAAAATGGCATCAATCACCTCAAATATGGCAACAGGCTTCCACGGGGTATTCCAGTTCTTGCCACAAGTTCAGAAGGAGCTACTCGTATAGCTTCAGGGCATATCAGACATGCTGGAAGCGGACAGACGTTCCTGGGCTTTCTCTCCCCTCAGGAACAAACAACCTGTAACAAACTATCAGCGATACAATCTCTCCTCAAGAAGGGAGGGATCTCCTGTACGGTTTCGAAGGATATCAGATCCAGAATATGGGCCAAGCTTTTTATTAACGTAGGCATCAATGCCTTGACCGCTATTCATAATATACCCAACGGCAGACTGCTCACATCCGATCCAGTACTGCAACAACTCAAAGGACTGGTGGGAGAGGCCGAGCAAGTGGCCATCGCTTCTGGAATCAGCATCCAGGAAGATCCTGTTGCGGCGACCCTCACAGTGTGCAAACACACAGCTGAAAATGTCTCCTCCATGCTCCAGGATGTTCGTAACCACCGCCCCACTGAAATTGATGCCATAAATGGTGCAATCAGCCAACTGGGCAGAAATTACAACATCGCGACCCCATTGAATGATTCAATAGCCTCTCAGATAAGAGACATAGAAGGTACATACAATGAACATCAACAGCTATGAAATAGGATTCGATCTGGATGGCGTAATTGCAGATACTGGCGAAGCCTTTATCCGTCTCGCCTGTGAAGAATATAACTACTGCTCTTTTCGCCTGGAAGATATTACCAGTTTCCAGGTTGAAGAATGTCTCAGCATTCCAACCGACAGGGTCGAAAAAATTTTTCATGCCATCCTCAAAGACTCACTCGGCACCGGACTCAAACCAAATCCTGGAGCAGTAGAGGTTATCACCACCATGGCAGAGCAGTCTCCCGTAACCATCATCACAGCAAGACCACTTGAACAACCTGTTGCCGATTGGCTTGACCACTTCTTCCCCGCTGAGACATGCAAAAAGATTAAGCTTGTGGCAATGGGTGATCATGACGACAAGGCACGTTATATAAAGGAGCACGACCTTAATTATTTCATCGATGATCGGGTTGAAACATGCCTTCAATTGGCCGAGACAGATATCATTCCCATTGTGTACAAACAGCCATGGAACCATGACAAACACCACCTTCAAAGCGTCAGTAACTGGCAGGAAATCAGCGAATTATTGCATAAACGGGATATGTCATAGCATGCACTGCCCCTACTGTCAGAAAAAACTCCAGCTGTATCGCAATCCGGTTCCCACAGTTGACATCATTATAGAAGTTGATAGAACCATAGTACTGATCAAACGCAAGAATCCACCCCATGGATGGGCTTTACCGGGAGGCTTTGTTGATTATGGAGAATCCTATGAGGCAGCTGCTATCAGGGAGGCGAAGGAAGAGACAGGGCTCGCAGTACAGAATTTACAGCAATTCAGGACCTATTCCGATCCGGACCGTGATCCGCGTCAGCACACGGCCTCAACAGTCTTCATCGCCCAGGCCGAAAAACCACCTATAGCTGGAGATGATGCTGCAGAAGCGAAACTCTTTACGGAAAGTGATTTACCGGAACTAGTATTTGATCACGGCAAAATCATAGCCGATTATTTTGCTACAAAAAAACAGCTATCAGCAGGGTAAGTAATAGGAGAATCTGATTACCACTAATCCTCAGCCTACCCGCCTGAGGAGGAGTTGTTTCGTATTGATTATATGGGCATCTGCGGCCTGGACGGCCGCAGCAGAGCCCCCAGGGATGAGTTTATGGCGTCCCATATAATCGACACGAAACAACTCCGGGTTGCAAAGCTGAGTTTCGATGGTAATCAGGTAAGAAAATACGTAGTGCCGGGTCGCTTTCCCCTACCCAAAAATCCATTTCAACAGGAAGAACACCCCCAGCCCTGCACCTGCAGAGCTATACAGCATAAGTCAGGGTATACAGTCACTCCCATATTTTTTTGCTATAATCGCAAAGGTGGCAACAGCGGCCACCCCTGCAATAATAAAAAAAATCAGATCGCTCATACTTCTGTTTTACCCTTTGATCCGAACACCACTTTTCTTACGAAGACGAATCGACTTAGGCGTGACCTCAACCAGCTCATCATCGTTAATATAGGCAATACAATCTTCAAGAGTCATGTCCACAGGAGGTGTCAAAACCACTGACTCATCAGATCCCGAGGCGCGCATATTAGTGAGCTTCTTTCCCTTTGCAGGATTCACAACCAGATCAGAACTCCGACAATGTTCACCTATAATCTGTCCTTGATACATTGGAAACCCAGCTCCAACAAAGAGTTTTCCACGGTCCTGAAGGTTAAACAGGGCATAGGCAACAGAAGTGCAGGGCTCCTTGACAACCAGAACACCGCTAACTCGATTCGTAATGTCTCCGGCCCAGGGCCCATACTCTGCGAAGACATAACTCATCATCCCCATTCCCTTGGTATCGGTCATAAACTGTGAACGATACCCAAGCAGGCCACGGGTTGGGATCTTAAACTTCAACCGAGCCATACCATTGCTAGTGGTCATCTCTTCCATTTGACCTTTCAGTTTGCCAAGTTTCTCAATAACCGGCCCTTGATACTGTTCATCCACATCAACGGTGAGCTCTTCGTATGGTTCAAGAGTCTTACCATCTTTTTCAATCAAAATCACTCGAGGACGGGTCACCTGCAGTTCGTAATCTTCGCGTCTCATCTTCTCGATAAGAATGGAAAGATGCAATTCACCACGCCCGGAAACCCTGAAGCCCACGGCATCGGTAAGTGCTTCATACTGCAGGGCCACATCGGCAAGTGTCTCACGCTTCAAACGTTCCTCAATATGACGGGAAGTGACAAACTTTCCTTCTTTCCCGGCAAAAGGCGAATCATTAGGAATAAAGTTCATCGAAATGGTGGGTGGATCAATATCAATTAATGGTAATGGGCGTGGATCATCCGGGTCAGTGAAGGTAACACCGACGGTCACATCATCCATTCCGGCAACAGCTACTATCTCACCGGTAGTGGCTGTTTCCGTGGAGATCTTTTCATCAGAGGAAAAACGATAGATCTTGGAAATCCGCACTGGCTTAATCGAACCGTCGCGACGGGCAACCACAACAGGTTGATTGATGGAAAGGGTTCCATTCACCACCTTGCCGATTCCAAGACGCCCAAGATACGGTGAATAGTCGATGGTTCCTACCTGCATCTGCAATGGAGCATCGGGTGATCCTGAGGGCGCCGGAGTATGGTCAACAATCATCTGGGAAATAATATCCATGTTTCCACCATTCTCCACGGGATCAGTATGGTCTTTTATGGCATACCCCTCCTTGGCAGAGGCGTAAACAACCGGAAAATCAAGAACATCATCGGGGGCATTCAGTTTAACAAAAAGGTCAAAGACCTGATCCACAACCCATTCGCACCGGGCAGCAGGCTTATCAATTTTGTTAATAACAACAATTACCGGCAAATGATTTTCCAAAGCCTTTTTGAGAACAAAATAGGTCTGAGGCATGGGACCTTCCTGAGCATCTACGAGAAGTAGTGCACCATCGGCCATGCGCAGCACGCGCTCCACCTGCCCTCCGAAGTCGGCATGCCCGGGCGTATCAATTATATTAATCCAGTAATCCTGGTACTCGTAGGATCCATTTTTAGCAGTGATGGTAATTCCACGTTCCCGCTCCAGATCACCTGAATCCATCAACCGTTCGGTGACCTTCTCATTATCCCTGAACATACCGGAATGCTTAAATAACTCATCAACAAGAGTTGTTTTGCCATGGTCAACATGAGCGATAATTGCAACGTTTCGAATCTTATCCTGTTCCATCTAGTGCCTCTTAAAATGAAAAAAGCACCCAGCCATATGCGGATGCTTTAAATGTTCCTAAATTCGGAGAACTCAGCAGATTAACAAAACATCAAGATATTAGCAAGGATATTAAATCAGAACAAATCGAGGATTTTTTTTCGCCCTTCAGCAGAACGCCTCAGCACAGAAACAGCTTCGTCAACATAATCATAGACCTTTGGCTTCTTCCCTTCAGCAGGGCGCATAATCCGGCCCAACACCTGAAGAAGACGCCCCTCAAAAGTGATGGGAGTGGTAAGAAACAGATTACTCAATCCCGGACAATCAAAACCTTCACCGATCAGTTGCAGAGTAGCCACCAGGACCTGCACCTTCCCGGACTGCACTGATTCCACTATGGACGCACGCTGATCGGAGGATGTCTGTCCCGTAAGCAGTACCACATCAACCCCCAACGAGCTGAGCTCCTTTTCAAAGACCTGGCAATGACTAACTCGATCAGAAACCAGCAGCTGAATCCCGTTATCGTGCTGTCTGCTCTCACGGAGAACATCAGCAATAATCTGCTGGTTGCGTGCCTCATCTTTAACGAGCGCCGCAATTAAAGGCTGATACTCTCCCTGATAATGATACTGAAAAGCTGTCTGGCAGCGGATCAACTCAGGTTTTACGATAGCCCCTGTCGCCTGAAGCTCTCCCTGATCAACTTTATGAAACCGGTCTCCCATATAAAAATTAATCAGCTTCGTTAAGCCTTCATCACTACGAAATGCTGT
The DNA here is from genome assembly GCF_000341395.1 of Desulfocapsa sulfexigens DSM 10523. GTDB lineage: Bacteria > Desulfobacterota > Desulfobulbia > Desulfobulbales > Desulfocapsaceae > Desulfocapsa > Desulfocapsa sulfexigens. The sequence continues at coordinate 2,050,204 of NC_020304.1, read as the reverse complement.
GGCTGAAAGCCCAAGAAGATAATGGCCGGGGAAATTACTCACAACATCTGTAAAGAGAGCCGCAGGGACACGGTGACACTCGTCAACCACCAGATGGCCGAAGTGTGGCGCCAGCTCCCCAACCCTTTTTCTGGCAGTATTGACAATGGCCACCGTTATGGGACGCACATCAAAATGCCCATCTCCAATCAATCCCGGCGCATAATCCAAGAAATCCTTAACACGCTCCTGCCACTGGTACAGTAACTCCTTGGTGTGAACAACAATCAGAGTTGGCTGTCTGCGAGCAGCCATAATAGCAAGGGCCATAACCGTTTTTCCACTGCCCGTCCCAGCTTCGAGAACCCCAAAGGACCGCCGTTCAGCGGCAACTATTGCAGCCTGTTGATAGGGCCGTAAAACCCCCTTAAAAAAAAAGTTTTCTTCAGGCAGCAACAGGCGTTTATCGTGAATCTCCGGCGTTTCCTGCATAAATTCACGGCACAACAGTACGGCCTGGTTGGCAAATCCCCGAGGGAAGCGCAACCCATTTTGCACAGGCTCATAATACTTCAATGTGGGCTCAAGCTTTTTCCCAATCCAGCGACCATATTTTTTCGCTGCTATATACTTGGGATTATCTATGCTCAGTTGTTCCTTAACAGCCTTTTCCAGGGAAAATGAGATATTTTCCAAAAGACAGTCGGCAGCAACGGTGAGAGATGGCATGGCTACACTTTTCAATTGATTATCTGGGAGGTCTGTGGCATTGCTACTCAGGAACAGTCAGCACGAAGGTTACTCTTTATATCTTTAAAAAAAGAAATTTCCCGCATGCCCAATACTCTGGTTCATATCGGAATACAAACACCATTGACCCGACTTGGGCTCAAGAAATCCCCTCTGCAGTGGATCATCCTAGGCTGCATTATTCCTGACCTTCCCTGGATTGTCCAGCGCATTCTCACTCCGTTCACAGATCCTCTGGCCCTGCGTCTCTACTCAGTCACCCAGGCGAGTCTTGCCTACTGCCTGCTACTTGCCCTGGCTCTTTCCATGTTGACCCGTAACAGTAGACAGGTTTTCCTGATCCTGGCCGGGAACAGTCTGTTACATCTGCTCATTGATGCGACTCAAAACAAATGGGGGAATGGAGCGAACCTACTGGTCCCATTCTCCTGGTATAGCACCAACTTTGACCTCTTCTGGCCCGAGCACTTTTCCAATTATATTTTCAGTGGCGCAGGCCTCCTGGTCCTTCTTTTTCTCTGGCCCAAGGCTATCAACGATGACCTGCTGCTCGAAAAGCCGGGCATAACAAAAGCACTGCTGGCCGTAACATTGATTTTACTATATTTCGCCAGTCCGATACTGCTGACAACCTCTGCCTACAACGCAGATGTCCATTACAGCAACACCCTGAACAACAAACAGACCCGAACGGGAAAATATGTGGAAATTGATCGAGCCAGAGTTAATCCCGACACCCGATTCCTGGAATGCTATATCGACAAAGAACTCAGGGTCACAAACCTGCCAGTGATACATTCCGGAACTATTTCGATTCGTGGCCGTTTCACAGACCCAAAAACCCTCGAATTACAGGAGTATCATATCCACAACTTTCCACGAAGCTTTGCATCCTACGTGGGCCTTCTGCTCTCACTTCTTCTCTGGTTACAGTCACTTATCCGCAAAAACACAGCAACCATTCACACAGGATCTTCCAATGAACAATAAAATTTTCTTCACCGCCATTCTTTTTATTCTCCTGACTGGCACGCTCTCTTCTGCAGCCTCCAGACAAGCCCCCATCACCATGCACGTCCCGGTCAGTGTCGTTTCAGAGGCAGTAGCCAAAAGTCTGCCAGTACCTGTCGACATAAACTCCACAGCCCTTGTTGGATCGGTATTTATACAGAAAATTGAGAACCTGCAGTTCCGGAAAGATACACTTTCCAGCCGCATAAGCATCGTCGGTCATGATCTGCACATTGTCACATCCATTGGAGGACATGATCTTCGCATGAAAATAGGTGCGCTCGACATGCGCTTTCAATGCGACGCAACCATTCGCTATCACGCTCCGAGCCAGACGCTTTTCCTCAAACCCGTCATAACCGATCTCCAAGCTTCAAGTCAGAACAAAACCGATGTTGCGTCCGCCATTGTTCTCCTTTTTAACAACCGGGAATTCCCGATTCAAATCGACAGACTCAAACCTATTGTTACAAATACCGGAAGCAAATTCCTTTCCATTTCCATGAATATCGAAGAAATGCGACTACAACCTGACAACTTGTTACTGCGTATCATACCGTCCATAAAGACGAGCAAGAAGGCAAAAATAGCTACGACCAGACAAAAGTGATACGCTCGTAAAAAGTCCCCCGTTCCGTCCTTCCCGCATAGGCGGGAGTGACGGGATAGCACAAATTATTACCTGATTACCACTAATCCTCAGCCTACCCGTCTGAGGAGGAGTTTTTTCGTGTTGATTATATGGGCATCTGCGGCCTGGATGGCCGCAGCAGAGCCCCCAGGGATGGGTTTATGGCGTCCCATATAACCGACACGAAACAACTCCGGGTTGCAAAGCTGAGTTTCGATGGTAATCAGGAATTATTATTTTCTACGATGCCATCAAAATCACTCTTTTAACAATTCAGCCAGCCCCTCACTGTCATAAAAGGCTTTCTCGAAAAACAGGCCAGCGCTCGGTGCAGTATGATGAGATGGTAAAGCATTGGAATGGTCTTCGAGCATGTTTTGAACATCTTCCTCCGTTAAGCGGTGACAGCCCACCTCAACCATAATCCCAACCATCCTTCGAACCATATGCCAGAGAAAATGAGACCCGACAACCCGGATCTTAAGAATTTCCTTCTCTTTAAAAACCTCAACGTTATGAATCAAGACCCTGGTTGATTTTTTCAGCTCCTTTTTTTCGGCAAAAGCGGCAAAATCATGCATGCCTGTCATCAACGACCCGGCATGCTGCATCGCAGGCAGATCCAAATCCGCCTGTACCCACCAGTCATAACGTTTTCCAAAAGCCGATTTCTCTGTTCGAATCTGATAGACATAACTTCTTGCTATACAGTTATGACGTGCATGAAAACGAGCCCCTGCTGCTTCAACTGACCTTACGGCTATGTCTTTTGGCAGTGTCTCATTAAGCTTTCTTGCAACTTCATGTGGCCCCATATCAGCTGCCACCTCAAGGTGGGCTACATATTCGAGAGCATGGACCCCAGAATCGGTACGACCACAGCCCTGAAGATCCATCGGGACCTCCCCAAAAACACGTGCCGCACCCTTCAGTACATCCCCCTGCACAGTCCGGACATTCACCTGTTTCTGCCAGCCACTGAAATTGGTTCCATCATACTCAAGTATTAGCCTATAGCGGCGTAGTTTACTTTTACCACTCATGATTATTTTTCATTCTCCGTTAAAGACAAGAATAGAACCTTCCGAAATCAATCAAGTACCAGATTTTTTCATTCTGCGCCCTGGCTTTACTTGAATTTCAATACAAAATGACTCAAGCTGCTGTTCTTTGGCTCGATCAATGTAGGTATTCATCTCAGCAAGGTGAATATCCTGCAATCCTTTAACAGTATTGCCAAATTTGCAGTCAAAATCCCAATAATCGACGCCCACCGGCAGCGCTTTTTTACGCTCTCGCTTAACGTATTTCTTGATGTCGTGCTTTACACCTTCCACCAGTCTATCGACTTTAATTTTCGGGTGGGTCAATTTGTAAATTTTTCTCATCTTTATCCTTTTAAAAATATGAAAAAATCTTTCCAATAACGAAGTGTGGAAAAAGGGCATTTTCCGACATGCCTCCAACGCAAAAAAAAAGGGTTCCAGCCAAGAAGACTGAAACCCTTATTGAAATTGGTACGCCAGACAGGGTTCGAACCTGTGACCTACGGCTTAGAAGGCCGTTGCTCTATCCAGCTGAGCTACTGGCGCATGTAATAAGTGCTATAAAATATAGCCGACAAAAAATCAATACCATTCTTTACTACCCCCCGGACCAGATCATTCCTCATCGACCTTTTTCCATACAGGCCCGGTGGCTGTATCAATAATCTGGATTCCCTGGCGAATGAGTTCATCACGAGCCTCATCAGCAGCTTTCCAGTCTTTCCCCTGTCGCGCCTCCTCTCGTCGCTTAATAATAGCATTCACGGAAGGGGCAAGCGGACAACCTTTGAGACGGAAAATTTGCAGGATTCCGTTTATCTTTCCCAAACTTTCGAGAATGTATTTTTTTTGATCACCATCCAGATGATTCACATGAAGAATCGGATTGGTGCGCTTGATAAACTTATAAATTGCCCCCATCCCCTTTGAAACATTCAGATCATCATCCATGGCGGCAAAAAACTGTTCCTCCATTGCAGAAACATAGGCAGCAACTTCGGGGTGAGGTTTTCCAGGAGGCAGACAAAGCAATTTACAGGTAAACTCATCAATCCGGCGTAGAGCAGTTCGGACGTTGATCAGCCGTCGGAAAGAAAAATTAATCGGCTTCCGATAATGGACTGAGAGCAGCATGAAACGGACATCCCGTGGCGTAAAACCACGCAGAACGGCATCATTCAGGGTCACTACATTTCCAGCTTCCACTGACATTTTTTTTCCGTCAACCAGCAACAGTTCCGAATGCAGCCAGTACCTGGCCAGTTGCTTTCCCGTCAGCGCTTCAGCAATGGCTATTTCATTTTCATGATGAGGGAAAATCAGATCACGGCTGGAGGTATGTATATCCATGGTTTCGCCAAGATATTTGGTCGACATTGCCGAACACTCAATATGCCATCCTGGTCGTACATTTCCCCAATCAGTCTCATAAAATATCCCCTTTTTCAACTCTGCCAGGGTTGAACGTTTCAGCAGTGTAAAATCACGGGGATTATCCTTTTCATAATTATCAAGATCGACTGTTTTTCCCAGCTGAATCTTGCCAAGATCAATGCCTGACAGGCGGCCATATTTCTTAAATTTGGAAATATCGAAATAAATAGAGCCATGCTTTTCATAGGCAAACCCTTTATGGAGCAACTCATGGCTGATTTCTATCATGTCTGCAACATGCTCGGAAGCCCTGGGGTAATGAGTAGCCCGCTTAATACTGAGCGAATCGATATCCGCCATAAATCCATCAATATACTTACTGGTGAATTCCCCAAGTGACTTACCGGCCTTATTCGCACCCTGTATTGTATTATCATCGAGATCGGTAAAGTTCATACAGGAATTCACTTCATAACCCTTGTGTTCCAGATAGCGGGTAATAAGATCTGAAACAACAAAACGCCTGCAAAGGGAAAGATTGGCAGGTTCGTAAGCGGTCGGTCCACAGGTATAGAAACTGACGTATTTTTCCTTCTGTGGACGAAATTCTTCCTTCTTTTTGGTGAGTGTATTAAAAAAACAAAGATCAGTTTTTTTCTCAGTAACCTTATTCTTTCGTGTAAACAGGGGTGTTGAAAGATAGCGCTCACCACCATCCGGAATAATTGTTACGATAAACCCGTCATCCAGTTCTCCCGCTAATTGAAGCGCGCAGAACATTGCGGCACCACTACTCATACCAACCAGCAAGCCCTCTTCCCTTGCAAGGAGTCTTGCCATACGAAAAGCATCTTCATCCTCAATGTTCACAATCCTTGTCGGGAGAGATTTGTCAAATATTCCAGGACGATAAGACTCTTTCATGTTTTTAAGGCCCTGAATTTTATGCCCAAGGAATGGCTCTACGGCAACAACCTCTACTTCGGGATGATGTTCAGCAAACCACTTACAGAGCCCCATAACAGTGCCCGATGTACCAAGTGTTGCTACTACATGGGTAACCCTTCCATCTGTCTGTTGCCAGATTTCTGGTGCAGTGTGGTCATAATGAGCCCGCCAGTTAGCTTCGTTATTGAATTGATCTGTAAGATAGTAGCGATCAGGGTGCTCACGAGCCATCGCATAGGCTTTTTCTATGGCTCCGTCCGTACTCCTTTTTGCAGGAGTAAGAAGAATCTCAGCCCCATAGGCCTGCATAATCTGCCTTCGCTCCAGGGATGCGGATTCTGGCATGACCAGCTGACAACGATATCCTTTTGCTGCACAAACCATGGCAAGCCCAATACCGGTATTACCACTGGTTGCCTCAAGGACTATCTTATCAGCACTCAACTCTCCACTGGCCTCACCAGCCTCAATCAGGGACAGAGAGATTCTTTCTTTCACAGAGCCGCCAGGATTACTGGATTCGAGTTTTGCATAGACCGGAACATCAGAAGAATTCAAACGATTCACCCTAATGAGCGGAGTATTTCCAATGGCGTCTAAAACGTTATCGTAAATCATCACATTGACAGAAGTAATTTATTTTCAGTAAGAAGCACAAACAGACAGGTATGTATTCTATTGCGAATCGGCGCTTCAGGCAAGCAGGAAGAAAGGAGAACTACAGATCATTTTTTATACAGGCCTGTGAAAGATACCAGAAACGCACCAGAGCATCTCGGGAATCCTTATCGGCTATTGTCCCTGCTTGCTGTTCAAAAGCTTCAATATCCCGGGAAGATGGTTGAATATAGCGAAGAACGGCCTCACTCTTTTTCTTTTCAGAATTCTTCTCCGCCAGGCAAAACCGCAGGCCCTTCAACTTGGACAAACGGAGCGAATTATTCAAAATATCTAATAACGGAACGGTCTGATACTGGAGTTGCTGTAACCAGGCAGAGTTTTCCACCTCGACCCATAACACGGACTTTATAATTTTCAATGGCTGACAATGCTCAGCCACATCACTTTCAACAAGATCATCCCACCGCAAAAAGATGGAATGAAGATCAAGCTGTTCTTCCCAGCCCCGTTGGATGGTAACTTGAGGTAGCAATTCTTCCAAGCATTGCAGATGCTTACTCTTTTTTTCCACGACCCTTTATCTCGACCACATCAAACTAAAAATTGGGTATTTCTACCTATTTACATTTTCCATAACAGGGATATAATATATATCATGAATCAAATGCTACCTGAAAGGGTGAAATGTCAAGTCAGACTCGTCACAATTGACTGGACAATGAATCTCTTAAAGAGATTATACAGTAAAGGTCCACAGGACAGCAAGTATCTATAATAAACGGCATCCGAATAGTGTAAATTAAGTATTTTGACTATTTACCTTTACCGCCCGGGATCGTATTATTGAGAAAACAGATGTCTTTGTTTTTAGGAGCATCGGAAAACTCAGATAACAAAAACTGCCGTCCGCAGCTGGCATTCGGCCAGTCGCTTGATCTTCTGATCAACAGTGCAGTATCTGGGAAATGGTGTTCTAGCCGGGCAAATAAAGAACACAAACCTGAGACGGAGCGACATAACTCTTTCTTTCAGGCTTTGGTCATATTGTCCGACAGCAAAAAAAAGCCTTGGTCGGCGGAAGGAAACAGCAGTATCTTATTGGTAACATGTATTTTTGTATTGCTTTTAAGGTGTATTGCTATTAGATTGTGAGTAGTTATCATAATCGAACGTATGACAATGTCAGGAGAAATTATGAAGAAAATAATGATATCAGCTCTCTTAGGGGTTTTTGTTGCGTCGGCATCCTTTGCTGACTGGGTCGAAGATTTTTCGGTCAACAATCAGACCCAAGGTATTGAGGTCGCCGTTGCAGAGGCACTTAAGGCTGGAATGGATCCAACGAGCATTGTCGATGAAGGACTGAAAATTGCCAATGTCAACCCTCAACATATCCTGAAAGCTCTTTATTGTGAGGGCGTTGACGGAGATGACGTGAAGGCTGCTTCTGACAGTGCTGGAATTTCGGACATCATTCTTGTGGCGGCTTTTGAGAAAAGCCTCGTAGAATGTGGTGACGCTGTGGCAGACAGCCAGGCATATACGCCTGTTGCAAGAGCAACTTTTGCTGGAATGCCAAGATCTCAGAATCGCAGCACGCAAAGGTTTGTAAGCCAGTCCACTTTTTAAGAAATATCCTCCAGCTCTGTTCGACCTTACGAACAGAGCTGGTTTTGCTTTAACAGTACACACAGCAGCACACACCAGCTTTAGACACTATTCTTTCCTTACTTCTTCGACCAAGAAAATATGATGAAAAATAAATACCTTCTCCCCTCGGCGTGCTTCTTTATCTTTTCCTCACTTCTCATCAACAGTGTTGAATCAAAGGAATTAACAATAGACAAAATGACTGTCGTCGCCCAAACCGATGCGGTTGCTCCAGCCCAGGACACCCCCATGGGACAGGGACCATCGGGAACGTCCGAATCTCTTCTGCCGGAAGACAACCTCCAGACGGATGATGACGATCTTTTCGGAACTAAGGGTGGTGGTTATATACATCCCTTCTTCAGTGTCGCCGGTGAATACACCGACAACCTTTTCAATGTCTATACAGATGAAAAGAGTAACTTCCTGACGACATTGTCTCCAGGTATCTGGCTCGCATTTCCCAGGACAAAGGAGGTGCCGCTTGCCATTGCTCCAAACAACTCGACCCCGGGCGGACTTCAGATGGCCCTACCCGATTACCCCGGATTTGAGCGATATAATGCCTATATCCTCGGTGCACTGGACTTTAAATATTATTCTGAAGATTCAGAATTAAACGATTACGACGCCAACGTTGAAGGTTTCTTCAAACTTAACCTGAGAAGCGGCCTTTCTTTTGAGCTTGTTGACCATTACACCCGTAGCCAGGATCGCTTTGATATTGGTAACTTCCTCGGTGAAATAAGCTTAAGACGTTATAATTCAAATATAGCTTTGTTTAATGTTATCTGGGACATTACAGAAAAAATCGGCCTGAAGGTCGACTATTCGAACTTCTTTCTCGACTACAAGGAAGTTGATGATGCTTTCCTCAACAGAACTGATAATGCCTTTTCACTTTACGGTATTTTCACATTCAGTCCGAAAACCGCACTTTTTCTGGAGTACAGGTACATAGACGTAAGTTACGACACCGAAACTGACAAAGACAATGATCAGGACTCCATATACGGCGGTATAAGCTGGATTGCCTCCACCAAAACTTCGATAGACTTCAAAGCAGGTTATCAGACACGTGAGTATAAAGACAAAGCAGTAAACGATATCAGCGAAAACTCCTATAACTCAAACAATGACGGACTTATTTTTGAGCTGGACGTTCAGTACAAGGTCACCCAGAAAACAAGCCTTTCCCTTGGCATGCATCATCAGATAGAGGAAACTGACAGTACGGAGGCACTGGATAAAAGAATTCTTGGCGGGACGTTCCGTTACAATCAGGAATTCGCTGAAGATTTTATAGGAATGCTGGATTTCACATATGAAAACGCTGACTATAATCAAATAACTGGCCCTAAACGTGATGATGATCGCTTTATCCTCCGCCCTGCCCTGCAGTATATTTTTAATGACTGGCTAATGGCTGAACTTGCCTACACATGGGAACAAAGGAATTCAACCGATGAAATTTACGAGTATGACACAAACACTGTTTCCTTTAGTTTGAATTCTGCGCTATAATGGGTAAAGTTTTTTTCATCCTTTGAAAAAAACTCCTGTTATATTACATATTGTGTTTCAGTCTCTTCTTGAAGCGTAGTGACTTTGAATAACAGGATACATATTTTTTCATGCCAAAGAAGTTACTCTTCTGAGGCACAAATAAAGAAAATCCTGTTATGTGTAATGTGAAATTTCCTTTTCAAACTTATTTGTTCTTTGCTACGTTCTGCCTGACAATCCTGCTTTGTTTCTCCACAAACAGCCTTGCCGATAATTACATCGTTGGTTCCGGCGATGTCTTGAAAATTGATGTTTATGATCACCCGGATTTACAGAAAACAGTCCGGGTCTCAAACGACGGTTCAATTGTTATCCCCTTTATCGGCCTGGTTCATGTTGGCGGCATGTCCTTAACAGAAGTTACTCAGAAGCTCACGACACTCCTGGCTGATGGCTACATCGTAAACCCTCAGGTAAATATTTTCATAGAAGAATTTCGCTCAAAAAAAGCCGTAATTCTCGGACAGGTATACAAGCCTGGAATAGCAGAATTACGTGGCGCAACCACCTTTCTTGAGATCGTTTCCCAAGCCGGTGGCCTGAAGGAGGGTGCTGGTGATACTGCAACCATTAAAAGAACCAAGGATGGAAAAAAGGAAGTACTCGTTGTAAACATCAATTCCATGGTCGAGGGAGGAGATCTCAGCCAAAACATCCTCATTCAGGATGGAGACACCATTTACATATCCAAGGGCGGTATGTGCTATGTAACAGGTGAAGTCAAGAATCCCGATGCCTACACCTGTGATAATGAAAGTACAGTCCTTAAACTAATCGCACGTGCAGGCGGTTTCACCGGCAAAGCATCCAAATCCGGGATCGATATTGTACGAATTGTCAATGGGGAGAAAACTATCCTCAAGAATGTCGATCATGGCACCTCTGTCCTTGCCAACGATGTCGTTGTTGTCCCTGAAAGTTTTTTTTAAATCCTGTCAGAATACCTATCCATGCTATGAACATTATCCCCCCGACACAGCAACCTGCTTTCCAGGATACACAGGAACAGGAAATCCACCTTCGTGATTACATCAGCGTAATCCTCAAACGCAAGACAACGGTTCTTACGTTTCTGGCTATCACTTTCCTTACTGTTTTCATAGCTACTTATACTGCCACCCCCATCTATACTGCCTCGTCCCAGGTTCTTATCGAACGAAACACCTCATCGAGTGCCATTGAGGGCGGTAATTCCTATTACCGCTGGGATCCTGACTTCCTGACTACTCAATTTGAGTTAATTCGCAGCACAGACGTTACTCAAAGGGTTGTCAAGCAACTGCAACTGGACACCAAATACAGACATTATTTTTTCAGCGAAGAAAAGGAAGGATTGTTCAGCTTCCTCTCATCATTCAAGACCGGAATCAAGGATTTCATCAAAGGCTTTTTCTCCTCAGCCCCTGAGGGATCTGAAACGAACACAGAAGGATCCGGATTACTTATTGCCAATGAGCCAAAAACGGATGCAGAAATCATTGCTGCGAAAATCATGGGTGGGCTTTCCATCAAGCCTGTGGCCAACACCAAAACCGTCATAATCAGCTACAGTGACAAAAATCCGGCAATAGCAAAACTGGTCACGAACGCCATGATTCAGGCATATATGGATCAAATCCTGGAAATAAAACTTGCATCGAGTAACTACTCTCTGCAGTGGATGACAAGCAAGGCAGCTGAAGAACGTAAAAAACTCGAAGGAGCAGAACTTGCCCTGCAGCAATACATGAGAGATAACGACCTGGTAACCGTCGAGAACAAGCTCGCAGTCTACCCGGAAAAACTCTCTGAGTTCAGTTCCAAGCTTTCCAAGGCACAGACAGAACAGCAAGAATTTGAAGCGCTCTATGCACAAATCAAAGCTTTGGGGGAAAACTACGATAATATAGAGACAATCCCCATTTTTGCTGAAAACAAGGTATTGCAGAATCTTCGTGATCAAATCTTTGCCACAGAGCAAAAGATCAAAGATCTCTCTAAAAAATATGGCTACAAGCATCCGGTAATGATCAACGCCAAAGCTGAACAGGCCCTGTTGTTAAGAGAAAAGAAAATCGAAGTGGATAGAATTATAGACTCAACCCGCAACAGCTATGAGCTTGCCAAATCTCGGGAAGAAAATCTCAAGCAGCTGCTCGCCAAGACCAAAAACGAGATGCTCAACATAAACGAGAGGTTCACTCAATACACCATTATGAAAAGGGATGTTGATATGAACCGGGTACTCTACGATGCCCTCACCTCCAGCATTAAGAAAGCCAGTGTCACCGAACAGTCTCAGGAAATTAAGATATGGGTTGTAAAAAAAGCGGAATTCCCCTCCTCACCATCAAAACCGCAAAAAAAGCGTAACCTCCTGCTGGGCCTCATTCTTGGCCTTTTTGGTGGCATTGGCCTGGCATTCTTTATCGAATACCTGGACAACACCGTAAAGGACGGGAAAGATGTTGAGCAGCGTTTCGATTTAACGGTGCTGGGAACAGTTGAAGAGCTCCAAGGCAAAGACGAGGCAATAGAATCGCATATTCTTGAGCACCCGCTGTCGCCACTTTCGGAGAATTATCGTCTGATCCGTTCCAGCCTGCTCCTGTCGTCCCCGGATCATCCTCCACGCTCTCTTTTAATTACCAGTATGTCACCAAAAGAGGGTAAAACATCCACAACATGCAACCTCGCCAGGGTTCTTTCTCAGAACAACAAGAAAGTACTGATTATTGACTGTGACATGCGCAGACCACGCACCCACTCTCTTTTCAATGTTCCAAATTCCTTTGGATTAAGCAACTACCTCACCGGCGACACCAAAAAGAATCCTATCAGACCAATCCCGGATGAGAAACTCTCTATTATTACATCAGGCCCCATACCTCCGAACCCGGCTGAATTACTACAATCACGAAGAATGCAGCTGCTCATGGATGAAACAATGAAGTTTTATGACTTCGTGCTCCTCGATTCTCCCCCTATTCAACGTGTGACAGACAGCCTCACCCTCAGTGCCATCGTAGATGGAGTACTGCTGATTGCCAGATCGGGAAAGACCACCTACGATATGCTGGATTCCGGATTAAAGAAGCTGCGAGACATCCACACCCCTATCCTTGGTATTGTGATCAATGGAATCATCAGAAGTAAAAAAGATTCCGGGTACTATGGATATTACGAATACTACGATAAGGAATAAAGCTTTTCCATAACAAAAACAGTTTATCTTCTAGCTTTTTCTAGTAGGCGATGACTGGCAACCACACCCCGTTTTAATCATTTTATCTGATTGCACGCATGGCATAAATTCATTATCATTGCTTGCAAAGTCATACTAACCATTTACTCATTGTAGACATCCATGCAAATATCAGAAATAAAAATAGCCGTCATCGGCCTGGGATATGTCGGCCTTCCTCTGGCTGTGGAACTTGGAAAGAATTACCCAACTCTTGGTTTCGACATCAAAGAAGCACGAGTACAGGAACTTTTAGAGGGTAGGGATTCCACCAGAGAAGTTACTCCCGAGGATTTAGCAAACAACCCACAGCTCCAGTTTTCCAGTCAGGAAGAAGATCTCAAAGCATACAACTTTTATATCATTGCTGTTCCAACCCCAATTGACAGGCATAAACAGCCGAACCTGCGCCCCCTTCAAGGAGCCAGTTCACTTGTTGGAAGATTTTTATCCGAGGGCGACATCGTTGTCTATGAATCCACCGTATATCCAGGAGCAACTGAAGAAATTTGTGTTCCCATTCTTGAACAGGAATCGAATCTCACCTTTAATAAAAACTTCTCAGTAGGATACAGTCCTGAACGTATCAATCCTGGGGATAAACTACACTGCCTCACAACAATTACAAAGGTCACCGCAGGATCTAATCCTGAGGCTGCAGAAATAATTGATACCCTGTACGCAAGTATAGTAAAAGCCGGCACCTATAAGGCCAGCTCCATCAAGGTTGCTGAAGCAGCTAAAGTCATTGAAAATACACAGCGTGATGTAAATATTGCCCTTGTCAACGAGTTGTCGCTTATTTTTCACCGCATGGGAATCGACACCAATGAGGTCCTCGATGCTGCAGCTACCAAATGGAATTTCCTCCCCTTTCGTCCCGGTCTGGTTGGTGGTCACTGCATAGGAGTCGATCCCTATTACCTTACCCACAAAGCACAGGAAACGGGGTACAACCCGGAGATGATCCTCGCCGGACGCCGCATTAACGACAATATGGGGGCATATGTGGTATCCCGGGTGGTTAAACTTATGCTGCAAAAGAAAGTTCATGTGAAGGATTCGAAGATTCTTATCCTTGGACTGACCTTCAAAGAAAACTGCCCGGATATCCGCAACACCAAAGTAGTCGACGTGATCAATGAATTCACATCTTATGGTGTCAGCCTTGACGTATATGACCCATGGGTTGACAAAGACGAGGCGCGACAGGAGTACAACATCAACCTGATTGACTCCCCGACTGTAGCACATTATGACGCGATTGTTCTTTGCGTTGCCCATGGCGAATTTAAATTAAAAGGGATTGAATGGATCAAATCCTTAGGCAAAGAAGAAAGCATTATCTATGATGTAAAGAACATCCTTCCAAGCAACGCTGTGGACGGAAGATTATAAGCTAAAATAGGTTACGAGGCGGAAGGCACAGAAAGGCGGAAGGGCTTTCGTAATGCTATTTTTTTCCTTCAGTAAAATATCCTTCAGCCTATGCAGCTTTTCATAATACCCAAAGAAGCTGGAAATTATTCCCTTACTTGTTCCATAAAGAGTTTAGAAATAAAGTACTCATACAATGACACATTACGAGACACTTCAAAACCATCTGACAGACAAGCAGTACACCTGGCTCATCACCGGTGTTGCCGGTTTTATCGGCTCCAACCTCCTTGAAACCCTTCTTAAGCTAAACCAGAAAGTTGTGGGTTTGGATAACTTTTCGACGGGATTTCAACATAATTTCGATGAGGTTCAATCACTGGTAAGCGAGAAGCAGTGGCAGCAATTCACCTTTATTGAAGGAGATATCCGGAGTATAGATGATTGCACACATGCCTGTAGCAATGTCGACTACGTTCTCCATCAAGCAGCCCTTGGTTCCGTACCACGATCCATTGAAGACCCGATCACAACGAATGAAAACAACATCAGTGGATTTTTGAATATGCTGGTGGCTGCAAAGGATGCAAACGTTCAACGTTTTGTTTACGCGGCATCAAGTTCCACCTATGGTGATCACCCGGATCTGCCCAAGGAAGAGGATAAAATTGGCAAACCTCTTTCTCCCTACGCTGTGACAAAGCTCGTTAACGAACTGTATAGCGATGTTTTTGCAAAAACCTATGGTTTCAAAACAATCGGTCTCAGATATTTTAATATTTTCGGACAACGCCAGGACCCCAATGGCGCCTATGCGGCGGTTATTCCAAAATGGTTTGCTGGACTCATAAAAAATGAAACCGTTTTTATCAATGGCGATGGCGAAACAAGCCGGGATTTCTGTTTTATTGAAAACGCTGTAGAAGCAAACCTCCTGGCAGCAACGGCGAAGAATGAAGAGGCATCAAATCAGGTGTATAATGTTGCCTTTGGCGAAAGGACAACCCTCAATGAACTTTTTCAATTGATAAAAGAGAGGGTTGTAGCAACTCATGAATCGGCCATGAACGCTGCACCGGAATACCGCGATTTTAGAGCTGGAGATGTACGCCATTCACTTGCAGACATCTCAAAAGCTAAGAGACTGATTGGCTATAAACCTTCTTTTTCGGTACAGGCTGGTCTGGATAAAGCAGCCCAATGGTATTTGCAGAATCTGGGATAACCCGAATTCATTTATAAATTGGGTAGGGCATAGAACCCGTTTTGATTTCTCCTGTTAACTCATCAATCGTTCAACTATGCAAAACTACAACAGAAAAAAACGTATTCTTGTCACCGGTGGTGCTGGCTTCCTCGGTTCTCACCTATGCGAGCGCCTGCTGAACGACGGCCACGAAGTCCTCTGTCTCGACAACTTCTTCACCGGCACCAGAGACAACATCATTTCCCTTCTGGGGAATCCCAGCTTCGAGATCATTCGTCACGATGTAACCTTCCCTCTGTATATTGAGATTGATGAAATTTACAACCTGGCCTGTCCAGCCTCCCCTATCCACTACCAGCATGACCCGGTGCAGACCACCAAAACCAGTGTCCATGGTGCTATCAACATGCTGGGTCTGGCCAAACGGGTCAAAGCAAAAATTTTCCAGGCATCCACCAGTGAAGTCTACGGAAACCCTGAGATCCACCCCCAACCAGAGTCCTACTGGGGGAAGGTTAACCCAAATGGCATACGTTCCTGCTATGACGAAGGAAAACGCTGCGCGGAAACACTCTTTTTCGACTACCACCGACAACACAACCTGCGCATAAAGGTAGCCCGTATCTTCAACACCTACGGACCCAATATGCACCCCAATGACGGTCGGGTTGTCTCAAACTTTATCATGCAGGCATTACAGAACAAAGCAATTACCATCTATGGTGATGGCTCCCAATCACGCTCTTTCTGCTATGTAGATGATCTCATTGAAGCATTTGTACGGCTAATGGGAACAGCTGATGACTTTATTGGCCCCATCAACACTGGCAACCCCAATGAGTTTACTATCAAAACATTGGCAGAAACCATCATCAAGCTGACCGGATCAAAGTCAAAACTTGAGTATCAGCCACTCCCCAGTGATGATCCCACCCAGCGACAACCGGATATAACCCTGGCAAAAGAAGTACTCGGTTGGACACCTGCAATTCAACTTGAAGAAGGCCTTAAAGCCACAATCCCTTATTTTGAGAAACAACTTGAGGGTTCAAGGAAAATCTGATTTCCGAAAATGGTGACATCATATCTTCCTTTTGCATATTTCTTAACCTGACCTTGCAAAGAATGATCTTAATTTTCCAGGTGCTGTGTCAACGTCCTACGTTCAGAAATGAGCGATTCAAGCCGCTCTACCAGATATAGGGGCAGTGAAATGAGCTGATACTGTACGTTCCTGCATTCTTTATCTGCGTTAATTACAGTATTGACCTGCTGACTACTTGGCAGATTAGCATCAAACCGAACAGCAAGGTCAGTTTTTTTTGTTCCCATAAACTGATGCAGGGATTTTAATGTTCCGGTTGCACCTGATTTCACCTCTATTGGGATAATCCTCCCCCCTAAGCCAACAACATAATCCAGCTCAGCGTTAGATGATTTTCCCTCCCGCAACCAATAATTCAATTCACGATTCGGCTTGTCAGCCATCATTGCCTGCAGATGCTGGCCCACAAATTGTTCTGCAATAGCACCCTGATTAATAACCTTCTTCTCGTCCATTTGAGAAAGATTTCTCCAATCCAGGCCGCAAATAGCATTCATCAGACCTATATCCAAAAAGAGCAGTTTATACACTCGCTCCTTATTTTCAGCCTGTATTGGCAAGCCGGAGCAATTACTATGAACAACTTTACCTATCACCCTTGCCATTGTCAGCAATTCTATATCTTTTCTGATTGTAACACTCTGATCCCGTGATGAAATATTAGAGTACTTTACTTTTACACCAACATTTCTGGCTGCGAAATTAAAAACATTCTGCATTCGACTCAAGTTTCTTGATCCCGCATATTTGGGAAAATCATCACGGTAGGTTTCGATTATGGAGTTATGTATCTCGCTAACAGCCCTATAGCTGCGCGTTTCTCCAAAAACTGCGACAGCTTCAGGCATGCCGCCAACGAAATAATAGGACCGAAGTAATTGCAACAACCTCTGATGAGCGACCTCTCCAATTTCCTGCCCTACCTCATATTGATGAATAAAATTGTAAAGTTTGTCCTCACCTGTTGCCAGAAGAAATTCACTAAAAGTCATGGGTCCCATATGTAAATACTGTATCCTTCCAACAGGCATGGAAAAAGTATGGTCTGCCAATGCAAATTCCAACAGTGAACCGGCACTAACAACAGGAAAGTCTGGCATATCTTCATAAAAATACCGTAAAGCAGGGATTGCTTCAGGGACAGCCTGTATTTCATCAAGAAACAAAAGAGTGTCACCACTGATTCCACTCTGATTAGGGAGAAACTCTATCTCCTGCAGAATCTGCCCTGGATCTTTCCCTGAAAAAACCGCAGATAATTCTGGGTAACGTTCCAGATTAACATTACAGAGATTTCGATTTTGCTCCTTGGCAAATAATTCTACTAATGTTGACTTGCCTACCTGTCTCGCACCACGGATAATTAAAGGTTTACGGTTTTTGTTGTGCAGCCATGAAGAGAGAAATTGAAACTGGTGTCGTCGCATCATTTATATACCCCCGTTGTTTACGTCTCGCAACACACCCATTATACAATAATGAGACTACTGTTTCAATGGCCTGTTTTGATAAATAGAAACATTTAAGAGCATCAGGGGGACTTGAAATATTACCCAACAACAAGCCTAATATCCACGGCCAGAAGAGCCATTCAGCCATTTAGATTTAACAATTTGATATTTCATCATAAGGCATGTAAAATACGTAATCTTTATTACAAATAACAGTCTTGAATTCTCACAGGAAACAATACGATATGCAACACATCTCCTACAAGTTCTTTGTTGCAATCCTTTTTTTCGCACCACTCGCCTTCGGAAGTGTAGAAACATGGTCAATAGGGATTGTTGAAGGTCTTGTTTTCCTGACAACTTTTGTGTACTGCTTTGAAACACGTCACAAATCAGACGCATTACTAAAAGTTCCCGGCCTGCTCCCTCTCTTTCTTCTACTTGCTTTTATGTGGCTGCAACTGATGCCACTTCCACCTTCAATGGTAAATTTTATTGCACCCGGTATCTATCAGGCATATGCCCCCATACTTGCCGTACAGGACAATAATCAATGGATTCCACTAACTGTTAATCAAAAGTCCACCCTGCTCGAAGCCCTTCGGATTACTTCCTACGCATTTTTTTATATTCTCACAGTACAGCTCTTGAGCCGCAGGGAACTCCTCACCAAAACCGTAAAAATAGTTGCGGGACTTGCCACAGCCATTGCCTTTCTAGCGATTCTGCAGAAATTCACATCTCCCGACACTATTTACTGGTTCCGGCCGGCTCCCGAAAACGCAAGTCCCGTTGGACCATGGGTAAACAGAAATCATTACGCGGGATTTATGGAGTTAGTCTTTCCACTGGTGCTTGCCCTCTCCTTCTACTACAAGCCCAAATTCACAGATAAGCAATCGTTTCGTTCCAAGGCTGTTTCGATATTGTCTTCACCGGCTTCAAATATTTATTTTTTCCTGGGATTCAGTGTTGTACTTATCCTGACATCTATCTTTATAGGACTTTCACGAGGCGGGATTATTGCTGCAACCCTGGCCCTGTTCTTTTTTCTGATTCTTTTTACAAAAAAATCCGAGAAAACTGGAAGCATATTCCCACTGATAATCGTCGGAGGTATTCTGCTTACCATGACTTGGTTCGGCTGGGATCCCATTCTTGAACGCTTTAATGCTACCACAACCGGAGATGGCTCCATAACTGAAGGCAGATTACCTTTATGGGTAAACCTGGCCCCACTCATCAAAGACTTCCTTTTCACCGGATCCGGCTGGGGTACTTTCATCCACACGTTTCCACAATACAGTAACTTCCCCACATCCGATGTTTTCGATCATGCCCATAATGACTATCTGGAACTTATCACCGATGGTGGCCTTATTGGTTTTCTGCTTGCGGCATGTTTTGTTATCACAATCTTTCAGAACGGTATCAGAAAGCTTTCCCTGCGCCGTGAACCCTATTCCACCCTGTTAATTATCGCTGGCCTTAGTGGAATATTCGCAATCCTTATCCACAGCATCACCGATTTTAACATGCATAACGGAGCAAACGGGCTCTACTTTTTCTTCCTCTGCGGAGTTCTCGTCTCCGCCGGAAACACCCGGCTACACTTTCGCAAGAGGCCAACATTACTCAAAGAAGTCTCTTCAGTATGGAAACTGGGCTACCTGGCCGCCCTTCCACTCCTTATCATGACCATCACCACTCAGGGCGGAATCTTTAAAGCACAACAGTACCACAGTAAGGCTTCCCAAATTTACCTAAACCCGCAACTGTCTACACAACTCCTCCAGGAGCAACTGGTAACAATTGACAAAGCCATCCAACTTGACCCCCTGGAGGGACTCTACTCCTCCTACAAAGGGAACCTCCTTTCGTATCTTGAGCAAAATAAAGAGGCATTGGACAATTATATCCTGGCCAGCCGTAAAGATCCTCTTGAAGGGGCTTACCTGCAAAGGATTGCACTCCTGTTACCACCAGAGAAAAAGGAACAGGCGTCTCTTTTAATGGCCGAAGGTTACAAAAAGGGCCTTAACAAAGAACAACTCGTCTTTGTCCTTGCAGAATGGTATCTGCAACAGGGTGATCGCGAAGAGGCACTGACTGTTCTCAAACAAGGTACCGAGCAGTTTCCTAATATAGCCAAACGTATTCCTGCATTCTTTCAATTCTACAAGTTCAGAAGAGAAGAGATGAGTGCCGCCCTCCCTCCCAAAGCATCCGCCTGGATAGCACTTGGAGAGTATCTCGAAAAATCAGGACAGCTTACAAACAGTGCGTATTTCAGAAGCCATGCCCTGGACTTCCTGGAACAGGAAGAAACCATCCAGCCTGGGTACTTTATGCAGTTGTTTTATTTTTACACAAAACAAAAAAGAACAGATGAGGCAGTCAACACGCTCTACCTTGGCATCAAATGGTTACCGGACTACGCTCCCTTTCATATCCACCTGGGAGATTATTACAAAAAGCAGGACATCCCATACCGCGCCAAAGAGGAATACGAGCAGGCATTAATTCTCGAACCTGGTAATGAAACAATTAAAAAACGTTTAGAGAGCATCAAGTAGCAATTGATATCTTAAGTGAATCTTCATTGAAGAAGTAATTTCGGGTATTACTTTTGAAACGAACTCCATTCTGGAGACATTTCCAGAACCGATTTTGATCTTTGTATGGATATAAAATTCTTTCTGTAGGGCATCCAATGAACGATCAATGAATAGTGTGATGAGAAAAAACAGTTGAAAGGACCATTTCACAGGGAACAATAAAATATGCAACACATCTCCTACAAGCTCTTTGTTGCAATCCTTCTATTCGCACCACTCGCCTTTGGCAGCGTTGAAACATGGTCAATAGGTCTTGTTGAAGCTCTGATCTTCCTGACAACAATCATCTACTGCTGGGAAATACGTCACAAGTCACAAGTGCCTTTAAAAGTTCCCGGTGCTATTCCTTTATTCCTCTTGTTGCTATTTATGTGGGTACAATTAATACCACTCCCCCCCTCACTTGTGAGCTTTATCGCACCCGGTATTTACCAGGCATACGCCCCCATACTCGATCTACAAGAGAATAATCAATGGATACCATTAACAGTCAACCAAAAATCCACTTTACTTGAAGCTCTCCGTATCACTTCCTATGCGTTCTTTTACATACTCACCGTACAACTTTTAAGTAATTCATCCCTTCTCAAAAAAACCGTCAAAATTATTGCAGGCCTTGCTACCATAATAGCCTTTTTAGCAATTCTTCAAAAATTCACATCACCCGATCTTATCTACTGGTTTCGCCCCGTTCCAGAAAGAACCCAGCCATTCGGCCCCTGGATCAATTATAACCACTACGCAGGATTCATGGAGCTGTTGTTTCCAATAGTTTTGGCCCTGTTTTTTTTCTATCGACCACACAAGACGACACACCGGACATTCCGACACAACATAGTTTCCATATTCTCAACGCCAGGATCAAATATTCATTTTTTCTTAGGTTTTGGCGCTGTTCTTATTCTTGCGTCTATTTTCCTCAGCCTCTCTCGCGGCGGTACTATCTCAGCCACACTGGCACTATTATTCTTTTTACTGCTTGCTAGTAAAAAGACAAAAAACACTGGGTTAATACTGCCCACCGTTATTATTGGAGGCGTATTACTGGCAATGACATGGTTTGGCTGGGATTCTTTATTCGCAAGGTTCAACTCCAGTACAACCGAAACAGGCACCCTGGTCTTTGGTCGATGGCAAATATGGCAAGCCTGCGCCCCACTCATCAAAGACAACCTTCTCAGTGGCACAGGATTTGGCACTTTCGTTCACGCCTACCCGCAATACAATATCCAACCCGACTCAAGGACAGTTGGCCATGCCCACAACGACTACATAGAGTTGCTCACCGATGGTGGACTTATCGGTTTTCTACTAAGCGCCTTTTTTGTCTTTACAATCTTAAAACATGGTTTCAAAGGTCTCACGCTCCGGAAAGACACCTATTCAATTTTTCTTATTATTGGTAGCCTCTCCGCTATTTTATCAATCCTTGTCCACAGCATATTTGATTTTAATATGCATAATGGAGCCAACGGGCTCTATTTCTTCCTGCTCTGTGGAATCCTGATATCAGCAGGAAACACCCGCATTCATTTTCGCAACAGACCAACCTTGTTACAAGAAGCGCCTTCATACTGGAAACTAAGCTTCCTGGTCGCCCTTCCATTACTCCTCCTGACTCTTGCCTTCCAGGGAGGAATAATCAAAGCAACACAACTGCACAAAGAGGCCTCAAAAATCTATCTCAACCCCAGGCTTTCCGAAAAGCTTCTCCAAAAACAATTAACGACAATAAACAATGCTATCTCCCTTGACCCGCTGGAAGGGCTCTACTATTCTTATAGAGGTACTATTTTTTCTTACCTTCAACAAAACCAGCCTGCATTCAACAACTTCCTTCATGCATCCGAAAGGGATCCTCTCGAAGGTACATATCTTCAAAGAATCGGACTCTCCCTTCCTCTGAGTAGCTATAACCAAGCATCATTTCTCATGGAGGAGGGTTACAAAAGAAGTCAGAACAAAGAGAAGATGATATTTACTCTGGCAGAATGGTATTTGCAGCAAGAAAAAACTGAACAGGCTCTTGGTATCTTAAGGCAAGGTACGGAAAGATATCCAGAAGTGGCCCGTAATCTCCCTGCTTTTATATTGGCTGCGGATCTAACACGAGAAGAAATCGCATTATTTTACCCTTCAACAACGGCTGCCTGGATAACACTTGGTGAATATTTTGAAAGAGCTGGGGACATTGAAGAGGCTGAATACTATCGAAGTCGCTCCTTAGATTTTCTCGAAGTAGAAAAACATATAAAGCCTCAATACTTCATGCAACTTTTCTGGTTTTATAAAAAACAGAATCGTACAGCCGATGCCGTGAATATCCTTCAACTCGGAATTAAATGGCTACCAAGCTACGCCCCCTTCCATGTCACTTTAGCGAACCACTACAAAGAGCAAAAAGCCCTATTACAAGCCAAACAGGAATACGAACAGGCCCTGATTCTCGACCCAGGTAATGAAAAGATCAAGTTCCAATTACAAGCTCTTGAGTAACCCTGTTCATTGTGTGATACGCAGATGAGAACTTATCCATGAAAAAGTGTATCATCATCCTAGTCTCCATACTCTTCTCTTGTTGCATATATACAAACAACGCAGCAGCTATAGAATCAATCCCTATTACAATAAATTACCCAGAGCAGTCAGTAAAAAGCTGGCCAATCGCAACAGGAGTCCCATTCCCCAAAAAAACCCTTTCCGATATTAAACAGCTCGTCCTAAGAGAAGAAAATGGCACTGCGGTTCCGTGTCAAATAGATGTGACAGCTACATGGTTAGATGGGAGCATTAGATGGGTGCTTCTAAATTTCCACGGTTTTCAAAGCAAACAATACCATCTCACTATAGATGAAACCTTCCCGACTGAACAAACAATAAATGGTATATCCATTACTGAAGACAACCACGGCGTCACAATCGATACTGGAGCCGGTACATTTTCCATCAATAATGATGATGCCTTAATCACAAATGCAGTTATTCAAAACAAAAGAATCCTTTACCAGAGCGGAAAAGGTGCAACAGTAATAGACAATCAAGGTAACAAAGCTGTTTTTGGGGGAAAATCAAGTGAACTCAGTACCAGTTTCCTTGTAAAAGGGCCTATGTGGACAGTCATCCGCAAGGAAGGATGGTACATATCCGAAAACAAGTCTGAGAAGATTGCACGTGGTATTATCTGGATGCATTTCTATGCCAACAGCCCATATGTAAAAATAGTCCACCAACTTGTTTTAACAGAAGATACCAACAAGGTCTGGTTTAAGAATATCCAGATACATTTTTCAACCATGCTCCAAGAGCAGTCTACAGCCCTGTTTGACATTAGCAACCATGACACCGGGCAAGTTATAGAGATCCCTGTAACTGAAAATGAGCAGACATCAATGGCACAAACTGATTTCCCTCATTTCATGTCAAAATCATCAAACTTTTCTCTCATTCACAGAAAGAATACTATAGATACAACAATACAATCAGGAACAGCATGTGGAGACTGGTGCAGTCTTAGGTCGCCTCAACAATCGCTTACAATTGTACTCCAAGACCTTGCCGAACAATTTCCAAAGGAACTGACCGTGAGTAAATCAGGCATTACAGCGGCCCTCTGGTCTGAGAGGGGTGGAAAAGAACTTGATTTTCGGACAGAAACACTGGTCAAAGACTATTGGGGAAAATGGACAAATTATGCTGATATCGGAGAATCAGGGGTTCTCACCATACCAAGCAATGCCCAGGCATCTGCAAAAACCCATACACTCTGGGTTCTACCACATACGGCGAATCAAACAATTAAAGAAATTGAGTCAATAGCCAACACAGCAAGCAGAGGTGTTATCTCTCTTCCTGGTAACAAATGGCTTTGTGACTCTGGTACAATGGGGCCCCCAATGCTCCCAAAAGACACGCAACAGTTTCCCGTTGCAGAAAAGTTTATCTCTGATTTCTTTGACAAGACTGTATTGGTTCCACAACATCTTTTCCCATTAACCGGGTACATCGCATGGGGAAGCAATCCTGCAACCCGTTACAACAAAGATCCTGAAACAAATGAATACTATGCAACCTGGTGGCGCATTAGTGGCCTGGTCGATTATCATCTCCGTAAAAATGTCTGGACACTCTATGCACGATCGGGTGAGAGGAAATATTTCGACTACGGAACCAAATTCAATCGTTTTGCAGGTGACATGAATATGCACCACTGGGATTATGGACCAGTCGGTAATTATAAAGACAGATCATGGAAAGTCAAAGGTGGTTTTGCTTACGGACTCTTACCCAACAACTTAAACCTAAAAGGTGGAGAAGGTGTTGGCTCCTACCCCATCTACTGGAGGTGGGTGAGCGGCAAACCAGACGGATCAGGGGCAGATATATCTAACTATCTCTTACAGTTCTATCTCACTGGTGATTGGGAGATGTGGGAACTTGCAAAGAATTTCGGTGAGGCAGTAAAAAAATATTCATTCTTGCAAACCCCAGAATCTCGAAGAGGAGCATTTGTTCCCCTTCGTTACCTGACCTGGCTCTACTCAATGAATTGGGATCCAGAACTAGGTAAGCAGTTACATTCACTGGCAGAAGACATCATAGATCTAAACTCTCCAAACGGAGTGTCCCTTAACATGCCTCCAGGCCCCCTTTATAAAATCAGCAGAAATGCCATAGCACTTCTGGATTACTACCGCCTGACAGAAGCCCCTCTTGCACGCGAAGGGTTTTTAAAAATGATAGATTACCAATACCGCTTTGAATTAGGGGACTATGCAAAACCCATTGCATACCAAAATGCATCAGGAATGTACTATACAATGGCGTGGAGAATGACTGGAGAGGACAAATACCTCCAACTTGCTCGAAGATCTATGGAAGCATCAACAAGCCAATACAAAGAGATACTAAAGTCTTCAAAGGGCAGCCCAGAGTACTATGGTCAGAGCTTCAATTACCACGCCTGCCTCAGTCTCCCCATAATTATGAAAGGGCTTAAAGATTACAAAGGTATCGTCAAGCAACTCCCTGTTCTAAAAAAAGTCTTTGACTCTACTTCCGTATCAATGGCAGTGTTTGAGAAGTCTCCGGGACAAGCTCTAAATATTGAGGTACTCTTTAATGTCGCCCAGGAAGATCATGTAACCCCTATTCTGCTTGGACCGGACCAGAAACCAGTAAAAAATCACCATATCTTAAAAGTAGAAAAACGCTTAGCACAACGAGACGTACCGGGAATAACCCCATTTTACTACCACCTGGAAATTCCAGCATCAAATATCGCCGGTACGTACAGGCTCGGACATGACAACCGTGGCGATTTCACCATACTCAATACGAATGCAAAGCATATTGTGTTGGAATGTCCTGAAGGTTTTTGGCTTGAAAAAGATGAACCGTTTTTTTTCTTTGTAGACAGTAAGCTTACCCACATAAACCTCTTTGCGAATAAAGAAGTTACGATCACAAAAAGTAACCAAACACCAGCAGTTGAAAGCACAGGAAAAACATATGGCGATTTATCAATCCCAACAAATGGGACAAACGGACTCTGGAAAATTCAATCTGAGGATCCGGCATTTGTCAAATTCAAAGACATAACTCCTTATATCGCTTTCCTGTCTCCTGACAGATACTTTTTTCCTACATCTCCAAAGCTTCCAAATCAATATGGAACACAAAACACTTCAACATCTGCCCAAGCAACACAATTGAAAAGCAATGAGGGGATACAATTAACAGGCGATCAAACGATTAGATTTCCTCGAGGAAAGAGCCTTTCAGATGGGAGTTATGAAAACTTCCCCGGATTGAAAGGGACAATTGAATTTTATTACAAGCCTGACTGGTCAGCTGTTGATTTACTAATCCCAGGTAAACGAGATCTATCCATTCCGCTACTTTCAGCTGGGGATATCCAAATCAGGTATCGTTATGGGCAAGGACACCGATTCTATGCCTTTTTAGATTTCCTATGTGGTACCAGTAAATATGCAAAAAGAGAAAACAAAACAAAATTTGGAACTCATGCCAGACTTTTCCCCAAGCAAGGTCAATGGATTCACATCGCAGTTACTTGGGATGCAACAGCTACAACAGATACAACTAAGGAACATGGTGCTCAAAAGTACTCTCATGCAAGAGAAATTTTCCATATTTTCATAAATGGAAAAAAATACAAGAGAATATGGTCATTCCCAAGTAAACTACACTCAAGGCTTGGTAAGCAAGCTACAAACGATTTTAGTTTGGCAAACATCCCGGAATGGATAGCCCTTGGCCCCGGAAGTGGAACCTACCAAGTATTACGAATATCAGATATTGTTCGATATGAGGATAATTTTGTCCCATTTGTGATACCTGACAAACAAGACAAATCAACTAAAGTGCTATTACAAACAAACGAAATATTAGGTGCTTTAAACAGACAAGGGAAGAAAATTCCAGTAAAATGCAAAAAATTTTAATTACAACTTATAGACCGCCAAGCAATACAACAACTGCCAGATAAGCAAGAAATGCACACAGCTTATATAAAAACACTATTCAAAACACAACGCGGACGACTGAATAACCTAAGCATTTTATTGTTCTCTAATATTTACATGGCAGGACTGGGGTTTGTCACGACTATCAAAATAGCCAACGCACTAGGAGCAGCAAAGTTTGGTGAGCTTACATACGCAATAGCTGTTGGCACCATTCTAGCGGCCAATATCCGTTTTGGCATGGATCGTTCGCTAATTCGAGATCTCACTCATTACCCAGGGCGCTTCAATGAAACATTGACGGTTAGTTTGTTAATTCGCGGATTGCTGTTTTGCCTCTGTAGCATCACCTTGCTTATACTGGTCACTCTACCAGACTCCATTCTAAATATCTCTTGGGGGATGTTTTGGATTTGTATAGCAACAATGTTAAGCCCCTTACAAATAGCCAACGTTTTTGATGTCTGGGAATGTCAGGGGCGCCATGCTATATACTCATGTGCTGAAAGAACAATATACTTTATACTAATTTGGACTGTTTTGTTCTTGGAACCGGCACGTCTAAATCTCGAACTGATTGGTGGTGCCCTAACTATTGCTGTCTTATTTTTCCTCATTCTACAATATCACTATGCATGGAAACGGCTCACACCGAACCTGAAAGGCATGTCGATAAAACATACTAAAAAATCTATTTTTGCTTTATTAAGTAGTAATAAATGGTTGTGGATGGCTAGCCTAGCTACTCTTGCCTTGACCGCATTGAATAGCATAGCGTTAAAACATGCCGCAGGATTTTCTGACTTAGGTGTGTATGGCGCTTCCTTCCAGTTGCTTAGTATCGGTACGTTGCTCCTGAAAAATATTGCGCGAATAGGCAGACCAATTTTAGCACGACAAACCACTCCAGGCTCAATCTCTGGACGGGGTATCATCCATTTTTTAGTTATCTATCTTGCCTTTGCTATACTTGCTGTAAGTATAATTGCATTGCCCGCAATTGTTATTCCGAAAAAGATACTGCTTACATTTTTTATCCCTGAGTATGCGAACGGCTATTGGGTACTTAGATTATTTGGAATTTGTTTGCTAGCCTATGTCTTTGATATTCTTTTGGGACAATTCATAATTTTACTACGTATAGACAAAGTATTCTTTTCGGCTAGATTAGCAGCAGGTATGGTGTCGTTAACAGCTTGTTTAATCTTAGCACCACATTTTGGAGCAACTGGTGCGGCTATAGCTTTGTTAGCAGGCGAAGTTATCTTAGCAACAGTTTACATTCTAAAAGCAACAAAATACATAAAAAAATTACCAACCACATGTCTCTAAACCATATTTCATCTTACTAAATACAAACCAAATGATTCAATATGGGCGATGTAAATACACTCCTTTTCATAGCTTCTGATGTCCGCTCAGGTTCTACTTTACTAGATCAATTACTAGGAGCTCACAAACAGATCCAGAGTGTAGGGGAGCTTCATCACCTAGATTCGCATATAAAACGCAAAGGACCAGGTTGGTCCTGGGGATGGAAATGTTCTTGTGGCGATAATATCGACACTTGCCCCTTTTGGTTCAAAATTCAAACAGAAATAAAGCAACGAGGGGTACTGGATTGGACAGAAATCACAACGTGCAGTTCCAAAGACCCAAACGTCCTGAAAGGAGTTTTTCTATCAATCTTGGCATTAACTGTCCCTAGCCACACAATACGCCGCTGGCTCATGGGATTGCTCTATAATCTAGAAGAAGAGCTACAAACAGCAATAGTTAGAAATGAGATAGTGACTTGTGCATTTAATGTGTCTGGTTGCCACTTAGTTGTCGATTCATCTAAAAACCCAAATGTACTAATGGGCTATACATTATTAACTCCCCGTCCGCGACTAAAGGTTATCCATCTGATTCGCGATGGACGAGCAGTTAGCTTCTCAAAAAACCGTAGACACCACAGTCGTACTACATACAGTTTAATTGGTTTTATGCGTGGGATCACTTCTTGGCTCTATAAAAACTCTAGTATACTGGCTGTATTGAAGGAAATCCCTGCCCCCCAGAAGCTAGAAATACGCTACGAAGACCTTTGTGTTGCCCCTAGAAGGGAGTTAAAAAAAATCTGTGTTTTCCTTAACATACCATACAGTGATACGATGTCACAGATAGACCGAATAGGAAGGCATAACATAGGTGGGAGTCCGTCTCGATTTGACATATCGGCATGTGATATTCGACTAGACATAAGATGGAGTCAAAACTTGCGTACTTTGCAAAAAACAATATATGCATTATTAGTAGGATGGTTCGGACGTCAGTTTGGATACCCTGTCTGGTATAGCTTTACAAAAGACCGGTTTCAGGCAGATATCAACAAGAACAACGACAGCAGTAATAGGAAATAAGGCATGACAACAATACTTATTGGTGGAGATGTCTGTCCTGTAGGATCTAACGAGATTTTGTTTCAAACAGGCGATGCCCAAGCAATCCTTAATGACCTCCTCCCTGTGTTCAGGCAAGCCGATTTTACGGTACTCAATCTTGAATGTCCGCTCATTGAAAGGGAAAGCCCAATTGAAAAAAGTGGGAATTGTCTGGGAGTATCTAGCGACTGTTCCCAAGGACTTGTTTCGATAGGGATTAATGCAGTCAACCTCGCCAACAACCACATTCTAGACCATGGCGAGCAAGGATTACGCAGTACTCTGTCTGCCTGTAAAAATGCAGGCATCAATTCCTTTGGTGCCGGTGTCAACCAGAGAGACGCCAGCCAAGTTTTTGTCCATGAAATTAATGGACAGCGTTTCGGTTTTTTGGGCATAGCTGAACATGAATTCAGTATCGCGGAAAAAAACAAGGGAGGAGCTAATCCTATTGACATAATTGAGATAGTGCGAGTTTTGCGTCACACCCGTAACAAACACGACTTTCTCACTGTATTAGTCCACGGTGGCAAAGAGCACTATCCATATCCTACTCCACGTCTTCAGCAGTTATGCCGATTTCTAATCGAGGAAGGTGCAGGTGTTGTTATTTGCCAGCACTCACATTGTATCGGCTGTTATGAATATTACCAAGGAGCCCTAATTGTTTACGGGCAAGGTAATCTTATTTTCGAACCGCGCCCCATGAGCAAACCATCTGTAATGCAGGGCATATTGGTTAAATTGTGTTTCGCACCTGACAACACTTTGCATGTAGAATGGATTCCTTTTTTACAATCATGTACAATACCTGGGATTAGGCGTATGACACCGAAACAATCCGATAAATGTCTTAACGGATTTGAGCAGCGCTCAAAGGAGATTATTAGCGAAGAAACAGTTCACAAGAAATGGCTAAAAACCTGTCTAGAAGAAAAATATTTACATGCAAGCCGAATTCGTGGTCACAACAGGTTACTACGAATACTGAATAAGAAATTACATTTTAGCGACTGGTTTTACAGAAAGAAAACAAAGATGCTTCAGCAAAATACAGTAACATGTGAAGTACACAGAGAAGCGCTTGAAACATTATGGCGTAATGAAAACATAGATTTTTAATTAAGACAACAATGTCCACATCCAAGCAAAACAGGATAACAAATTACCAATTTCTAGCGGATCGTTTCACTATGCGCTACCTTTATGTTGGAGTAGTGCTACTTGTTTTGTCGGACTGGCTTTATGATCTCGGCCTGGTTGATTTTCCTTTCAGTAAGAGCCTTCGTGCACTCCTGTTTGCCATGCTTTCTATCTATCTCCTACGCACAGGTTTCCAATTCCGAAAATTCAATTTCCCCTTTGGCCATCTTCTAACTTTCTATGCGGCACTAAATATCATTTACTCCGCACTTTCACTAAATATTCTAGATAATCTGTATTATTCCATAAGAATTATCTTTTGGTTGATTGCAACAGTGGTAGCTTATAGACTTTCTCTTTCAGGTATTTTCTCAAAAAAAAAATTGCAACAAATGATCATTTCAACAATTTTGATCAGTGCAGGCTTTACCATCTATTTTATGACATTACCCGAAACAGAAGCTGGACAAAATGCAGGCGCCTATCTTTTACTCTGGTGCCTTCCACTATTATTTATGACAGAAAAATCCCGATTGAAAAATTTTGGTTTTGCATTGGCCATCTTCGCAATTTTACTAACGGTTAAACGAGGAGCGATGATTGCCCTTGTCTTATCTCTTTTTGCTTACGGATTAACTTATATAATAATACATGGTAATATACGAAAACTCATCAAACTACTCAAAGTACTCATAATCCTGACAATCATCAGTTCGTATGCTCTAGCCACAAACTGGGATGCTATCCAAACGCGCTTCCAGGATACCAGTGGGTCGGGCAGAGACCGGATGTACTCAATGCTAATAAGCCATTGGATCCATAGCGAACCATCGAATATCATATTCGGCTTCGGTATTCAATCGGTACAAAGGTACACGGGATACATATACTACGGTGAGATCATGAATAAGAGCGGAAAATACGCTCACAGTGACTGGATTCAGCTGATGCACGATTTCGGTTTGCTGGGGATAAGTTTCTTAATATGGCTACATATCAAAATGTTAATACTTGTTTTGAAAAGCTATAAGATCCGTCATCCGTTTACACCATCTCTGGTTATGGGATATGTCATTTTGTTTTTAGTAAATATATACTCTGGACATCTAATGGCACCCGGGGCATTTTATTTTGGATTACTTATTGCTTACTCATCAGCAATATTAAGAAAAACACATGAACCTACAAAATCGCGCCCAAAATATGTTGGTGCGACATAGCAAGAGAACCAATGACCGTTAAAACCAAATACTATTTACTTCGGAGCTACCTGAATATCTTTCTTAAAGATATACGAAATTCCTTTCCCTTACCTATCCATCAAAAATGCTTGCTATGGCAACGTGGTTTTCTTGCAGAAAAGTATATTTTATATAATTTGAAAAAGAATAGTTATCAAAATTACTTATCAGATGTTCATGCCTCTATGGCCCGTTGGGTCAATGATCCCTATACAGATATCCTAAGTAATAAATTTTTATTTGCAAAAATTGCAGGGGATTATATCAAAGTACCGAAAACATACGGCCTGATTCTAAATGGGGAGCTGTTAGCTACATCTTTAGATACCGGTTTGCACACATGGAATGATTTTTTTCAGTACTGCCACAAAAGCCCTATCATCTTAAAACCAGTAGCTGGTGGCGGAGGTGATGGAATAATGCTTGTGGAAGAAAAAAATGGCACGATTTTCATTAATGGTAAAATGATAAAGAAAACTGACCTCATAGCTCAGTTAGAACAGCTGAACAATTACCTGATCACAGAATATATAAAACAAGGTACATTTCCACGTAGTCTAAACCCCACAACAACCAACACAATGCGAATTGTAACACTTATAGACAAAGATACCAAAAAACCTTTTATTGCACGCGCAGTCCAAAGAATCGGCAACAAGACCTCAGCTCCTCATGATAATTTCACCAAAGGAGGATTAAGTTCAATGATTGACTTTAAGACTGGCAACCTGAGTTCAGCCGCCACGCACCCTCATACACCATCTCTCAAATGGTATGAATCACATCCGGACACTGGGGCGCCTATAAAAGATTGCTCAGTTCCAAAATGGAATGAAGTCAAAGAACAATTGTTACAGGCTGCTGGCCATCTATCTTATCTAAAGTGTATCGGTTGGGATATATTGTTAACCGATGATGGGATTTGTGCCATTGAAGGCAACCATCATCCGGACCCAGATGTCTTACAGTGTCATGGTGGCTTACTACTAGATAACCGCACATTGCAATTTTATAAACACAATGACATAGTCTAATTAAAAAATAACTGGGGAAAATCTTCCCTATTTCAACAGCAATACAATAGGCGCCAATAATATGTGTGGAATTCTAGGGATCTATAATTTAAACGGTGCCCCATGTAGCCCCGCCGTACTAAAAAGGATGACAATCAGCCAACAGCATCGTGGGCCTGATGATAGTGGTATAAGAATGTTTTCTCTTACCCATCAAACTTCCTGCGAAATGTCCCCCAAAAAAACAGAAAAAAAAAAGAATGGTTCTTTCGAGGGAGGACTCGGATTCAACAGACTATCAATTCTTGATCTATCTTCAGATGGTCATCAGCCCATGTGTAACCATGATGGGAGTATTTTTATTGCTTTTAATGGCGAAATATACAACGCCTTTGATTACCAAAAAGAGTTATCTGCCGCAGGGTATACTTTCCGGAGTAAAACGGACACCGAAGTAGTTCTATACCTCTATGAGCACATCGGATTTGAAGCGATGCTTGATAGATTAAATGGTATGTTTGCAATTTGTATTGTGGATCTAAATAAGCGGGAAATTTTTCTAGCAAGAGACCATTTTGGCATTAAACCATTATATTGGGTGAAACAAGGTAACACAGTATTATTTTCTTCAGAGGTTAAATCGTTCCTCGAACATCCAGATTTTAGAGCAGAACTTGATAGGTCACATGTAGATGAATACTTAACTTTTCGTTATTGTGCTGATGAGGATTTCTTACTGAAGAATGTCAAACAATTACAACCAGGATATTTTCTACGCATTTCTTCCAATGGTATTACCAAAAAGCAGTACTGGGAAATAGGTACAAAAAACTATGATATCTCATTAGATGAGACTGCTATTCTAAACAAACTGGATCAACTACTTGGAGAAAGTGTTGAACGACAGCTAATAAGTGACGTGAAATTAGGGTGCCAGTTGTCTGGCGGTATAGATTCTTCTCTTGTAACTGCATATGCGCGGAGAAACTTTGGTGCAGACCTTGAAACATTTTCTATAGTCTTCCAAGACAATGAATTCTCAGAAGATAAATGGATTTCTCAGGCCGCTGCTAAATGCAATGTTCATAGTCATCGGTACATGATGGGCGTTTCAGATATCATCACATCATTCGACAAAGCAACTTGGCACCTTGATCAACCATTAAACCTGCCAAACTCACTTGGTATCTACCTTCTAGCCGAAAAATCGAAAGATATAGTAACAGTACTGCTTAGTGGAGAGGGTGCTGACGAGCTTTTTGGAGGCTACAGTCGCTACTACGATGTAGCATTGCGCTCAAGATTTACACCATTACTTCCAGGGCTGCAACTTATTCCGGGACTTGGTGGCCGATTAGCAAGAAAATTTAACACATCTCTTTCACCAGAGGATGCTTTCATACTAGCATCTGCTACTCTATCTTTTGATGATCTTAAAAAGTTACGCCCAGAAATGGATTGGAATAAAACATTAGGAAAGCGTCAAAATCTTCTTGGGCGATTCGACAGCGGACGGATAATAAAACAGTGCTTGAAATATGACATGCAAACTTACATGGTGGATCTTTTAGTAAGACAAGACAAAATGACCATGGCACACTCTATGGAAAATCGCGTTCCATTCCTTGATCGAAAACTTGTTGACTTTGTATACTCGCTCCCGGTTGACTACCTTGTTGGGGACTCCTTACAATTCAAAAACGGCTATAGTAAAAACACAAAGAAAATCCTCAAAAAACTGGCAGAACAAACATTTGACAACAACTTTGCGTACAGAACGAAATGTGGCTTCCCTCTGCCGCTAGAAGAATTCTTTAAGACACAATATTTTACGGACTACATGGAGCAATGCATCCTACCAGGAATTAAGAATCGAGGGGTATTTCAAGAAACAACTGTGCGCAATTGGTGGACACAACTCAAGATGTCAGGGCAAAAGAACGGGCGAAAAATATGGATAGCTGTGGCTTTTGAAATCTGGGCTCAAATTTTTTTAGACACATCCAACAACTCATACAGAGGCTTGTAAATGCTCAGTTACAAAACTATAATTGCAAAGAATATTCGGCATCTAATGCCACCTCCAATTAGGAATTTCCTTCTTCAGCACCCTGCAACCTTCTCTGCTAGAGGAGAAAAATGGCGAGAAGAAAATCCTTACCGCAACGAGTCACAAGAGTGGCTTGCTCCTGGGGACAGTAAATATCAGTTTGGCATAATTAAAGAGTTTTGGCATTTACACTGGCCTTTCATAGCTGCCTGCCGTGACTTAAATGTATCTTATAAAATTATAGATATCTCAGGACCTGATTGGCTTGATGTTTTGAAAAAATCTGGCTGTGATGCTTTTCTTTGTAGACCATCTGTACAGTATAAAACGTGGAAGGAAATGTACGATGAAAAACTCCGGATTTTTTCTGCAATTGATCCGCGTATTATTTTTCCTGACCCTGAAGCTCTTTGGATATGGGAGAGCAAAAGGCGA
The DNA here is from genome assembly GCF_000341395.1 of Desulfocapsa sulfexigens DSM 10523. Lineage (GTDB taxonomy): Bacteria > Desulfobacterota > Desulfobulbia > Desulfobulbales > Desulfocapsaceae > Desulfocapsa > Desulfocapsa sulfexigens. The sequence continues at coordinate 2,014,854 of NC_020304.1, read as the reverse complement.
ATGCATTATTGGTTAGATGCTCATAATATACCGCACCCAAAAAGTTGGGTGTTCTATAATAAAAAATACGCCATTGACTTCGCCTCACAATGCAATCTCCCTATTATATTCAAAAGCAATATGGGATCAGGTGCTTCTGGAGTTATAATATTTGACAATCGAGGCTCACTTCAAAGGCACATAACACATTGTTTTTCAAAAGGCTACTCAACATATCGCCGTATTAGAAATGACCGCGAATTTGGAAGTGTCTTTCTCCAAGAATACTTACAAGATGTTCGTGAATGGAGAACAGTTCGAATAGGCAATTCTTTCTTCGGATACGAAAAAGGTTCCTGCAATGGTTTGCATAGTGGGTCAAAACGTTTTTTTTACGGTCAACCGCCTGACGAGGTTCTGCATCTCACCAAAAAGATAACAGACATCGGAAAGTTTATGAGCATGAACATTGATATTTTTCTAACGTCAGATGGCCGACTTTTTGTTAACGAGTTGCAAGCTATCTTTGGGCAATCTGGCTCCCGTGAGATATGTCGCGTTGATAATCAAACTGGAAGAATGATATGGGATAAACATTCTGAGAAATGGATCTTTGAACCAGGAACGTTTTGCCAAAATTATTTATGCAATTTGCGTGTGGAAACGTTAATCAAACTATTAGACACTCGTAAAAACATTTCCGCCACACCGCAAGTAACACCCTAGTATGACACACAAAGTTCTAATCACCACAAATCCCTTGAATCACGAAGGAGGCGTTGTCAATTACTACCGTACTTTTTTGAAACACTTTAGAAGTGACACTATATCTCTTGTGCATTTAACCTTCGGTTCCCGAATGGAACATTTTTATTCCCCATGGAAAAAACTTATTCTGTATCCAGTATTCTACTGTTTTGATTTATTTCGATTTTTTGGGAGACTTTTGTCAGATAAAGATATCCTCATCGTCCAGGTAAGTCCGTCACTCATCCCAGTGCCCTTGGTGCGTGATGCCTTTATTGTAATGGCAGCCAAGTTACTAAGTCGCCGAGTAGTTGTTTTTTACCGCGGCTGGAAAGAAGATATCGTCAGTATGTTTAAAAAAAGATCATTTATTCGGAAAATATTCCAGTTTGTCTATGGCAGGGCGGATGTTACAATGGTACTTGCCTCTCATTTCAAGGAAGATCTGGTAGAGTTTGGATGGTGCCCTGATTCAATAAAGGTCACCACCACTATGTATGTTGCAGATGAGATCCTGCCTGCAAAAGATCGATCTAAAAAACGACCTCGCTTTTTGTTCCTTGGTCGCCTTTCTCATTTAAAGGGTATTGGCGAGCTGATTGATGCAGCCAAACTCTTGGCCGACAAAAATCTCGACTTTGAATTCCTTATGGTTGGACACGGGGATCGTAAAGGAGTCGTGGAGGACTATAAATCCAAAATCAAGGAATACAATCTCGGAAATCGTTTCCATTTCACCGGACGTTTGGAAGGGAAGGAAAAATATCAAGCCTTTGCAGACAGCGATATTTATGTATTCCCATCGTGGACGGAAGGATGCCCTACTAGTGTGCTGGAAGCACTGGGAGCTGGCCTGTTTATCATCTCAACTGATGTTGGTGCGTTGAGAGATATTATTGTTGCTGGCAAAAATGGTAAAATTGTCCGCTGCAGAGATCATCATCACTTAGCGGAAACAATGGCTTGGGCTTGTGATAATATTGAAGAGATCAGAAATTGCCGTCAAAAAATCCAAGAAGACGCTAAAAATCACTACACTACAGAAATTATTACTGAGCAGTTCGCAACGCTCTATCAGAGTTTAGTAGATGAATAAACCGGATTCACGACACAAGAGGATATTCATTGTTGGCCCAACAGAATCTCTTCTAACTAAAAGAGGGAACCGTCATCCTGCTCTAGCATTATTTCTTGTCAACCATGGGCATGAATTGGAATATCTCACTTCTGATTTCTATCATGCAGAAAAACGATGGTTTAGTAACGAAGAAATAGGTGAGGCCGAGGATCGTGCACCATATCATCTGACTGTAATGAAATGCCTGGGCTACCAGTCAAATATTTCCCCACGCCGGATCATATCTAACATTCTATTGTCATTGAAGTTTTTCTTTTACCTATTACCACGTCTTAATAAAAAAACTGCTCTCATCCTTCCATCAAGACCCGTGGAAATGATTTTCGCGGCTGCAATACTAAGAATTTTAAAAAAGAATACAGTATTACTTGATATCCAGGATGTATGGCCTGACATGCTCCCGCCCACACAGCGAATCAAGAAAATAGCATTCTACTCATACTGCAATTTACTCCTTTACCCATCGCTCAGATTTATTAATTTATTTATTCATACTGCCCCATCATTTACTAACTGGCTTAACAGATATGCACCAGGGAAAAAATCAATATTCATTCCTTTAGGATACGATAGAGCACGGTGGCCTGTGGATTCTGCGATGAAGCCATTGCATAATGGAGAACAAATAAAGCTGGTTTGCGTAGCCAAATTGCAACACCAGATTGACTGTTCGCCCATTGTAGAAGCAATTAAAGGTGATACCAAATTCCATTTCAGTATTGTCGGTGAAGACGGGACGGGCGACAGGTATCAAGAGATTACTCAGCTTATTGAACAATATAAGATTAATAACGTCTCAATAACTGGTAAAGTTGCACCAGAGGAAGTTCCAACAATTCTTCAAAGGATGCATATTGGTGTTGTCCCAATGATATCACCATCTATCCCAAACAAGGTATTTGATTATGTCGCTTCTGGCATACCAATACTTGTGCTGGGTGATTTTGACAGCTCACAGTTTGTCCTAGAGCACCAAATTGGATGGTCTTGTTCTTTTAACAAGGAAAGTGTGTCTCAGCTGCTAGATTCTCTCACTGTTGAGGACATAATCAATAAAAGCAAGGCAGTCATTCAAATTAGAAATTCCTTTTCTCGTGATGTATTATTTGAAAAAATAGATGATTTACTAAAATAATTTTTATTCGGGAACCTCGCTCAATGCAACAACTCGCCCAAAAACTAAAAGACGGCAACATGAAAACAATCGAAGTCCCTTGGCCGTCACTCTCCTCGGGTTGTATATTGGTTCGTAACCACTACTCCCTCATAAGTGCGGGCACCGAAGGCAGTACTGTCAAAACTGCACGAAAAGGCCTTATCGGCAAAGCCAAAGAAAGACCCCAACAGGTTAAACAGGTTATCGATGTATTAAAAACCCAAGGGCCGGTACAAACGTATCGAGCTGTCATGAAAAAACTCGATGCTTACTCCCCCCTTGGTTACTCCTGTGTCGGGGAAGTCATTGATGTTGCACCTGACATAACAGAATTCCAAATTGGTGATGTAGTTGCCTGCGGTGGTTTATCCGCCAATCATGCCGAGATTGTATCTGTACCAAAAAACTTATGCGTCAAGGTAAATGGGGACGTGAAAGGTGAAAGGAGTGAGGCGCGAGGAGACAAACTGCTGAAACAAGCTGCATATAACACCCTTGGTGCCATTGCTATGCAGGGGGTTCGTCAGGCCGACCTGAGGCTTGGAGAGACATGTGCGGTTATAGGCCTTGGTTTGCTTGGCCAACTGTCGTGTTTGTTTTTGCAGGCTTCAGGGATACGGGTAATTGGTCTGGATGTTGATCAGTCTGCAGTTAAACGGGCCCGGGAAAATTGTGCCGATCTGGCCTTTGCTCTTGGAGAGACAGGTGTGGCTGATTCCATTTCGGCATTTACCAGTGGCCTTGGTTGTGATGCTGTTATTATTACTGCCGCAACAGATAGTCTAGGGCCAATCAACTTTGCCGGTGAGATTGCTAGAAAGAAGGGTAAAGTCATTGTTTCTGGTGCTGTTCCCACAGGGTTTGACCGGGATCCATATTACTATCGTAAAGAACTGGATATTCGCATGTCATGTTCCTACGGTCCTGGGCGATATGATATCAATTATGAAGAAAAAGGGATTGATTACCCTGCTGCCTATGTTCGCTGGACGGAAAATCGTAATATGGCAGCTTTTCAGGAACTCATCCGTACAGAAAAGATCAATCTGGACTTTCTAACCACCCATGAATTCTCGCTGGAGGATGCACCTGAGGCTTACGACATGGTGGTTAACCGCAGTGAGCCCTTCCTTGGAATCCTTATTAAATATGATGTGAAAAAGCCACTTAAGAGAGAAAAGATCCCTGTAGCCCCGGTAAAGGCTGCCGGGAAAATAGGATTGGCTTTTATCGGTGCAGGAAGTTACGCCCAAGGAAGCTTATTACCCAATATCCCTGGGAACGACTCTGATATTGTCAATAAAGGGGTAATGACCTCATCCGGTACCACCTCAAAAACGGTTGCAGAGAAGTTTTCCTTTGAATTCTGTACTTCTGACAAAGCAGATATCTTTGGCAATACGGAAATAAACACTGTCTTCATCTCCACCCGGCACAACAGTCATGCTGAATATGTATTGGAAGCGCTGCAAACTGCTAAAAACGTTTTCGTGGAAAAACCCCTCTGTCTGACCCTTGGAGAACTGGCTGAGATAGAAAATGCCGCAACTGGTGACAGTCACTTAATGGTAGGATTTAACCGTCGTTTTGCTCCACTTGTCCAGATCATGAAAGATAAGCTTGGCAGTGGTTCCATGTCTATGCTCTACCGGGTCAGCGCTGGTTCCATTCCCGCTGACTCCTGGATCCAGGATGGTACAATTGGTGGAGGACGAATTCTTGGCGAAGTTTGTCATTTCATTGATTTCATGTCTTTTATGTGTGGCTCTTTGCCCAAGTCTGTCTACTCCTCTGCGCTTCCCGACCCTCAAAGTTTAAACGATACCGTTAGCATTAATCTGGAATTTGAGGATGGCTCTATCGGTACTATAGCCTATTTTGCCAATGGCGCTAAATCGTTGGCGAAGGAGTATGTTGAGATATATACAAGTGGATCAACGGGGATTATTCGAGATTACAAAGAACTGGAGATTCATGGTTCCGGCAAAGTTTTCCGAAAAAAACTCATGGGACAGGATAAGGGCCAGAAGAAGATGCTTGGTGACTTCTTAGGCGCCATCAAGGATGGTGGTGTTCCACCGATTACACCTGATGAGATATTTGCTGTTACCCGTGCTACTTTTGCTGTTTTGGAATCTTTGAGACGGCGTGAAGTGGTTTTGTTGAGCCATTAACCATGCAGGAGATAAAAGCTTTGAGAGTTATAAATGACTGATATTAACCCACTGCAGTACTTCCTGTCGTTTCTATTATTTACCGGTTCCGAAACATTACTCACCACCATTGATGCAGGGCGTTTTGATAGTGAGACTATCATCAGGGACTCTATAACTATCCGCTGTGATCTTTTTACCGAACTGGAATCAGTGCTTGGGTTTATAAAAAAGCATATAAGCAAACGGTATTTAATCACAGGGAAGGCCCAAAGAGATGAGGTGTGGGAATATCCAATGGAAGCAGTGCGAGAGATCGTGCTGAATATGATAGTCCATCGCGACTACCGTGCTGCCTGCGACTCAACTATAAAGATTCATTCTGATAAAATCGAATTTTTCAACCCAGCCGAATTACCCGCTTCAATCACCATCGAATCCATTCTCTCCGGTACCAACCCTTCGGTACCTCATAACAAACAGATAGCCTCCATTTTTAGAGAGGCTGGATTGATAGAAAAATATGGCTCGGGAATCAAAAGAGTGTTACAGGCCATCCATCAGGTAAAAGGCAGGACTCCTGCTTTTGAGTATTCCAGTGGTTTTTTTAAGGTTACTTTATATCCTATGGGTAGCCTGAATAAGGAAACGAATACGGATGTGGAAACCACCCCCCATGTTACCCCCCATGTTACCCCCCATGACACCCCCCATGACACCCCCCATGTTGTAAGACTACTTAGAGTTTGCACTGAGCCAACAAATAGGGAACAATTACAAATACGTTTAGGAATTAAAGATCGAAAATATTTTTATAAGGCCTATCTGAATCCCGCCTTAAAAAGTGGCTTTATTGAGTACACAATACCTGACAAACCCAGCAGCAAACTGCAACAATACAGATTAACAGAACTTGGCAGGAAATATATTGGAAATCAGTAACCAAAAGTAACTCGACTTGAAATTTTACTTTATGGGAATAAGCATCGTATCAATTTGATCAAATCAGGACACCCGATGTCCCTATAAATGTCCCTCTAAATGACCATTAAACGATTTAAATTTTACTTCTACAGACTAAAGCGATCTTCTCTCGCGGAATTACGCCACAGATTAGCTGACTATCTGTTCTTAAAAAAAATAACGATCAAACCGAATTTCTATAAAAAAGACCTCACCTTTGACCTCGAAAAAACAGCAAACACTAACCTTATAGTTCCGAAAATATTATCTTCAGTCAGTTCCGAGGTAATCACCCAGCTTTTGCATGGAAAAGAATTTACCCTTGGCGAAAATGCAGCGTTGATTCAAAATTTTGCAGACAGATGGAAAGATAGCCTTTTTGTAGAGGTGAAACAAAAAAAAGGAGACCCGGACATTCGTTCAGTATGGGAACCTGCGAGATTACAACACCTGATGATCTTGTTGCAACATCTGTCTGCGGACTGCAATGCTGAGACATATGAATTAATTCAACATGCTGTTCAAGACAAACTATTTGAATGGCTGGCACGGAACCCCTTTCTCCATGGGCCACATTATATGTCTATGATGGAATGTGGTTTACGTATCCCTGTCTTCATTAAAGCCTTCCAAAATTTAGAGCATTTGAGTGATGCCCAACGAAACAAACTTTTGTTGACGATTTTTCAGCATGGCTGGTTAGTCAGAAATCGTTTGTCCCTTTACTCTTCTTTAGGTAATCACACGGTGAGTGAATCTCTCGGTTTGATTATGGCCGGTGGTCTGTTTCAACAAAGCATACAAGGGCAGGAATGGCAAAGAACAGGAATAGACCTTTTAGAACAGGAATGTTGTCACCAGATCCTTGCTGACGGCGGCCCGGCAGAACAATCTTTTGCCTATCATCGTTTTGTTCTGGATCTTTACTGGTTGGCAATCCATTTTCTTACCGACAATAAGCTCCATGATTGTTCCGAGATGCAACAACGTGTTACGCTTGGCGAAACATTTATGCAGACGATTCAACATGAGAATGAATCATTACCTATGATTGGAGACAGCGATGATGGTTTTGCTGTTGCTCCCTACCTGTTTCCATTACGAAAAATCCTACCCACCAGCAATCTACCAGAACCTTTTGAATCTTTTACCGATAGTGGCTATTCTCTTTTAAGGGACAAAAACGGCTTACGTGTTCTCTTTGATCATGGCATACTTGGCATGGAACCATTGAACAATCATGGCCATGCGGATTGTCTATCTATCTTTGTCTCGGTTGGGGATAAAGATTTTCTTATTGATCCGGGAACCTTTCAATACAATGGTGACACGACCCTACGCCGATATTTCAAAAGTACAAATGCCCACAATACAGTATGCATAGATGGGCGTGATCAAGCCAGACAACTCACCAGTTTTGTCTGGGATCATTCGTTTACGGTCTCCTGCAACCACAGAGTTACCGATGAAGGGCAGCACATTGTTACCGGTACTCACAACGGTTATGTTCTGCAAAACTTAGCTGTCAGCCACAGCCGTACGCTGACTTTTGATCCTGATGGAATTTTAACCATTGAAGACAGCTTTGCAGGTGGTGGTAATCATGAATATTCGCTGCATTTTCACCTCCATCCGTTGGTGACAGTTGAAAAAGAAGGGAATTGCCTTTATTTACATCATGACAATATCGTCATGTCTCTTACCATCAATGCCGATACAATCAATCTCCTGCGTGGGCAACAAGCCCCCTTTGCAGGTTGGTACTCTCCAGCCTATGGCAAGAAAGAGCCAACCACCACCATCCAGGTCATTAAATGTGGTTTCCCCGACAACGTCTCTTTTACAACCACTATTTCTGTCATTAAAGAATGAGGTCATACTGACATGAGATACCCGATATTAAATATCTGGACCGATGCTGTCAGCATGGCTGAAGCCTTGCAAAAAGTCAGCGATTTCGTTGATCATGGCGACCGTCCCCACACTATTTTTGCAACCAATCCGGAAAAGAATTTTTCTGTGCCTGCAGATCCGTTCTTGTATAATTGTTTCAAGAATGCAGACCTGCTTTTACCCGATGGTATTGGTATGGTGCTTGGAGCTAAAATACTGCATGGTGCCCAAATATCCAGGGTTCCCGGTTGTGAATTCATGCAGGAGACCTGTGCTTTATCTGCCAGGCAGGGGTATAAGATATTTATTTATGGTGCTAAAGAAGAAGTGAATAAAAAAGCAGTTGAGATCCTTGAAGAACGTTTACCTGGCTTGCAGGTTGCAGGACGTTGTAATGGGTATTGGCCTGAAGACCAAATGGACATGCTTGTGGATAAAATTAATGAATCCAAAGCTGTGATTCTTTTTCTGGCTCTTGGTTCACCTAAACAGGAGAAGTGGTTCGCAAGGCATCAGGACAAGTTAAAACACATTCGTGTCTGTCAGGGGATTGGCGGAACCCTGGATGTTATTACCGGTACGGTGAAAAGAGCCCCTGAGATTTTCTGTAAATTGGGTCTTGAATGGTTTTATCGGTTACTGGCAGAGCCCAGACGCATAAAAAGACAAATGGTATTACCTGTTTTTGCATGGCAGATATTTATGACAAAAATTGGATTCAGGAAATAGAGAGCAATAATGAAGATAATTAATATTGTCGGTGCAAGACCAAACTTCATGAAAATGGCCCCAATCATTGACGCTATGAATCAGCACCCTGAGCAGATAGAGCATTTACTTGTACATACTGGGCAGCACTATGATGAAAAGATGTCCAAGGCATTTTTTAATGATCTGGGTATGCCAAAGCCAGATATCGATCTGGAAGTTGGATCAGGTAGCCATGCTGAGCAAACGGCAAAGATTATGGTGCTGTTTGAAAAAATCTGTCTCAGGGAAAAGCCTGATCTTGTAATCGTTGTTGGCGACGTAAATTCAACCATGGCCTGTACCATTACAGCTAAAAAACTTGGTATCAAAGTTGCGCACGTAGAAGCTGGGTTACGTTCAAGGGACATGGAAATGCCCGAAGAAATCAACAGGCTCTGTACCGATGTGCTTTGCGACTATCTCTTTATTACCGACCATTTTGCCGATGAGAACCTACGCGCGGAAGGAGTAGCAGCAGAAAAGATCATTTTTGTGGGTAATGTGATGATTGACACGTTACTGAAACACAAGGCCATGGCGACACAATTAAATCTGTTATCCAAACTTGGCCTACGGAAAAAGGGCTACGCTACCCTGACAATGCATCGCCCATCCAATGTTGACGACAAAGAAACACTTGAAGAAATTTTAGGGGCTTTAAAGACAATCAGTAAAGACCTTCCTATTATTTTCCCTATCCATCCCAGAACGAGAAAAATGATAGAGCAGTTTGGCTTATCACATTATCTAAATATGGATACGGTCGTCAGTGGGATATGGATTACTGAGCCAATGGGCTATCTCGATTTTCTCCATTTAAACATGAATGCCAAACTGGTTTTAACGGATAGTGGTGGTTTGCAAGAGGAGACCACTGTTCTGGGGGTTCCATGCATCACCATGCGACACAACACAGAACGACCAATCACCTGCGAAGTAGGAACAAACGTAATCGTTGGAAATAGTGGCCAAAAAATAATTGCTGCGGCTCAAGCTGCATTAAGTGGTAATGGGATAGAAAGACGGATTCCTGACAAATGGGATGGCCATTCAGCAATTCGTATAGTGGACTGGCTGATCAAACATGAATCAAAATAATTGCCAACACCTCATCCTCTATTCCCTGAAAACAATTGAGCCATCAGCTTTACGCAAGAAAGTTGTTGAGGCGATAAATGATGGTATAGACCTGAATCATTTTTTTTCACTCGCCACACGCCACGGACTTCTACCATTAATTCACTCATCATGGAACAATTGTTGCCCGGAACTGATACCAGAGAATATTGCTGCTGATATTAAAAGAACCGTGCGGTCTATTGGCATATCCAACCTTGGTAAAGTCGGTGTGTTGATTCAGCTTATCAACTTACTTACTGAACATAATATTTCAGCTGTCGCTTTCAAAGGCCCGCTACTTGCCTGTAATCTCTATAACGACCTCTCTCTTCGTCCATTTTGTGATCTCGATGTCCTTGTAAGTATAAATGATGTCTCTTCCGTCTATGAAATCCTCAATAAATCAGGATATACCCCTGAAATCCAATTTTCACATTCACAGCTGAAGCACCTTATAAAAACGGAAGACAATCTGAATTTCATCCACTCTCAATCCGGCGTTATCGTGGAATTGCATTGGGAGTTATCTGGCCGGTGTTTGCCACACGCGTTAACAATGGATGTTTTTCAAGATCGCCTGATTGACGCTCAATTACTGAACTACACTGTTCCTTCACTAAGCAATGAGGATCTTCTTATCTATCTTTGCATTCACGGTTCCAAACATATCTGGGGTCGCCTGGAATGGTTGTTTTCTGTTCATGAAATTGTCACACAAAACAAAAAGATGGATTGGAATTTGGTCCTTTTTCTTGCAGAACAATGGTCTGCAAAAAGAATGGTTGCGACAGGGCTGCTTGCAGCACAACGTCTCTTTGCAACAGAGATGCCAAAGAAAGTCATGGAAATTCTGAGGCTGGACCAACACGCATTAAATATGGCTACATCGGTGGAGAATATCTTTCTTGATCCTGCAAAGAGCAATACAATCCAGGGCGAAAACAGCCGTTTCACTTCCTGGCAACTTAAGTGCATGGATTCGAACATGGCACGGTTACGGCTTATTCTGACAATGCTGTTTAATCCTACCATTGAAGACTACCGCAGATTTACGTTTCCTGGAAAGTTATGCTACCTCTACAATGTGTGCCGTCCTTTTCGTCTGGGTTGGGAAGGTGTAAAAAAGATTTTTCAATAGATGCTTGTAACTTTACCTTTACCCATTGATTGATAAAAGACCCAGGGTCAGGCTTGACAAACTGACAAACTGACAAACTGACAAACTGACAAACTGACAAACAATCTTCGCCGAGGACACGACTGTGTCAAGAAAACGGACTGGGGTCGCATCTTAATTATTAGTTATTGCCTTCCTGAGCCTATTGACTTACCTGCTCAATTTACGATCCTTTGTAATTTTTCCTTCGATTATTCCATGCCTGACAGCTACGCCAGCTCCAGATATTCCAAAGTAGCGGCTCGAGCCGACACCGCTTTCCCCTGTCATTTTCTTCGTACGGGATTTTAGGTGAACATACCGAGATAATTGCTTTAAACATTCGTCAACGGACGGGGGCTCAACAATTAATAATTAAGATGCGACCCCGTTGTCTTTTTTCAAAAATTCACCACTTTTTCCTCTTATACAACTCTGCACCATGTATTGACAATAGCTATACAGAGATATATGGTTCCTGTATGTGCAATATTGTACTGAAAAGGAGAAACCGTTATGAAACCAAGTAACACAACAGCACGTCGCACATCTGTAATTAGTCTCCGTGCATTTCCGGAACAGAGGGAGCTGATTGGTCAGGCTTGTGCTGCAAGTCACAAAAAGATGACCGATTTTATCCTTGAAGCGTCATGTCGTGAGGCTGAGCAAGTTTTGTGTGATCGGCGTAATTTTGTCTTGGATGATAAAGCATTTTCTGATTTTGAGAAAGCTTTAGAAACGCCACTTAATGAAAACAAAGCTATCCGTAAGCTACTGTTATCAAAAGCACCGTGGGAAAAATAAGCGCTCCTGAACAATTGACAGCGAATCACCTATTAAGTGGTTTTGATTGTGGAACAGTTTCACTCAACGAATGGCTTATCCACCGGGCATTGAAAAACGAACAGAGTGGCGGGTCACGCACGTATGTGGTTTGTTTTAAAAATCAGGTGATAGGGTACTATGCTCTAGCTGCTGGAAGCGTTGCTCGTGCTGAAGCGACAAACCGCATAAAAAAGAATATGCCTGATCCTATCCCTGCTCTAGTGCTTGGTCGCTTGGCGGTTGATTGTAACTGGCAGGGGCAGAATATTGGCCGAGGTTTGTTAAAAGATGCTCTTGCCCGAGCAATTAACGTTTCCGAACAGGTCGGTGTCCGTGTTATTATCGTCCATGTTCTTAATGATAAGGCAGAAGCCTTTTATCGTAAACACGGCTTTACGAACAACAATATCGTCTCCAACACATTGATGCTTCCGTTGTTATAAGGTTGATGCCAATTCTCTTCTCGATGTATTTACTCTTCGGAATCAGGGGCAGGCTTGACAAATTGACATTTCCTTATAGTCTCTTAAAACAATCCGTCACACAGAACCGGAGGGTGAAATGAACATAAAACTCACATTACGACTTGATGACCACCTGATCGAATCTGCAAAAGAATATTCTGCTAAAACGGGTAAATAAGTCTCAAAGATTTTCTCAGACTTTTTCGTAATTATTAAAAACGGAAAATTAAAAAAGAACTACCAGGTCACTCCAACTGTTCAGTCCCTTAAGGGTGTCGTAAAAGACTCTGATATTTCTCAAAACGGCTACAAGAAATACCTGGAAGAGTCACAGATGCAGCCGTAATTGACACCCCGCAAATCATTAAAACTCTGAAGGCTCTCTTGAGCTCCTCCTCAGTTAGAAAGTAATGCTTAAGCTGCTGCTTACCCCGCTCTCCCTGGTTGCAACATACAGGGCAGCTTTGAGTTGTTACAGGTCTCAACCCAAAGAAAAAACGATAAACCAGTATTTCTACCTATTTACTTCTCAGCACATGTCCTTTAGGATGCTCTCCTTGCCTTAAGAATTTTCCTGAAATATTTTTGGTAAAAAGATGGCAAGTCTGTATTCTTTTACCCGTATCTTTGATACATTTACATTATCGAAGTGACACGTTCTCCACAAGCAATTCTGCTCCCTGATGGTGATGTTGTGAAATTATGATTCACTCGGATGTCCGCCCCATACTTATTTTTTTAATAGCACTTTTCGTGACTATGTTCATACTGCCCAAGCTTGCAAACATAGCCAAAAAGATAAATTTGCTCGACTGGCCCAGTGAACGGAAGGTACACGTGGACCCAAAACCCCTCGTGGGTGGTCTTGGTTTTGTCATTTCCGCCTGTTTTGCAGCGGCACTTATTATGCCGGCAACCGGCCTAAGGGGTTTTTTTGCGGGATTAACGGTGATGCTGTTTATCGGGTTTCTCGACGATTTGAAAGAGTTGGGACATCGTCAGAAATTCATGGGCCAGATCCTTGCTGTCGCCCTCCTCATTTATTTTAGTAATATCAGGTTGGTTTCCTTCGGCAATCTTCTCGGGCTGGGAGATATTATTATTCCGGGATACTGGCTGTCTGTTCTTATATCTATTTTTTGTCTTCTAGGGGTCATCAATGCCATCAACCTTATTGACGGGCTGGATGGCTTGGCCGGCGGGATTGGCTTTGTTGCGTTTTTGTTATTTGCCGCTCACGCCTCTCTTGCCCAAAATCAGACATTTTTACTTCTGAACCTGGCTTTTGCAGGTGCTCTATTGGGATTTCTTCGTTTTAACTGGCATCCGGCCAAGCTCTTTATGGGCGATGCCGGAAGTCTGTCACTGGGATTTGCCCTTGCCTTTATGTCACTTGGAATGACGCAGGGCGACAATGCCTGCATGTCTCCCATATCTGCCCTGTTAATTCTCAGTATTCCCATTGCCGACACGCTGACAGTGATGACAAAGAGGATCCTCCAGGGAACCAGTCCGTTTCATGCTGACAAAAAACATTTACATCATATTTTCATGCGCTATGGATTCAGCCGCGAAAACACCGTAAAAATTATTATCGGTCTCAGTATCCTTCTTGGCAGCATCAGTATTGTGGGACGAATTTATAATTTGACCGACTCCACTCTCTTCCTGTTTTTTGCAATCTACCTGATCTTTTATTTTATTTCGTCATTCTTTATCCTGGATCTGCTGCGCTACAGTTGCAGATTCCGCAGAAAACGTGATTCCTGCGGTGCTCCCTGTAAAGCTCTCAAGTTCATATGTCAGTCTCTTGACATTTTTAACATTATACGCAGTGATACAAGGCATGCTGTCTCTATTCCCGCCCGGTATTACACCACCGAAAAGGACAGATACCTGGATGGAACGATAACCAATATATCCAAAAGCGGCTTTATGGCCTCAATCCCGCAACTGACAACGCTGGAATCGACATTTTTCACCAAAATCAACTTTGAGAACCAGGATTCCGCAAACATTCCACCATTGGAATTTACCATTGAGCATCTGTGGATTGCAACACAGGATGAAAAGCACATCCATGGATTCAAATTCAAGGATCTTACAGCGGAGCAGAAATCCGTATTAAACCTATTCACCAATACATTAAAAAAATCCAAGCCATGAAAATTCTCACCTGTGCGGGAATGACGGAAAAAAGCTGAGCTTTCTAATCCGTAACATGCTTTTCAGCAAATTGAGCCATCAATTCATGAATGTTATAGGGTGGACGGACTTTAAAGTAGTGATCGACAATGGAATGACCAACTTCATGAGCGAGAACCCGAAGGCTGGCATCCTCTGCTGAAATATAAATTGTTTTTTCGGAGAGCGAATAATAGGCTATATGACTCACCCGTTTACCGTATTTTTGTTTGTAAATACGAGCGACATCACCGGAATCCCCAACAACAACGAGACGAACATGGTATTTTCCGGGAAACATATCGAGCACAACCTGGACCTTCTCAATAATAATATCTGCCTTGGCCAGAACCTCGTCGGCCATAGTAACGACATTGTTCTTTCGCATTGAATAATTCAGTTTCTTATTCAAACGCATATTATCATTAAATTCCCGCAACACCTCGTTATTAGTGTATGTAAGGGTTGCGTATCGGCTTTTGTGCTCCCCTGCCAGAACAGTATTAACTGCACCGGGCAGCCAGAGTAAAAGCACGAGAACTGAAAGCTGTATTTTACTCATCAAGAATTTGGTATGTCACGACAATCTCCCGGATAATCTTATTTTGCCGGGCAATGGAACTCTGAATAGAAGCACAATCTTCAGCAGTTGTTTCCGATTGTTCGATGGAAGAATATTGTGCCAGAAGATCGTCAATATTTTTAGATCGCTTTCTGATTTCCCCTATATTTTTAGATAATTGACTATTGAACTGATTGAGTTTTGCCGCCAGTTCCTTACCTTCATCTTTTTCCCGCAAATAAACGACATCATCAAGCTGCCCACTCACCATATTATCAACAGCTCGCTCAAGACGAAACATGGGACCGGCAAGTCTGTGGGTTATAAACATCGCACAGACCACCACAATTGCACTTCCCAAAACTATGAAAATCCAGTGGGCTGTCACTAATTCCTTGATCAGTATAAAAGGGGTCTGACCAAGGCGCAGGTCATTATTCTGATAGGTCATAGTCATACTGTCTGCAGACAAAAGTGTAAGAATAACTGCAAACACAAGGCACCCAACAACCATAAAAAGAAAATATCCGAGAATCAGCTTGCCCTGGAAATTCTTTTTAATAAAATAATTTCTGCGTTTATAACGATTCCTAGTCATTCTTTGCTTCCTCACCATATACAACGACGGATGCTTTCTTACGCAAACTGGCTATCCAGCTATCGATCTCAGCAGCTTTCTTGTAATCAACCAGAAGTTCAGCCACCCTTTTTCGATCATAAGGTACTGGTTCAAAACCATCTGCATCTTCTACTTTATCTAAAGAAATCATACTGACCTCGGTTCCGGTCTCAAACTGCATAACATTTTCCCCAGGCTTCAGATTGGCTAGTATCAACCGTAGCGATTCGGACAAATCATCAAAAAGCACGCTGTTTTGACGCCCCTGTTCGCTCAGGATCTTCCCGTTTTCTGCCGGAGTCCTGGTAAAGGTGAACATTTTTCCGGAACAGGAGAGATAGCGATCTATATCTTCTTCACCAACAGTCACCGTAATTGATTGCAGTTTACGATCCGTAAGAACCTTGATAAGAGACTGCTCGTAATAATCTTTGAGGGCCTTACGGAAATCATTCTCCTTGTCAATACCAAGCCGTTGCGCCTCATCAAGTAAGAGCTGCCTCGTCACAAAAGAATTAACGGAATCATTTGCTTCTCCAGAATGATAGCCCTGTTTACGGGATTGATCATCAACCTGTTTCTGTGAGATCATATGCCCATTGACACTGAGAGCAGTATCTCCAGACTTTGTACTTCCTGAGGGCCAAATATAATATAACGTAACCACTGAACTCAAGGCGACGACCGCTAGAATAGTAAAAAGGTATTTCATTTTTATTCCTGATAAGGGTAGAATTTAACAATCTCTCTCATAATCAAACCGTAAACCATGCGATAATAGCAAGAAAAATATCAATAGAAAATCGCTATCACTGCCAATTAACAATCCCTTGTGGTTTTTTATAGTGGTTAGGTTTATAAAACTTCACTAAAATGATATAATAACAAATCAAATTATGAGAAAATTCCTTCAACACACTTCCAAGGTGATTCCATGAAAGTCAAAAAAGCTGTCTTCCCGGTTGCAGGACTGGGTACTCGTTTTCTTCCTGCGACGAAGGCCATGCCAAAAGAAATGCTGCCCGTTGTCGATAAGCCTCTTATTCAATATGCGGTTGAAGAGGCGTTGGCGTCAGGAATTGAACAATTAATCTTTGTCACTGGCAGTGGAAAGGGAGCACTTGAAAACCATTTTGACCGATCCTTCCAGCTCGAAGAGACCCTTAAAGATCGTCATAAAGTTGAACTTTTAAAAGAAATCGAATCCCTTGTGCCTGAGTCAGGAACTATCATTTACACCAGACAGAGCGAACCTTTAGGTCTTGGCCACGCGATCTGGTGTGCTAGAGATATTATCGGGGACGAGCCCTTTGCCGTTCTCCTGGCAGACGATCTGATCAAAAGCGAGACCCCTGTACTCTATCAAATGATTAAGGAATTTGATCGGCTGAGAGCATCTACCGTTGCAGTCATTGAGGTTCCAAAGGAAGAGACCTCAAAATATGGTATTCTTGATGCTAATCCCACAACGGAGGCAACCTTCCGCATAAATGGGATGATCGAGAAACCGGCTGCTGAAGAAGCACCATCCAATATGGCGGTAATTGGCCGGTATATCCTGACTCCAAAAATATTTGACATCCTTGGTGGCCAGGGGAAAGGTGCTGGGGGTGAAATCCAACTCACAGATGCCATGTCGCAACTCCTTAAAGAACAGCCTATTTTTGGCTATCGTTTCGAAGGTACCCGCTTTGACTGTGGCGATAAGGCTGGATTTCAGATGGCGAACCTTGCATTTGCGCTTGAACACCCTGAGATTAAGGATATTTTGTTGCCTTATTTGAAGGAGATGTTTTGTTGAGGGCTGTGCACGTGAGACCGTCGGGGATTACCTTCGGTTTCTCTCTATAGCCTTTGGATCTTTACGAGAACTAAAATATCAGGTAAATCTCTCCAAACGCTTGGGCTTTATCAACCAACAAGATACAACATCAATTGAACCAAAAATCGAAGAAATAGAGAAAGTATTAAGCGGCCTAATCCGCTCACTACGTCAAAATTAATATTTTCCCTTTACTTCAGCCTAAAAACCTTAACCCTTCAGCCCATTCCATGCACTCTCCACATGTAATCCGACAGCGCGCAGCAGTCAGCCGTCCACGTCGCGAAACCCTGAACGGCCACATGAGTATCAACCTCTGGTTTACCGGGCTCTCAGGCTCAGGCAAATCGACTCTGGCCCATGCAGTAGAGGAGCGATTACACCTGATGGGGTGCAGAACCTATGTTTTTGACGGTGATAATGTTCGACACGGGTTATGTGGTGACCTTGGGTTCAGCCTGGAAGATCGTAGTGAGAATATGCGTCGTATCGCTGAAATGGTAAATCTTTTTCTTGATTCCGGAGTTATTTCTCTCACCGCTTTTATTTCTCCGTTAAAGGCTGATCGTGAACGGGTAAAAGAGATTATTGGTGCTGAAAATCTTATCGAGGTTTACTGCAACTGCCCTCTTGAAATATGTGAAGAGCGTGATGTTAAAGGATTGTATAAAAAAGCCAGAACAGGTGAGATTAAAAACTATACCGGCATCTCCTCCCCCTATGAAGTCCCTGAGAATCCTGACATTGAACTCGACACAGGGACACGTCCTCTCCGTGACTGTGTAAATGACATTATTGCTGAGCTACGGGAACGGGGAATAATTTTGCATTGAGTTCCTGGTCTGTTCGCCAAAGCTTGCCGATTACAAATAAATTTTCATTTTTATTTTTCTGCCAACTTTCTCCATCCTTTTAATAATTTCGCGCCCTACAGATCACACACTTCCTATCACTAAATTGTATGTATTTTTTTCATACATTTTAATTTGACAAAGACTGCACCTCAATGATAGGCTCCCTTCTGAAAACAGGTGAAAGTACTTATAAACTATAATGTTACAGAAAAGGAGACCGTCATGAAGAAAACGATACTACTCTTATTAACCCTCTTATTCCTAACCGTAAATATAGCAATTGCTGCCATTAACATTAACACCGCCGATGAGAAAACATTGGCCACACTTCCCGGGATTGGTGAAGCAAAAGCTGCCGCAATAGTGCAGTACCGTAAAGATAATGGAAATTTCAAATCTCCCCAAGATATCGTACAGGTAAAAGGGATAGGTCAAAAAGTTTTTGAGAAACTCTCTAAGGAAATCACCGTAGAGTAACTTTCCAACCAACCTGACAATCACCTGGCCCCCTTTTCATTTTTTTTGGAAAAGGGGGATTGTATTGCCCTTCGCTCTTGCTACAATCTACCTATTCCTGTTTACATCCCCTTCGCTGTCACGTATAATTCGCCAGATCATTTTTCTCGCACACTACCTTCCTGACATAATTATATGCTTCCAGCAATTGAGCTCCATAATATTTCAAAAACCTTTACTGAACGAAACTGGAAGACATTTTTGTTTCGCAAGCCCCGTCAAACCCTTGCTCTTGACAACGTCTCCCTGACAGTTGAAAAAGGAACAATCATGGGTTTACTTGGACCAAATGGTGCCGGCAAGACAACACTTATCAAAATTCTTTCCACTCTGGTTACCCCTGACAGTGGTGAAGGATCAATTTCAGGACTCTCCCTGGCCACACAATCTCTGGCAATCAGAAATAAAATTGGGCTGGTCAGCACGAATGACCGAACTTTCTACTGGCGGCTTACCGGACGTGAAAATCTCGATTTTTTTGCCACACTCTATAATTTACATGGCTCAGTAAAGGCTGAACGAATCAACAAAGCCTTGCAACTCACTGGAATGGAGGACAAAGCCGATTCTCGATTCATGTCTTATTCTTCCGGCCAGAAACAGCGCCTGGCAATTGCAAGAGCCATGCTTTCTGATCCAGAAGTTCTCCTTATGGACGAGGCCACTACCAGTCTCGATCCCATTGCCACCAGAAAGCTCCTCACTTTCACTAAAGAGACCCTTGCCCGACAGGAACAAAAAACTATTATCTGGTGTACACATAATCTCCATGAAGCTGAAGAGATATGTGATCATGCGACCATACTCCATAAAGGAAAGGTTCTTTACAGTGGAAAATTAGAAGAGATGTCAGACTCTGGTTCCCAGAACATTGAACTGGCATTCAGCAACCTGGTTGACTTTTTTCAGAATTCACCACTTGCTGGAGCAGGCATAAATACCACTAGGGACAATTCAATATGAGGGCAAGGCCAACACTTTTTGCAAAACCTTTCGCTTTTTTCAAGCGGGATTTCAAAATTGCGACCAGCTACCGCATGCAATATGCAACACAGGGGTTTGGTATTATACTCACTACCTTTTCATTTTTCTTCTATCTAAAATGTTTGAGGGCAACCAAGTCTCTCAACTGGAACCCTATGGTGGTGATTATTTTTCTTTTGTAATCATTGGAATAGCACTTTCAGATTACTTCACCATCTCTACCAACACATTTGCCAACGAAATTCGCACCTCGCAGGTTGTTGGTACCCTTGAATCACTTCTGGTAACCCCAACATCCATCATCACTATTTTACTGTCCTCCTATGTGTACAAGCTTTTTTCCACCAGCTTCCGAATTTTCTTTTATATTCTTGTAGGTATTTACCTCTTTGATATGTCGATACAATCAGTGAACATTATCGCATTGTCTCTGGCATTTCTGCTCACACTACTCCCTTTTTTTGGTATTGGCCTTGTCTCGGCCGCTTTTATAATTGTCTTCAAACAGGGTAATCCGATCGGTGGGTTAATGATTATGAGTTCTGGATTGCTTGGTGGAGTAATGTATCCGGTAACCGTACTACCAGGTTGGCTCAAACCATTCTCGGTGATACTTCCAATCACCCATGGACTGGAGGCGATACGCCAGATACTCTTAAATGGGGCAGGAATTATTGATGTACATAATCAGCTTCTATTCCTCGCCATACTCTCTATAGTTTCATTAGCGACTGGTTTTGTTTCCATTTATTATGGTTTAAAAGTAGCAAAAAACGAAGGTTCTCTTTTACATTACTAAATTTCATCCACAAAGAGACTCTTAATGGAGCTATGAAAATTAATGGTCACTAAAATTCATAAATTCAACAAACTATCATTCGAAGAAAAAAAACTTTTTTTACAGGCTTTTGTAATTCTTGGTATTATGCGTTTTGCTCTCTTAACACTCCCCTTCAAGCTACTTACGCGCTCGCTTGATCAGCAGAAAAGTATCAGGCAACTCCCTCTTCTATCCCAAACAGAAATGAGCAGCGTTCATTTGGTAAGTAGAGCAATAAATAGAGCCGTCCTATATACTCCCTGGAAAAGCACTTGCCTGGTACAGGCCCTAACAGCACATCGAATGCTTTACAGATACAATCTCCCTGGTGTACTCTATGTTGGGATAGTAAAAGACAAGTTGTCAAACAAAGGATTAGAGGCTCATGCATGGTCTCAGTGTGGCAGCAAGATTGTAACAGGAGCCGCTGAACACGAATTATACACGGTAATATCAGTCTTCAAATGGTAAAATACTGCATCAAAAATATTTAGTAAAAGTCTGGTCAGACGGCATTCACCAGAGAAATAACATATCGATATCTCACTATATTCTTATATAAAAACTTCATGTAATATAGATTAAAAGTTTCCTTTCAAAATTATGATTATAAAAACTCAAGTATACAAATTGTCAAAAGATGTTCTCAGGCAGGAGATTGATGGAGAAACAGTTTTACTCGACATGAAAAGTGAGAACTACTTTGGCCTCAATGATGTTGGCAGTCATGTACTGGAAATGCTTCAAGATGGCTCAAACCTTGATAGTCTCGTAAGCCACCTTTTGAGTATTTATGAAATAGGAAAACAACAGCTGGAAATTGACATTACTGAGCTCCTGCAACAGTTACTGGATGCTGGGCTTATCTCCCCTTCCTAAAAAATATTACATTCTTTGATCTCTTATGTACAAAGATGACAAATCAGCTCTAGCAGCAACAAACCATTGAGATATTCAGTATTTCACCACATCATCGAGAGCAATATCCCACTTCCTGAACTGCAAATACGCGACAACTCCCTGCCTACTCTTTTTTTTGAGTCATCAAACAACTCTAAAGCTACCAGAACAGGTATCGACTGGCGCCATCACTGGCGACTGTCCAACGGAAAAATCTCCATTTCTGTTGGAAAAGAAAAGGAATATTACTGGCTCCGTTTTCCACAACTTGTCGACTTCAAGATTGAACCTGAAACCAACAAGATCAAATCATATTGCAACACTGGCATGCCTGACAACACCCTACGCCACCTGCTTCTTGACCAAACCATTCCACGTTTACTCAGCCACAAAGGGCAGCTTATTATTCATGCCAGTTGCGTACAAATCGGAGATTCTTTAGTCGGTTTCTGTGGAGAATCTGGTTGGGGAAAATCTACTCTTGCTGCATACCTTTATGGACAGGGACACACTCTGATAACTGACGACTGCCTTCTTCTTGAAACGAATAATTCCACCATGGTAGGTATTCCAAGCTACCAGGGCTTACGACTTCTTAGCGACAGCCTCACCTTACTTCCTGCATCACAAAACAAAACCACTGCTGTCTGCCACTACGCCCCCAAAAGAAGAGTTACAGTTTCGAAAAGTAACCAGAAGCAATCGATTCCCATTTCCACCATATTTTTCCTAAATGACCCTGAGCAACAATATAATACCTCATCAATTTCCCTGGAACCCATCCCAAGGGCATCAGCCCTCATCGAACTCATCAAACACTGTTTTCCATTGGACATTACAGACTCAAAACAAACTACTACACAATTAACTAATCTTGCAGAACTAATCAAAAACAGTTCAACTCAATTTTACCGCCTCAAATACCCTCGCACCATTCAATCACTCCCAGAAATTATGAAAACCATCATCAAAATCTCTACAACAAATAAAGTTGACACCACACTATGAGTGGCATTTTCGGAATATATCACTCGGACAATCGACCAATTAATCCATCGCACCTGCAAGGAATGGCGAAAAGCAGTGCTCACCGTGGTCCTGACGGGACAAATACATTAATTCAAGAGCATATCGGCTTTGGCCACAGCATGCTGCACACTACACCGGAATCACTAACCGAAATATTACCACACACTGACTCGGAAACTGGTCTCGTAATTACCGCCGATGCTCGAATTGACAACCGAGAAGAATTGTTCAACAAGCTTGGTATACGGCAAAGCAGTTCCTTACCAGACAGCCAACTCATAATATATACGTATAAAAAATGGGGTGTAGATGGATTTCTACACCTATTGGGTGATTTTGCTTTTGCCCTGTGGGATCCACTGAAACAACAATTAATTTGCGTCAGGGATTATATTGGAGTCAAACCATTTTATTACCACTTCACTCCAGAGCAATTTCTTTTCAGTTCCGAGATTAAGCAGCTGGCTGAACATCCGGATGTCATTCTATCGCCAAACGAAGGAATGGTGGCTGAATATCTCTTCTTTTCTTTTTGCAGTAAAACTGAAACCTTGTTCCAAGGGATTAATCGTCTCTCTCCTGGTCACTACCTAACCGTTTCACACCAAGGTCTTACCAGCCACAGATATTGGTCATTTAACTCGACTAAGCAAATCTATTACAAAAAATCTGAGGACTACACCAATCATTTCCTGGAGATTTTTAATAAATCAGTGACCAGCAGGCTCAGGAGTTCGACACCCATAAGCATTGAGCTTAGCGGTGGATTAGACTCTTCATGTGTCGTTGGCATGGCACACAATATTTTGAGACTCAAAAACAAACCAGCCCCCGTAGTGTATGGAATGGTTTTCCCAGGCTTACCTTTTGACGAGAGTTTGTATATTCTTGCCGTCTCCAAAGAGCACAATATTTCAGTAAACTTGATAGATTCACAACACTTCAACGAACCTCAATGGCAAAAGCAAGTTCACAAAACGTATGAACCACCAGACATACCAAATATTTCAATGCGTAATGCACTGATCAAACAAGTTACCAATAGTGGTTCCAGGATTCTACTCTCCGGCATTGGTGGGGATGAGTGGTTTTCCGGATCTGGTTTCCCATACCTGGATCTCTTGAAAAATAAAAGGTATCCAGCACTGTTTTCACATTTACGCTATTCCTTTTCCCAAAACCAACTCCATACCATAAAACGTTTTCTCTTCAACATTTTATGGCCACTGGTTCCACATGCTATTCGTAGGAATCTATGTAATAAGAATAATAAGCTTTTTCCTGCATGGATTTCACCAGTCTTTGTCAACCGTAGTAATATTCGAGAGAAGATCCTTCTTTCCGACCAGAGAACAACCTCCTCAAATCTAGGAAACCTTTTGCAGAACACGATTATTGCGATGGGAACTCATACATTTTTCCTTGAAACCATGGATAGATACCATGCTATTGCAAAACTTGAATACAGATCACCATTCCTTGACCGAAGAATAGCAGAATTTTCATTCTCTGTACCAGAGTACGAACACAACCTCCAAGGAGAGATAAAAAAAATACTACGACAAAAACAGAATCATTTATTACCAGAATTAATTCGAAAGCGACAAAGCAAAGCAGACTTCTCGTTTTTCTTCGGAAAAGCCTTCGACTCTTACAGTTTGACAGAGAAAAGTGAAAAGATGTTATCTTCAGAAGTTGGATGGATAGAACAAGACAAATTCCTGTCTGCTCTTAATGATAAACAAAAAGCATTTAAAGAAAACGCCTTTCACAGAGGGAATAAAAACTGGGAAATTTGGTTTGCACTAGCACTTGAGACGTGGGTAAAATCCACAAGATAAGACAGGTGAAAACCACTTTACACAAAAAAAGTCGAAACAGATACCCTGTTTCGACTTTCTCTTTGTGACTACATATTAACAACAAGAATCAAGTTGACTGACATGAACCATCGGGACCAATAAATGAACTCTCACTATATGTACCAGAATCGGCCCCTGAACCCGCACATCCAGCAGTTAGCCTCACAACAGACCCATGATTAATAAGAATAGATTTTGAATACTCTAATTTTTTAGGAGGCATGGAGGAACTAATTCCTTTTTTACCATTATCAACTGAGCCTTCACTTTGCTCTATCATTATAACACCCCACTCAATATGAGTTCAACACAGCACAACCCTGCTATACGTTTTTCTTTCTAAATTTCGTACCAATCAAGCCTATCACGCCAACACCAAAGAGCAGAAAAGTTGCTGGCTCAGGGACTGGAACCTCTACTATCTCAGCATACAACCCTGCATAGCTTATACTATTTTCGGGAGCTACGTAACTATTGATTATCGTGACCCCACCATCTTGAGAAAAACCAAGAACAGTAAACATATAGTCTTTATTGTTATAGCTGAAATATTCTGTTGTTCCTTGGAATCCGCTTAGGGAAACAAGATCATCTACATCCCCACCATCATTTATAGTGTTCAGAATCCCAAATGTACCTGACATCGTAAATTCTTTGTTAATCTCTTGGATGTAAAAATCAACAGCCAAATCAACAGCTGTCACACCCCTGGCGCTCCATGTGTCTCCGTTTGTATACCAAAAGTCACCAAACTTAAACCTCTCACCAGCGTTGGTCTCCATAACACCAAGAGGAGCTGTACTACCCACGCCATCAAAATTAAATTTATTAGGTGAAGACTCCTTATCCCAGCCAGGCTGTGTAAGACCAGTACCCGGGTTTCCCCACCAGAAAAGTGCCGTAGGCGACACGCTTTCATCCGGGATAGCTGGGCTTCCAGACGGGTTTTGTGACGGACTGAAAGCTGGAGATGTAGCGGGTGGTGGAGTAGCTAAAGGATCGGTGACACCGTCATCCTGATTAACCATTCCCCACACGTCGCCGGTATAATTCGCTGGCCACAGACTTTGGTCAATGACAACTGACCCTCTAACCCATTCTCCTGTGGCACTTCCATTAAATTCCGTAGCATTCGATTCGATAACACCACACACTAATAAACCGGCTGCTACTATAGGGAGTATTTTGATTCTCATGATGAACCTCCAGTATTTTACATATATCTTTTTACTTATATATTGAACAGTAATGTATCCTTTTAAAAAAAACAATAGGTAAACATACCTATTTTCATCAACTTAATTAAAATAGTCACTTTAACTAGGATCCTAAACTGTTTCTATCGTTAGCACTACACACAATCCCTCTGACAAAAAAATATTCACTAAAGAGACAACCAAGGCAGTCAATCGCAATGGATCACCTTTCGTTAAACAAAAAAAAAGACCGTCAGCCAAGAGCTAACGGTCTTTCTTTTATTTTTAGACCAAGTTTCTTACAAAGAACTACTACTAATAAATATCAAGATACTCATCAAGCTCCCAATCGGTAACCGCAGTACGATAGCGATCCCACTCAGCTTCCTTCGCTTCAATATACTTCTCGAAGATATGAGAACCAAGAGTAGCCTCGGCAATTGGGTTATTTTTAAGTTCTTCGATGGCCTCTTTCAGGCTACCTGGCATTACCTTGATACCTACCTCATCCATTTCAGCAGAAGACATCTTAAAGATATCTTTATTAACTGCAGGTGGAGGTGTCAGTTTATTCTTCACTCCGTCAAGACCTGAATTCAGCATCATTGCCAGTGCAAGATATGGGTTACAGGTTGGATCGGGACATCGAATCTCAGTACGGGTTCCCATTCCACGAGAAGCTGGAATACGAACAAGGGCAGAACGGTTAGATGCAGACCATGCAGCATAAACAGGAGCCTCGTATCCTGGAACAAGACGCTTATAGGAGTTTACTAATGGATTAGTAACCGCTGCAAAACCACGGGCGTTCTTCAAAGCTCCCGCAATGTACTGGTAGGCAACCTCTGAAAGTTTGAGGGGGCCATTCTCGTCAAAAAAAGCATTGGTACCATCTGCATTAAACAGTGACTGGTTGGTGTGCATACCTGAACCATTGATTCCAAAAATTGGCTTTGGCATAAAGGTGGCATACAGCCCATAACGTGCAGCAATAGACTTAACTACCCACTTAAAGGTGATAGTATTATCAGCAGCAGTGAGTGCATCGGCATATTTGAAGTTAATCTCATGCTGACCTTCTGCAACCTCATGATGAGACGCCTCAATCTCAAAACCCATTTCTTCAAGGGTCTCGATAATCTCACGGCGACAATCGTTTCCGGTATCCTCGGGATCAAGGCTGAAGTATCCGGCAACATCATTGGTGATAGTGGTAGCACGTCCTTCTTCGTCTTTTTCAAAGAGGAAGAACTCAGCTTCGGTACCCACATTCATGGTGTAGCCAAGCTCTTTTGCCTCTGCAAGAACACGTTTCAGGTTATTACGTGGGCACCCAGCAAAAGGAGATCCGTCGGATTTCGCCACATCACAGATAATCCTTGCTGCTGCAATACCATCCTGATTTCTCCAGGGAAGAATGGTAAAGGTATTATAATCCGGCTTAAGGTACATATCAGATTCGTTAATACGGACGAAACCATCGATGGATGACCCATCAAACATCATCTGGCCGTCGAGTGCCTTCTCTATCTGGCTGCGTGGAATAGCAACATTTTTCATAAAACCGAAAATATCAACAAACTGAAGGCGGAAATAGTGAATATTTTCCTCCTCGATAGTTCTCATAATGTCATCTCTGGTCATCGTTTGGTCTCCTTTACTAAAAGTTGAATATACTTCTCTCATTTTACCAGATTAAAGGCGAATGAAAGAAATTTCCCGTATGGGTTTGTAGCCGTATTTTCGTTCTTAAATGGAACGCCTATAAGAAACACCTATTCATTACCATTTTGCGAAAATAAATAAAATGAAAATATTTTTGTTTACATAAATGTAATTTTCTACCCCTGCAATCCACCGCCTATTGCATAGAGAACGCCATCTCGCAATTCCTTGATAAATGCAGGCTCCACTATCTTTTCCTGCTGACTGTCCAGCACATAAAAAACATCAATAAGCTGCTCAACCTCCGTTGCGATGAAAGCCCGATAGATGTTTATCCCAAAATCGGCAAGAGTCTGAGTTATACGATACAACTGCCCAGGACTGTCATCCGAATATACTTCCACGACAGTGTAGTTGTCAGATGCCTTATTATCCACCACTACTCTAATTTCGTTCGTTCCTGTAGAACGTTTAGCTCTGCCAATACCAGAGGAAAGTTTTTTATACAACCTGTGACCGAGCCCAAGTCGATGATTCAAGGCCAGGTTAAGATCATCATTTATCGCCTGCCAATCCTTCTCTTCATACTCAACACCATCTTCAGGAAGGACATCGAGAATATCCACGGCGCTTCCATCCTTCCAGGTAAAAATTTGGGCATTAAGCACTGACAGATTGTGAAGGCCAAGTACTCCACAAATTTTCGCCAGCAATCCACGGCGATCCCGGCACATAATAAGGAGCGACCACTGCGCCTGCCGTTTGCGAGGAAAAATTATAGCTTTCTGTTGGAGCACCTTGTAATTCTCACAACGTATCCGAACATGTGCAGCAACGGCCTCAGGGGTAAAGCTTAGCAAATAGTCAGGAGGAAAATCATCCACCGTCACTCCGCACTCTCTCTCATCACCAATAAGAGAGGCAACCTGCTCACGCAACCAGTCAAGCCCCTGATCCACCATCGGTAGCACATCATCCACTGCCTGAAACTGAAGATACGGGTGAACCTTCATATACATCTCATATAGAAGCGCCCCCTTCCAGTCACTCCAGGCTGAAGGACCAGTGGCACGAGCATCCGCAACCGATATCAGGTATAGCATGGCGAGACGTTCAGTATCTCCAATTGTTTCTGCACAGCGCTGCACAAACTGCTCATCATTCAAGTCCCGACGCAGGGCACTTTCGGGCATAAACAGATGATAGCGAACAACAAACTCAAGGCAGGCACACTCAGCATCGTTCAGCCCCAGACGCCTTCCTACCGCACCAACCATCTCTGCCCCAATATTTGAGTGATCCCCCCCGGAACCCTTTCCAATATCATGAAGCAGAGTCGCAAGAAACAGGACGTGCGGTGACGCTATGGTCTGAAAAACTGACTCTTCACTTCTGGTAACCTCCTGCAAATCTGCAACACTCTGCAACAAATGCCGATCAACAGTGTATATATGGTAAATATCATGCTGAACCAGTAACTCAATATTTCCGAACTCCGGGATATACGCGGAGAGCAAACCCGTTTCGAGCATAACTTCAAGCACCGTCAAAACATCCTCACCACTT
Organism: Desulfocapsa sulfexigens DSM 10523; assembly: GCF_000341395.1. Classification (GTDB taxonomy): domain Bacteria; phylum Desulfobacterota; class Desulfobulbia; order Desulfobulbales; family Desulfocapsaceae; genus Desulfocapsa; species Desulfocapsa sulfexigens. Next base: position 1,985,932 of record NC_020304.1, on the reverse strand, counting down.
TCAAGAATCTCAAAAAATGGCTTGGACATTCGCGCCGAACTTCTCATCTTGTCTGTCACCAGGTCCAGATTCCCAGTGATCATTTTTCTGGTTCTGTGATGAAGAGGAAAACCAGTTTTTGCAGAGGCAAGAAAACAACGCATCAACAGATAAGGTCGACTCTTCAGATCCTCTTCCGAGGTCGTAAGATGAATTCGATTATTCCGACACTCTATTCCTTTCTCTACAACCTGCAGCCTTGCCCCTTTTCCACTGGCAAAACCGAGAACATCATCCACATGATCAAAAAAGAGATCAGTGGTAACGGCAATGACCTGCAGATGCCCATAGAGATCCCGCATAAAATGCTCCACCCCGAGCACCCCATCTTGAGCCTGATACCCAAAGGCGGTAGCAACCTCTTCCTGCTGCTCAAAGTAGAGCTGATCATTCTTTCTGCCACTGATATAATGGAGACGATTCCGTACCCTGGTGAGCATATTCCAGGACTCACCAAAGGCATCCCTCTCCTCTTCAAGAAGTATTCCCGCTCCAGTTATTGCGTCGAGATCTACCAACCCGAAAACAAAGGCGGCAGTCCAGAGCATGGCCTGGATATCCCGCATTCCACCCTTGCTTTCTTTAATGTTTGGTTCAAGGAGGTAGCTGTGGCTGCCAAAACGCTTTCTTCGGTCACTGCGAAAGGTTTTCATGGCATGAACAAACTCATCCCGTGAGCCTTCTATAAATTGAGTCCTGTAGCGAACAAGGAGCTCATCAAAAAGCCTATTTGACCCTACCAGGAGACGAGCGTCGAGCATGGCAACTTGAAAGAAGAAATCTTCTTTTGCAAAATCCAAACACTCTTCCAAAGTTCGGACACTGTGCCCCACTTCAAGCCCGGTATCCCAAAGAGGATACAGTACACCATTTGCAATTTTTTCCATTTCCTCTTTCGCATCTTCTCTAAAAAGAATTAGAAGATCGATATCAGAATATGGAAAAAGCTCACTGCGCCCGTATCCGCCAAGAGCTACAAGGGCAACTCCTTTTGTGGCTTTTTCACTTGCCGCAGCATTGAAATGAGTGGCAATAAACCCATCAACCAGTCGACTTTGCTCGAGAAGCAGAGCCTGACCACTCAACCCCTTCTTCCATAACTCCTCAAGTGTTTCTCTTTGAGCACGTAGTTGGGACATGGATTCACACAAAAGGGTTTACACTGCAAATTAAGCAGCTGAGAAAAAACAACATGAGCATTGAAGGAACCAGCGCGACATAAAGAGTCGTAACGAAATCGATACAAACGACCATGTTATTCCGTGACGACTCCTAAGCTTCTTTTAAATTGCATCGTGATCTTCCTCACCGGTACGAACACGAACTATACGCTCAATGGGGATCACAAATATTTTTCCATCACCTATCTTCCCGGTGTTGGCAGTATCTCTTATGGTATCCACAACCAAATCGACCATATCCGCACTAACCACGATTTCAATCTTCACCTTAGGGATAAAATCAACAACATATTCAGCCCCACGATAAATCTCGGTATGCCCCTTCTGACGCCCATAGCCCTTTACTTCAGAAATAGTCATTCCTTTAACACCTATTTCTGTTAACGCATCCTTAACATCATCGAGCTTGAAAGGTTTTACAATTGCCTGAATTTTTTTCATATTTCACCTCTTATTCCAAAGTATTTCTTCACTGGAGCGCTACACAGCATATCAACTTTCTCCGTAGAACCGTCACCATCTGCAGGATACCAAAAGTTCACACAACTGAACAGGCCAAAGAACAGAAGGTTGCAGTAAAACAGACAAACACTGCTCTTTTTTCTCTACTTAGTGATCAGTTCCTACTTAACCCATACTTCTTGCTCGTTCCTCACATCTATGGTCATCTCGACTCGTAAGAAATCCGGGCTAACTATTGTATGCATTTTCGGAATGCTCGGCATAATCAACACCTCCCACCTCAGCCTCTTCAGAAACTCTCAGACCCAGGGTAATGTGTACGACTTTCAACAATATCCAGCTCACAATCAAGGTGTATCCTCCCACAACGACAACCCCAAAAGCCTGTTTCCAAAGTTGAGCCATATTCCCGGCAAGCAGGCCATCGACACCGCCTGGATTCACGGCGGTTGAAGCAAAAATCCCAAGGCAGAGTGTTCCAACGGCTCCTCCCACACCATGAATCCCGACAACATCCAGAGAATCATCCAGTTTCAATTTCACTTTTAAGTTCACGGCTCCAAAGCAGACCAGACCAGCAATACATCCAATGATGATTGCAGAATTGGGTCCGACAAAGCCTGCAGCAGGAGTAATGGTTGCAAGTCCCGCAATAGCACCCGACATCGCACCAAGGGTGGTTGCGCGCCGAAGGACAACCCATTCAACAATCACCCACATAAGCATACCGGCCATACCCGCAAGATGAGTTGCTACAAAAGCAGTAGCTGCCACTTCATCTGCAGCAAGGGCCGACCCGCCGTTAAAGCCAAACCAGCCAAACCAGAGTAGCCCTGTTCCAATAAACGTGAGAGGCAGACTGTGGGGGATAAAACTTCGCTTCCCAAAACCGCGCCGTGGCCCAATGACGAGGATTGAAGCGAAAGCCGCCGCGCCACATGTCACATGAACAACCAGGCCACCGGCAAAATCCATGACTCCCATACTTCCAAGCCAGCCCCCCTTCCCCCAGACCCAGTGGCAAACAGGATTATAGACAAAAACAGCCCACAGAAAGGCAAAGACAAGAAACGGCACGAAACGAACCCTCTCCGCAAAAGCTCCTGTAATAAGTGCCGGAGTTATTATGGCAAACATACACTGATAAATCATAAAAACGATCTGCGGAATGGTTGTCGCATAATCTGCGCTCGGTGCAGTCGTCACACCACTTAAAGCAAACCAGGAAAGATCGCCAATCACCCCACCAACATCCGGCCCAAAAGACATGGAGTAACCAAGGTACACCCATTCTATGGAGATAAGCGCTATCATAAAAAAACTTTGCATCATGGTACCGAGAACATTTTTACTTCGTACCATTCCTGCGTAAAAAAGGGCAAGCCCCGGTGTCATCAACAACACCAGTCCTGCCGCTGCCAGAATAAAGGCTGTATCTGCAGCGCTAATCATTTTTCTTCTCCCTGGATGTAGACTCGAAAGATTCCCGAAAAGAACCCCCGAATTTTGAATAAATCACAGAAACGGCTCTTCCAATCCATACCTGCAATCCTCTATATGTTGTTTTCATCTCCTGCCACCTGTGCTCCCCACAAACATTTTCACAAGAGAGACAGAAAATTATCCCCTCCTTACAACAGTCGTGCCAGAATGCCAGAGAACCTCTAACACTCCAACAGCAAGGTCATTCAAAATCATTTTTTCATTTCAGAGAGAAACATACAGGATGGTTATTGTGACATTTTTGTAACGATTCTCGGAAAATATTGCAAACTTGTAACTTTACAGCGACACCACGATTCAGACAAAAACCGAACGACTCTTGTTAAAGCAGAATCGATGGTTTATCTTTTCAGGGGAAGCCTCCACGGCTAGTCTCACAAAAACAATTCACTAAAACACCACAAACATGAACATAAAAAATCAGCATTACAGAACAATCTGGCCAACAGACGACAGCAACACGATTATGATCATTGACCAGAGAAAACTTCCTCATCAATTTATCATTGAATCTCTCTGCACTGTTGATGACGCCATAACGGCTATCCGGGACATGCACGTACGAGGAGCCGGCCTGATCGGGGCAACAGCAGGTTTTGGGATGCACCTTGCAGCAGCGCAGGCCAGACCTGGTCAACTGGCCAATGCCCTTGCAGATGGTGGTCAGCGTCTCGACAAAAGCAGACCTACAGCAAGAAACCTTAAATGGGCAGTTGATCGAGTGCTCAAAGCAGCAGAGCAGGGAACCGATGAGGAGGACAAAAAAAGAATTGTCTTTGAAACAGCCTGTGAAATTGCCGACGAAGATGCTGCCTTCTGCAAGGCACTCGGACAACATGGATCTGGGATCATCAGGGACATAAGTACGGCTAAGAGTGGTGGGACTGTCAATATCCTCACCCACTGCAATGCCGGTTGGCTTGCCTTTGTAGACTACGGGAGCGCAACTGCTCCTATTTATGCGGCGAGGGACGCCGGGATAGATGTCCATGTGTGGGTCGACGAGACACGCCCCTGGAACCAGGGGGCAAAACTAACTGCCTGGGAACTGCAGCAGGAAGGAATACCCTGCACCCTGATAACGGATAACGCAGGAGGACATCTTATGCAGCAGAAGATGGTAGATATGGTAATTGTGGGAACCGACAGAACCACCCATACAGGAGATGTGGCAAATAAAATAGGAACCTACCTGAAAGCACTGGCCGCTCATGACAACAACATTCCTTTTTATGTTGCCCTGCCCTCTTCCACATTTGACTGGAATATTAGCAATGGCAGCGACATCCCCATTGAAGAGCGTTCAGGCGATGAAGTCACCACCATCAGTGGCCTGACCGATAACGGCAGGATTGAGACGGTACAACTTACCGCGCCTGGAACCCGGGCACTGAACTACAGCTTTGATATCACGCCAGCACGCCTGGTGACTGGCCTTATCACAGAACGGGGAGTTGTCGCAGCCAATAAAGAGGCAATACATAAATTATTTCCAGAACATTCATAGGAGGAGCCCTCTTCATAAGGACTTAGCGTCACTCTCAGCGCTCGTGATCGGCTCACAGAAGTTACATCATATGAAATGAAGCGATCATGAGCAACTGAGGTGCTTAGAAAGTATTCCTACTCACCACGACCGTAATCGTCCTCAAACCGCACGATATCATCCTCACCCAGATAACTCCCATTCTGCACCTCAATCAATTCAAGATCCATAACCCCTGGGTTCTCCAGGCGATGATTGACGCCAGCAGGAATATAGGTTGACTGATTTTCGTACAGGAGAAAAACCTTCTCGCCATTTGTAATACGTGCCGTTCCCGAAACCACAACCCAATGCTCATGGCGGTGATGATGCATCTGCAGGGAAAGTTTTGAACCGGGACTCACGGTAATACGTTTTATCTGATACCGTTCATGCTGCTCAAGCACGGTATAACTGCCCCAGGGCCTGTATACTGTACGATGAAGCTTGAACTCACTCCTGCTGTCTTTTTTTAGTCTCGCAACAATCTTTTTAACATCCTGAGCCCGGGAAAGAGGTGCCACCAAAACAGCATCGGATGTTTCAACGACAAGAATATCCTCCAGCCCAACGGTGGCCACAAGAGTGTCTTCAGAGCGTATCAGGCAGTTTTTTGTGTCCTCCAGAATAACGTCGCCCTTGGTAACATTACCATCTTTGTCTTTGGCGGAAACTTCCCACAGGGCATGCCAGGAGCCAATGTCGCTCCAGTCGAGATCAGCCGCAACCACTGCGGCCCGATCCGTCTTCTCCATGAGCGCATAATCGATGGAATCACTCGGGCTACGGGACATAGCAGCCTCATCCAACCTGAAAAAGCTTCCATCTCTCTTGCCAAGCAGAACAGATTCTCTCATGCAGGATACCATTTCAGGGGCAAGCCGTTCCATCTCTTCCCGGAACGTTTTAATGCTAAAAGCAAACATTCCAGAGTTCCATAAATAATTTCCCTTCTCAAGATAGGACTTTGCGGTTTCATAATCAGGTTTTTCGCGAAAGGATCTGACAGAACTTCCTTCCCCTTTTTCTATGTAGCCATAACCGGTTTCAGGATGCTGGGGCTCAATACCGAATGTGACTATTTTCCCTTCTACTGCAAGCCTGACGGCCTCGGCCACCACCTCTTGAAACACCGCCTTACGAAGAATCAGATGATCGGCCGGCAGAACAAGAAGTATGGTATCCTCGGGCAGACTTACTGCGCAATACTCCACTGCTCCACAAACCGCAGGTGCGGTATTGCGACCAACGGGTTCCAGAAGGATATCGCACACGCCACCTCCCCCCAGGCAATCCACCTGACTGCGAGTTATAAAACGATGCTCTTCTCCCACAACCAGCAAGGGAGGTAATACTTCAGTAAGCTGAGCAACGCGAAGGACGGTGGTCTGCAACAGGGAAGTTTCATCAATGAGATTGAGAAGCTGTTTAGGGTAGAGCTCACGGGAAAGAGGCCACAAGCGGGAGCCGGTTCCACCTGCCAGGATTATAGGTTGTATTTTGGACATGTTCTTTTTTCCTTTTTTTCTCAGGCGTCAGGCTTTGATTATCTGCAACAACTCATCAGTCTTTTCTTTCAACAAACCTGGATTGGCACGACTTTCAACATTCAGACGCAGCAACGATTCGGTGTTTGATTTTCTTACATTAAAACGAAATTCAGGAAAAGACACGGAAAGACCATCGGTATAGTCCTTTTCTCCGTCCCGAAACCGATCTTCAATTTCTGTAATCACCGCGTCCGGATCAGCCACCACAGAGTTAATTTCTCCAGAAACAGGGTAGGCTGCCATGCAATCCCGAACCAGTGTGGACAGCGGAACAGCCCTACGACTCAGCAGGGATGCAACAAGAAGCCAGGGGATCATTCCGGAATCGCAATAGCCAAAGCTTTTGAAATAATGGTGTGCAGACATCTCACCACCGTAAATAGCATCTTCCAGTCGCATCCGTTCCTTAATAAAAGCATGCCCGGTTCGGACCATAATCGGAACACCTCCTGCAGCCCTCACCAGTTCCTGGGTATTCCAGATAAGACGGGGATCGTGGAGAATTTTCCCGCCAGGATTATGATTAAGAAGCTCAAGAGCCAGCAATCCTACGACATAATAGCCTTCAATAAAATTTCCCTTTTCATCCCAGAAAAAGCAGCGGTCAAAATCACCATCCCAGGCAACTCCAAAGTCTGCGCCCTGCTCTCGTACCAACCTTGCTGTCTCTTCTCGTTTTTCCGGGAGCAAGGGATTTGGAACACCGTTCGAAAAACTCCCATCAGGCTCATGAAAAGCCTTTACAAAGGCGAACGGGAGTTCCTGTTCAAGCAAATCAACCACGGGTGCCGCAGAGCCATTTCCGTTATTCACCACAACTTTTAAGGGTGCGAGTTCCTCTCTGTTCACATAGCTCAGGAGATGTTCAATGTATTCACCTTTATTTTCAGCTGCTATTTCCACCCCTCTTTTTCCTGCAGGTGGCGGCAGTTCTCCCTTCACGATCAACTCTGCCATCTGTTTAAGGCCAGCCTCTCCCGTCACTGGCCGGGCCCCTTTTGTCACAAACTTCAGTCCGTTATAATCTGCAGGGTTATGGCTTGCCGTAACAACAATTCCACCATCCACCCCTCTCTTCTCCATACTGAAAGCGGCATGGTAAATTTCCTCTGTACCACACAACCCGAGATGCAGTACGTCCACATCCGACTCAAGCAGGCCTTCGACCAGGGCAGAAGTCAACTCCGGACTACTGAGTCTGATATCATGCCCGACTGCCACCTTTCGTGGCTGAAAAAAAGTCGCGTAGGCACGTCCAATATTCCGTGCAAGACCAGGGTTTAACTCATCCGGGACCTTTCCTCTGATATCATAGGCCTTAAAACAGGCGGGGATTGCTGTACTCATCAATTTATCCTTTTTTCTGTATGATTTTCAAAAAAGACCTATTATGGTGAAGGTAACCGGGCTGAAGGTGGAAGAGTGGGAAAATGCAAATTACTGTGATTTCCTTCAGCAATCATTCTTTACTCCTCTCTCTTGCCACCCCACTACTTAGCAAACAACAACAATTCTATCAACATAACTACTTTTATGAAAGGTATTATCCTAGCCGGCGGATCCGGAACCAGACTTTATCCCTTAACCAGAGTGCTTTCAAAACAGCTCATTCCGGTCTATGACAAACCGATGATCTATTACCCCCTGTCCGTTCTTATGCTGGCAGGCATCAAAGACATCCTTATCATTTCAACCCCACGTGACCTGCCACAATTCAGCGAACTTTTCGGTGACGGTACACACCTCGGGATCTCCATCAGTTACGCGGAACAACCCGAGCCTGAAGGGCTGGCTCAGGCTTTTATCATCGGAAAATCCTTTATAGGCGATGATAATGTGGCCTTGATTCTGGGCGACAATATCTTTTTCGGATCCGGCTTCTCCCATCTCCTTCATGAATGTTCTGAACTTTCGGATGGCGGTCTCATCTTCGGCTACCCGGTAAAAGACCCTGAACGCTATGGAGTTGTCGAGTTTGACAGTAACCATAACGTGGTCGGCATTGAAGAAAAACCAAATAGACCAAAATCCAAATTCGCCGTTCCTGGACTCTATTTTTTCGATAATGACGTTGTTGCAATAGCCGAAAGTATCAAACCATCCCCACGTGGCGAGTTGGAAATAACGGATATTAACATGGAGTACCTCCGTCGCGGTAAACTCCGGGTACAACCACTCAGTCGTGGTTTTTGCTGGCTGGACACAGGAACCCACGAATCACTGCAGCAGGCATCGAGCTATGTACAGGCAGTGCAGGACAGGCAGGGCTTGAAAGTCGCCTGCATTGAAGAGATAGCATACAGCCTCGGCTATATCGACACCAGTCAAATGAGAAAACTGGCGAAAGATATGCTGAAGAATCAGTACGGTCAGTACCTTATGGATATTGCCAATGAGCAGGAATCCGGGTCTGAATTCTCATGAAGATACTGATTTGCGGTGGTCATGGCCAGCTGGGGCAGGATGTGGGCTCACTGCTTGACGCTGATCACGAGGTCATGTCCTGCGGTTCACGCCAACTTGACATAAGCAACACAAGTCAGGTAGCCTCCATCTTCTCCAACTATCAACCCGATATCGTTATTAACTGCGCCGCCTATACCGCCGTTGATAAATGTGAAACAGAAACACAACTTGCATGGCAGGTTAATGCAACCGGCCCGGAAAACCTAGCCAGACAGGCAGAGGAGACTGGTGCCAGACTTATTCACATATCCACCGATTATGTCTTTGATGGCAAAAAAACAGCTACCGAAAGCTACTCTGAAGATGAAGATGTTGCACCGCTGTCGGAATATGGGAGAAGTAAGCTTGCCGGAGAACAGGCCATCGAGGCATATTCATCCAACTATCTTATTCTTCGTACGGCCTGGCTTTATGGTTGGAAAGGAAAAAACTTTTTAAAGACCATATTGCGTCTTGCCCTGGCAGACCCGACACGTGAGTTAAAAGTGGTCAACGACCAGTATGGGTCACTGACCTGGACCGCCACCCTTGCCCGTCAGATTCAGGCAGTATTATCACCCGAAATGCAGGGTATTGTTCATGCAACGGCCACGGGTTCTTCCACCTGGTACGAAGGAGCATGTTATTTTCTTGATACCATGAGATTGCCATACCGGATCACACCCTGTACCACAGCAGAATACCCAACGCCTGCCCATCGCCCCGCCAATTCCATTCTCAATAATCAGCGACTGGAGAATGAGGGACTTTCTGTTTTCCGCGGCTGGCAGGAAGACATAGAGCAATTCGTAGCCCTCTTCAAAGAGGAACTCATCCGAGAGGCCCTTCAGGGCTGATCCTGAACCCCAAACTCCTCAATAAGGTCAGCAACAGATCTTCTCGTTTCATCGTCCATATCCTGAATCTGAAACCCGATCACATAAAAGTCTGGATTTTCATCCTGGCGACACCAGCGACTCACAGCTCCAAACACTATCTCATCACTGCCTGACACTTCTTTTGGCAGACGCATACGCAAACGATACTCTTCATTCACTTCAACAGGGCCATCGCTCAGCAGCATAAGGCCTTCAGAAGAGATATCCATCAGATGGCCCAACACCCGACTGGACATCCCGTCAAACACTCTCGAATAAAAGACCAGATGCCTGCGTGTCGTCCGCCTTTGCTCATAACCTTGCTTCGCTTCAGCCATTTTCAGTCCCCCCCTTTCAGATCAACTTGTATCAACTCAACATCCCCCATCACCCCCATCCGCTCTCCACAAATCACGACAACACCCATTATTCCTTCAATTTCCCTGGCTATGGCAAGGGCTTTCTGTATGCCATTACCGCCAGCTGCCCTCCCGACTTCATTACCAAGACGAGTTGCCGCAGCATCGGCCAGCGGAGTCGAAGTACTGAGTACGGTGACAGAATCAGCTTTTCCCATGCTCAAAGAATGGCCCACTGTTCCCGATGATGTACAGATACCGATGGGCATCTGTGAAGGAGCGATCTTCACCCCCACCTTATAACTTAATGGCGATTCACCAGCAAAGATTGCAATTGAGCAGTCACGACTGCGCTGCAAAAAGATATCGCCTCCATTCTCGACCATCACTTCACAAAAACCTGAAGCCACCAATCCCTTTCCAACGTACTCTGCAATAGTCCCTGCTACGGCAGCCATTGGCCCCACTCCTGCCTGTAAGCCAGCCATAAGCATATCACGAATCAGCGGCGGGGCAATTTTATCCAGGGACAACGGATCCAGGCTTGCACAAAACTGGGGATTCTTTACAATGTAATTTTCCAGCTGGGCCCGATACTGCAGAATAAGGTCAGTTGCCAATTCGGCAATGTCTCTTTCTGCCAGAATGTGCAGATCGGTTTCCTCTATCCGAACATTTGTGGAAACCAGACCTGTCCGGGTTACCAGTTTACGATAGACTCTCTCGGTATATGACTCCGGTGTCTTTTTTCTTTTATTTTGGTTATTAGGTTTCATAGGATCATATTCTTTATGCCATCTTTCCAAAAACTTGTCATTCTTTTTACCCGCTACCCTCAAGCCGGGAAATGCAAAACCCGTTTGATTCCTGCTCTTGGAAAAGACAGGGCCATGATGGTTTACAAGGAGTTGGTCTCACACATCCTGAAACGATTGGATACTTTTATTGCCTCCACCTCAAACACCGATCTCACAATCTTTTTTACCGGCGGCTCAGAACAGTCGATGCAAGAATGGCTTGGCCATGACTACATCTGCGAACAGCAACAGGGAAAAGACCTGGGAGAACGGATGGCTATGGCTCTTATCTTTGGACTAAACAGGAAACAGGACACTCTCCTGATCGGATCCGATTGCCCTGGTATTGATGCAGCAATCTTAAAAGAAGGATTTCAGGCCCTGCAGAACAACGATCTCGTCATCGGCCCAGCCCATGACGGTGGCTACTACCTCATTGGAATAACAGGCACCCTCAATCCAACTCTCTGCAGCCAACTCTTTACAAATATCCCATGGGGAAGCAGCATTGTCTATTCAGAAACCATCGCCCTGACAGAAAAACTCGGACTACGAACCCATATTCTCAAAAAACTCCATGATATCGACACAGAAGAAGACCTCCACTATTTCTATCATCGTCCCCACCCTCAATGAAGCAGGAAACCTTCCGCTACTGCAGGCTGCAGCAGCGGAAGTTGCTGAATTAATAGTGGTTGATGGTGGCAGCACGGATGATACCGTCAACATTGCCCGGGGTCTAGGGTTCAGAGTAAAAAAAGAAACCGGTTCGGGAGGACGCGGCATGCAGCTTAACTCCGGAGCAAAAAGTGCATCCTCGAAAATTCTTCTCTTCCTTCACGCAGACACCCAGTTACCATCCGACTTTTCAACCCTGGTACAGAGATGTCTCGACAATCCCAAAGTAAGCCTTGGGGCATTCAGTTTAAAGGTCGACGAAGGAGGCCTCCTCCTGAATTATATTATAGCTCTTGCAAACCTCCGCTCACGACTGCTTCATATCCCCTACGGGGATCAATCATTCTTTATGCGAAAAGAAGATTTTATAAAGATAGGAGGTTTTCAGGAAGTACCGATCATGGAAGATTTCATGCTCGTTAAGGCAGCAAAAAAAAGAGGTAGAATAGAAACATTACCACAAACAGTCACAACCTCATCCCGGCGCTGGCAGCGACTTGGACCTATCCGTACCACCTTTATCAATCAGCTCATAGTTATGGGATACTACCTTGGAGTTTCTCCACGGAAGCTGGCGGAATTCTATCGTAAAAGATAAGTCGTTTTTATTTTTCCGGGAATACTGTAGGTACAAATGGACGAACACCATCTGCAGGAGGTTTTTCCTGAAGTGGTTTTTCCTGAGACGGTTTTTTTTCTGATATGGCTGGTTTGCTCTGTAAGAATGTCTTGCGAATTGTATCATCCTTAATAAGACTGCGAAAAAAATCAGTCGCTTGAGTCAGATAAGGGCATAACTGACACTTTCTCAACATATCATTTTCTGGAGCAAGAAGACCTGAAAGGACCATATTCAGAAGAACCACCAGAATAAAGGCTTTTGCCATACCAAGAACACCACCCAGTAATTTGTCAAACCACCCGGCAACGGTAAGCTCCACAACTTTTGCCAATCCTTTCCCCAAAAGCATAGTAACAACGTAGGTAAATCCAAAAAGAATCACATAGGAGGTCCAGAAAACAGCATGGGGATTCTCCGTTACCCCTCGCAAAAAAGGAAAAAGTTTGTCATGATACTGTCCTGCAATTACGTAGCCCACAAGCAGAGCAACCAGAGTGGTTACCTGACTGAGGAAACCAACCCAGAGACCACGTAATGTGAAGAGCAGCAGCAATGCTATAATAACAAAATCGAATCCTGTTAGATGAAAGGCATTAGCCATTGGTTCCCCCGTTTTGTATCTGCTAATAGTAGTACTACCCCTGTAGATTCAGTTAGCAGAAATAGTTGAAAATGCAAGGTTAATAATTATGCCCCATTCCCAAGAAAAATGCTCTATATCTTTCACACCCTTACCAGACGGGCTATTAAACCTTGCTGGCACGCTTTATCAAAAAAACAAACCAACTGTCGTCATCCTATCACTAACAGATATCCCTGACAAAACAAAACAAACTGCAGCATGCTGGCTCCATCCAGAGGAACACCTTCAGCTCGACAACTTCAAGTACGAAAAACGGCACCGTGAATGGTTAGGAGGAAGGATCTGCGCAAAGCAGGGACTTCGCATCTTCCTGCAACAACGAGGAAATCCCTCTCGTATCCCTGAATACCAGCAATGCAGGATATCAGCAGAGGAATCAGGACGCCCCTATTTCAGTCGCCTTAAAGGGGTTGAATCCCCCTTCCCCGAACTTTCCATCAGTCATTCTAAAGGATGTGCCGCTTCACTGGTCAGTCAGTCTCACTGCGGCATAGATATTCAATATCCTTCCGAAAGCCTCCAGAAAGTCAGGGAAAGATTTATCACCAACGAAGAAGAACGGCTACTGCACAATTCTCTGCCCAGTCAATCACTACTCTCCCGCCTGGTACTGACATGGGCCGGCAAGGAAGCTGTAAAAAAAACGTTTAGCTCCTCAAGAATGCTGGGGTTTCACGAAATTATTGTCACACAAATACTACAAAAGACAGCAAATGATGCCATATTCTACTTTTCCCGAACCGATATTCCACAGCAGACCCTCCCCGTTGCCGCCGGGCTCCTTGACAATGGATACAGCCTTGCACTCTGCTGTCACCCCTTATCGCCTTAAATAAAACAAAAAGATTATCATGCCTGAACTACCCGAAGTTGAAGTCATCTGCCAGGGCCTCCTGCCCCATCTTCTTGGCAGAACAATTGTGGATATTCGCTGCTCCGGAAAACAGCTTCGCTATCCTGTCCTGTGCCGGGAAATGCAATCGGAACTTTGTGGAAAACAGATTACAGGCCTACAGCGAAGAGCGAAATACCTGATCCTTTGGACGAATGAAGGAGGCACCATTATCATTCATCTGGGGATGACAGGAAACATGGGTATTTTTGATACGGGTTCAGCCACAAAAAAACACGATCACGTCTGCTGGCAACTGGACAACGGCAAGGAGCTTCGCTTTAACGATGCAAGAAGATTTGGTGCTGTACATCTGCTTCCAGGAAGAAGAGCCAAAGCGGCAGAAAAACAATTTTTTTCTGCAACGGGCCCCGAACCGTTCTCTCGCTCCTGTTCCATCAGCTATCTTGCCGAGCTCGCTGCTCGTCGGAGAATCGGCATTAAAAAATTCATAATGGACAGCCATGTGATTGCCGGGATCGGGAACATCTACGCCAATGAATCGCTCTTTAGGGCCTCTATTCATCCGGAATGCCTGGCTTCTTCTCTCTCCTTGAAGGATTGGAAACGACTTCGCGCCATAATTCGAAAAACGCTTAACCATGCGATTCAATGTGGAGGCTCCACTATCAGTGACTTTGTAAATGCCTCTGGGAAAGGTGGCTACTTTCAGATGAACTTCCTGGTATACGGAAAAGCGGGCGAGGCATGTTCGAGATGTGGTGTAACAATTCAAAAAGAAACAATTGGGGGTCGGGCAAGTTTTTTCTGCCCAGCATGTCAATCAATACAGGGTAAAGAATCAATCATATGAACAGTGACTCGCTCACCACTTTTCAACTCCCTTGCAGATTCTGAACAATAGATGTAGCAGTTAGATCCACCAATTGTGGTTGAAGGCCGCACCAGACACCTGCCCTCTGCGAAACTCAAAAAACCGCTTTTCAGACGTGGCAACCCTCTTTTTGGAAAATAGAGATTTTCGGTCAGGTAAGCCTCAACCTCCCTTGGTCGACAGTTTTTTGCTCCCTGAAGAGCAAGAATAGCTGGTCGAATCAGCTCATTAAACAGGAGATGCACCGCAGGAGGAGGCCCCGGCATACCGAAAAAAAGTGAGCGGCCGAGCATTCCAAAGAGCGTCGATTTCCCGGGTCGTAAATGAAGCGAATGATAGATCACCCTGCCACCGGCGCGCAAGAAAGCATCTTCAACAAGATCAAATTTGCCAGGCCCCATCCCACCTGTACTCACAATAATGTCAGAGCCTGATTCGTTCATTGCAATAAGAGCTTCCATGACAGCTTCCGGGTCATCTTTGACCGTACCCTGTACCTGTACTTTTGCCCCGGCATGCTCAATAAGGCCATGAAGGAGATGGCTGTTCGCAGAATATTTTTCTCCTGCAAGCTTTTCCTCTCCTCCTGAAATCAATTCGGAACCGGTGCAGAAAAAACTGATCCGTGGCTTTCGAACAAGTGGCACGGAATCATAGCCAACGCCTGCAAGTAAAATCAGCTGCTCGACTTCAATGGCTGAACCTTCAGGGACAATCACCTCTCCTTCTGCCAGTTCACACCCCTTCCTGTGAATAAAATCCCTCTGCGGCTCTAGAAAAACAGTCTTAACGCTGACAGTCTCCCCATTAACGCTGCACAATTCCCTGGGGACAACAGCAAGGGCATTTTCAGGAATCAGGCCTCCAGTCATTATTCGTATAGCCTGGTTTTCACCTAGAAGAAGCTTTCTGGTATCACCGGCTGCCACTTCATCAATGATTTCATAACAGTTTTTCCCTCCCTGTTGTTCTCTGCTGATTGCATAACCATCCCTCAATGACTGATCGTAACCAGGCAGTGATTCAAGAGCCACAAGCAGTGCGGCAGGAAAACGCTTCAGACTTTTAGAGAGGTTCACTTTTTCAGCTGACAACACCCTGCATTTCTTCAGGATCAAACTTTGAGCCGTTTCCAGATCGATGGACTGTTTCTTTTCATTCTTCATGAAACACACCTTAGCCTAAAACAAAAAAAATCGCTTCCGTACCAGAGGTACAAAAGCGATTTCACAACACCCCTGACAATCATCAAGGTATCGGCAAAACAGCACTACACGGTCAGATCGTCACGGACAACTTTACGGGGGCCACCATGTCCAGCTGTCGACCAGTCACGAATCGGCGCAATAACTTCCATCTGAGCCGATCTGTCAAAAGAAGCAAGACGATCATGAATGGACTGCCAGATACACTCCACATCTCTGTGAATTTCACATTTTCCATCAACGGAGCCGCCACATGGTCCATTCATCAGGCTCTTGGCACAACGGGCCACCGGACACAATCCGCCAGTGAGATGGAGCACACAATCGCCACAGCCAGCACACTGCTCTGTCCACTCACCCTGTTCAGCTGACCCACCGAAAAAAGTAGTATTTAAAGCAGGGTAGACCATGGTGTCCTTGCGAAGATTGGAGATAAAGTTCACGCCAACACCACAGGCCGTGGAAACAACAGCGTCATATTGCCCGTCCCACTGATCGATCTCATCAATGTATTCACGGTCACACTGCCGCACCAGACTTCCCGTGGTAATCTCAATGGATTTACCAGCCTTTTTCATACCAAGACGGATAAGAGAAGAGAGAATTTCAGCCTCTCGCTCACCGCCAGCCGAACACACTGTGACACACCCACGACAGGCCAGAACCAGTATTTTTTTACAGTCCTGAACCATCTCGACGATCTCTGCCATTGGCTTACGTTCTGCAACAATCATTTATTTACTCCACTATATCTGATTGGAAATGTATGCGTCCCAATCTCTTGCTGTAACAAATTAGTTAGAAAACGGGCTGGGTCCCAGATCACGAATCCGAGCGTCCATCTCTTTGCCCTTTGCAACAAATTCCGGATGCAAACCCCTTGGAAGGTGATACATCTGAACTCGTTCGCCCTCCACCCCAAGCTCTTCAAGAGCTGCACGTACCGCAGCTACACGCTTCGCCGCACGAATACTTCCCTTGACATTATGGCAGCCATCCTCGGGACAACCGACAACATAGACACCATCAGCACCATCTTCAAAGGCCTTTAGCAGAGTGGTTATCTGCAGTTTGCCGGTACAGGGTACCCTGACCAGATTGATACTGGACGGAAAACCCAGCTGCTCCAGTTCCTTTCCTTCTGCAGCACAGCTCTGCTGGGAAGTATAATGACAACTGAACAGGGTTATAACAGGATCAAAGCTCATCACTATCCTCTTCTTTCAAAACTTTTTTAGATTTTATTTTATTCCACAGGCGGCGATGAGCCGTTCATCCTGAGATTCATTCAAAGTAATAGCGTTAGCAGGGCATTCTTCTACACAGATCCCACAGGCACGACATTTTTCAGCATCAATGGTAGCCACACCAAGGAAATCAATCTTGGGAATCTCCCATGGGCAGGAGCGAACACAGGTGAGACAGGCCACGCAGAGGTCACGTTCAACCTTGGCCGCTTTACCTTTTTCGATCAGTGTCTCTTCGCTTACATAGCCTTCTCTTAAGGCAAGCTTACTCACAGCACCCATGATATCAGCAAAACTAACATCCTGAGGACAGACAAACACACAGGAACGGCATCCTGAACAGTACCAGAGCATGTCTGAAGTGAGCAGACGCTCCTTCATACCCATTCGAATCATATGAATAATTTTGCGCGGATCAAATTCAGGAATAGCCTGGGAGACAGGACATATTCCGCTGCATGCACCGCAGGCAAAACAACTGTTGAGATGTTCTCCGCCCGGAAGCGAGGTCACTTCCCCATTAAATGCCGGATTAAGTGTAGTAGATGACTTTCCCATGAATAAACTCGTAACTTGTAAAAGGTTCAAACGGTGACAGTAATTGCAATCACCACGTTAACTGATACATTCCATAAATGAAATTTATAATCTACTTTAAGAGGATTGATTTGTCAACAGGGTGAAGCCTGCGCATCTTTCAAATTCCGACAGAACCAATTTTGCATTCCTTTCTCTTGACTTTGGCGAAAACTTACTGAATAGTGACACATTAATTTTCATACGCTAACGTATCACCATTCTACAGACTTTACAAAACCCCATGGACTACTCAAATAAAGAAATCGTGCTCAGCAAACAGGCAATCCATGATCGAATCAGAGAACTCGGCCAGGAAATCAGCAAAGACTACCAGGATAAAGAGCTTGTTGTTATCGGTGTCCTGAAAGGTGCCTTTATCTTTATGGCAGACCTGATAAGGGAGATCGATCTTAATCTATCTGCTGATTTTATCCAGGTTTCCTCTTACGGTGGGAGTTCCTCTTCCACTGGTAAAATCACTCTGGTATCCAGCCCCGCTCAGTCCATAGAAAACAGGCATGTCCTTCTCGTTGAAGATATTATCGATACTGGTCTCACCATGCAGTGGCTGGCTAACCATTTCAGTGAGGAGGGTGCTGCTTCTGTAAAGATCTGCTCACTCATTGACAAGTCGGAGCGCAGGGAGCATGAGGTCACCATCGACTATGCCGGGTTTGCAATTTCTCAAGGATTTCTTATCGGATATGGCCTTGATTTTGATGAAAAATATAGAAATCTTCAGGCAATCTACCACCTCAACATGTAATTCAAATCATTCCAGGTAATGCCATGAGCAAAAAATCTATCGCTGTAATCCTCTCAGGCTGTGGCAATCGTGATGGATCTGAAATTCACGAAGCCACGCTCACCCTCTGGGCCATTCACAAGAATGGAGCAGATTATCAATGTTACGCTCCAAATATCACCCAACACCACGTACTCAACCACATCACTGGACAGGAGATGACCGAACAGCGAAATGTACTCATTGAGTCCGCCCGCATAGCAAGGGGAGCTGTTCGTGACCTCAGTGATTTTGATGCTGCTGCCCATGACGCCATCATCATCCCTGGTGGCCTTGGAGCTGCAAAAAACCTCTCCAGCTACGCCTTTGACGGACCGGATTGCTCGATCAACACAGATGTGAAAAAAGCAATTATCGCCATGTTCGAAGACAAAAAACCCATCGGTGCCCTCTGCATTGCTCCGGTTATTCTCGCCAAACTACTCAATCAGGTGCGCGTTACTGTTGGTCAGGACCCCGCCACCGCTCGCAATATTGAAACCATGGGAGCACATCATACAACAACCTTGCATGGAGAAATAGTCGTGGACACTGAGCACAAGGTAGTAAGCACGCCCTGCTATATGCTTGATTCGCGAGTAGATCAGATAGGTGATGGTGTCGATCGTCTCGTTCAGGAGGTCCTAAAACTGACAACCGCTTGAACAGCACACTCCGAAATGCTCACTCGACATATTTGAAGAAAAACGGAAATTAGTAACAGGGTCAGGATTCAATCAATCCAGACAGGAGGTGAGGATTCTCCAAGGCATCCACCATACGATTTGCAAAGCCCCACTCATTATCGAACCATACCAGCATCTTCAGCAGACGCCGACCACTTACCCGGGTCTGTGAGGCGTCTACAATCCCACTGCGAGCATCGTGATTAAAGTCCACCGAAGCGTGTGGCTCTCTGGTAAACCCTATAATCTCACGCAAACACCCGGAGCTTGCTTTTTCAATCAACACGTTCACCTGTTCAGCACTGATATCTTTCTTTACCTGCAAACTCAAATCCATAACCGAAACATTTAAGGTGGGTACACGCAGGTGCAGGCTTTCAATACGGCCATGAAGGTGGGGCATCAATCGGGAAATCCCCCTTGCAAGTGCTGTGTTCACCGGAATAATACTGGCAACTGCAGCCCTGGTACGCCGCAGATCACTGCTATAGGCATCAATCACAGGCTGATCGTTCATAGCGGAATGAATTGTAGTTGTAACTCCCCGCTTTATACCAAATTCTTTATCCAGCAGAGAGAAGAGTGGCAGAATGCAATTCGTTGAACAGGAACCAAGAGAGATGATGCTGTGTTCTGGCTGCAAGAGATCCTGATTAAGGCCTGCAATCAGGGTGAAATCAACCCCGGCACCCGGTTGACTCAAGAGAACTTTTTTTGCTCCCCGATTCAGATGAACTTCAAGGTCGCACTTTTTTTTATAGCGACCGGTACAATCGAGTACCAGATCAACCTCATACTCACCCCAGGGAAGCTGCCCGAGAGATTCGTGGTGCAGAATCCGAATAGCGTTACCATCGACGCTTAAAAAATCGCCTGCAACCGAGACCTCACGAAAGAATCTTCCATGGGTGCTGTCATAACGCAGCATGTAGGCCATGGTTTCAGTGTCCGCCAGTTCATTAATAGCGACAACATCCACACTAGCATGCAGGTTCCGCTCATAAATTGCACGTATGACACAGCGTCCTATACGGCCAAAGCCATTGACTGCAACTTTCAGCTTCTGCAACGCTTACTTCCCCAGGCAAAACTGTTCAAAGATGACGTCAAGAACATCTTCTGTCGTCGTAATCCCTACGATATCATTAAGTTGCTCCAGGGAATCCTGCAGATCAATGGCAAGCAGATCACTGGTCGCTTCCATGGCAAGCCCCTCTCCAAGTCTCACCACGGACTCTTTTGCATTCAAAAGAGCAGCTTTGTGCCTGATATTCGGTACGCATCCTTCTTCCTGCCACTGATCCTTTCCACCAACAACATTTGTGAAGATCGCATCTTTCAATTCTTCAATACCCTGCTGTTTCTTCGCAGAAATGTAAATGCAGGAATGAATGTCGCCCTGAAAACCTAAATCGCCTGTTTCAATTATCGTGGAGGTCAAGTCACTCTTATTGGAAACTACAAGCAAAGGCTTATGATTCACGGTCTCAAACAGTTGCCGGTCCTCTGCCTGGATGCCCCTGCTGCCATCAACCATAAAAAGGACGAGATCTGCCTGGTCTATCTGTTTCCTGGCACGCTCAATCCCTAGCTTTTCAACTTCATCAGCTTCACTCCGGATACCGGCGGTATCCACAATACGTACGGGAACCCCCTGTATATCAAGATACTCTTCGATGGTATCACGGGTGGTGCCGGGAATGGCTGTTACGAGGGCACGTTCTTCCTGCAGCAGAGTATTGAGCAGACTGGATTTTCCCACATTAGGCAGTCCCACTATGACCACAGAGATGCCGTCACGGAATATTTTCCCGGCCTCTGCCTGACGAAGCAGTTTTTCAAGAGGAATGAGAACTTCATTGCGAACTTGTTTGAGAAGAGACGCGTAGTTTACAATCTCGACATCCTCATCGGGAAAATCAATAGCAACCTCTACTACAGCACGCATCTGCACAAGGGAAGTACGAATAGCGTCAACTTCTTTGTACAAAGCCCCGCCAAGCTGATCAAGGGCCATATCCATGCCTTTTCGCGTTCTGGCTGACAGAATATCAATAACGGCTTCAGCCTGTGTCAGATCTATCCGTCCATTCAAATAAGCAAGTTTAGTGAATTCTCCAGGGGCAGCGAGGCGAACGCCAAGATTTAGCAGCAATTCCAGGATGGACTGCAGTACAAGAAAATTTCCATGACAATGAATTTCGACAACATCTTCTCGAGTATAGGTTTTTGGTGCTGCCATAAAAACGGCCAGCACCTCATCAAGATTTTTTTTATCGTCGGGATGAACAACACGGCCATAATAGAGGCGATGGCTTTCAAAAGAACATGTTTTACTGAGGGGCTGAAAAACAGCTTTCAGGTGAGCAAGGGCATCAGGCCCGCTCATACGGATAATACCTATCCCCCCAGATCCAGGTGGGGTGGAAATGGCACCAATGGTATCTCTGCTATCCATGAGATTTTTCAAGAAGAATCACTTAAGAGTCATTACTCTCTTGCGGTTTCTGCCCACTACCAGCCTTACCACGCCTACCTCTCCCGCCACGCTTTCCAGTGCCAGGAGGTTTTCCTTTACCGGGCTTATAGATAAGAATTTTCTTGAACAATCCATCCCCAACACTCCGTGAACGAATATCCTTATCTTCCTGAAGGGCAACATGAACTATACGGCGTTCAGAAGGATTCAACGGCGGGATGGCCTGGGTTTTCCCATCTTCCTTAACCAAAGCAGCGAGCTCTTTTGCCCGTTCCATCAGTTCGACTTTACGCTTCTCACGAAATTCTCCAACATCAATAGAAAGATGAATTTTTTCTTCAACATGCCGTGCTGCAAGTTTCCGAAGAAGGTACTGGAGTGAATCTATTATTTTTCCATCCTGCCCAGTCAGTGCCTCCTCATACTCATCACCAACCTGACAACGTATCGTCCCGTCTTCCAGTTCTGCCGTAACCTCGGAAGGAAATGCCATTAACTTTAAAAGTTCTTCCAGTTGCAGCCTGACAAACTCCACACTCTCGGGCTGAATTTCAACTGGAGTTTTTTCGGGTGCAGACTGCTTTTTTACCTCTTCTTTCGCAACTGCTTCTACAATCGTTTCATTTTCATTCGTTTCAGCAGCAACAGTGACCTTCTCCGGTGCTGCAGTTTTCTGGGCTTTTACCTTAGCTTTCGCCCTGGAAGGTTTTACAGGAGCTGAGACCTCGTGCTTTTCTTCCTGTACCCCAGCATCAGAAATAATCCCGAGCCCCTTCACAACTGCACGAATATGGGCCTTCTTACGAATAAGCCCAAAAATACCAAGAGAACCAGTCTCCACAACCTCAATGTCAAGTTCTTCCTGAGGCACCCGCAGGGTATCGCAGGCTTTTTCAATGGCATCGGTTACTTCTTTGCCGTAAAAATCTATTTTTGCTGCAGACATATTTTATTTCATCCTTGCAGGAATCGTCAGTCTTAAAAAGACCCGGTGCTACAGACTACGGGTCTCAGTAAAGCTGACATAAAAAAAGTTAAGCCTTTTTCTGGCGATTAATCATCTGCTGCTGGAAAATGGCAAGCAGGTTATTGACGAACCAGTAAAGCACCAGACCAGAAGCGAAATTAATAAACATAAAAGTAAACAGGACAGGCAGAAACATCATAATTTTGGCCTGAGTAGGATCAGCCGTGGTTGGTGTCATCTTCTGCTGCAAAAACATGGATCCACCCATCAACAGGGTGAGAACCGGAATTCCTCCCACATAGGGAATATCGATGCCGATAAACAGTCGATCCGGAGCGGAAAGATCTGTAATCCAGAGCATAAAAGGTGCATGGCGTAACTCGATACACATAAGGAGGACCTTATACAGGGCAAAGAAAACAGGAATCTGTAAAACCATGGGTAAACAACCACCGAGTGGATTTACCTTATAGGTTTTATACAGGTTCATTACCTCCTGATTCATCTTTGTAGGATCACCCTTATATTTTTCTTTGAGCTTTGCCATTTTCGGCTGCAGTTTCTGCATATTTTTCATAGACTTCAGGCCCTTTTGAGTGATGGGCCAGAAAATTGCCTTGAAAATGATGGTCACCAGAATAATGGCAATACCGTAATTCTTAACAATTCCATAAAAGAAATTAAGGAGGTAGAGCGTGGGTTGAGCAATCACATCAAACCAGCCAAAGTTGACGGCTTTATTTAAATTTGAGCCAATTGATTTTAAAACATCAAGTTTTTTAGGACCAAAGAAAAGTTTATAACTGTACACCTTCTCTTCTCCCGGTTGGAGCGTATCAAGATCGCTGTTCATCTGCATTTTGACACCATCCTCACCAAATGATGCCATAGTCAGTGAAGTTGCACTCTTGTCCTGTGGCAGAATGGCACAGATAAAGTAGGTCCCCTCATATCCTGCCCAATCCATTTGACCGGAGACAGTACCAGGACCGGATTCGTAGAGGTCAGAATCCACTTCTGTCAGAGATTCGTTCATGAAATAGGCAGGACCGATAAAGAGAAACTGACTTCCTGGCCCTGTTTCCCTAAATGGCGTGTTAGACTGATGAAGGGCAGCATTTCCCTGGAGAACACCGGAAGAGACATTTTTGACCCTGACTTTCAGCTCCATGAGGTAGCTGTCTTTCGAAAAGACATACTCCCGTACTAACTCGAGTCCGTTTCCTCGCCCCTTCATCACCAGCTTACCGGTATTTCCCTGAAAGGTTACACCACTGCCGCCGGCATCATAAAAGGTGCCAGTCGTGGCCACACTGCCCCAGGAAAACTCAAGGGGGAAGCCTTCAGTGCCATCTACCTTCACCATTTCCATTCCCAGTGAAGCCTCGGCTAAGGTTTCTCTATAATCCTTGAGAATAAAGCTTGTAACGGATCCACCATCTTCACTCAGTGATGCGGTATAAAGATCAGTATCCACAACTATTGTTTGAGCATCCCTCTCTGGACGTACCATGCTCTGCACGTCCGCTGACATGGTAGCAGGTGTCGCAGTAATTGCCGCTTTCTGGGGTACCGAGGATTCAGTTGCTACCGATTCTTTCTGGACTGCACTCTCTTCAAGGGAAACTTCGGAAGGGCCAAACCCCACAAAGAAGTACTGGTAGCCGATGAGTATTACAAAGGAAAGAATGATCGCTAAAAATGTTCTATAAATATCCATACTTTTACCACATTAGAAAAAAGAAAAAAAGGACGCCATAGCATCAACGCCTAAGTAATGCATCTTGTGTGTCTGCTGTTTTCTGCCCCATCACACTGTTCCTGGTGGCTTTCCCATCGCCTTTGGCAGGCGGAACAGGATCATAGCCCCCCCGACAAAACGGATGACAACGCAATATTCGACCAAGTGAGAGCAGAAGGCCCCGCAATGTACCATGTGATTCTATGGCCTCAATTGCATAGCAGGAGCAGGTAGGGGTAAAACGACAACTGGGAGGAAGAAGCGGAGAAATGATATACCGGTAGCCCCGAATCAGACCAAGGGGGATCTTTTGGATCAATGAACGAATCTTCATTGAAGAAACAAAAAAGAAAATATACAGGTAGTTATCCAGGAATTGCACATGCTTCACGTTCCAAGTTCTGTTACGGTGGAACTAATCTCGGCTGGAGATGTCAGGGAAAAATCAGGGCGAACAGCGAAAACAATATCAGCACAAACGGGGTAAAGCGATCTTTCTAAACGAAACGATTCACGAACAATCCGCTTTATCCTGTTACGTTTAACCGCCCCTTTCAGCTTTCGATGAATACTGATTCCAATTCTATTATATCCCAACTCATTGGGACAAAAGATCAAGCTGAACCCTTTATGATGTCGCCGTATACCTCGCTGATACACCCTATCAAACTCCCGGCCCTTACGAAGTAGAGCAGTTTTCGGGAGTTTACACCTCGGCAACGTTAACTAAGCGGAGAGACGCTTACGACCTTTGGCGCGACGGGAATTCAGGATTGCACGACCAGCGCGAGTGGACATCCGCGAACGAAATCCATGGCTACGTTTACGTTTAATATTGCTGGGTTGAAAGGTACGTTTACTCATCACTTACTCCTTGTCCGCAAAGACTGCGGATTATTCACATTTAAAACCGGGTATTTATTCAAGAAACAGAGATTCGTTGTCATTCCCGGATACTTTGCCCTGCACAACCTTGTCACTGAACCTCAACTATTCGCAGGGACTCAAAATCAACAAAGAGGTAACATTAACCATATTGCCCGAAAACTGTCAAACTTTTTCCGCGATACCTTGCACAAGCATTTTGCCTGTGCTAATCTCCCGGAGGGTTTTTTTAGTTTAACGTTGAAGGTGAAGAAACAATTCATGCATCCTGAAATAACATACGATGACCTTGACTGGCATACGCTTTGGCAAAATGCCAGGGCCCAGAAGTCCTGGACAGCCAAGGGTCCGGCAGACTGGGACAAAAAAGCTATTTCCTTTGCAAAAAGAAACAGTGATTCCCCTTTTGTGAATCGTGTTCTTCAGCATATCCCCGTCACCAAAAGCACCACAATCCTCGATGCCGGATCTGGTCCAGGAACCCTGTCTCTGCCATTAGCTTCCAGGGTAGATTCGATTACAGCTATTGACTACTCCGAAGGAATGCTTGCAACCCTAAACGATCTGGCACGGGAACAGGGCAGCACCAACATCAGGACGGTGCTTGGTTCATGGGAGGATGACTGGGAAAAGCTGAACATTGAAAGACACGATATCTGCATTGCCTCACGCTCTCTGAGCGTTGCCAACCTCCAGAGCGCTCTTGCCAAACTCAACGACTATGCCAGTGACTCTGTTTTTGTTGTTGACCGTATCAATCCCACCCCCTTTGATAATGGCGCCTTCACAGCCCTTGGCCGACCCTTTCGATCCGGTCCCGACTATATTTATACGATAAACACCCTTTACTCCATGGGCATCCACCCCAATGTTGACGTCATTAGCCTGGAAAAAACAGTCACGTTCTCTTCCGTGGACACGGCCCTAGAATCGTACCGCTGGATGTTCAAAGATCTCACAAGAGAAGACGAGCGTAAACTAGCAAAATATATTCAGGACAACAGCAGGTTGGCGGACAGTGGTGAGATAACAATAAACAGGCAATTCCCGTCGCGCTGGGCGTTGATCTGGTGGAAAACGGGTAACTAATACCATGAATTTTGCATCAATAGCCCATGTCATCGGAATATTGCTTATCGTTACCGGCTGCTCCATGTCGCTCCCCATTGCCTGTTCCATCCTCTATCAGGAAAACGATCTCCTCCCGTTACTCTATTCTTTTGCTATTACTACCGGGGCTGGAATTCCACTTTTTATAGCCTTCCGAAAAAACAATGATCTGCAGATAAAAGATGGATTCTTTATTGCTGTGGTCGGCTGGGTCGTTGTGTCGGCGTTCTCTGCCATCCCGTATATGATTCACGGCTCTATCCCATCCTTCACCGACGCCTTTTTCGAGATGATTTCTGGCTACACAACAACAGGCGCCACCATCCTGAATGATATTGAAGCCGTTCCCCATGGTTTATTATTCTGGCGAAGCCAGACCCACCTCCTCGGCGGCATGGGCTTCCTGACTCTGGCAATCATTTTTCTTCCCCATGGCATGGGAGGACTACGCCTCTTTCGTGCCGAATCGAGTCCCGGCCAGGTCATCACTAAAGATAAATTTAAACCTCGGAACCGCGACACCATGGTTATGCTGTGGTGGATTTATATTGGGCTGAATTGTATCCAGATCATACTGCTCGCCCTTGGCGGGATGCCCCTTTTTGATTCACTCTGCACTGCATTTGGAACCGTTTCGACCTCTGGATATTCAACAAGAAATGCCAGCATAGGTGCCTACAACAATGCCTATTTTGATTGGATTATTATTCTTTTTATGTTTCTCGGCGGTTTGAGTTTTGTTTTGATCTATCAAGTGTTGCGAGGGGATACTAATGCCCTCAAAATAAACACGGAACTTCGCTGGTACCTTGGTTTTCTGTTTTTTTTCTGTGGAGCCATTACTCTTATTTTATGGACAAAGGGAACCTATCACAACATTTCCGATGCTCTCCGATACGGAACTTTTCAGATTGTTTCACTTCTTACCACAACGGGTTTTGGAACTGCAGACTATGAGCTTTGGCCACACTCTGCCCAGATGCTCCTTTTCGTAGTCTGCTTTGTTGGCGCCTGCGCCGGATCAACCACAAGCGGCATTAAGGTTGTCCACTATGTTATCATCTGCAAGTACATGTACGCATCGATCCGGAAAATCTTCTTTCAACCGATGGCTGTTGTTTCATTGCGACTTAATGGCCGGACGATTGATGACGACATTATCAGTCTGGCCCTCTGCTACTTTATTATCAACATTTTCATGGTTCTGGTTGGCGGATTTGTCATGACGCTCACCGACAATATGAACTACAGTTCGGCTATAAGTTCGGTTATTGCGGCACTTATGAATATCGGCCCTGGATTTGGAGCCGTAGGCCCCAGCCATAATTTTGCCTTCATTTCAGACATTGGCAAGTGGTTTCTTTCCTGGAATATGCTGGTGGGACGGCTGGAGATGTTTTCCGCGCTTGTTCTCTTTTTCCCCTCGTTCTGGGAAAAATAGATATCAGTTCAAAAAGAGCTCGCGAACGTTCTTCAGGTACAGGGAATCACAGATCACAATTGCCCGATCTCCGGCATTCACCTGGGTTTCACCCACCGCCGTTTCCCATTTGCCATCCCGGAAGACAGAACCAACGATAATATGCTCGGCCAATTTGCCATCAAGGTTTGCCAGAGTTTTTTTGGTAATCGTAGATTTCGGAGCAGCTATCAAATCAACCACTTCCGCATCAAAACCATGCATATGAGACACCGACAGCATTTCACTTCTGCGAATAAAAGTAAAAATCTCATTTCCGGCAAGAATTTTTTTATTAATGGCAATATCAGAACCACTGGTTGAAGCCAGAACCACATATTCCTCCTTATTTACCAGAGAAATCGTTTTTATTTTATGCTGGGTCGTCCCTTGATTCTCAACAATATGCTTTACCAACATACAGGTCATGATATTGGTTTCGTTCTCTCCTGTTGCCGAGATAAATGTGTCCATGTCGGCCAGGCCTCCAGCGCTCAAAACATCCTTATCGGAACCATCACCAAGCAGTATTTCAGTATCCGGTAACAGGGACGCCAGTTCGGTGGCCCGTTCTTTATCCTTTTCAAGGAGCTTTACCCGAACGGTCTTCCCAAGAAGCTGTGCAATTCTGCTTCCAACCAGCCCTCCACCGACAATCATCACCCGTAAACGATGCTGTTTTTTTATACCTGTCAACTCCATTAAACGAGGCAATTCTTCAGTACCCGCCATGATCAGTATCTGGTCATGAGGCAGAACTTCAGTTTTACCCGTGGGAATAATAGTGCTTATTCCCCTGGCAATCGCCACAACCCGGAAGGCAATATCATTATATGCTCGCGCAATTTCAATAAGTGTCTTATGGGCAAACTGCGAATCATCGTCAACTTGCACCGCCATGGCCTGCATTTTTCCAAGGGCTACATCGATAATCTCATCCCCTGCCGTACGTTTAATCAAACGAACAATTTCCTGGGCTGCCAGCTCTTCAGGGTGAATAAAAAGATCTACCTTCAAATCATCTGCTTGTAACAAAGAGTCCTTTTGACCATATTCCAGTGAACGTACCCTTGAAATCTTCTGTTCGATACCGAAACCATGCGCTATCATGGCGGAGAGCATGTTTACCGCATCGTTATCGGTAACGGCAATCATAAAATCCATACTCTCTGCATTGGCTTCTTTCCAGCATTCGATAGACATTGCAGAACCTGTAATGAGACGTGCATCAAGACTCTCATCAGCCCGACTGATAAGTTGACTACTGGCCTCAATAATTGTTACGGCATAGCCTTCATGGACCAGACGCTTGGCGAGATACAAACCAATCCCGCCAAGGCCCAAAATCAGAATACTTTCTGAAGGTGTATTTTTTTTTCCAAACATAATTATATCCCTAAAGAGGGGGAGAATAGAGATTGCATAATTGTACAGGTTGCGCAGGTACGGTTAGCCTGTTATTCTAGTGAATACTAGTAAAATTTACGACCATTATTCATATCCGCCACATGACGAATAAAGGTAACATACCAATACAACAACTCTTAAACAATAGTCAACACTCATGGAATCATATGATATAGCAGTCATTGGAGCCGGTCATGCCGGTTGTGAGGCAGCTCTTGCTGCCGCCAGAATGGGCTGCAAAACGCTGGTGCTCGTCATAAATATAGACACCATAGGGGCCATGTCCTGCAATCCTGCCATTGGCGGTCTGGCAAAGGGCCATCTGGTCCGGGAAATAGATGCCCTTGGCGGTGAAATGGCAAAAAACATTGACGCTACCTCAATCCAGTTCCGCAGACTTAACACCAGCAAAGGTCCTGCCGTTCGTTCCTCTCGCGCCCAAGCCGACCGCCTTCTCTATCGGCTACGCATGAAATCGGTGATGGAATCTCAGGAAAATCTTGAGATCAAACAGGCAGAGGTCGATTCTCTCATTACCAAAGATGGCCGAATCTGTGGCTTACGAACAACTCTTGATGAAGAAATTGCGCTCAAGGCAGTTATCGTTGCCACCGGAACCTTTCTCAACGGCCTCACTCATATTGGTCTAAAAAATTTTCCGGCAGGACGCATGGGCGATCCACCCTCTACTAATCTTTCAAAATGGTTCCATGAGGCTGGGTTCAACATGGGACGGATGAAAACGGGAACTGTACCGCGGATTGATGCCAGAACCATCGACTATTCGGAACTCGAAGAACAGCATTCCGATCAACCACCAGCCTTTTTTTCCTTTTCAAGCAAGGGGAAATATACACTTCCACAACGCCCCTGCCACATCACCTATACCAACCTGGAAACACATGCGGCAATCAGAGCGGGTATTGACCAATCCCCTATGTATGCTGGAATCATAGAAGGGATCGGTGCTAGATATTGTCCCTCCATTGAAGACAAGGTGATGCGTTTTCCAGAAAAAGACAGACATCAGGTTTTTCTGGAACCTGAAGGACTGGATACCACAGAGGTCTACCCAAACGGCCTGCCAACAAGCCTGCCACTTTCCACCCAGCTCGCCATGCTCCACTCCATTAAAGGATTGGAAAAAGCAACTATCGTACGACCGGGATACGCCATTGAATATGACTATATTGACCCACTGGAGCTGAAACCAAACCTGGAGACAAAACGAGTATCCAGCCTCTTTCTGGCCGGACAGATCAACGGTACCTCAGGATATGAAGAAGCGGCAGCTCAGGGCCTGATGGCTGCTATCAATGCAGTTCATCTGATACGTGGCCGGGAGCCCCTTATTCTCAGCCGTGCCCAGGCTTATATTGGTGTTCTCATTGATGACCTTGTTACCTGTGGCACAAAAGAGCCCTACCGGCTCTTCACTTCACGGGCAGAGTACCGCCTCCTGCTTCGAGAAGACAACGCTGACAGCAGGCTCTGCGAAATTGGCCATAGCATCGGACTGTTACAGGAAGAAGAGTTTCAACAGTTTTTGAGTAAACAGGCAGCCCTTGATAAGGGCGTGGCTCTGCTTGAATCAACCCAGGTCAAACCAGACGAGCCCACCAATGCACTTCTCACTGCAGAGGGAACCGTCCCCCTGAAACAGAAATGTAAACTGTCTGAACTTTTGCGCAGACCAGAATTAACGCTTGCCAAGATCAGCAGGCTCCCCACGATTCCACCCGAAGCCCAGGACGCAGTTAAACGCCTGATAGAGTCATCTGTGCACGATGAAATCCAACTCAAGGTCAAATTTCAGGGCTACCTGAAACGTCAGGAAGAGCAGGTTGTCCGTTTTAAAAAGATGGAGGAATCAGCACTTCCGGAAGACATTGATTACAAAACACTCTCCGGCCTTTCCAATGAAGTAGTTGAGAAACTAGGAAAAGTGCGCCCCCTTTCACTGGGACAGGCATCACGAATTTCCGGAGTTACCCCCGCCGCAATCTCCGTCCTTCAGGTTCACCTGAAAAAGCTCCAGGGGCGGGAAAACAGATGATGACTTTTCCGGACATTGATCCTGTTATCTTTGGAATAGGCCCGTTACAGGTTCGCTGGTACGGCCTTATGTATGTCCTTGGCTTTACAGCCACTTACTTCCTTGTCCTGAAACAGATCCGGGACTTTTCCTACAAGGCACTCGAACCCTATTTCGAAAACCTCAACCTTATTCTTATCCTTTCCGTGGTTGTCGGCGGACGCCTGGGATATGTGCTCTTTTACAACTTTTCCTACTACATACAACACCCGCTCGAAATCCCTGCAACATGGACCGGGGGAATGTCCTTCCATGGTGCCTGTATTGGATGCCTTGCCGGTGGTTACCTGTACACTAAAAAGAACAAACTTGATTTCTGGACCTGTGCCGATCTCTATGTGGTAACAATGCCAATTGGTTTTGCTCTTGGCCGTTTTGGAAACTTTATCAATGGTGAATTATTCGGCCGAACGACAACGGTTCCATGGGCCATGGTGTTTCCAGGTGGTGGTCCGCTGCCACGGCACCCTTCCCAACTCTACCAAATGATGCTTGAGGGGTTTCTTCTTTTTGCAATCCTGTGGTTTTTCAAAGACCGTCCATGGAAAAAAAACAGGAACTGGCCACACGGAAGTATGCTCAGTTTCTTTCTTGTAGGCTATGGTTGCTTACGGATTTTCGTAGAGCTGTTCCGCGAACCAGACCAGCACATTGGATTTATGTTTGGGGTGATAACACGTGGACAACTTCTTAGTGGATTGATGGTGCTTGGCGGAATTATTCTATGGAAAATACGAATAAATCAGTACACACAGAAATAGGGTTGGGACTTACTACGTTCTAGCCGACCTACCTCTGACCCAAAGAACTTTTTATCCCTTTAACAATCAACGCTGAGAGGATTTAGCAAATAAACGTAAACTCCGTACTCCACCAGCATCCGATCAGGTCATCTTGTTCAGTGACCTGATCGGACGCTGATGGGGTACCGATAAAGCTTTTGAGCTACTGAACTCTGCCATACAGAGTTTTTCCTGGTTTAAACTTAACAGCGTTGTGCGCTGGAATGACAATATCCTTACCAGTCTGAGGGTTACGTCCTTTCTTCTGCACACGTTCAACAACACTAAATGTCCCAAAACCCAACAGACTGACCTTTTCACCATCCTTCATTGTTTCCACCAATTTCTCCAGAACGCCATTTAAAACCATTTCCGCCTTCACCTTAGTGGTTCCTGCTGTCTCTGCAACCGACGCCACAAGCTCTGCCTTATTCATATCCTCTCCCCTTTTTCATTTCTTCCGGTCCGGCACATTCAATTTCCCACAGGCCACTAAATGACAGGATCCTTCACTGAATGGCAACTCAGTTTTCGTTTCTTTAGAGACCACAGCCGAAACAAAAAAACAATTGAGGGAAATACGCATTCTTTTCTAGGTATATTTACCTAGTCGAGACACATATAGTTGAGAAAACGACAACATAGGGAGTAAAACGCTATCGGGATAGAATAAATATTTTTTTTTGATAAGGCAGTTTTCTTATTTCCTTGGTAAGACGCTCTGCCAATCCAACAGAACAGACAACAACCGATCTTCTGAGCCATCATGAAGCTTGTTAGAGTGCCAAGCAGGCCGAGCTTACGAAAAATTTTCCAGGGGGGAGGGCATACGCCTACTGTTTGATATCCCCTGACTTTATGGCCGAAGAGTAATTAGCTGATATTACGTTTATCTGAGTATGCTTGATAGTCACCAATTCTTTTCAGTTTGCCCCTTTTGCTTTGACCTTTTTGTATAAATGTGAAAGACTAGAGGAGCGGGGAGTTTTCACAGAACAGTACTTACACATTTATTCTTAATTGATAGGGAGGAATAATACGATGAAGGTCACTAAATTATTGAGTTCGACGCTCATTGGTGGAGTTTTATTATTTGATGGAAGCTCTCTCCCTGCAGAAACACTGCAGGATGCCATAGACACAATGCTTCAAACAAACCCTGAAATCAGATCCATGGCCCATAATCGGCTTGGTCGTGATCAAGAAGTAAAACAGGCAAGATCAGGATATTTACCAGAACTTAATTTTATTGCAGGAGTCGGTGTCGCAGACTACCAGGAACCTGAGAGTGACACTGGTAATCCCGAACAGTATACTCTCAGTTTGAGACAAAATATTTTTACTGGTTTAGCGACCATAAATGAAGTAGAGCGTCAAGAGGCACGTGTGCGATCTCAAGCTTATAGCCTTCAGGGTGCCTCTGAAAATATGGCATTGAGAACGACAGAAGTATATTTAAATGTCCTTCGACAACAAGAACTCGAGCGCCTGTCCCAGGAAAATCTTGACACCCATGTACGCATTGCTGATCAGATTAATCTGCGAAGCGAATCCGGTGTTGCCAGTAAGTCAGACAGTGATCAGGTTTCTGGTCGCCTTGCTCTGGCTCAGGCAAATGTCGTTGCAACAAAAACAAACGTGCTTGATGCCCAAACCAATTTCTTTGCTGTCGTTGGCCATCTTCCGACTGATCTGCAAGAACCAGTATCCCCGGAGAGTCTGATACCTGCCACCCTTGAGGATGCGGAATCCGAAGCGATAAAAATGCATCCAACATTGAAATCTGCGGGAGCCGATCTTGAAGCCAGAGAAAAGCAATATGAAGTAGCAAAGGCGCCTTATTGGCCCATTATTGACCTGGAAGTCGATCAGACCTGGGAAAATGATTATACTTCTGCTACCGAAGGGAAGATGGATTCCCTTACGGCAATGATCAAACTTCGCTATAACTTTTTCCGTGGATTTAAGGATGAGGCACGTCGGGCTGAGACCGTCGAACTTGTAAGTGAAGCACGAGAAATAAGGAATAATACTCACAGGCAGGTAGTTCAGTCCATGAAGCTTTCATGGATGGCCTACCAAGCCGCCAAGGATCAGATTAACTATCTGGAGCAACGAGTCGATTTTGCCACCGGTACTGCTGATGCATATACCAAACAATTTAATCTTGGCAAACGGACTTTACTTGATGTTCTTGATAGTGAGGCCGAGGTCATTGACGCCAAACGAGCTCTGGTTGAAGCCAGATATGATGGATTGTACGCCCAATACCGTATTTTGAATGGTTTGGGACAACTGGTTAAGTCTTTTGATAAGGAGTGGCCAGAAGAGAGTCAGGTATCTATTGGCCCTCTTGTTGTATCAGAAAAGCAATAAGATAAAAAAGATTTTTTGGATTGAAGCGGGATACAATGGATGGCCAGTTTGAGGACCGTATTTATTGTATCCCGTTATACTTCAGGGATTTACTCATGATTGATGGCAACGGTTTGTTGCAGAGCCGATCCAGCAATCGATATGGCGCAATTGTATTAAATTCCGTTAACGCACCATTAACAATTATTCAACTAGTCCTTTCCCGCAGTAGCTCCGTCCTCAAATTTGCCAACAACACTCTACTACCCTTCGCATTTGTGTTCTTACTCTTTTTTTTTGCAGGCCAGATTGCCTCAGCCAACGAAATTTTCACACTTGATTCATCTTTACTCGATACTGCTGAGGATAAATATGGTGTTGATGCAAGAAAAAGACTTCTGGCCTGGCAGCAGTTTGTCCGTGAAGATACGAGTCGTACCGATATTGAAAAGCTGGAAAAAGTAAACAGATTCTTTAATCAACTCAATTTTGTCAGTGATGCAATACATTGGTCAAAAAAAGATTATTGGGCCACTCCGGTAGAGTTTCTTGCAAGTGATGGCGGCGACTGCGAAGATTTTGCCCTTTCAAAATATTTTACTCTGAAGATGTTGGGGGTTCCTGAGAAAAAACTTACCCTGACGTATGTTAAGGCCTGGAAATTAAATCAAAGTCATATGGTGCTTACCTATTATAAAACACCCACTGCTGTGCCTTTGGTTCTCGATAATCTTATCAATGCCATTAAGCCAGCAACACAAAGATCAGACCTGCTTCCTGTATACAGTTTCAATGGTGCTGGACTGTGGCTGGCAAAAGAGCGAGGCAGAGGTGACCTGGTGGGAAAAAGTGACAGACTCAAATTATGGAATGACCTGCTTGAGAGAATGCCTGCCAGTATACAATAACGTGAGGTTCGGTGTATGACACTTTACAGACAACTGCTCATATTTACATTAGTACTCTTTTTTGTTCTTTTCACCTGTACATGGATCATCAAACTCCAGGGTACACGTTCTTTTCTTGAAGACCAGCTCGAATCCCATGCCCAGGATACAGCAACCTCTCTAGGATTATCGATCACCCCCTATATTGCTGAGAACGATATGGCTACAATCGAAACCATGATCAATGTTGTTTTTGATCGTGGGTATTATCGTACAATTCGGCTCACTGACCTGGATGATACAGTCCATATAGATAGAACCCTTAAGGTCATTATCAACGATGTTCCGGCCTGGTTTATAAGAGCTGTCCCCTTAAAAACTCCAGGTGCCAGTACACTGCTAACTGCAGGATGGACACAGAGAGGCAGTCTCTATGTGGAAAGTCACCCGGGGTATGCCTATAAAACACTCTGGGAAGCCATCTGTAATATGACAAAAATTTTTGGCGTTACAGGTGTTATTGTGATAGTGCTGGGCGCCCTTGGCTTGCGAGCCCTGCTCAAGCCTTTACGGCGGGTTGAACAGCAGGCAGAGGCCCTCTGCAAAAAACAGTACACATTCCAAGAGAAGCTCCCGAGAACCCGTGAACTGCGACGGGTTGTTGTTGCGATGAATAGCATGACCGCTAAAGTGAAAAAGATGTTCGATGAACAGGCGCGGGTGGCGAACAGATTGAGGAAAAATGCCTATAGTGATGCTTTGACCGGATTAGGCAACAGGCGCTACCTGCAGGGACAGGTGGCGGCTAGAATGGATAAGAGTGATACCGCTTCTATTAAGGGAGCATTTTTACTTGTCCAGGTTCATAATCTCCTGGAGCTCAACCAGGAAAAAGGGTATTTACGCGGAAACCAACTCCTCCAGAAGGTTGCGAACTGTATTCGTGAAGCGACACGAGGGCTGAAAAATTCCGCACTCGCACATATTTCAGGAGGCAGTTTTGCAGTTTTTTTACCGGATGTTACAGAGGAAGATGCACGTCATGTAGCCGCAGCAATAACCAGAGGCTTTGCCAGCTTGGCCATTGAAGACGTTGGGTCCTCTGAAAACGTTGGACATGTAGGAGGTGTCATTTATGAACAAGTGACATCCCTTAAGGAACTGCTCTCCGAGGCCGATCAAATTTTGAGAGCAGCACAAAACCAGGGACCAAACACCTGGATCGTTGAATTACTTTCCGCTGAACCTGCCATTACCCCACGTGGAGAGCACGAATGGAAGCTTCTTCTGAACCAGATCCTGGACAATAAAGATATTACTCTGTTTAGCCAATCCGTGGTCATGAGCAGCAACTTGAAACAGCTTATGCATAGGGAAATTTTAGCGCGGATACCCTTGCCGACAGGTCAAATGCTTAATGCCGGCATCTTCATCCCCCTGGCAGAACGACTACGGTGTATATCCTCTATCGACAAAATCGTCATTGAAAAAGCGATGCTTGTTGATAGTGGAAAGTTGCACTCCAATGAACTTGCTGTCAATATTTCTCCATCTTCCCTTAAAGATGTATCGTTTACCGCCTGGCTTTTATCCAGCCTCAAACAAATGCCTCCGGGAGCACCGAGGATCATCTTTGAATTTGCTGAGTTTAATGCGACTCAAGAACTGAATATTCTCCAGGATTTTGCAAAAGAGGTAAAAGCATTAGGGCACTTTGTCGGCCTTGATCATTTTGGGCAGAGTTTTGCCAATTTTGGGTATTTAAAATCCCTACAGCCCAGATATGTCAAAATAGATCGAGCCTTCATTGATGAACTCAAAGAAGACAGTAACAATCATTTCTTCATTGGTGCATTGACCGGTGTGGCTCATAGCCTTGATATCCTGGTTATTGCCGAGGGGGTAGAAGAAGAAGCGCAGTATCAGGCATTGTGTGATCTCAATATCGACGGTATTCAGGGATATTACCTTGATAACCCCACCGAGCTGAACTGAATAGCCAGGTTTCCTTTGTGATTCTCAAAGAGGTCCAGGTGGCGTATGCAGAAATCCTCCACACTACCGAGTTCCAAGCAGCCCAGCTTCATGGGTAACCTTATTGAACTGATTTCCTTGATCAATTTTGGAGCTTAACTGTGCTTACTGTTGGCATCCTGCTACCAAGCTTTATCCATCTTCCGTAGGTTAGTGGGCATTGCACTTTGCATGAGTAATGTAAAGTGCAATAAGACCTCCAGTGGTCATGGCACAAGATCCCTTGGGATTCCGGTAGGATCTCTCTTTTCCTGACCACTTCGATGGACATCTTAATTCATTTGTCGCCCTATATTTTCTAAATTCTTGGGTGATAGAGATCTTCTATATCATGGTTTAGTAGCTCCGGAATAATCCAAGTAGATAGTAGCGGATACATGTTCGTCCCCTTCAACCTTTCTCACCTCCCTGCCAAACATTGCTCTGCGTCCACAAAATGTACATGCAATTTCGCACGAACTTATTCTAAAGACATCAATACTGTACCAAAGTACCATAGATTTTACTTTTTTTATGACTTACAATTAAACCAGTAGAAGAAGTTTAATTTTACACTTTCAAAGGGAGGACGCCATGACTGACAACACATCCGGAGCTGGAAACACTGGCCATGCAGGACCTATTGGGCAGGTATTTGTCATTTTTGGAGAGGTGAAAGCAATTGCCCCTGATGGGTCGATGCGGACGCTTGCACCTAACAGTCCTATATTTGCTGATGAGCGCATATTGACTGGAGGGGATGGCAGAATTTCTATCAACTTTAACGACCCTGAGCATACAGTGTTAAGCTTGGGCCGGAATTCTGATGTGGTCATTGATGAAGAGGTCTACAATCAGAGTCCTACTGAAGATTTTACCGAAGCGACCAGTGAGGTTGCAGACGTCCAGAAAGCATTAGAGGCAAACGACACATTTGATCCTACAACAGAATTACCAGCAACAGCAGCCGGTCCGGCCGCAGGGGCTGGAGGTGTTGCTGGTGCACGTGATGGCGGTGCCAGTTATCCCGTGTTCAATTTAACCGGTGAAGCTGTAACACCAGTTAGTGGAGCGGAAACAACTGGAGTAGACAGAAGCTTTTTAGATCCAAATATTCCAACGACACCTCCAGAAGGAGCGGCTCCAACGACTACTCCGACGACTACCCCAACGACCACACCGACCACTACACCGACAACTACACCGACGACCACTCCGACGACCACTCCGACGACTACTCCGACGACTACTCCGACGACTACTCCAACAGACACACCGACTGAAACACCGACCGAAACACCGACCGAAACACCGACTGAAACACCGACTGAAACACCGACGCAGACTCCAACGACGCCAGGTGATGATGACGACGATGACGATGATGACGATGATGACGACGATGATGATGATGACGATGACGACGATGACGATGATGACGATGATGACGATGACGACGATGACGACGATGATGACGATGATGATGACGATGATGACGATGACGACGACGATGATGACGATGATGATGACGACGATGATGATGACGATGATGACGATGATGATGACGACGATGACGACGATGATGACGATGACGATGATGACGACGATGACGATGATGATGACGATGATGACGATGATGACGATGATGACGATGATGACGACGATGACGACGATGATGACGATGACGATGATGATGACGATGATGATGACGACGATGATGATGACGACGATGACGACGATGATGATGACGATGACGATGATGACGACGATGATGACGATGATGACGATGATGACGACGATGATGATGACGATGATGATGACGACGATGACGACGATGACGACGATGACGACGATGACGACGATGATGACGATGATGACGACGATGATGACGATGACGATGATGACGATGATGACGATGACGATGACGATGATGACGATGATGATGACGATGATGACGACGACGATGATGATGACGATGATGATGACGATGATGATGACGACGATGATGATGACGATGACGACGACGATGATGACGACGATGACGACGATGATGATGATGACGATGATGACGACGATGATGACGATGATGACGACGATGACGATGATGACGATGATGATGACGATGATGACAGAGATGATGGTGGCGATGATGATGACGATGATGGCGGTGATGATGATGACGATGGTGGCGACGATGACGACGACTTCGGTGATTTCACGGATGATCACCTGGTCGAGCCACCTACGGAAACGTTTTAGTATAGTCTCGCCGTTTGCATTTGCTTGACCCAGAGGCGTGGGTAAGTCTTGAAAAAACTTATCCACGCTTTTTCTTTTTTGAGGCACAACATTAGCCTCATGGAATATCGAAAAGAAAGCTGTGCAAATGATGCGTTCAGGACAGAGTAATTCTCATGGCTAAACGGGAGTCCAGCATTTATCAACTGAGTAAATATTTTTTTCGTAAAAGGTTGATAAAAAAACTTATTTTTGAGATGGTTTAAGTATGTTTAAGCTGTAACAGGCTTTTAATCTCAACAGCTTCCAGTCTAAACAAACACTATTCTCAAAGGAGATACGGGAATGTCCAAGAAAATGTATGATGTTGCAATTCCGCTTGGTACTTACGAAGACCATGAAGGTAACGAGAAGACCAGGTGGCAGAATGTGGGAGCGATTCTAAAGGGAGACAGAGGCCCTTACCTGTTGCTGGACAGATGGTTCAACCCAGGAGGTATGCCTAACCCAGAAGACCGGACCAGTGTCATTCTCACATTAATGGAACCGAGAAAATAACCCCCGGCAACACAGCAGGTATTTAGGTTTAAGTAAGGAATCGTTAGATAAAAAATCATTTTTCAGTTGCCCGTAAAGCAGTTATTTACCGTTCTTCTATAAAAAGGCTTTCACAAATGGATACACTTGAGATTGCACATACCGGAGCGGCATGCCTTGCAAACTTGATTCAGAAAAATGGCAGCTTTAAATACAGGTATGATTCACAGGAGGCCCGCCCTCTAAAAGGTTACAATGTCCTCCGTCATGCAGGAGCTGTCTGGGCAATGCTTGACGTTTATCGTGATGTTTCTGATAAAAAAATTTTAGACTGTTGTCGTCAAGCTACACATTATCTCCTTGACACCTATTTGAGATTTTACCGTAGCTACAACAACGCTTGTATCTGTGAAAACAATACCATCAAGCTTGGGGGAAATGCCCTTTCCACCCTGGCTCTGGTCTCTTTATTCGAAACAACTCAGGATCCTTTCCTCTTGACTATTGCTGAGCGACTTGCACAGTTTATGGTAGATCAACGGATGGAGAACAACGGGTTAGTTCATAAACGATATTTTAAGTCAGGAAAAATATCCAAATTTCACTCGATGTATTATACCGGTGAAGCACTATTTGCGCTGGTGGCCCTATACAGGCTAACACAACAGAAGTATTGGTATGATGCCGTGCGGAAAATTGAGAATGAACTCGCGCCCGAGGATTATGGGGTGAAAGAACAATCTCACTGGATGCTTTATTTTCTTGAGCTCCTGTCAAATTATGAAGTGTCTTCTCTCTACTATCACCATGCCGAAAAAATAGTACTCCATATACTCGACAATCCCGAATACCTCTCATGGGAAAGAAGTACCCCGATAGCCTGCCGATCAGAAGGTCTGCTGGCTTTTTTACGTCTGAAACGACCAGATACTATCGATGATAAAACGTTATGTGAAAGGTGCATTGAACAGATCAAATACAACCTAAACAAACAGTTGGGTTTCCGCCTCCCAGATGGTTCTTTTGTCAGGGGAGGCCATGATCGGCGTAAGAATGAAGTTAGAATTGATTATATTCAGCACAACATTTCCTCATTCTTACATTTTTCTCGACTTGGTCTCGAGTTGTAAGTTTCGTCAATTCATCAAACAATACTGATTGATTTCGAACGCTAAAAAATAGGATCGGATTAATGCGACCTGACACAGATGCAACAAAGTCAGTACTATGGAGCGCACAGGAACTGCAGTCAATTATGGGTGGTCAATGGGTTGGACAGGTTCCCGAAGACTTGCATGTTACAGGAGTCAACTATTATGCAGGACAGGTTGAGCCAGGGGATGTGGTAATTACCACGGAACCGAAGACTTGGCGTTCATCTGCATATAAAAATACCAACGAAATCATTCAGACATTTTTCGACAATAAACATGCGGCAGTGGTTGTTGCGGGGCAATTACCTGCAAACTACAGAAGCGACAACCCGGTGCTTCTGGTTAAAAATACCAGGGAGGCGCTCGACGCACTGGGAGAGGCGGCACGTAACAGGATACGTGGCACGGTCGTAGCAATTACAGGCAGTGCCGGGAAATCAACGACAAAAGAGATTACCCGTTTCTTATTGTGTCAGCAGGGTACGACAAAGGGAAGCCGTAAGAACTACAACCACGGACCGGGGGTACCGCTGATGCTCGCAGAGACACCACCTGATATGCGTTTTGGTGTCTATGAGTTTTCCGTTGATCTGCCAAATGTGACTGAGAAGAAGGCTAGCATTATCAGACCAGACATAGCCATGATCACCAATATCCATTCTGATCATCTGCAATTTTACGGGACTTTGGAAAAGTTAACCGACCAGAAGTGCCTGCTATTCAAATCCTTACAACCGGAAGGCATTGTCGTGCTTAACCATGATGCTACGTTGTTTGATCGGCAGTTGACCAATGCAAAAGCCGCGAACGTCAAGAACATTATCACCTTCGGCACACATGAAGATGCCGACATGAAAATAATCGACTATTCTTTGCATAGTGAGTCAAGTGATGTAAGGGTTATTTTCCATAAACAAGAGATATCATTTCATGTGAACCAGCCCGGTACGCATAGTATCATGAATTGTCTCGGTGCCTTGGCTGCCGTTCATGCTGCCGGCGGAGACTGGATAAAGGCTGCTGAAGATATTAAAAAGGCACCCGTTCTCAGCCGTCATAACGAAAAATATACAGTTGAGCTGGCCAGTGGAGATATTACACTCATCGATGACACCTTCAGTGCTAATCCTGCCTCTGTAGAGGCAGGATTAGCAGTACTGGGACTTAAAAAACCACGTAAAGGCGGTAGACGTATTGCCATCATGGGTGAGATAAAAGAGCTTGGCGATACTTCAGCGCAGCTCCATGCGGCTTTAGCACCGCATGTCATAGATGCCCAGGTCAATGTGTTGTTCACCGTAGGCCGTGATCTGGAGGGCTTGTGGGACGCTCTTCCTAAAACGATGGAAGGAGAACACAGTGAGGATCCTGAGCATATTGCTAAGGCGGTAGTGAAGGAAATGCACGGTAGCGATATTCTCTGGGTGAAGGGGTCGAGGCGCTCCACTGCCAATCTCGAGATGATTTTATCTGCCATTAAAAAGACAGGTAAAAACATCAGGAAAAAAAGTTTGGTGATGAATGAAGCACAGGAAAAACGCTCACAAAGTCAATATAAACAGCAACAAAAGAAGAGAACGCCCCCATTCCGGACAATAAATGAATTGCATACCCCTTCCGCGTTTGAGGTTGTCTTTGTAGGCGATACAGCTTTTGGAGAAAATTATCAAGCTCAGTACGAAAGCTATGGGGAGGAAAACATTCTTAAAGCAAGAGGGTACGATGCCCCGCTGGCCAAGGTCCGGAATATGCTGGAAGAGGCCGATCTGGTTGTTGCAAATCTCGAAACACCTCTTACCGACTTGAAAGTTTCTCCGTTTGCAGGCCAAAAGTCATGGGTACACTGGGGGGATATAAAACAAACACCTCGTCATTTACTTGCAAATAATATCAGTACGGTAGGACTCGCCAATAATCATATGTTTGATTTTGGGGAAGAAGGTTTCTACCAGACATTACACAGTTTGGAAGAAGCTGGAATTACATATTTTGGTGGTGGTGCAACTATTGACGAAGCCGGTGAAGCATTTATTGCACAGAGTCAAATAGATGGAAAAGTATTTACATTGGCAATGATATCAATGTATGCCGGTCCCTCCCGTAAGAAGGATTCATTCAAAATGTATGCCTCAGAAAAAGATCGGGGTTTGAACCCGATTTCGTTTAAACGTGTACGCAATGAGATTAAGCGTGTCAGAAAAGAATATGCTAATACCTTTGTTGTATTGTTCCCCCATTGGGGGCCAAATTACAAATGGCGTAGCGATCGCCAGGCAAGACTGGCGGAGCGCATGTTAAAAGAGGGGGCGGATCTGATTCTCGGGCATGGGGCACATATGATACAAGAGATTGAAAAGCATGACAATCAGTGGCTTATTTATAGTATCGGTAATT
This sequence comes from Desulfocapsa sulfexigens DSM 10523, assembly GCF_000341395.1. GTDB lineage: Bacteria > Desulfobacterota > Desulfobulbia > Desulfobulbales > Desulfocapsaceae > Desulfocapsa > Desulfocapsa sulfexigens. Next base: position 1,942,519 of record NC_020304.1, on the reverse strand, counting down.
TTATGTTTAATTCCAAGGGGCGATATGGCAAGCTCGATGCGCCTCCTTACAGCGCTATAGCGAAGCTGCGTGTCGACACACTCTCCGGAGCATTCCATAAAAGTTTACATTTATATCCAATTGTCACAGATAACCGTAAAACAGATTATCAAACACGTTTTGTAACAGAGAGAGAGTTTAAAGAAGTGGTCGCATTATTGAGTTGTCGTTATTCTGATTCTGTTCGTTTCTCCAATGACGTCAAATGCGACAAGGAAGAGAGCAATGAGGAAACACGATTTTACATCAAACTGCCTCTGTAAAAGTTACCATGCCACATTAGAACAGGTTGTTGAAGGAGCCCCTTGTAAGAAAACTATTTGATCACATGAACTCTATATGAACCATGTTTTAAAACCGGGCGGAGCGACTCTTTCGCAAATTCCAGGCCCGGGGTCGAGGCACCTGCATAATTCACAAGTTCATAAGTATCCAGTTGTAACATCAAATGATAAAACAAAAATCTATTTAATCCGTAATACCTGTGGTCGGAATAGGTTATAAACAGATTCGCCAGTCCGGGTCTGATTTCACCAGCAAACCCGACAGAGCGAATTGTTCCATCTATGAGAACAACCAGCCCAAACAAATCCTTTTTTTCAAAAAGAGTGCTGTTGCGTACACATCTTCGGGCAAAGCCTCGAGGTGCAACCCGTCCTTCATACTTGTTCTGTTGTATAACTGCCCATTCGTCCATTAAAGCAATACAGCCCTTGACATCCCCTTCTTCAAAGGCCCTGACTTCCACACCATCCATGCCCCTGATCCTCGCGACGTCTTGTCGTATTTTATGTTTTTTGGTTCCTGACAGAGAATGGTAGTTCTTAGGATCATAGACGTATTCCCGCTCCAAGGGGAAGGTTTTCACATCAGTCCCCAGATGTTCAAGTTTTTCGATATCTTGCTCATCCACTCGATAAATTACGGCCCTTTTCGTATTATTAAATGTTCTTACTCTCTCCAGGCAAAGTTTGAGAACATTCTCATTCATGGGCATAGGGAGAAAATATAAGTAAAGTTTTGGATCCCTGTTCGCTCGATTCTGCTTGTAAAAAAGACAAACAGAACCATCTATCTCGGAAATCAGTAAATCTCCATATCGAAAATACAGGTAGGGGAAGTATTGATGCCAGCAAATTCTGTTTACTTGAGCTAATGCTTCCTTATAGAGCTGAAAGTCAGTCAGGCCAAAGTGTCTCAGTCCACTCAAAGCACCTGTCTTTTCCTGATCCATTAATTATCCTCTGCCATTATTATTAAATTCAGTATTATAAATCCTTTCCTGAGTACCATCGAAACTCAGCTTTGCAACCCGGAGCTGTTCCGTGTCGATTATATGAGACGCCATAAACCCATCCCTGGGGGCTCTGCTGCGGCCGTCCAGGCCGCAGATGCCCATATAATCAACACGAAACAACTCCTCCTCAGGCGGGTAAGCTGAGGATCAGTGGTAATCAGGAATCCTTTTATCTCTCCATGTGTTGGCCCGGAGATCAGATCTTCAATTCAGGGCTGCATTTTATCAAAAAAGGAATTGAGATCATTAACACTGTCCATGCTGTGTCATCTAAAGGAGAATGTCCTGAAGTATCATCCCTTTGGGCACATTAACAACGGGAGTTTGAGGATGGGCCACAAAACGGACAGGAGTCAGGCCAATATCCTGATTCCACATAAGATCCATGTTTCTTCTTTTTTTTCGTGGTGGCAGATCGTGATAGGCCATAATTCTCTTCGACACGTCGTTTCCACCGAGTGCAAATATGAGAGTGGATGGCTTTTCCCCATCAACCGCATGAATCTGGCTTAAATTTTTATTCAGGATCTTAATGAGCCGAATGGATCCGACTCTGGCCAGGACAGGTTTCATGCCGATACTTGCTTTAAACCTTTGCAAACCAAGACTAAAATCGACACCATAGAGGTTTGGATCGGTACCATAACTCATCCACTTCAACCCTTGTGAGATGGCAAAAGATAGAGCCTCTTCCATTCCGCGAACCGCTAATTCGTATTTTGTGCGGGCCTTTTTCTCAAAAGCTGCAGCTCTTGTAGTCAAACTGTTTTCGCTATGAGAAATAGACCAAAGAGCTCCACCAATAAAACCTCCGTCCTTGTGATACATAAAGATCCGAAAAAAATCAGCGACCTCTCCTGATGGTGTCACTGTCACTTTTTTTGATAAGGCTTCTGGCTTTGGCCAAAACAGAATTGCACCTTCTTTTCCCCCAATTTCAGTGAGATACAACTTCTCATACCAGATTTTGTAATCATTTACAGATAAAGGAGCTATCTCGACGCTAATGTCACTGCTTTGAGCATGACTGGCTTTCAGTTTTTTCCTTAACTTGTATCGATCGTGGCTGGATCCAAGACTCGTGAGCCACATCTCAGACGTTTCTGGTGTTGGCATCAGCCACCGAATCCATTCTGGTGCCAAAATAAAATCCGGGTGTCCATTTATATCAGAAAGTTTTGGATCCTTGATTGCCACAGCAAAAAAGCCATCTGTTATCAAATTGTGATCAAGGTTGGAATCATAATTTTCATCGCGAAACACTGCTATTTTAGTTCTGTTTCCTCTTGCAATAATCATCTTGATTCAATTACCTCAACAGCAGTAAACATCTATAAAATAATATCCTGAAGAATCATCCCATTGGGAACTTTAACAGCGGGAGTTTGAGGATGGACCACAAACCGAACGGGCGTTAGACCAAAATCTCGATTCCACAATAGATCAAAGTTTCTCTTTGGGGTCAGTGGTGGCAGGTGTTGATAGTTCAGAATTCTGTCTGATACATTATTTCCGCCAATTGCAAAAATGAGAACAGAAGGCTTTTCGCTATTTGCAGAATCAATTCGGCTCAAGGTTTTGTCTATAACTTTAATAAGCTGAAAGGATCCATATCTTGGAAAGACGGGTTTCATGCCGATGCTTGCTTTAAACATTTGCAAACCAAGACTGAAATCGACACCATAAAGGTTCGGATCGGTACCGTAACTCATCCACTTCAAGCCATGCGAGATGGCAAAAGTTAGAGACTCGTCCATTCCACGAATTGATAATTCGTATTTTGCACGGGCCTTCTGCTTAAAGGCTGTAGCTGCAATAATCAAAATGCTTTGGGGATGAGAAATAAACCAGAGTGAGCCACCAATGAAACTCCCATCCTTATGATACATAAAAATCCTGAAATAATTAGCGACCTCTCCTGATGGTCTCACTCTCACTTTTTTTGACAAGGATTCGGGCGCAGGCCAAAACAAAATTGCTCCAGCTTTTTCTCCTATTTCAGGGAGGTATAAACTCTCATACCAGATCTTATAATCATCCACAGACAAAGGAGCTATATCAACACGAACGTCACCGCTTTGAGCATGACTGGTTTTCAGTTTTTTCCTTAATTTGTATCGATCATGGCTGGATCCAAGATTCGTAATCCACATCTCAGATGTTTCTGGTGTTGGCATCAGCCACCGAATCCATTCCGGTGCCAAAATAAAATCAGGGTGTCCATTTATATCAGAAAGTTTTGGATCCTTGATTGCCACAGCAAAAAAACCTTCTGTTATCAGATCGTGCTCAAGACTGGAATCATAAATTTCATCGTTAAACACTGCTATTTTGGTTCGATTTCCTCTTGCACTAATCATCTTTACCCAATTACCTCAACGGCAGTATATTACGCGTTTCAAGCTAAATTGTATTCCCCCGGAAGCGTTAAAAAAGAAATGCTGCTTCTTACTCCTTATCTTTTGGCGATACCGTCAACTGCTATAGTTGATGATGGTCAGTCAAAAGATGTCCCATCTACCTTCGTTCCGGGTGAGTACAATGCACCGCCTGAAATGTTACCATGGGGCACAAAAGGACCATTTACATCTGGCCAGCGACTGAGAGACTGGTTGCTATTGATAGCATGAGAGAGGTATTCTCCTGCACACTGCTTGCCACCACAATCACCCCAGGAAAGCTGTTGATACGAATTTCCGTGCGAGTCCGACAGCGACAGAATGTCGCCAGCGTTATTCAAATTCAGCTCACCGGCCGACACTGCTGTCTGTATTTCAGCATCACCAAACTTCCCGGTTGGAACCCCCCCGCCAAACACTACCAACGCCTTTCCTTTGGGCAAGAGGCTGCCAACGGGGAAGCGGTGGCGCGCAGGGGTAGACGCATCGCCAAGGTACCACCCACTCAGACAAATATCGTGATCAGAGGTGTTAACCAATTCAACAAACTCATCCTCTTGTGCATCACGTAAACCATCATTATTTGCATCTCCAGCGACACCACCAGCTGGGTCGCCATAAATTTCGTTAATCACCAGACCTCTGGCATTCTCAGCGGGGGTAGATACACAGGGAATAGCATCGGGTGGATTAAACAAAAACCAAGCCGCTGAAGGGCCAACCTTGCGGGAGTTGTGTCCAGCCCCAGGTACCACAGCAAAGCGCCACCCAAAATCGAGGCCAAGGCGGCGCGCTTCCCTTTCACCCATTCGAAAATAAAACTCTGCTCGCTGCCGTCTATTAAACCCCTGAAAATTAGCATACCTTGAATCGCGAACGGTCCTGGATTCTTTACCAGTCTTTGTGTCTAACTCACCCACCATCACCACCAGTGGAGCCTCAAGCAACCGCTTGACATCGTAAGCATTTAATGGAGTGCCCTGAAGTCCATAGGGCATAAAGAAATTGGGATCAGAACCGCTGCCGTAAGCCGGCAAAGTGTAGAAACCGGCGTTAACCGCAACCGCCGAAGCAACCCTGGCATCGGAACGAAAAGTCACCAGACGATGAACAAATTGCCCACCGGCGCTGTGTCCCCAGATACGATAGGTTGGCTCTCCGCTGTTTAATTCCCGTTTGACAGCTTCAAACAGATGTTCAATCTCACTGTAAAGATAGTCATCACGCGTGCGCCACTCTCTGGCTTTGTAGGTACGAGTATAGGGCGGCTTTCTACTCCCGACGGCAAGAGTGAAGCGATCAGAACCTGGACCGTAGATCGATTCAGGAAACTCGGGTGCTATTGCGAGGGCTCCGTATCGTTCAGCAATTGGCATAAATCTACGCAGGTAATCAATCGCATTTCTAGAAGCACCATGTATAATAAAGACTATTGGTCCATCGCTGACAGAGAATTCTGTGGCGCGATATGTATAAGCTGTAAGTGTATGACCATCTTTGGCCATAAAACGAATCTGGGAGGGTTCCATTTTAGAATTGAGCACTCGCTCATAAAGTCCAGAACTTTCCACAAGCGTTGATGGGAAAAGATCCACCTCGCGAGAAACACTGGTGGATGGGGAGTCATTACCAGCTTCATCTGAACTGCAGCAGCACAAGAATAATAAAAGTAACGAGAGTAACCTCTTCACTGGATCTACACCTCTACTCCACGTTGGCACAATCTCGATAACAGACTGGCCGAATGTTGAATACTTTCTGTATCTTTTAATCGGGCAGTCACGCCATTATTCAATATTCCAATACGTTCCCAGGACGCAAACAACAATAAAAAGAATATCTCCATTCAGATACTTCATTCCCCACAAGAGTCGGTCAAAGCTAGTAATTTTTCGATACCCATTCGCAATCCAAGGATCCTGTCTTCTTTCAATTCATAGCCAAACCCTCCATAGTGTAAACGTAACAGCTTTGCCTGCCTGACGGCAATTTGGATGACTAAAAGATCAGTAAGGAAATCGTTCTCTGCGCGTGATAGTTTTCGAACATTCTCATAACCCTTTTTGAAGGATTCAAGATTCTCCATATAAAAGTCCCTTTTCTGGGCAGAAAATTCAACCATTCCGTTTGCCAAATCGATGAGAGCAGGTCCATAACCGACACTCTGGAAATCGATCAGCCAGCATTTTCCATCGCGAAAGAGATAATTAATAATGGATAAATCGCCATGACAGTGAGTCGGGAAAGTATTGAAATTTCGCAGACGTTTAGTGTAGTACGGAATATCCAGAGAGATATCAGTTCCTACGATTCCTCCCTGATCATGGTATTCCTGCCAGGAATCGAGCCAGTAAAAGAGGAGCTGTTTGTTGCTGTACACTTTCGCATACTTTGTTTTATAACGCTTCGCCTCATTATGGAAACGCGCCAGCAAATTCCCGGCAAGCATATTCTCTTCCAGAGTCGGTTTCGCCACATATTTACCAGGAACAAAAGTAAAGAGCACTGCCTGCTCCTTATCTTTTTGACTGATATATTTTCCTGCTTTATTTTTCAACGGAAGAGCAACTTCCAGACCAGACTCTTTCAATGAATCCAAAACACCAATCTCGTAGGCGATCTTCTTTTTATTTTTCTTATTCAGGTATTTGGAATCATATACTTTTAGAACATATTCTTCCGAAGGAGAAAAAATATGATAGACTCGGTTAAATGATGCTACATTAAACCGCTCCGTCTCATGAACTGTGATTTCATAGTTCTGATTCACCCATTCGGCAATCCTGTCTCGTGAGAAAATACAACGAGCTTTTACTTCACCAAACCACTTATCCTTTTTGGATTTGTCACCTGTCGAGGGATGAAACAGATAGCCTTCAACAAGCTGCTCATAAAAGCGGATACCAGGATATCGTTGAGCATACTCAGATATCATTCCATCACCGACATCACCAAAATGGTAATAATCGCAACCAGCACGATCCCAATAAAACTTCTTGTCCCATTCCTCAGGAAGAGTACCCTCATAATCCGGATCCAGCTCGATATAGATGTCAAAATCCGAGTTGATCTTTGCCCAGTCAAAATGAACAAAGGGTACCTTATAACAACCGGATCGACGATTCGTTGAGGAACCCAGGACATATATTTTGCGCACACATTCATGAGGAGCAAGCTTTTGCATAACAAAGTCAAAAAAAGCATCGAAAATCTGATCCTGCTTCTCGGGGGGAAAGAGCTCCTTTTCTGGTTTGATCATGAATAATTTATTTGTACCGAGCAATTTATTAAATGAATCAATTTCCTGTTTGGGATCAATACCCTCAAGGCGACAAAAGAGATCAACAGCCGGATTGAGCGAGCTTCTGTTGATATACAGATCCTGCAAACGAAAAGGTCTGATGCCACCTTGTTCGGCCATTTTCAAGAGTGAGAGAATCTTAAGCTTAAGCTGATTAAGATCCGTGGTATCAAGGTCATGTCCATACCTGGCGAGAAAAGCCGGCAGATCCAGCGACGTATCGGTGCTGACCATATCGGCAGCTTGTGGGGCGTAACCGGGAGGTACAAGAACAACAGTTGAACTGTCTTTGTTATATGCCACCCTACTATTTTCTACCACTCCTTGAATAAAGCCAAGCGCCTTAAGCACCTGCCCTGCTTTGTTACGGTAGGTTTTATCAACCTCAATTACGATTTCCTCATGTCCTTCTGTCTGAAATCGTGAAATTAGTTTTGTGCCAAGTTCGTTTTCTGCCAGCAATTGAACAGGGTCCCGTTTCAGATCATTACTTTCCAACAATGAAGAAATCGGAGCAATAGCCTTTACAAGGAGAATAAAGGAGTCTTTCCCCATGAGAATTTTATAGTTTCTAATATGGAGATGAAAACCATCTTTGGTCTCTTCAATGGCCAGTTGCTGTTCATTATACTTCACAGGAAAAGTAAGTTTTTTCTCCTTGTCCCAAAAGGTCTTGAGCGTACCAGCCTCATTTGTATTCGCCAGAACACCATCTTTATATCCTGCCTCAATTTCATTGAGGACATCCTGGGAGTAGAGTTTGAAGAGTTCTGCCAGTTCCTTGAATTCGCCAACAGAAAGCTCAATTCTAAGGTCCCGGTAATGGAAATGGATATTTTCTCCCATATCCAGGAAAAACATATTAAATCTCTGTTTTTCCAAACCATTCGATTTGTGAAAAAGATAGGTAGTAATTCCCATGAATTCCCAGTGACTAAAAAGAATATACGTTACCAGAGAGGCCGTTACGAAATTAAATGCTACGGCTCTTGTGGTACGGGCAGCCTAGGTAGTTTGTGTCTTGACATACAGTGCCAGTTGTAATCGGCTTTCGGTATTTGTTTTCTTAAAAATAGAGCCGATATGTGCTTTCACCGTGCTCTCAGAGATATTCAACTCGGCGGCGATTTCAAGATTTGACATACCTTGACCGACCAACAAAGCAACCTCCCATTCACGGCCTGAAAGTTTATGTTCAGGAGGGGGTTCCGTACTTTTTGGGTCAATATCTTGAGTGGTGCCTCGAATGATTTTCTGCATCAGTTTCTGCCCGACCCAGACCCTTCCGCTGATGGCTGTATTAACAGCCTCTTTAAGACGAACTGGAGAAACATACGTATTCGCATACCCCACAGCACCGGATTTGAGCAACAGAACTGCCTCATTATCATCCGGGATATCAGAGAGGACAAAACATCGTGATTCCGTTATACTGGAGATAAGATTCATATCAACCATAGAGCGGTGAAGAAGTATGAGTTCTATCTCTTGATGTTTAACAACGTCTTTCAGTTCCGCCACGGTAGAGACCTCAAATAACTGATGGTCACCCTGCAATATCTGTCTCCACCGTTCTCGCGTTGATGCGTTTGCACTGCAGGTCACGATTGTCATAAAGTACCTCTTACGTAGAATTTGCTATTGTACATTTCGGCAAAGTTGAAGACATCAAGTAACTGCTGGCTACGTTATATATATCCACCTACCCTGAGTTCAGGTCTTTCCTGTGTTGACAAATCACCTCTCACGTAGAGCTAAGCTCTGAGCACGAAGAATTGGCCTCATCAAATAGGTAAGGACGCGTTTTTTTCCGGTCAGAATATCAACAGAGGCCACCATTCCGGGAATAATAGGTAAGGGGGCATTTTTAGTTCCAAGATAATTTTTTGTTGTGCGGACATTTACCAGATAGTAGCTGTTTCCCTGTTTATCGACGATACTATCAGCACTGATATGCTCAACTTTCGCTTCGAGTCCACCATACAGTGTAAAATCATAGGCTGTGAACTTTACAGTGGCCTTCAGGTTAGGGCTAAGAAAGGCGATATCCGAGGGTTTGATCTTCGCTTCCACCAGAAGAGTATCCTCCAATGGAACAATTTCAATCAAGTTCATACCCGGTTGAATGACACCACCAACAGTATTAATAAAAATTTGATTCACTATTCCCCTGACAGGTGAGACTACAGCCGTCCTGTCCAGACGATCGGCCAAGGCAACGGTGGTAGCTGAAAGTCCCTCAAGTTTTGCATAGGCATCATTGAGTTCCTTTTTGGCGTTATTGGAGAACCTGAGCTTTGCCTCAGTTATTCCTTTCTGCGCCTCCAGAAGTCTCGACTTTGCTCTGGGAAGAGCGAGCTGTGAAGCCATGATATCTCCCTGCATCTCACTGTCCTGACGCTGCAGGCGCAGGAATTCCACCTCCGAAACAGCCCCACCTTTTACCAAAGGTTGGGTCATGTTAATTTCCTTTTTAAGCAGATAGCGCGTCCGTGACAGCTCAGCAATCTTAGCCTCAAGTTCAACGATTTCCTGTTCACGTTGCCGACTTTGTTCCTCCAGCACCCCTAGCGTTTGGGCAAGTTCCTTTTTTCGTGACTCAAATAACTCCTTTTCCCGGTTACCTACCTCAGGATTTTCAGCCATCACTTCCTCCGGGAGCACAAACGGTGTGGAGTATGTCTCGGACTGTAATCGTGCAACCTGGGCTTTGAGCGCAAGATAATTAAATCGACTTTCCCGGTACGGTCCGGAAAAACGCTTTTCGTCAATACGGAGTAAGAGCTGACCTTGTTTCACCACATCACCGACATTCACCAGAATCTCGGAGAGAATTCCGCCCTCAAGATTCTGTACGATCTGCAGTTGCCTTGCAGGCACAACTCTTCCGCTTGCTCTGGTTACCTCCTCTACTTCCGCCACATATGCCCAGGCCACAGCACAAAAAAACACGATGACTATTATCCAGAGGATAATACTGCCACCTCGTGGAGACTGAGCCAGGAGCGACATGCGGATGTCGGTTATTAAATCAACATCGGAGTTCTGTTGTTGAAAAAAGAAGCCTTTTTTCTGCTTTTCCACCGAGCGAGGGGTCCTGCCGTGAGAAGTCTTCAGATTTTTTGAGATCTCAGAATTTTCTTTCATATCAACAATTGGCCGTTTTTCAGAGCCTCCAGAATATGCTGCTTGGTTCCATCAGCCACAATTGTTTCATTGCTGATCACTACAATTCTGTCAACGATTTCCAATAATGATATGCGATGCGTTATAATGATTGTCGTTTTATTCTGCAAAATCTCCAACATATTATCCCGTATCATTGATTCACTTCTATTATCCATCGAGCTGGTTGGTTCATCCATGAGCAAAACAGGGGGATCAAGAAGAATCGCTCTGGCTATAGCTATGGCTTGCCTTTGCCCGCCGGAAAGATTGCGCCCCTGCTCTTCCACCGGCATATCATAACCCTTCGGATTCTTTTCCACAAAGTTGCTCACACCAGCTATCTTGGCAGCACGCAGGACCGTTGAGTCATCAATATCGCTGGTCCCGAGAACGATATTATCACGCACACTCCCCTTAAAAAGGACTACATCCTGCGAGACATAGCCGATAAAATTCCGCAGTTCTGCTGGATCAATCTGTCGGATATCGGTACCATCCATTGCAACCATTCCTTTGCTTGGTTCATAGAGTCCAAGAATGAGTTTGCCAAGGGTTGTCTTGCCGGAACCAATAGGGCCGATAATGCCTACTTTCTCGCCAGGGTTGATCTGCAAATTAATATTTCTCAGCACTTCCGTTGAGTCGCCGGGATAGGTAAAAGAAAGGTTCTCGAGGGTTAAGGCACCGTTGAAACTCGTCCGGTGTAAAAATACTTTTTCTGTAGGACGCTCAGACGGAAGTTCCATTATTTTATTCAGAGTCTGAAGAGAATTTCGTGCTTGATGAAAACGAGTCATCAGACTCACGACCTGTGTCATTGGCGAGGTTGCACGCCGAGTGAGAAATATACAGGCAAAAAGGCCTCCACCGGTCATTTCCCCCCAAGAGATCATATAGACACTGAAGATAATAATCGCAACGAGAGAGAGATTCTGGAGGAAATGGGCGACATGCCCGACTGACGCGGAGAGAAATCGGGTACGTGCACTCCAGGTGGCTATAAAACTCACAGAATCTTCCCAGGCACGCTGGATCTTACTTTCGGCCCCTAAAATTTTTATGGTTTCAATGCCTGACAGGCCCTCTACGAGTATGGCATTTTTTTGGGACTCTGCATTATGGGTTTTCCCAACGGACTTTCTCAAAGGGCTCTGGACAATAAATGCATAAATGAGAATAAGTACAATACATACGACACTAACCAACACCAGACGTCCACCAACATACCAGAGAGCCAAGAGTGCGAGAAAGGCAAAGGGAAGGTCTACCAGGGCGGTAATGGAAAAGGATGTAATAAAATCCCGTATGCTTTCAAACTGCTGAAGTTGCTTGGTAAACGAACCAATGGACTTCGGGCGAGCCTCCAGACGAAGACCGAACACTTTTTCCATCAGAATTGACGACAAAACAAGGTTGGATTTTTTTCCTGCCATATCAATAAAATAAGCGCGTAATCCTCGCAGGATAAGTTCAAAGAAATAAATAGCTGCAACTCCGGCGGAAAGAACCCACAGTGTTTCAAAAGCGAGATTGGGAATGATTCTATCATAGGCATTGATCAAGAAAAACGGGGTAGCAAGAGCGAAAATATTAATCAGAAAGGAGGCGATAATGACATCTCTGTAAATCCGCCATGAAGTCAGCACAGTCCCCCAGAACCAGTTTTTTGATCGATCCCTTGGATGACTCACTCCCCGATCGTCAATACGATATTTGGGTTTGACAAAAATTGAATATCCCGTATATGTGTCAGCCAGTTCTTCACAGGACACAATCTGGCTCCCCTGACTTTCCGGCCATATTACTTCCAGAGTGCCATCGCTTGAATCTGCTTTAATTACTACACAGGCACGTCGATTATCCAGCAACACTATAGCGGGTAATTCATGCGTGTTAAACTGATCAAGAGGACGTTTGAGAAGTCGTGAGGAAAGACCGGCTCGACGTGTGGCCCGTGAAACAAGTTCGACCGTCAACCGATTATGGACAAGGGGCAATCCAGCACGCAATACCGTTCTGGAGATAGGACGGTCATATATTTTGGCCAGAATTTCAAGGCAGTCAAGAAGGGGATCATCCTGGTTGTCACTATCATCTATGATATGCCATTCTTCTGGATTATTCGATTTTTCCTGTTCAGTCATTTATATCCATAAAATCTCTAAAACGGTATATATGTGTGATTAGGTAACCCCTATGACAATAGCATATCGTCAAAAACAAACAGATCAAGACTGTCTTTTTTTCACCTAACAATAATATGATATGGTATCATAATAGAGTTTGAAGCGTCAAATATATCGACTATAAAATATCACAATACATTTTTTCTTCTAAGTAACTCTGTTCGGGATAACATGAGCAGAGGGTAATGCAAGGGATGAAATCCATCTAGCTTCAGTCACCCACCGGCTTTGATGGTAGACTATCCGGGTACAAAGGAGTGCTAAGATGTTTTATGTGGAAAGAGGTAAAAAAGGAAAAATCGTTGCGATACGACGTGAAGCCGACACAGCAGAAATGGAACTGAAAGAAGCGGTGGATGATGAAATTATCGAGTTTCTAATAGATGAAAAAACAAACGACTCCTTGATTCGTCTCCTTGCATCAACAGATGTAGGGGGAATGCGAGTATTAGAAGACCTCATCAATTTGCTGGTAAATAAAAATATCATCATGTTGACGGAGCTTCCACATGATGCTCAAGTCAAACTTCGACAGCGCCAGCAGATACGCCAAAGCCTCGGCAAAGAAACGATTATTGTTGACGATATTATCTGAAACATTTTTTTCGTACTTATGAGAAAGCAAATGAGTACTACCAGCTCAGTCACCCGGGGTCACAAAACCGTTACGCACAGCAAAGTTGACCAGATCGACGCTATTCTTCATATCAAATTTCCTGAGCAAATTAGCTCGATGATGGTCAATTGTCCTCGGACTTAAACAGAGCATAGTTGCCATAACTTTACTGGTATGCCCTTCAACGACCAGATTAAGAACTTCCCGTTCTCTACTAGTGAGAGTTTCAAAAGGAGAACTCTTATTATTGCGATATGCAGATATCACATCGTCGGCAAAGTCCTGAGAGAGGAAAGGGGACAGGTAGGATTTTCCGTCCTGAACTCGTTTAATAGCAAGGAGCAGTTCCTCATCTGAATCTTCTTTCATCAGATAGCCATCGGCCCCTGCAGACATGGCGTGATAAAAGTACTGTTTATTCTTATGCATGGTCAGCATCAGAATCTTAATGTCTGGATATAATTTTTTAACCCTACTCACAGCCTCAATTCCCGTGAGTTTTGGCATGGAAATATCAAGAATCAAGAGCTCGGGCTGAGTAGTCTTTAAAAATTCCAGCAACTCTTCGCCATCGCTAACCTCACCGACAACTTTCAGGGCGGGGTTATTACTGATGAGATTTCTGATGCCATGACGTATCAGAGCATGATCATCAGCCAGGAGTATGGTGTACTGCGAGCGCGTTGTGGCCATTGTCCCTCCATTGTAAAACTTCCAGTCATTTCACTAACATTAAATCTATCTGAATTAGCGGGTGAAATCAAGTACAACTGGACAGTGATCGGACCCATGTATATGTTGCAGGATATCTACATCCACAATTCTTTTCCTGCTTTTCTTGTCCACACAGTGATAATCAATTCTCCAGCCAATATTTCGTTCCCGGGCGCGACTCCGATAGCTCCACCACGAGTACTGATCAGGTTCTTTATTTTTCATACGAAAACTATCAATCCACCCGGCAGCAGTAAAATCGTCCATCCACGCACACTCTTCTGGAGTAAATCCTGCATTTTTCCGGTTTTGACGAGGATTGGCAAGATCAATCTCTTTATGTGCCACATTAAAGTCCCCACAAATCACCACCGATTTTATGACAGCCAGCTCCTCTGCAAACTCCTGAAGACGCACATTAAAATCATGTTTAAAATCCAACCTGCTTAAATCATGTTTGGAATTTGGGAAATAACAATTGATAAAAAAGTAGTTAGAAAATTCAAGAGTTAACACCCGCCCTTCCGAGTCAAAACGGCTATCACCAATCCCCCTTATAACATTCTCGGGTTTTTCTTTAGTGTAGGTTACAACTCCTGAATAGCCCTTACGATCAGCACTGTAGAAAAAACTATGATACCCTGGAAGACTCTGCAGTTCCGTCGGTAGCTGCTCAACCGTTGCCTTGATTTCCTGCAAACCGAGGACATCCGGGGCCATCTCCACCAGGCTCTCCATAAACCCTTTCTTAAACACTGCCCGTAATCCGTTCACATTCCAGGAAACAAGACGAAGCACCTCGTTGCTTTTGCCGGTTTTCCTGGGTTTCCTTGGTTTCACCCCACGACGCAAACAGCTTTCAGCGAGTACACACCGATCACAGTGAGGCCCCACAGGTCTGCAGGTTCCCTGACCAAAGGCTACCAGTAGGGAGTTTACCAGTATCCAGTATTTTTCAGGTAGTTTTTTACGGAGGGCCATTTCGGTCTGCTCGGGCGTTTTAGTCTCAACATATCCCCATATATTCATAATTCTGTGTACATGAGTATCCACGCAGATTGCTGGAATTCCGAAAGCCTGGGCAAGCACAAGATTGGCAGTTTTTCTGCCCACCCCGGGTAGGGTTAACAATCCCTCCATGGTATTCGGTACCTTTGAGCCAAAATCAGCCGCCAGCTTATCTGGCAGGGCAGCAAGATACTTTGCCTTATTTTTATAAAAACCCACCGGAAAAATAATCTTTTCAAGAGTTGCTACATCAATTTTTGCCAGATCCTCAACGGTCCCTCCCTGCTTAAAAAGTCGCTCAGACGCCTCAGCAGTCACCTCGTCCTTGGTTCTTGCTGAAAGAATTGTCGCAACCAGTACTTTGAAAGGATCTTTAGTCTGTACCGCAATCAAATCCACAACCGGTACCTGGTAGTTTGCCACCTCTTTTCTCAAAACTTCCAGATATGTCTCTATATTCATGGCCACCTCGTAGGTAAAATAATTTTAATGTGAACCAGTTTAACGGGTTCCGATCAAGGAAACAAGGCAAGGATCATAATCCTGTTTGCACAAAGCTATTTGCACAGTTAAGATAGGAGCAACTATGAAACCAGCTGACCCAATTTCACCCTTACCAGCCACAAAAAAAGAATGTGACGCACGTGGCTGGCATGAACTTGATATCGTTCTCGTCACAGGAGACGCGTATGTGGACCATCCTTCTTTCGGAGTTGCGCTCATTGGCAGACTTCTGGAAAGTAAGGGGTACCGCGTGGCCATTCTTGCCCAGCCACGATATAGTGACAACACCGATTTTAAAATGTTTGGAAGACCACGTCTTTTCTTTGGTATTACCGGGGGAAATCTCGATTCCGTTGTAGCCAACTACACCGGTAATGGCAAAGTACGGGAAAAAGATTCTTATTCCCCGGATGGCAATCCCTGGTTTGACAAAAAGAGAGAAAAGACCTCACGACGACGGCCGGATCGAGCCTCCATGCTGTATAGCAATCTTGCCCGTTCTGCCTACAAAGATGTTCCTGTAATACTTGGTGGGGTGGAAGCATCTCTGCGTCGTTTTATTCATTACGACTATAAACAGAAGAAACTCCGCGGATCGCTCCTCAGTGATGCAAAGGCGGATTTGCTTGTCTATGGCATGGGAGAACAGGCAGTTCTTGAGATTGCAAGGCGACTGGACAAGGGGCTTGATCTCTCATCTATTGCAGGAACCTGTGAACGACTCAGCGACCAAGTGTTTCAGCAGCGCCAACATGACGAGAAGTCGAGAATTTTCCTTCCTTCCTGGCAGGAGATTCAGCAAAATGACGCCCTGTTTCTCAGAGCTGAAAAAACGATAGATGCCCAGGCAAGAAGCTATGGGGACATACAATTAATCCAAAGGCAGCAGAGCTCATGGATTATCCAGCAACCACAACCGCCACAACTGAGCACCCCGGAACTGGATAAGCTTTACGAGCTACCTTATACACGCTGTGAACACCCCGCCTTTCCGAATGTTCCTGCAGCGAGAATGATCCAGCACTCGCTCACAGCAGTTCGAGGATGTTCCGGAAACTGCTCTTTTTGTGCTATCACGCGTCATCAGGGACCTGCCATAAGCAGTCGCAGCAAAGAGTCTCTTCTTCGTGAGGCTAAAGCTGTCAGCAATATGAAAAATTTCGCAGGAACCATCACTGACATAGGCGGCCCCACCGCAAACCTCTATGGCGTTTCCTGTCGAATCGGCTCCTGTAAGAAGCACGACTGCCTCTACCCAAAGGTCTGTAAAAATCTTGAGGTGAACGAAAAAGCCTTCCTTGCTGTATTACGAGAGGTGGCAGCCCTGCCAGAGATTCGCAATGTCTTTATTTCATCTGGTCTACGCCTGGAACTCCTCTGTCTGACTCCAAAACTGTTTAAAGAGATCATCCGTACCCACACCCCGGGTATTTTAAAAATCGCCCCGGAACACACAGAGCAGGAAGTTCTCGATATCATGCACAAAGAATCCAGCGAACAGTTAGTGAGATTCCTGGAACTTGGTCGTACTCTTAGCCGTGAGCTTAACAAAGAGGCCCACTTCAGCCCCTACATTATTTCGGCCCATCCGGGATGCAAAGAATCGCACACTGCAAATATGGCCAAAACGCTGCAAAAGCTTGGCCTGGAACTGAGACAATTTCAAGACTTCACCCCAACTCCGGGGACACTGGCTACAGCCATGTATGTAACCGGTCTTCATCGTGACACAGAAAAACCTATTTTTGTTGCCCGTGGGCAATCTGAACGCATGAAACAACGGCGGATCCTGGAGCAGCACCTCCTTCCCAAAAATTCTTCCCCAAAAAATAGCGGCCACAAAAAGCAACGACCACATAAGCACTCAGTAAAGCGCCGAAAATAGCTCAATCCGTCTGAGTTTCCCGGAAACAACAAAAAAGCCGACCATGAAAACTATCATGATCGGCTTTTTTTATATCAACAGGTGCGACCAAACCTAAATACCAAGCACTTCAGTCGCTCTTTTGGGAGTACCTACTCCTTGACACCTTCGACGCTACCTGCGTCGGGTTTACTTGCGCCTCAGCCACTACCTGCTGGTTCGGGTGTTACCTCTTCTACGGCACCCTCTACAGCTTCTGCAGCTTCTCCCGCATTTTCCACATGTTCTTCGACGCTAACTGCGCCGTCTTTAGTTCCGCCTCAACCACTGCCTGGGGCAGGTTTTTCTTCAGTGCCAACTGCACTGGGCTTGGTGCCACCTCAACCGCTTGCCCCGGCACTCCCCGGAACAGCGATGCCGCCACCAGCCAACAGGCCAACGACACCGATTCCAGCAAGGATCTTTTTCAGTTCCTTTGTGTTCATGGTTCATCTCCAAATGTAAAGTAAGTCCTTTTCCCTATGAAAAAGACAAAACAGGTTCGGCCTGACAGACCGATCCTTCACTTGAGAAATTTTATCACAATCAACCGTGCAACGTCAAAGGGATTCTATTCAACAATCATCTTACATATCAAGCTCATCCGGCGAGAATGTAACCGCAGTAGCAAGACTGTCCTGACCAGCAAGAAGCATAAATAGTCTGTCAAGCCCCATGGCAATCCCTGCTGCCCTATCTATCTTTTCCAGGTCTCGCAGAAAGAATTCCGGCATTTTCCTCTGTGCTCTGTCACGGAGACCCATTTTGTTAAATTCTTCTTCAAAACGACTTCTTTGCTGCACAGAATCCGTAAGTTCGGAGAAGCCGTTGGCCAACTCGATTCCGCTCATGTACAGCTCAAACCGTTCAGCCACTTCAGGCTGACTTGCTTTAGGACGTGCAAGAGATGCTAGCTCAAGAGGATAATCATAAAGGAAGGTGGGAATATTGCCCCCTAAATGGGGCTCAATATGTTCCACCAACAGGAGATCAAAACGATCCTCCTGTAACGCCTGATTTACTGAAACCGGGCAATAGTTTTGGAATGCCTGCTCCACCGTGATACGGTCCCATTGTCCAGCGAGAGAAACAGGGAAATGGCAACCCGCCACCTCTGTCCCTAAAAACTGGAACAACTGCTCACAATCCAACATCAAATCATTGTAATCTGCGTCCAGTCGATACCACTCCAGCATCACAAACTCTTCCAGATGCAGCCTGCCATGTTCGCCATATCTGAAACAACGGCAAATCTGAAAGATCCGTTCGCAACCGGAAGCGAGCAAACGCTTCATATATAATTCCGGGGAGGATTGCAGAAAATGCGTTCCCGAAGGAACATGAGCTATGTTCTGTTCCGGGATAACAAGTGGCTGGCGAACAGGAGTATCAACTTCAAGAAACCCCAGATCCTGAAAAAAAATGCGAATTGCCTGAAAAAAGGCTGCACGAAGTTGCAGCCTCTGTTGATCAAGCACTGAATATTACTCTTTTACTCGGGTCACATATGCCCCGGTTCGGGTGTCAATCTGAATTTTGTCACCTTCAACAACAAACGGCGGAACCTGAAGGCTATAACCGGTCTCCACAGTCACAGGTTTGGTATCATTTCCAGAAGTATCACCCTTTGCCCAGGGTTCTGCCACTGTAACCATAAGGTTAACAAAAATAGGAAGTGTGACACCAATTGGTTTATTGTCAAAAAACAAAACATCCAGCTTCATGTTGTCCTGCAGAAAATTAACATTCTCACCAAGCTGCTCTCTGGTAATAAATGTCTGCTCGTAATTCTCGGTATCCATAAAGTGAAACTCATCACCCTGATTATACAGATACTCCATGTTACGCTCTTCAAGAGCCGGTTTTTCAAATTTCTCATTGGAGCGATAGGTCTGGGTGAATTGATTCCCTGTTATCATGTTGCGCATTTTGCAACGATACAGGGCCTGGCCCTTACCTGGTTTAGAGAATTCAAAATTGGTGATAATATATGGCTGACCATCAATTTGAATTTTAAGCCCTTTACGTAAATCAGAAGCTGCAAACATAATTTTTCTCCATCAATCCCCAGTCTTCTGGGAAATATTTTTTCAAAAACAACACGCGTAGATTCTTTTAACACTGGTATGCGGTAAATACTCCGGCACTCAATATGGTGCTTCCTTGAGGAGTGAAAACACCTTTACGAAACTCGTTTAAAAAAAACACATAAAAAATTTTCAGAATACCAAAAAGCTGCTACTATAGCCATGAAAACACCTCTTTGGCAACCCATAAAATATGGAACGACTAACACTCTACACGTGTTTAGCATGAAGATTAGGGCTGAAGGAAGCGCGAGGTAACAGATGACCGAACACACCCACGTCACCACCAAAAATGAATCCTGGTTTTGGGATGGAGCCACAGCATCCTGGCCCATATGCTTTGGATACATACCCATCGGCCTGGCCCTCGGAGTACTGGCCACTCAGGCAGCTATCCCTTTCTGGGCAGTGGCCATGATGTCCATACTTGTCTTTGCAGGATCTGCCCAGTTCATCTGCGTCGCAATGCTTGCAGCAGGTGCCTCGACCTGGTCCATTATCTTTACAACCTTCGTTGTCAACCTGCGCCATTTCCTTATGAGCTCTGCAGTGGCAGTACACTTGAACGGGATTCGCCGACTGTTTTTAAGCGCTTTTGCCTACGGTATCACCGATGAAAGTTTCGCTGTAAATATGACCCATTTCCGCACGGGAAACTGGGATCACAAGCGCGCCATTACCGTAAATCAACTTGCAAATACGACCTGGATCATCTCTACTGTCTGCGGAGCAGTACTTGGTCAATTCATTCCCAGGGGAGCTTTTGGCACGGATTACGCGCTCACGGCAATGTTTCTGGCTCTTTTACTCTTCCAACTTCACAATATTGTCTACGTACTCACCGGAATAGCGGCTCTTGGCATCAGTGTGGCGTGGTATCTGCTTATTCCCGGTGACAGCTACATAATAGGAGGCTCCATCACTGCTGCAACATTTGGATATTTTTTCAAACAGTATAGAGAGAAACACACATGAGTTTTCCCGACTATCTTTTCCTGTTTGCCGGGATGGGTCTTGTCACCTATCTTCCCCGCTGGTTACCGCTTTTTTTTCTGGCCCGGAGAGATCTGCCGAAATGGCTGGTTGAATGGCTAAGCCTGATCCCCGTTGCAATCCTCTGTTCCCTGCTTGCCCCAATTCTCTTCACTGATCAGGCATCCCGTTCTCTGGAGATCGGAAAACCCGAATTTCTAGTGGCCATTCCCACCCTTCTTTTTGCCGTGAAAACAAAAAGTCTTGGAGGAACTGTCCTCATTGGAATGGGACTCTATTGGATTTCTGGTTTTTTACTATCGTAAGGACACAAAAAACTTTCTTATACACTAAAATAGCAGCAGGAGTGCCCATACCAACACCACCAGCATAAGCGACAGAAAAACAGCAGCAGACCCCTGATCCTTGGCACGGCCTGAAAGATCATGCTGTTCACCACCGAACCTGTCCACCACGCTTTCAATTGCAGAATTCATGACTTCAACAATCAAAACAAGAAAGACACTACCAATAAGCAGCGCTCTTTCAGTTCCGCTATCACCAAGAAACAATCCGAGGGGAATCAGCATGGCTGCCAGAATAATTTCCACCCTGAAAGCCTCCTCTTCCCTGAAGGTTGCCTGCAAACCCTGCAAAGAAAAGCCAAAACTGTTGACAACTCTTCTTTGGAACACGCTACTGGTATGTTTTTCCATTATATCTCAACCAACCGTCTGTGTGACGGCCATCTAAATCACGATGCGTCCAATGAATAACACCACCCTGTGCTGTCCACTCATACTCACCATAGAACTCCACGGTGTCCCCTGCTTCCAGCCCTTCCAGTCTGGCCGCCACATCAATATTATGGGCCACAAGTACTGTCTGGTCAGGATCTACCTGTAAAATAAACTTTTGATGCTGCGTCCCCTCACGATCATCAGGAAGAACCTTTTTCACAATCCCACGACCCTGAATCTGTAAATCACTTTGCTGATTGGCAAAGGCTGCTTCCACTGTCGTTTCAGATCCCCCGGGAACGACAGTGGCAATGTCTGAAAAATTTTCCCCCTGCTGTGCCAGCAGGTAAATAACCAAGGCAAAGAGAGCCAGTAATATGTTATTTCTACTTGTCTTCTTCATTCCTCAGCCTTTCAATGCCGACAGGATCACCTTTGCAACCTGATCATACTTTTCAGCAAAATGCACCGTGAATCCTTCCTTAATGTAGTCGGGCAGAGTTTCAAAATCATCACGGTTCGCCTCCGGTAAGATCAATTCGTTAATACCATTTCGTTTAGACGCGATCACCTTTTCCTTAATACCTCCAACCGGGAGTACTATCCCAGTAAGGGTTAACTCTCCTGTCATTGCAAGATTCCGTTTAACCTTTTTTCCCATACCAAGGCTGAGCAAAGCAGATGCCATAGTCACACCAGCACTTGGACCATCTTTTGGCGTGGCCCCTTCAGGAACATGGAGATGAATAAAATGTTTCTTAAAAAACTCCTTATTGACTCCATACCGTGCAGCATTGGACAGCAAAAAACTGTAGGCTATTTCAGAAGATTCCCGCATTACATCACCGAGCTGCCCGGTTTGCTTAAACCCCGTACGCTCACTTGGCACAGCTGTAGCCTCCACGGCAAGAGTGACTCCGCCCAGGGCAGTCCAGGCAAGTCCTGTAATAACCCCTATGCCCTCGATGCGGGATGTCTTTTTAAAAAATGGCTTTCCTAAGAAATCTTCGATGTTGTTTACAGTTACCGAAAGAAGAAGCTCAGGATCTTCAAGAAACCGAACTACAGCTTTCCGCACAATCTTCAACAGATGCTTTTCTGTTTTACGGACGCCAGCCTCTCGAGCATATCCTTCGACAAGAAGCCTCAAGGCGGCATCACTGATCTTCAATTGTTTCTTTTTCAACCCGGCTTTTTGCAATGCCTTCGGCCAAAGATGATTCCTGGCAATAGTAATTTTTTCTTCAGTTATATATCCTGAAAGACGGATGATTTCCATCCGATCAAGCAATGGCCCGGGGATAGTGTCAAGCTGATTGGCGGTACATATAAAGAGAACCTTTGAAAGATCCACCCGGAGGTCAAGATAGTGATCCAGAAAATCAGCGTTCTGTTCGGGGTCGAGCACCTCAAGCAAGGCAGAGGCTGGATCTCCGTGGAACGAGGCGCCAATCTTATCAATTTCATCAAGCATAATCACTGGATTAGAGGTCTTCACCACCTTGAGAGCCTGCACAAACTTTCCGGGCATGGATCCAATATAGGTGCGTCGATGTCCTTTAATTTCCGCCTCATCCCGCATACCGCCAAGACTGAAGCGATAAAACTCTCTTCCCATAGCATCGGCAACAGAATGACCAATAGATGTCTTCCCGACACCTGGCGGGCCGACAAGCAGCATGATGGATCCTGCTATCTCTTTTTTATACGCTCCAACGGCCAGGAATTCTATTATTCTGTCCTTCACATCCTCAAGTCCATCATGGTCCCGATCAAGAATCTCTCTTGCTTCTTTTATTCCAAGCTTATCTCTGGAAAAAACACCCCAGGGAACAGAGGTCATCCAATCCAGATAATTCCTGGTCACCGCATATTCCTGAGATCCTTTTTCAAGAAAGCTTAATTTCTTCAGTTCATCCTCGACACGTTCGGCCACAGCCTCGGGAAGAGTCAATTTTTCGATCCGCTTTTCAAATTCTTCAGCGTCAGACTTACGATCATCCTTGGTGATACCCAGCTCCTTCTGTATGGTCTTCAACTGTTCCTTCAAAAAAAACTGTCGTTGCCGTTGCGTAATTTTGGTGTTTACATCCTTACTGATTTCACCATGAAGCTTTGTGATTTCAACCTCTTTCTGGAGCAGAGGAAATACCCGCTGCATCCGTTTCAAAATCGGCAGAGTCGCAAGAACCTTCTGCAATTCATCCCCGGTGGCCGTAGTGAGAGTTGCTGCGAAATCGGTAAGGGGGGCCGGCTCACTGGGTGAAAAATACTGCAAAGCCTGCTTCAACTCTTCGCCATGTAATGGATTGGCATGCACCAATTCTTTTACCGCTGCAATGATAGAGAGGGCGTAGGCCCTGGTCTCGATATTATTTATAGTAGTTCCCTGATCTTCATCGGGATACTCTACCTCAACCAGAAACGGAACCTTAGTATCGAGCCAGCGCTTAATACGAAAACGACGCATGCCCTGGCAGATAAAATGAATATTAGACTCTTCCATGGAGGGTTTAAGAATTTTTCCCACACACCCTATTTTGGCAAAATCCTCGGGAGCAGTATTCTGAGCAGGAATATTGCTGGTATAAACCAACCCCACCAGCTTCTGTTCAGTTTCACCAATCTTTTGTATGGTTTCCCTCCAGTACTCTCCGGATAACACAATAGGCTGAACCTGCCCCGGAAAAAACGGCCGACTGGCAATAGGAATAAGATAAAGATGTTTGGGGAAAATCTGACTTGGCAGAGCAATATCTTTATTTGCACCACCTTCATTTATCACTTCAGCTTCAACATGGTCTGCATTTTTATTTTCCATATATGATTAACTCCTGCACAGTTAGTACGAATATATTCAGAATCCTTTTTATCCAAAACAAACTTTTTAAAAGTCTATCAGGTACTGGTGAAAAAGAAAAATTTTTCAGGTGCTTCGTCACCTGCTTCACGTTATAATAATCACCACCCTGTAACTCACAAGCCGAAGGAAAACAAAAAAAAGGAGATTATTTTTCCGTGACCCGCATTGGCATTCTTTCAGACACCCACCTCACCAGCCCCTCACCATGGTTTCTACAACAAGTGCAACTCGCCTTTGGTGACTGTTCCATAATTCTCCACGCCGGTGATCTTACTGACATCTCTATTCTTACTGCCTTTGAAGGAAAAGAAGTACATGCGGTTCATGGAAACATGTGTGACACCTCCTCATACCGCACCCTCCCCACTGATAAAACAATCACTATTGAGGGATACAGTATCGGCCTTTGCCACGGTGCCGGAGTAAGACATACCATTGAAGAACGCATGTGGAGTCTCTTCCCAGTCGCTGATTGTATTGTTTATGGTCATACCCATATCGCCGTAAATCATCGCCTGGCCAAGACACTCTTTGTCA
Source organism: Desulfocapsa sulfexigens DSM 10523 (assembly GCF_000341395.1). Lineage (GTDB taxonomy): Bacteria > Desulfobacterota > Desulfobulbia > Desulfobulbales > Desulfocapsaceae > Desulfocapsa > Desulfocapsa sulfexigens. The sequence continues at coordinate 1,918,185 of NC_020304.1, read as the reverse complement.
ATCCCGGTTCCTTCTCAAACAGTGGTCGTTATGGAGCTCCTGGAAGTTATGCTATTCTCACCATCGACGAAAAGGGCTTAAATGCTTCCCTTCATCGGCTAGCCGACCCGTGGTTATGAGAACACTTATGGCGCCCTGGCGCATGGAGCATGTCCAAGGAAAAACAGCCAAAATTACTGGTTGTCTCTTTGAACCACCGGGCACAGCCTCTTTCGACAGGGAATCGTTGTTGCTCTATCGGGACCAGAAAGACATCGTTCTCCTAAACAGATACCCATACAGCAATGGCCATCTATTAATTGCACCAACGAGACACATTGCCTGTATCACCGAATTGAACAAGTCCGAACGAGACTCCCTCATGGCCATGGTTTCAGAGGCCACCCAAATACTCCGTGAGTTTTTACATCCAGATGGCCTCAACATTGGGTGCAATCTTGGCAGTGTTGCAGGAGCTGGTATTGCAGATCACCTCCATTTTCATATTGTTCCACGCTGGGAAGGAGATCACAACTTTATGACGGTACTTGCAGATGTTCGCTCAATTCCTGAGCATCTCCAGACTACATTTGACAAACTTCTCCCCCCTTTTCAGAAACTTCTTAAAGACACAACAGGAAACAATGACTAAAGCTCCAAAAATCACTCCCATGCTCCAACAGTACCTTGAAATCAAGGAGCAATATCAAGATGCTATTCTCTTTTACAGGATGGGCGATTTTTATGAAATGTTTTTTGAAGATGCTGCGGTTGCTTCAAAAATTCTCGGAATAACCCTGACATCGCGAAACAGTAAAGACGCTACCAATAAAGTTCCCATGTGTGGCATTCCCTATCATGCAGCAAGCGGATACCTTGCGAAACTTGTTAAGGCAGGACGCCGTGTTGCAATCTGTGAACAAACAGAAAATCCCAGTGAAGCCAAGGGCATAGTGCGCCGTGAAGTAGTTCGTGTCGTCTCCCCTGGGGTGGTAGTAGATTCCGGAATTCTTGATGACAAGGACAACCTCTATGTTGCTGCAATCTGCTGTAAAGGTAAAGGAAATGACACTCTTTACGGAATCAGTTTTCTTGATCTCAGTACAGGTGCATTTCTCTTAGGTGAATTTCTAGACACTACCAACAATGGTGAAAGCATCCTCGACCAGCTCACCCGCATGACACCTGCAGAATTGCTGGTAAATGAAAACGACCTCGATCTCATTGGAGGTCTGGTCGATACAGCCACCACCCTTCTTCCCGGCTTATGTGTCACCCAGCGCCCTGCAACTCAGTTTCATTTTTCAAGCTGTGAAGAGCTTCTCATTGAACATTTTAAGGTAAACAATTTAGCGGGATTTGGCTGCAACACATTAAAACAGGGAGTCATTGCAGCCGGAGTCCTCCTTGACTATGTCATTGAAACGCAGAAAAGTGACATCAGCCATATAGAGAAACTCACTCCAATTGATCTTGAGCTTATCCTTCAGATTGACGACTCATCCAGAAGAAACCTTGAACTCACCCAGACAATTATAGGGTCTCAGCGTGAGGGCTCCCTCCTTTCTGTTCTTGACCACAGCTGCACACCGATGGGTGCCAGAATGCTCAAGCAGGAAATTCTCTTTCCCCTTCAGAACGTTGAACGCATTAACGCACGTCTTGGTGCTGTACGGTTTCTTTATGGCCACACAGCCATCCGCAATACCTTCCGGGAACTTCTCACCACCATCTATGACGTTGAACGACTAAACAGTCGTATGGTCCTGGGAAACGGAAATGGTCGTGACATGCTTGCGTTAAAACAATCTCTTGCGAAACTCCCTGCCATCAGGGAACTGCTACTCCAATGTGATGCAGAGCATATACGGAAAATTGGAGAAGACCTGGATGTTCTTGCAGATCTCCACCAACTCCTCGAAAACACCATTCATGAAGAAGCCCCCATCACCCTCAGGGAAGGACGATTGATAAAGGAAGGGTACAACGAAGAACTCGACGAACTGATGCATATTCAGCGCCACGGCAGACAACTTATCCTTGATCTCGAAAGTCAGGAGCGCAACGCCACGGGTATAGCAAAACTTAAAGTCGGATTTAATAAGGTCTTTGGCTATTTCATCGAAGTAAGCCGACTCCAGTCCGCCAATGTCCCCGATACCTATATTCGAAAACAAACCCTTGTCAACGCAGAACGCTTTATCACACCTGAACTCAAGGAGTTTGAAACAAAGGTGCTTGGTGCTCAGGATAGACGGCTCGAACTCGAATACCAACTCTTCGTTGAAATTCGCTCCCAACTCGCCAGCGAAAGTTCACGGCTATTAAAAAGTGGCGCATTACTCGCCAAAACTGATTTTCTAGTCTGCCTTGCCGAGGTTGCTCACCTTTATCGCTACAAGTGCCCAGAAGTTAACAACGGCGATTCTATCGACATCATTGAGGGGAGACATCCTGTCATTGAACGATCTCTCCCGAATGGCAAATTTGTCCCCAATGATGTACACCTTGATCAGGAAACAGAAGAAGTGCTTATTATAACCGGTCCCAATATGGCTGGAAAATCCACCATCCTCCGTCAAACAGCACTCATTGTCCTTATGGCACAAATGGGTTCCTTTGTTCCAGCAAAAGAAGCTTCCATTGGTGTCGTTGACAGGATCTTTACTCGAGTCGGAGCCATGGATGATCTCAGACGTGGTCAGTCAACGTTTATGGTTGAGATGAACGAAACCGCCAATATTCTCAACAATGCTACCGAAAAAAGCCTGGTCATTCTTGATGAAATCGGCCGAGGCACCTCAACTTTTGATGGCCTCTCCATAGCGTGGGCAGTAGCAGAGGATCTTGTTCAAAAAAACAATAAAGGCGTCAAAACCCTCTTTGCTACACATTATCACGAGCTCACCGACCTTGCCAGGACCGAGGAAAGGGTCCGAAACTACTCCATTGCAGTTCGTGAATGGAACGACACCATTATCTTTCTCCACAAACTTGTGAAAGGTGGAACCAATCGTTCCTATGGTATTCAGGTTGCTGGCCTTGCCGGAGTCCCAGAGCGTGTCGTCAGGCGTGCTGGAGAGATTCTTAAAAACATTGAACAAGGAGAATTCAATCACGACGGGACACCAAGCATCGCTAAAAGTTCTAATCCCCGAAAACCCCGTGGTAAAAAACATCCTAACCAGTTATCTCTCTTCCCTCCAGCTCAACAGGATCCATTACGTACACTGCTCCAAAATATTAGCGTCGACGACCTCAGCCCCCGTCAGGCGCTTGATCTTATCTACGAACTTATGAAGCACCTGAAGTAATACGACTCTTAATTTTTTTCAATCCCTTATTTTATTGACCTTTTCAGAGCTTATATGCATATTTTCTTTTGCCTTCAGGATATCTTTTAGGTATACTCCCGTAAATATAGCAAATGATATCAATTATTTCGATTTATGCTGATTAACATTCATACCCGACGAGACCACCCAGGCACCTAACAGCAAGTAATGGTTAAACTTTTCATATCTTTCTTTCTTTTACTTTTCTTCAGCTATTTTCTATCTGCAGGTTTGTCTCCAGCAGCCGAGATTGAGCCAGATTCCTCTGATTTTTCCAATCTCGAAAAACGTTACCAGCAGGCAAAATTTTATTACAACGAGCTTCATACCAACAGTACATTAGGTACTTCTCGCGATAACTGGTTAAACGGGGTACGAAATTTCAGGAAAATTTATCTAAGCAGTCCAAAATCCTATTTTGCAGCACCAAGTCTCTATATGCTCGGCCGGATGTACGCCAAAATGTATCGTCGTTTTAACAACGAATTGGATCTTCAGGAATCACTATCCTATTATTCTGATGTCTCTGATCTGTTCCCAAAGAACAGTCTTGCTGACGATGCACTCCTTGCCGTTGGAAACCTTTATCTGAATAAAAAAAATGACCCTCAAAAGGCTGCGGTTCATTACACCAGAATTATAGCAGATTATCGAAATGGTGATATGTACAGTCACGCATCCGATAAACTCAAAATGATTTCCCAGGAACACAACATCCCCTTACCCGATGCCATGCTTAAGAGCACCTATCTGGGGAACCTTAACTACGTGCTCCCTGTAAAATATTGGTCTAATAATAACTACACTCGTGTTGTTATTAATGCATCCGGCCCAGTCCGATATCAGGAGACACTTTTAGAAAAAAACGGCACTAAACCAAGAAGATTGTATCTTGATTTTCAACAATCTTATATAGAACCAAAATATCGAGCACCTGTTCCCATTGAAGATGGTCTCCTAAAGCAAATCAGAACCGGTCAGTTCACTCCTGAAGTTGTTCGTGTGGTCCTGGATATAGAATCTATCTCAGACTACAAGATATTCAGTCTGCCGGATCCCTTTCGCGTGGTTATTGATGTTCGAGGTGAAGCGTCAAATGCAACTACCAAGCCTGCTAAAAACATTCCGAAACCACCAGTTCAGGTTGCATCAGAGATACCCTCCAGTAGTATTGAAGACAGTACTGTAGAACAAATTACCATTCTAGAAGATTTTAAAAAGATCAGAGTAAACGCCACCAAAGAAATCGCCGCTTCAGAAAACACTATAGAAAAGGCCAGCCCAAAAAAGAATGTTGAGGAGATAGCTGAAAAGCAACTTTCACTAGCTCAACAACTCGGACTTGGAGTAAGGAAAATAATTATTGATCCTGGACATGGCGGTAAAGATCCCGGTGCCTCAGCTTTTGGTTTAAAAGAAAAAAATATTGTCCTCGAAATCGCTCAAAAACTCGCTCCTATTTTATCTAAAGAAACAGGCGCAGAGGTTATTCTCACCCGTGATACCGATGTCTTTATTCCACTTGAAGAACGAACTGCAATTGCCAACACCAACGAGGCAGATCTTTTTATTTCCCTTCACATCAATGCCCATCATTCCCCGAAGGTTCATGGTTTGGAAACCTACTACCTTAATCTTTCTACAAATGCCGAGGCTATGCGGGTTGCAGCCTTTGAGAATGCCACATCAACTCACCAGATGAGTGACCTACAGGATATTCTTTCTGATATTCTAAAGAATTCGAAAATAAACGAATCCTCAAGACTTGCAGGATTTGTTCATAATTCATTGTGTAACGGGATGGAGGGTCAGCAAAAGAAGAAGTTCAAGGATCTTGGTGTCAAACAGGCACCATTTTATGTCTTGATTGGTGCTGAAATGCCAGCCATTCTGATAGAAGTCGCTTTCATTACAAACCCCAAGGAATCAAAAAACCTCAGTACAGATACATTTCTAAATATGATCGCCGAAGATATCGTCTCAGGCGTACAGAGTTATATCCATTCCACTGCAGCAAGCCTTTAGAAAAACTGATTCAGTAATACGACAAGGCCTTAAATTCCAATGGAATGTAAGGCCTTTGACACAGATCAGATCAACCCGCTGAAAGAATACAGAACCATATTTCTGATCAGTTACTGAGTTACCAATCAATTTGATCACATAAGAATTCTCTATCTTCTTTGAGATCCTGACCATTAATATACCGTTCTATCGATTCCGCAGCGACTTTTCCCTGGTATACAGCTTTAGCAACTGTTTGAGGTCCTAGAACATTGTCACCACCAGCAAACATATATTCCAACGACGTCTGCAGTGTTCTGGCGTCAGTGTCGAAGGTACCCCATGACATGAGTTCTACATCTGTTCCGGTAATAGCAGTATGCTCAACATTCTGACTGATAGCAGGAACAATAGAGTCTGCCTCGATCATAAAATTAGAATTTTCCTGGACAACAGGACGACGCCGACCTGAATCATCGGGTTCACCGAGTTCCATTCTAACGCATTCAACTTTAGTCAGTTTACCATTCTCAGAATGTATTTTTACTGGAGCAGCAAGAAATTCAATGCGAACCCCTTCCTCTTCAAGGTGATGAATTTCGGCTGAAGATGCAGGCATCTCTTCACGGGATCGTCTATAGAGAATAAAAACATCTGTAGAACCAAGACGTAACGAGGTTCGGGCGACATCAATGGCAACATTTCCACCACCAACAACCACCACTTTCTTTCCAAGATCTAGCTTTTCACCTAAATTTACACGTCGCAGATAATCTACTCCATGAAAAACACCGGCTGTTGTTTCTTCATCATCAAGCCCCAGCTTTCTACTGGCATGGGCGCCAACACCATTAAAAATGGCATCGAATCCTTCGGCTCTGAGATCGGCAATGGTTTTATCTCTGCCAATAACGACGTTGGTATGAAGAGTGACCCCACAATGCTTTAAAGCATCAATTTCTGCATTTATGATATCTCGTGGGAGGCGAAATGGAGGGATGCCTACGGTAAGCATACCGCCATACACTGGCAATGCTTCAAAAATTGTACAGGGAATTCCCTTATGGGCAAGCCAGTAGGCAACTGTCATTCCTGCAGGTCCTGAGCCAATAATAGCGACCTTCTTATCACCAGGAATAGCACATGCAGTCTCCATTGGTTTCTTATTCTCTACCATCCAATCAACAATAAATCTTTCAAGCATACCAATAGCAACAGATTGTCCTTTTCCTTTGCCACGTACACAAAACCCTTCACATTGAAATTCGTGGGGACAGACTCTGGAGCAAATCGCAGGCATGGATGAGGTCTCACGAATAGTCCAGTATGCTTCTTCAAACTTCTTTTCACGCAGATGCTTAATAAATCCTGGTATATTATTATGAATAGGACAGCCATTCATGCAGGTAGGTTTTTTGCACTGGAGACAGCGCTCTGCTTCAAGAATAGCTGTAAACTCACTGTATCCAGAAACAATTTCATCAAAATTCTTCACACGCTTAGCTGGAGACGTTTCAACTGGCATCTGTCGTGCTATGCCCATGCGTTCCTTGGCTTTCATACATACTCCTCAAAAAGATAGATTATCAATATCAAATAAACTGATACAAAAAAGGTAAAAAAAAAGGTCGCCCAAAAAGGACGACCTTCTAATATTACTATAGATTACTTAATCAAGCAATCTTAGATGCTTTGATTCGTGCAAGTGCGCGCTGCAGAGCCGCCTCGGCCCTGACCTGATTAAACTGATCATCATGCGCAGCAGCCTGAGCAAGGCGTTTTTCAGCCCTCTCTTTTGCCTTCATAGCCCTATCTACATCAATACTACTACCACTTTCGGCACTCTCAACAAGAAAAGTAATTTTATTATTGGAGACTTCAGAGAAGCCGCCACTAATCATAAGACTTTTCCTGTTATTACCCTGTGCATAGGTCAGGATCCCGATTTTAATAGTAGAAAGAAAAGGAGCATGATTGGCCAACACACCAAAGTCACCACCATATCCAGGTGCATTAACGATATCCACATCCTCGCTAACCACAGCCCCGGCAGGAGTTACTACTTCTAAATGTATTTGTTGTGCCATTGTATATCCTCGTATGCTTGTCAGTTAGTTTATGCGTTGGCTTTTGCTTCTTTTTCAAGAGCTTCAGCAATTGAACCAACCATGTAAACTGAGTTTTCAGACATTTCATCATGTTTGCCTTCAAGAATTTCCTTGAATCCGGCAACAGTGTCTTCAACGGCCACAAATTTACCTGCCATACCAGTAAAAACCTCAGCAACTGTAAAAGGCTGAGAGAGGAAACGCTGAATCTTACGAGCACGTCCTACAAGAATCTGATCATCTTCTGAAAGTTCGTCCATACCAAGAATAGCGATAATATCCTGAAGATCTTTGTACTTCTGCAGGGAAATCTGAACACCACGAGCAACATCATAATGTTCCTGGCCAACTACGTTGGGGTCAAGGATACGAGAAGTTGAATCAAGTGGATCAACAGCAGGGTAAATACCAAGCTCAGCGATCTGACGAGAAAGAACAACGGTTCCGTCAAGATGAGCAAATGTTGTGGCAGGAGCCGGATCTGTCAAGTCATCTGCAGGTACATAAACACACTGTACAGCAGTAATAGATCCTTTATTAGTAGATGTAATGCGTTCCTGAAGTCCACCTAAGTCTGTTGCAAGTGTAGGCTGATAACCAACAGCTGAAGGAATACGACCAAGAAGGGCGGAAACCTCAGAACCAGCCTGAGTGAAACGGAAGATATTATCTACGAAAAAGAGAACGTCCTGTCCCTCTTCATCACGGAAATACTCTGCAGCAGTAAGGCCTGTAAGAGCAACTCGAGAACGAGCTCCTGGAGGTTCAGTCATCTGACCGTAAACAAGAGCGGCTTTTGGCAGTACTCCAGACTCTTTCATTTCGTTGTACAGATCGTTTCCTTCACGAGTACGCTCACCAACACCACAGAATACAGAAATTCCACCATGATGCATGGCGATGTTATTAACCATCTCCATCATAATAACGGTTTTTCCACAACCAGCACCGCCGAACAGACCCATTTTTCCACCCATAGGGAATGGGACAAGAAGATCAATTACCTTAATACCAGTTGCAAGAACACGAACTTCAGTGTCAAGATCTGTGAAAGCAGGTGCCTCACGATGTATAGGCATTTTTTTGGTGTCATCAATAGCGCCTAAACCATCAACTGGCCGTCCGACTACATTCATGATACGACCAAGGGCAGGCTGCCCTACAGGAATAGTAATAGGCAGTTCACTGTCACGGGCTTCCATGCCACGAACCAGACCATCGGTTGCATCCATGGCAATACAGCGGACAGCATTATCACCAAGATGCTGGGCAACTTCGATTACCAGATTGTCAGCATCATCATTAATGCCTGGGTTGGATACAAAAAGTGCATCCAGAATTCTTGGTAGTTTACCAGCTTCAAATTCAACATCGACAACTGGTCCAATGACTCTTGTAATTTTTCCTACGTTTTGCTCACTCATCGGGATATCTCCCTCCTCAAAGTATTATATTTGCGTATGGTTATTATCCCTTAAGGGCTTCGGCGCCGCCAACAATATCCATCAGCTCACCGGTAACAGCAGCCTGCCTTGCTTTGTTGTACACAAGGGTGAGGTCGCTTACAATATCCTTACATGCGTTAGTAGCGTTATCCATGGAAGTCATTCTTGCTGCATGTTCGGAAGCACCGACTTCAAGCATGGCATGATAAATTATGACATTCAGGTACAGAGGCTGCATAACATCCATGATTTCTTCGGTTGAAGGCTCATAGATATAGTCTCCTGCCTGTTTTTTAATCTCCTCACCTTCTGTTTCGATTGGAGTGATGGGGAGCATCTCCTGAACGACTGGTCGCTGAATGGCTACAGATTGAAAACTTCCATAAATAACTTCAACTTTATCAGCAGCGCCACTGAGGAAATTAGTTGCTACATCCTGAGCGATCTCTCTGGCATTGAACATCTGAAAATCAGACATGATATCAACAAAACGAGTCCGAACCTTTCCCGTTTTTTTCAGAGACTGATTTCCTTTTTTTCCTACACAGACAACACTAACCGTCTTCCCCTGAGCCTCATACTCATCAATCTTTTTATAGGCGAGTTTCAGTATGTTTGAATTAAAGGATCCACACAATCCCCGATCCGATGTTATAACGACAAGTTCCACGGTTTTAACATCACGCACATCCATCAGAGGAAACGCGTCGGTATTTCCACCACCCGAAAGATTGGACATGGCCTCATTAAACTTGTCGGCATAGGGACGGAAATTCTCCATCTTCTCCTGTGCACCACGAAGCTTAGCAGAAGCGACCATGTTCATGGCCGATGTTATCTGTGCCGTCTTCTTGACACCAACTATCTTATTTTGAACGTCTTTTAAACTAGGCATATCAAGCGTTCTCCTCTATTATTTGAGGCCCTTGGTTGCCTTAAAAGTTTCACCGAAAGCATCAAGTGCTTTATTCAGCTTTTCTTTAATGGCATCAGTGAATTCTTCCTGCTCTTTCAGGTCTGCAAAGATAGAGGCATCATTGGACTCAATATAGCTGAACATCTCATCCTCGTAATCCCTCATAGTGTCAATAGGAAGCTTATCAAGATAGCCATTGGCACCTGCATAAAGGATGGTAACCTGTTTTTCCATGGTAAGTGGTGCGTACTGTGGTTGTTTTAAGATTTCAACCAGACGTTCACCACGAGTCAACTGTGCTTGAGTCTTAGCATCAAGATCAGATCCAAATGCAGCAAAAGCAGCCAACTCACGATACTGAGCAAGGTCTAGGCGAAGTGTACCAGCAACCTGTTTCATCGCTTTCACCTGTGCGGCACCACCAACACGAGATACGGACAGACCTACGTTAATGGCAGGACGAACACCTGAGAAGAACAGGTTAGGCTCGAGATATACCTGGCCATCTGTGATGGAAATAACGTTCGTAGGAATGAAAGCAGAAACGTCACCAGCCTGGGTCTCAATAATTGGAAGTGCAGTCAAAGATCCGGCACCAAGTTCATCAGAAACCTTGGATGAACGCTCAAGGAGACGGGAATGGTTGAAGAAAATATCTCCAGGATATGCCTCACGTCCTGGTGGACGACGAAGAAGCAGTGAAAGTTCACGATAGGCAACGGCCTGTTTTGACAAATCATCATAGACGATAAGTGCATGCTGGCCATTATCACGGAAATACTCACCCATGGAAGTTCCGGCAAATGGTGCAATGTACTGCATAGGAGCTGGATCAGAGGCACATGCAGCAACTACGGTGGTGTATTCCATTGCACCGTGTTTTCTTAGGGCCTCAACAATAAGTGCTACGGTTGATTTTTTCTGACCAACAGCCACATAAATACAATGAACGTCTGTATGTTTTTGGGCGATAATAGCATCAACACAAAGGGCAGTTTTTCCAATCTGCCTGTCACCAATAACAAGCTCACGCTGTCCACGTCCTACTGGAGTCATGGCATCAACGGCCTTAGCACCAGTGTAACATGGCTCATGTACACCTTTACGGGCAATAACACCAGGGGCCAGAACTTCTATTTTGGAACTCAGCTTTGCATTAATAGCACCCTGCCCATCAATTGGGAAACCGATACCATCAACAACACGACCTTCCATCTCCGGTCCAACAGGAACCTCTGCGATTTTCCCGGTACGCTTTACAAGGTCACCTTCTTTAATTTTGGTAACCGAACCAAGGACTGCACAACCTACGTTGTCTTCCTCAAGGTTGAGAGCCAGACCCATGATTCCACCAGGGAATTCAAGAAGTTCCATGGCCATACAATTTTGGACTCCGTAAACACGTGCAATACCATCACCAACGGAGATGACGGTACCGGTCTCATTCAGGTCAATACTGGTTTCGTACTCACCAATCTGATCTTTTATAATCTGACTGATTTCTTCGGCTTTGATTTGCATTGCTACTCTCTCCCCTTAATGGAATCTTTTAAACTCGCAAGTTGTGTTCTGATACTTCCGTCTAATTCAAGATCACCAACCTTGGCAACAACGCCACCAATGATTGAAGGATCCACACTGGTAGTCAGTTTCACTGTCTTGCCAGTAAGCTTTTCTAATGTTGCCTGCACTTTGGCCTGCAATTCTTCACTCAGTTCTACTGCTGAGACGACGCTGCCATGACTGACATTTTTTTCTTCATCAACCATGATCTGGAATTCTTCTGCAATATCAGGAAGAACGCCAGCACGTTTTTTCTCGACCAGCAGGTTGAGAAAATTGCCCATAACTTTATCAACACCCATGGAAGCAACAATTCCTTCCATTACCTTTTCGCGTACATCCATCGGGTAGAGGGGGTTGGTAAGAGAGTCCGCCAGACTGCTGTCCGTGGCAAACACTCCATTAAGGCCCTGAAGAGCATCGTTATACTCATCAAACTTTTCGTTTTCCTTACAGACTGCGAAAAGTGCCTTTGCATATCGTCTTGCTAAGATAACCTGTTTCACTGGACGGCCCCTACTTTATCTAAGTAATCTTCGATAATCTTGACCTGATCATCAGCTGTCAGATTCTTAACGATTAACTCCTCAGCCATTATTGCTGCCTGCTCGGTAACGCTCACCTTAAGGCTACGTTTAGCCGCAGTAATTTCATTGGCAATTGCCATTTCTGCAGAACGTTTAATATCGGCAGCTGATTTTTCTGCAGCCTCTATAATCCTGACCTTCTCAACCTCGGCCTGGGCAACAGCTTTTTCAACGATAGAATCGACGTCTTTTTCAACAGATTCAAGCTTTGCGGAAAACTCCTTGTAGGCTTTCTCAGCATCAACTTTCTTCGCTTCAAGATCTTCAATCTCATCTCTAATCTGTTTACGACGAGCACCGAGTCCATTGGCAATTGGCTTAGCACCAAACTTCACCAGGATGATCATCAGCACGATAAAGTTCATCACACGCCAGCCGAGATCTTTGAGCTTTGCAGGCGACAGACTATCAACCGCATGGGCGTTACCATGTCCGGCAGCAGCATCACCATGAAGTGCCGCAGTTTCTGTTGCATGATCTTCAACCACTGCATGCCCGGCAGCAGCCTCACCATGCATCTCAGCAGAGACATGGGCATCCGCCGTGGGCATTCCCTCACCAGTTGCCGCTGTTGTTCCGTGGTCAGACGCCCAGACAATACCTGCAGCCAGGGCAAACCACAGAATCAGCGCAACAAGTGCACCTTTCCCGATTGTTCGCTTCATCTCCCTCATCCTTACAGACTCCTTCCCAAAATTTTTCCTGCCATGGCAGAAGCAAATCCGTCAAGTCCGGCTTCAAGATCTTTTCGAGCAGCCTCAACCTGGGATTTAATATCTGCCAGCTGTTTATCTTTATCAGCATCGGCTTCAGCCTTGATTGCGGCGAGTTTCTCCTCACCGGCGGCTTTTGCCCCGGCGCGCGCATTATCAAGTGCAGCCTTGGCCCTGCTAGAGGCCTTGTGCATTTTTTTGTCTACTTCTTCCTGACGTCTGCGGGCGTTATCTTCGTACTTAGTTACATCATCACGCATGCCTTGTAACTTGACTTTTCTTTCCTTCAAAATCTTCAGTACCGGCTTATAGATGACTCCATTGAGGAGAAACATCAGAACGATAGCATTTACGATCTGAAGAAACAGGGTAATATCCATTGAAACCATTTTCTCTGCTCCTGATTAGCTAAGATAACTCAAAAAAATCGCCCAAAATGAATGGTGATTCACAACACGAAAAACGGTTCTACCGCATATACATTACGCTGTCAACTTTTTTTAGGAGAGTCAAGGGCTTGAATTTCTTATTTTGAAACAAACGGTTTTGAACAATAGCTCGATTTATTTTACTATTTCCTATAATTAGAATCCTTCGAACGCTTGGAAAAGCACTTATTGGATTTAATAACTAAATTTTTGTGGTAATGGCTTACAGTTTTTTTCACTTTACAACCCAAAAACAGGTTACGCTCCAGCCACCATTTCACGCAAGACAGATATCTCCGGCGCTCTACCCACCACACAAAACTGCTATATAAACTAAAGGTTACTGCAGTGATCTTTTCCTTAAATTAAGGCCTCTTTCTTTTAAACGCCTTATCACTGATCATTTGACCAAGAGCTCACGGACATGTTCGTGCACAGAAGCGATTGCCTCCTTCATTTTATCTGGCATGGTGCCACCAGCCTGTGCCATGTCTGGCCTGCCACCACCCTTACCACCAACAATTACTGCAACCCTGTTAACAAGTTCACCAGCCTTTATTTTCTTTGTAAGATCTTTTGATACAAGTGCAAGCAACGCAGCCTTACCATTAATTTCACCGCCAAGCACTGCCACACCAGTCCCCAGGGCATCGCGCACTCTATCCCCCACTTCACGTAAGGTTTTCGGACTATCCAATGGAATGACAGCTGCAATAACTTTGACCCCTTCTATCTCTGCTGCAGATTCCATGAGATCAACAAGATCGGTGGTTGCAAGCTGGGTGGACAAGTCAGCAACCTGCCTTTCGAGGGACTTATTGCTACGAACCAGAGTTTCAACTCGATCAACAATATTGTCTGGCTGAACGTTCAACATTTCGCACACATCATGCTCCCGTCTTGCCTGGGAAAGCACTCTCTCCAGAGCAGCTCTTCCTGTTACGGCCTCAATCCTTCGCACTCCTGCCGCAATGCCACTTTCTGATACAATTTGAAAAAGACCTATGTCTCCTGTTGCCGCAACATGAGTTCCGCCACAGAGCTCTTTAGAAAAATCTCCAAGACTCACAACTCTGACACTGTCCCCATATTTCTCACCAAAAAGGGCCGTTGCTCCCTGCTCAATTGCCTGGTTACGCTCAAGTACAGCTGTGTCGGTAATGATATTCTCTCTAATTTTCTCATTTACCCTTCTCTCAACAGTCTCTTTTTCATCGGCTGACAGCTGTGAGAAATGTGTAAAATCAAAGCGAAGACGATCATGTGTCACCTGTGAACCTGCCTGTTTAATATGATCCCCAAGGAGTTCTTTCAAGGCCGCCTGAAGTAAATGGGTTGCTGTGTGATTTGAAGCGGTGTCATTACGCTTGGCTGTTTCAACTTCGAGCTGAACAGTTACCCCTGTAGCCAGTATGCCCCTAGTGATCTTTATCCTGTGCAGGATAATCCCTTCGCCTTCGGTCAGCGTTCCGTACACATCGGCCTCACCACCATCCCAGGACACAGTTCCTTTATCCCCTGCCTGACCACCTGCTTCGGCATAGAAAGGAGTAGCACTCACAAACAGCTGTCCCACTGTTCCAGCTGGCAACTCTTCACATACCTCCCCTTCGTGATCGAGTAGTCCAAAAACCACCGCTTGAGAGCTAAGCCCTACGTAGCCAACAAACTCGCTTCTGTTTCCACTTTCAATAAGTTGTTTCAGGCCTTTGCCAAGAATGCGTACATTCTCACCCTTGCGTGATGCACGGGATTGATTTCTCTGTTTTTCCATGGCGGCAGCAAAACCGTCATGATCAAACTCCACCCCCCGTTCCAGTGAGATATCGCGTACAATATCAACAGGGAAGCCAAAGGTGTCATAGAGTTTAAAGACAAATTCACCATTTATCAGCTTATCATTAAGCTTAGCAAGTCGCTTTATCTCTTCATCAAGCATGGAGAGACCATGCTCCAGGGTTTCTCCAAAACGCAGTTCCTCATTATTAACAACCTTAGCCAGAAGGTCCGCACAATCCTTCAAGTGAGGGTGAGCCTCTTTCATGGTGTTTGTCACCTCAGCCGTCACTGCTTCAAGAAAGGGTTTAGTCAACCCAAGGTTACGACCATATCTGATGGCACGGCGCATAACCCGGCGCAACACGTAGCCGCGTCCTTCGTTAGAGGGAAGAACACCGTCGGCAACCAGAAAAGTGGTAGCACGGGCGTGGTCAGAAATGACCCGCATGGCAGTAGTATCATCCTGATTGGCCAGATACTTACAGCCAGACAACCCTTCAAGTTTTTGAATGACTGGCTGAAAAAGGTCCGTATCGTAATTGTTAAATTTCCCCTGTAGAACCGCTGCTACTCGTTCAAGACCCATTCCCGTGTCAATGCTGGGTTTTGGCAGAGGCGTCATTGTTCCGTCCTCTGAACGATTAAACTGCATAAAAACGAGATTCCACAGTTCAAGGAAGCGATCACAATCACAGCCGACCGCACAATCAGGGCGATCACAGCCTGCCTCTCTGCCCTGATCAATATGAATTTCGGAGCAGGGACCACAGGGTCCAGTGTCTCCCATGGCCCAGAAGTTGTCTTTTTCCCCCAGACGAACAATACGCCCCTTGGGAAGATCTTCTATCTTCTCCCAGAGTTCAAATGCTTCATCGTCATCCTCAAAAACAGAAACCCACATTTGCTCAGCAGGAAGTTTAAGCTCTTGAATAAGGAACTCCCAGGCAAACCTGATGGCATCCTCTTTAAAATAGTCACCAAAAGAAAAGTTACCGAGCATTTCAAAAAACGTATGATGTCGGGCTGTATAGCCAACATTTTCGAGATCGTTGTGTTTGCCACCGGCACGCACACATCGCTGACTTGTCACAGCACGAGTATAATCGCGTTTATCTTCGCCCATAAACACCGTTTTAAACTGTACCATTCCGGCATTTACAAAGAGGAGTGTAGGATCATCATGTGGAACAAGGGAGGAACTTTCAACCCTGGTATGATCATGTTTCTCAAAATACTCAATAAAACGTCTGCGGATTTCTTTTCCTTTCATGACTTTTTCTTTATTAATAGGTTTGGGATTATAAATTTTTTGGTTTATGTATGGTGTTAAATGATATGTGGCAGAACTTCTTTAAATTGAGCGCTTCCCGCCTTGGCCAGTAATTCATACAGTATCATTTCAGCTGGGCCTATGGCAGCTCCGGTATCACGCAAGCGTGCCAACCCCAGGAGATGGTTTTTTTCTAAACGTGAAGACACTCCATCCGCTACTATCCAGGACGAAAACCCGAGTTCCTGTAGACCAAGTGCCGTTTGATAGACACAGATATGCGTTTCTACACCTACCAGTATTGCAGTATCCACTGTAGCGGGTAGAGCACTTACCAGCTCCTTGGTTTCTGCATTAGCAAGCGCGTTAAATTCAATTTTATCAGGCCTAGGAACTTCATCCATTAACTCTTCAAGACCTGTAACATAAGCCCCCAAGCCTTTTTTGTACTGGGTGTTGGCTATCACAGGCAAACCAATGATCCTTGCGCAGTTTACCATTTTGATAATGGTCTCGGTCACTCTGGATGCCTCATGGATATGAGCCATTAAGCGTTCCTGAGGATCAATTATATGAAGGTAGCAACTTTCTGATTGTAACATTATCCAACCCTCGACGTTTTTCTTACAACAACTCTTCTTTCCATAAACCAAAAAAAAGCATCCGTAAAGATTACGGATGCTTTTTTTCTCTGCCAACAGGCAGATATACTAGCTTTTCCTACTATTAATGATCGACTGCTGCCTTAGCTCCCATTGGAACACGAATGTCCTCAACAAGATGCTGAATGTGCTCTGGTGGAGGAGCAGTTAAACTGGAAGCAGTAAGAGCAACAGCAAAGTTGATCACCGCACCCACGGCACCAAAGGAACCAGGGGATATCCCCATGAACCAGTTAGCAGCTACGTCTTTGGCCATTTCTGTACCGGGAATAAAGAACCATCCCTTAAACCAGAAAATATAAACAAGGGTAGTTCCAAGACCAGCAAGCATACCAAGTACAGCACCAACATTATTAACACGTTTTGCGAAAATTCCCATCATGAGTGCTGGAAATATTGAGGATGCAGCAAGACCAAAGGCCAGGGCAACAACCTGGGCCGCAAATCCTGGAGGATTCAGTCCAAGATACCCAGCCACAGCAATAGCACCAGCCATTGCGATACGACCAGCCATGAGCTCAGTTTTATCATCAATATTCTTTGCAACAATGCCCTTCACGATGTCATGAGAAATCGCTGAAGAGATTGCAAGAAGGAGTCCAGCAGCAGTTGAGAGCGCGGCAGCAATTCCACCGGCAGCAACGAGTGCAATAACCCAGTTTGGAAGCCCTGCAATCTCTGGATTGGCAAGAACCATGATATCACGGTCAACTTTGATCATCTCGTTTTCGACAACTTTACCGTTTGCATCGGTACCTGTGTAATTCTTACCAACATACTGAATACGTCCGTCACCGTTTTTGTCTTCAAATTTCAACAGACCGGTTTTTTCCCAGTTTGTAAACCAGGAAGGAAGTGCATCAATTTTCAGATTCTGGGTAGTATCGGGGGCGATGGAATCTGCCTGAATGGTATTCACCAGATTCAAACGAGCCATGGCACCAACACTGGGAGCAGTGGTGTAGAGGATCGCGATGAAAACCAGAGCCCAGCCAGCTGAAGAACGTGCGTCTTTTACCTTAGGTACAGTAAAGAAACGGGTAATAACATGGGGAAGGCCCGCAGTACCAATCATCAGCGACATGGTCAGAAGAAAGATATTGATCGTACTCCCCTTCTGCGTCGTATAGGCATCAAACCCCAGATCCACCAATGTCTTATCCATCTTATCCAGGAGGAAGACTCCTGAACCATCCGCCATTACCGAGCCCAAACCAAGCTGAGGAATGGCATTCCCGGTGAGCTGCAGGGAAATAAAGATAGCTGGTACGGTATAAGCAAAGATCAAAACACAGTACTGAGCTATCTGGGTATAGGTAACACCTTTCATTCCACCAAGAACAGCGTAGATGAATACGATTCCCATACCAAGAAAGAGACCATAGTTAAACGGAATTTCGAGAAACCGGGAAAAGGCAACACCAATACCCTTCATTTGGCCGATAACATAGGTAAGAGAAGCTACTATCAGACAGATAACGGCCACAACACGGGCAGTCTGAGAGTAGAACCTGTCACCAATAAACTCGGGCACAGTGAATTTTCCATACTTTCGCAGATACGGGGCGAGGAGCATGGCCAAAAGACAGTAACCACCAGTCCAACCCATAAGATACACGGAAGCATCATAGCCACTGAAGGCAATGAGACCAGCCATGGAAATAAACGAGGCAGCAGACATCCAGTCAGCGCCTGTGGCCATACCATTCAGAACCGGATGCACACCCTTACCGGCAACATAAAACTCTCCGGTGGTGGCAGCACGAGCCTTGATGGCAATAAAAATATAGAGAGCAAAAGTTGCCCCTACAACAGCATACGTCCACATTTGTAGATTTGTCATTCTCTCATCTCTCCCTAAGCTTCACTGACGTGGAATTTTTTATCAAGCTGATTCATACGCCAGGCGTAAAAAAAGATCAGAACCATGAAGGTATAAATAGAACCTTGCTGGGCAAACCAGAAGCCAAGTGGATATCCACCTAAAATCCTGATGGCATTCAGCTGGTGCACAAACAGAATACCCGCACCAAATGAAACCGCAAACCAGACGATCAGACATCCGATAACTAACCGGATATTCGCCTGCCAATACTTCTGAGCATCATTCATAACTCTCTTTCCTCCTTATTGGAATTGTAATGAACCTTTCTCCTCACAAAACGACGCCTTATACCATATCCCCCCGATCGCTGTCAATGATGGACTGACAAAGGGCCTAAGGCTTTTCCCTACAGGAAACACAACTAAAATCTATTCACAACACATTGTTATCTAATATCGGAAACTTCCCACCCTACCGGACTGAAAAATATCCTTTAGGGTCACGAGTCCACCTTTGCGAAATTTCTTTATCAAATAGAGAAAAAGGTAG
The DNA here is from genome assembly GCF_000341395.1 of Desulfocapsa sulfexigens DSM 10523. Lineage (GTDB taxonomy): Bacteria > Desulfobacterota > Desulfobulbia > Desulfobulbales > Desulfocapsaceae > Desulfocapsa > Desulfocapsa sulfexigens. The sequence continues at coordinate 1,899,022 of NC_020304.1, read as the reverse complement.
GCGGTCTGCAGAGCATCCTCTAAGGCATCATGGGGTTTAAACTGAGGGAGATTATACTCCCTGCCAAGATCGTCGAGACTGTAACTTATCTCACGCGGATTATGTTCATGGTAGTGGCCGAGCTGTACCCGTTTATACCCCTGAGCCATACGCATAGTATCCACACCTGGATTGGACAGTGTTCCGCCCATGACTCGAGCTGTTGCCTTATTCAGAAAATGCATATCCAGAGGAAGGTGATGACCAACGAGCAGACTCCCTTGGATATATTCAACAAATCTTGGCAGTACGACATCAATCGGTTCAGCTGCCTCAAGTTGCTGCGGTGTTATGCGATGCACCAGTGTTGCCTGTGTGGGATCCATGTTTTCAGGTTTTATAAAGTTATGAAACATGGATGAAAGATCAATCTGCAGATCCCTGATCGTAACAGCACCAATGGAAATCAGCTCATCTTTCTTTTTATTCAATCCTGTGAGTTCCGTATCGCACACCACAAAGGTGTACTCACTCAAAGGACGTCCCTGATCAAAACTGGCAAAAAAGTCTTTGTTGGCCCGCAGCTGTGGAGCAGCTCTGGGGAACCAGGTGCCGGGATTCAGCAAATCAAACATTTTCAGGCAACCGGGTACATTTTATCAAGCACGGAGTAAAGCCTTTCAATAATGGTAAAAGCATCCTTCAACATCCGCTTATCAAGATCAGATAACTGTTCAGGATTGATATGATTATCTGGCAGGACACCCTCTTCAATCTGCGACAGCTGATGAATTAAACGCTGCTGCATCTGCAGTTCGTACGCATCATTGGCAGACGACCAGATTTCTCGATTAATGAAATCCGCATCATAGAGAGCTTTGAGGCGGGCAAGGGTATTGGTTTCACTGATACCATTTTTCAGGGCAAGAACACGCGCAAAGTTCACAAATGGAGTCAGTCCCTGTCCTTTAATGTCAAGACGATTCTTGTGTTCCCCATCCTTATTCACAATAAAGTTTTTGAAAAAGGAAAGCGGCACACGTGTGGCCATGCACTGCCGGGCCAGGTGAAAAAGAAATATATCCTTCTCTTTGGCCTTGGCATTGAGATGATTCCGCAGATCCCTTGCCAGGGAAGAATCACCAAAACCTGAACGAAAATCAAAAAAGATAGTGGCATTCAGAAGTTCAGCAGGATCCGGCGCATCTATCCATTTACTGAAATAGTCCTTCCACACAGAGAGCGGCTGACACCATCTGGGGTTGGTGGCCATTATAAAACCTGGACATAGCGGATATCCGCAGTTGACCAGATGGCCAATGGCTTTTTCCGCAAAACCCTTGAAATAGTTTTCGGCCGCAAGCTTCTCCTCATCATTTACAGGATCGGCATAGAGTATGGCATTATCCTGATCTGTTTTAAAGGTCTGCTCCCGTCGGCCTTCACTCCCCATAAGCAGCCAGCAGTAAGGAACGGGTGGCGGCCCCAATTCCTTTTCAAGAAGTGTCAACATACGTTCGAGAATATGATCGTTCAAGATCGCTATCATCTGGGTAATATTGCCGGCCTTGGCCCCCTCTTTAATCAGACCGCGAATAACATCGGGAATCTTCTGAGCCAGAACATACAGGCCACTGATTTGCTGCTGCCCACGTATCTCTTTAAATAAATAATAGGGCGAATGGCCCTGAAGCAACATAATATCATGGGAAGTCACCACGCCAATAACACGACCACCACGCTCCACTGCCAGGTGATGAATGGATGTTGTCATCATTTTCAGCAGGACATCAAAACAAAGCGACTGGGAAAGCACCGTCTGTACTGGCCCCGTCATGATATTTTCCACAGGGAGATTGTAGTCCAGTCCTGCGGCGACCACCTTACTCCGAAGGTCACGATCGGTTATAATACCAACGATATTCTCTTCATCGGCGGGATCATATACAAGAAGACTACCAACACGGTGTTCAGCCATACTGGCCGCTGCCTCCTGAATTGAACTTCCACTGGAAACCTTGCGCAGCGTTTTTACCAGATCACCAACCCGTACCGAAAAAAGATAGAGATCATCACCACTACGATTCGAAACCTTATGGTGGCGAAGCTCATTGTAGGCAGTGGTGACGATCTTTTCAGAAAAACTTTTCAAATAATAATGAGCAAAAGAAGGCTCCTGCTCAACAAGCCTTAGGAAAATCTCCCGGGGCAGCAGAAAACAGAAGGTGTCCTCCACTGTCTCAATGTTCAGGTTTGCAGGAGTTCCACGAATAATTCCCAGTGCACCGATATAGGCGCCAACCCCACGAAAATCCTTAAGGGTCACATCCCCCTGATCATCTTCGATAAAGGCCTTCACGCCACCACGCTGAATAAGGTACAAATGAGTAATATCAGTTTCACCCTGTTTCAGGATACGGGTTCCCTTGGGGTAGAAATCAACACGGCAATGGTGAGCAAGGTCGTTGAGCGTAGCATCATCAAGGCTGTTAAATGGCAGAATACTCCTGAAAAAGGCTATTGCCATTTCAGGCGCTACGTTATGAACATCATCACTTGGTGCCATGGTTTCTCCCGCGACCACTCCTGACAAACAAAAAAGCGGGATTTTCTTCAACAGAAAACCCCGCTTTTCACTTCACATAAAAATCCCCAAATCTGGAAATTCCTTCTTTTGAATTGCAGTACTTATGAAAATAAACAAAGTGTTATTTTTTATCCAATGCTTTCTTACCATTAATCAGATCATCAACAACTGAAGGATCGGCAAGGGTTGAGGTGTCTCCAAAATCCTTAAAGTCATTTGCTGCAATCTTACGCAGGACACGACGCATGATTTTACCACTTCTGGTCTTTGGCAGACCTGGGGCATACTGGATCGCATCCGGGGTAGCAATTGGCCCAATCTCTTTTCGTACATGAGTCCGCAATTCCGCAAGCAACTCAGGAGATTGCTCAACACCGGTGTTTGGAGTAACAAATGCGTAGACGGCTTGTCCCTTAATCGGATGGGGCATGCCAACTACAGCAGCCTCTGCAATCTGTGGATGAGAGACAAGGGCAGACTCAATTTCTGCAGTACCCAAACGATGACCGGAAACATTTACAACATCGTCAAGACGTCCCATGATCCAGAAATAGCCGTCATCATCCTTACGCGCTCCATCTTCAGGATCGTAGGTATCCTTATAACGACTGAAATAGGCTTTTTTGTACCGTGCAGGATCACCAAATACACCACGAAGCATTCCAGGCCAGGGTTTACGAACAACAAGGTGACCACCTTCGTTGGGGCTGGCTTCTCCTCCTTCTTCGGTGTAAATAGCCACATCAATTCCGGGAAGGGGCAGACTTGCTGAACCGGGTTTGGTTGGTGTTGCATAGGGCAGTGGTGAAATCATGATGCCACCGGTCTCTGTCTGCCACCAGGTATCAACGATGGGCAGCTTCTCTTTACCGATATTTACATGGTACCACATCCAGGCTTCTGGATTGATGGGCTCACCAACTGAACCTAGGATACGGAGGCTTGAGAGATCATAGCGCTGGGTAGGTCCGTCACCATCACGCATGAGGGCACGAATAACGGTGGGGGCTGTGTAGAAAATATTTACCTGAAATTTTTCAACAATCTTCCAAAAACGATCCGGGCCGGGATAGGTTGGAACGCCTTCAAACATAACGGAAGTAGCACCAAGTCCAAGAGGCCCGTAAAGGATATAGGAATGACCGGTAACCCAGCCGATATCAGCAGTACACCAGTAAACATCATTATCTTTCAAATCAAAGACATACTGACAGGTATGCATGGCGTAAGTAAGATAGCCCCCTGTGGTGTGTACAACCCCCTTTGGCTTACCCGTGGAACCAGAAGTATACAGAATGAAGAGGATATCCTCGGCATCCATGGACTCAGGCTCACAGGTTGAGGCAATATCATCTGCTGTAACCTCATCGTGCCACCAGGTGTCACGTCCTTCTGTCATGGAAACTTCATTGCCGCCACGTTTCACAACAATACAGTTTTTAACGGTATCACATTCGCTCAAGGCCTCATCGGCATTCGGCTTGAGTGGAATGGTTTTTCCGGCACGAATTACCGCATCAGCAGTAACCAGAACCTTGGCTTCACAATCCTGAATACGACTCTGCAGAGCAACCGAAGAAAAACCGGCAAAGACGACGGAGTGCATGGCACCGATTCGGGCACAGGCAAGAAGTGCAATGGACAGCTCGGGAATCATGGGAAGATAGATGGAAACCCGATCTCCCTTTTTCACGCCCTTTTTCTTCAGAACATTTGCAAAACGACACACTTCTGTATGCAGCATCTGATAGGTGTACACCTTAACATCTTCCTCAGGTTCACCCTGCCAGATAATAGCAGCCTTATTACGGCGGCCATTTTCAAGATGACGATCAAGGCAGTTGTAAGATACGTTCATCTTTCCACCCTTAAACCAACTAAACTCAGGTTTGTCGAAATCGGCTTCAAGCACGGTATCCCATTTCTTGTCCCAAGTCACAAGCTCTTCGGCACGTTCTGCCCAGTATCCTTCAGGATCTTCTATGGATCGCTTGTAGATCGCTTTGTATTCTTCAAGGCTTCCAATGGCAGCAGCCTCTCTCCCTTCGACTGGTGGCTCGAAAACTCTTCCTTCGCTTAACAGGCTTGTGATTTTATCGTCAGTTGAACTCATAAAAATAATCTCCGTTTACAGAGCTCACCTAAAAAACAAACTGCAAATTGATAGTTCGTTTCGGGGTGAGTCCTTAGTCGTTTTGCCAAATCAACGAATAGCAGACCAATCAGTAATACTGATAACAAGATACTATTCAGCAACTTAGCTCTCTATTTTCCATCATACAAAATTAAGGTTGTAACATTCCAAGAGGCCCTACCATATTCCATTTTACCAGCCTTCTGTCAAATAAAAAAAAAAATCGCTGGTATCAGTTTTAGTTATGTTAGAATTCATTTTTTTTCTTTTCTTTCTCCGGGAAAACCAGTATTCATAGGCTAACTTTTTCAGAATGTTAGGATTTCTTTAGCAAACACCTGTAATACAATAGGCTTCTCAGCTGATATCACTTCAAAATGCGCCATACTTTAGAAAAACAAATAAAAATTTTACTTCAGCAAGGCCAGAGCAAAGAGGTAATTTACAAGCAACTCGTTACCGACAGTAACAGAAACGAGCTGATAAACCAATTGAACAACCTGCCTCGTGGTGATCGTAAAAAGAAAACATTCGTCATAACCCTGTTTCTGGTTATCCTCCTCACGCTCTTAACCATCAAACAAGCTCTTTTTGTCTATCTTCATGGAAATTCGGCTTTTTCATTGTTACTCGGCTTTATCGCACCAATCATTCATGTTTACATTATTAGAGAGCTACTGCTCAGTCATCGTCTGGCGTACCAGCTACTGCCGTTGCTTTCAATTTTAGCCCTTTTTCGTCAGGAAAACAGGATTGTTCCAGATATGTACATGTATGCATGTATGGCCGTATTATCAGGAGCACTCTACCTGTTTCTCTTTCCGAAGAAAGAACAACTACACTTCCACACACAATAATGCAGTCTTTACTTGACGCGAGGTAATCCATGGAAAACGAACAAATTGATGCCATGTCCAAACTCCTGAAATCCATGTCCCACCCCATACGCTTGAAAATTCTCTGCCTGCTACAGGATAATGAAATGTCCGTTGGTGATATCAGAGAAGAAGTAAAAACAACCAATGCTAATGTTTCCCAACACTTGAACATCCTTCGCAGTCAGGGGATCATCGATTATCGCAAGGATGCTAACTTCATATATAACCGTATTCAGGATCCAAGAATTATTGAATTGATGGGTAAAATGCAGGCGCTGTTCTGTCCTAGTATGAAATAAAAGAGAGAGGCACGGCGAATCGGGAAAGTCTCATCCCTTTCCCTATTCGCCGGATTTCTTTTTTTCAGGACAGGATTTACTGTTATTTCTACCTTTTTTCAAAATAACTCCTGGATCATAGCAGGTTCTTTCCTGCAGACCATTCTTCCTTTGCAGTTTCTTCTAACACTTTCTCACCTGTCAATAATTTTAACATACAAAAACATGGAGTGGCTCTGGTGATAAATCGGTCGTGCCAGACACAGTTATCAAAATACCTCCCTTCTACCCACCTCCAATTTATGACACAACTTGACACTTATTCGAGACAGGCAACAGGTCCTGCACAATTATTTCGCTTCATCCAGTGATGATTACAGAGTAGAATTCAAAAAACGCTATAAGCAAAAGCTTGCGACGGGTGCTGAACGTTCATACTATGCCTACTCTATCAGGATCAAGAAATATAACACGGAAGATGTTAGCAAATGGAATCTTATTTCTGCATCCGCCTCAGCTTTTAACGATTCCACAAAACATCCACCGCAACCAAGCCCTATGAAACATTCAAAGATAAAACTAACATTGGCGATACTTGCCATACTAGCAGTACTGTTTATTCTAATCACATCACGAGACACGAGCACAGAATCCGTATCTTCTTTGCAGGCCGATGTCGACACTCTGGAACGCCATCTGGAATTAATACTCCAGGAGAAGTTACTCCTTGCCAAAAATAATCCTAATGCCAGCCTTACAAAATTTGTAAGCGATGGCTGCAGCGGTGGGCTGAGCGTCGGCTGGGAATACTTGGCAGACAGGGTACCTGGTTTCGAGAAGACCCACGGAAACACCCCCCCCTGGCAGGTATGTTGCGAAATCCACGATCTGGCATATCACACAGGTGGAGCAAAAACAGACACGGCTGTATTAAGCTTTGAGGCACGGAGAAAGGCAGATCTTGATTTAAAAGCCTGCGTTATTGAAACGGGCGACAAACGCAGCGCAGCTCTGACAAAAGCGTATACTATTTCCGAAACAGAACTGAAACAAATCTATGCAGGTATTGCCAACATAATGTACGGGGCAGTCCGTATCGGTGGCATGCCATGCACCGATCTTCCCTGGAGGTGGGGATTCGGATGGCCCGAATGCAAGTAATCACATCAATGAAGCATTGATTAAAACTTTTCAAACCCAGTACAGATATCAGATTATCCAAAAACAACCTATTAAAATCATGCAAATAAAAAACTACATCATCCTCAGTACATTTATTTTTGTTCTTACCAGTCAAACATCATGGGCAGGACGTGCTGCGATTAAGACTGTGGCTGCCGAACCCTATGCATCTGCCGTTGTAATTGACGCAGATAATGGTGAGGTTCTTTTTTCCAGGAATGCAGACGTCGCAGTATATCCTGCAAGTACCCTGAAACTGATGGTTCTTCTTGTTATTCTTGATCAGATCGAAGCGGGAACGCTGCAGCTGGACGAGATAGTTCCAGTAACAGTGGAAGCAGCGAAAATGGGTGGTTCACAGGTATATCTTGACTCCAAAGAGCAGTTTCCCCTGGAAGAACTACTCTACGCTCTGATGATTCAATCGGCCAATGATGCAGCAGTTGCCCTGGCCAGCCATGTTGCTGGATCCAAAGAGGCCTTCATTGTTTTAATGAATGAGAAGGCCAGGGAGTTGGGTATGAACAGTACCACATTCCACTCCGTACACGGTTTACCACCGGCAAAAGGCCAGGAGGTTGATGTCACAACGGCAAGAGATTTTGCCACCCTCTGCCAGGCATTAAGTAAACGGTCACAAGTTTTTCAATATACAGGAACAAGAGTGAGAGACTTTCGTGGCGGTGAATTTATCATGCGCACCCACAACCATCTCCTCGAAACGCTTGACGGTTGTGACGGCTTTAAAACGGGGTACTTCACCAAGGCTGGCTTCTCCATCGCTGCCACGGCAAAACGAAATGGAGTTCGTCTTATTGCCGTTGTTATGGGAAGCAAGGATCGAAAAGTTAGAGATGCCCAAGCCACAGCACTCCTCAATAATGCCTTCGCAAAAATTGAACCGAGACCGGAAACAACAACGACTGTTCCAGAACCCGTTGTTCAAGATACCTTGCCACCCTCCACCGGCAAGGCCGACCCTGTACCTACAGAACAGCTTCAGGAAAAAACTGACGCAACGGACGACTCAGGCTGGGGAAAATTCTTTCTAGGAGTGGGGGGTGGTATTCTGCTCTGCGTAGCATTCAATTTCTTCCGGATAAAAAAAAGCAGCACAGGTCAGCGTAGGAGACATAAACTCTCATAACTAAGTTTCCGGGCTGGACAAATATCCAAAGCTATATTATGGTTTCCTTAAATAATATCCATTCTCAGCATAAATTCTTTATGAGGCAAACATTATGATAGTAACTGACTGGATTCACACCATAGCTGGATTTTTCATTCTACTGACAATGGCACTTGGTGTCGACTGTGGCAGTAATCCATTGTTCATGCACAAATACTGGCTGTTTGGAACTGCCTTTGTGGGCCTAAACTTATTTCAGTTTGGATTCACCAAATTCTGCCCATTAGGGCTGATTTTAAAGGCACTTGGCGTGCCTGTATGTCGCCATAAATAAATAACGAAAAAAAACTGCTCCATGTTGCCATAAAACAGAGCATGGAGCAGATCAGATAGAAAGAGGAGTAATATGCAGTTTTTTTTAATACAAAATAAAATCTGCCTTCTGATCAACCCATTTTTGCACCACACGAAAGCTGCCAGCAGCATCCTGTCTGGTTACAGGTTTCTTCTTTTTTAAAACAGGCTGTGTTACCTTCCTTCTCCTGAATCGCCCACACAAGATCAGCAAGCTTCAAACCTTTACCATCAAGCCCAAGTCCGGCGGCCTTCTTTCTGGCATAGGCGGACAATGCTGGCCCCTTCAACAGTGTTGTTGTCTTTGCTTTTTTTGCCATTCCATTCTCCCTATTTTACAAAAATTTAAAAAGCTTAAATTGGCAGGATATGCATTTCCTCACGGGTTTCATGTATTCCGCTCAGCACCTGACCGCTACGACCATCAATAGAAACAGGATCACCAAATTTAATCACAAAATCTCCAATTTCACAATATTTCCCTACTTCATATACTTTTAAATGCTTACAACCAACAATGCAGTTTTTTTCAAGACGAACCGCCACCACCGATGCATGCGAGGTCTGCCCCCCTCTGGATGTAAGTAATCCATCTGCCATGTCGATGACCTTTATGTCTTCCGGCACCGTATCAGATCGAATCAGAATAAGTGGTGTACCAGGGTCGCTCTGCCTGAGTTCCCGAATATTTTCTTCTGTAAACACCGCCCGACCCGAGAGTGCAGAACCGGAAACCCCTATACCTTTACCAAGATACGCCTTCTCCACAGCCACCGCGTCTGCAAAAACCTGGAAGCGCTCCTGCTTTTTAATGGTTATCATGTCGCGGGTCTGCAGGAGAAAAAGCTGACTGGCATCTGGCCCTTCAAAGGTAAACTCAATTTCCTGCGGATTCCAGCGTTTATCATAGACCAGCTCTCGTGAAATGCTCAGTAGTTCCTGATAAATATCAGGATATCGCACTTCAAGCGTCTTATCCACAGCTCTGCCATCGAGTTGAGCCTGCTCCACTGAGATGGGATAACTGGTCACCAATCCCGAGACGATATCTTCACCCTGATCTCCATAGGCATAATCACCCCAGAGCGCCACGCGCTGAACCTTGCGATAGGGATGGGCAGTAAAGAGGACCCCGGAACCCGAGGACTGGCTCTTGTTTCCATACACCATCGCCTGCACAATCACAGCAGTTCCCCATGAGTCAGAAACATCCATTATTTTTCGATAATCCGATGCTTTATCCGTCTCCCAGGAATCGAAAACCATCTCAATTGCCGTTACAAGCTGCAACCATGGGTCATCCGGAATACCCAAACCTTTCCTGCGAACCACCCTCTGATATTCAAGTGCCAACTCCTTCATCTGCTGTGGGGAGAAATCTCCCTTGAGACTAACATTATACTTTTCCTTGGCATCGTTCATAAGTTTCTGAAACTCTTCCCTCGGAACACCCGAGGTCATGGCCCAGGATTGAAGAAAACGCCGGTAGTTGTCCCAGGCCAGATAGGAATCGCCATATTCCCTGGCCGCTTCTTCTATCAACTCCTCATTGGTCCCCACATTATGAACCGTTGCCATCATGCCCGGCATTGACACAGCAGCGCCACTGCGAACCGAGAGTAAAAGTGGATCCCTGGGTGCTGCGAAAACACGTCCTGTCAATCTTTCAAGCTCAGTAAGTGACTCCCGGACACGCTGCATAAAATCATCGCGTGCCTTCTCAAAACCATAAATAACTTCCCGACAGCGAAAAATCTCAGTGGTAATGATAAACGCTGGTGGAACCGGTTTTTTATCATCGTTCAGTACAACGAGATTGTATCCCTTATTCCCCAGATGAATCAGATCGTGCGTATAGGGATTCCTTTTGTGAAGCTCGGATATCGCACGTTCCGGATTATAGGTCATGAGTAGATCGAGACGACGTTCATCAAGAATATCCCTCTGACTCTCCAGAGTCCCAATGATTCTGGTTATAAAATTATCGAGATGCTGGAGACCAAAGGTTGTCGCTATCAGATCCCTTAAAAAAGCCTCCGAAAGGCTATGAATTGAATTTGTCTTATCATCATCATGCCAGAGGGACCTGTATTTTGTGAGCAGATTATTGGCCCCGATTTGCGGGATAACTATGGAAAGATTGTTTTGATGAATATTCGTGTAATAGGAATAGATGACATCCTTAACCCCATCGGAAAGACCACGAAAAATATCAAGATACTGGGTATAGGAAAAACGCCTTATCTTCAACGAACTTTCAAGAAGTGAAATATAGGTTTCCAGCCGTCTTGAGGAGATACCATCCACTCGAAGAGCCCGAAGATAGAGCTTCAAACACTTAACAATACTATAGAATGTCGCTTGGGTAATAATTGACAGGTTCACCGTTTCTGGCAAGCGTTCCAGGAAAATATTAGTAAGATTTTCGAGACGGAAACTTAAGGAGAGACTGTCAAACTTCTTTTCACGATATCTGCCATAAACCGATGGGATATCAACGGCAATATGCCGTTTGTAATAGATATCCTCCCTTGCCTCAAAGGTATCAGGTGAAAGAATTGTTTCTTTCAGTCCCTCGAGAGTCTCGAGCAAGGCTTCCACACACTGAATCGTTCCACAATTCTCTAGTGTAGCGAGCAATTCAGCCGTCTCCGGGAAACCCTCTTGGGCCGCATTTTCAAGCTCAGAACGGAGTTCTTGAAGGCCAAGGTTATATTTCTGATTGAGAAGTTGGTACATCTGGACAAGTAAATCAAAGCGCCGCAGCTCGGCAGGAGGAAGGTCCGTTTGTGACGCCAGGTAGTTCTGTCGTTCTTCCTGTCTCCAGGAGAGAAGGTCATCACTTGCAGAAAAAGCAAGATCCTTTTGAATACGTAATGCCAGGGTGTGCAGATCATCAATGAATTTTCCTTCCAGTGCTATCTCACAGTACACCTCTTCTGGAAGAAAAGGCTGAAGAACTTTTTTCTTTTTGGTCAGCCAGAACACAAAAATTGCCTGAATAAAATCAACAATCAGATTTGAACTCTCCACATGACTCTGCTTACGAAGAAAATGAATCAGCAAATCCCTGCGCTTATGGATCTCGTCAAGCTCGGTGGACACCTCCCTCAGATTTCCCTCTGCACCGATTTCATTAAAAAAAACAGGCATAAGCTTGGTAAATTGTTTGGTGAGATTATATACCGGCTCAATGGGATGATTGAGCAGCTTGGTGATATCGCGCTGAAAAAGGTCTGTATCCTTAACGCAGGTTCCTGAGAGTCTAATATTGATGATAAGTGCAGAAAAGAGAGTACCGCACCATTTGGGTTCCTGCATAATCAGATTCAACCAGACCCTGATATTTGCCAGATGGGCCGGATTGGTTATGGGTTGCCAATCTTCGTCCACCCCCATGACGTTAGCATATTGGAAGCCAAAACGAACCGCCTGCCAGAGAAAGGCCTCAACCATCCGTCCGTTTTTCCGTTGAAAGACCTCCCCGCCAAGTACCTGAATGCACTGGAGGGACGTATGGGGATATTTCCTGACATTTGCCTTCAACAGTTGAAAGGCAGTGAGAAGAAACTCTTCAATCTCCTCAAAGTTCTGGAGCCTGATAAGTTGAACAAGCGATCGATTGATCTCACGCAGAGTCTCTTCATGGATCAGATAGAGTCCCCTGGTATCCATGATCCGAAAAAGAAACAGCAGTTTCTGATTTTCAGCAAATCGATTCAATGGCAGGCCCTGCTCTTTGACCTTCCCAAGTTCCTCTTCATCTGCCTGGGCAAGCCTTGCAGGAATTTCCTTATAGAGGCGAACGATGTCAACGTGTGCCGGCAGGTCCAGGATGGCTCGTAATGCGTCCACAGGCACAGTATGAGTATCGATGCTGGTTACAGCTACTTTATTTTTCTCCATGGCCTTATGGGAGATGGCAGAAAACAATTTTCCTGAATGAAAATCCTCACAGAGATCTCCACAATGACTGAGAAACCACGGAAGCGGATCCTCCTCATGCAGCCAGTAATCATAATTGCGGACAAGGATCGCCCGCATAAGCTCCGCCATGGGATGGTAATCAAACTCAGCCGCCCCTTTATCACTAAAAGCAAGCAAAGAGGTAGCCAGCTTCTTCATGGGATGCTGCCCCTGAACGATATGCATCATAATGGGACTCTCCCCATCATCGAGTTCCAGAAGCTGTTCAAAATAATGATTGAGGGCAGATTGAAAACGATAGAGATCGTCCACCGAAAAAAGGCTCACCATCTTAGCCACCCAGGCGACCTGTGATTCGATGATCTGTGAAAGGAGTTTACTGTTTTTCTCAGAGTCCTTCATCGCGGCAACAAACAGTCCACCAAACAGTGTAAAGGCCTCCGGACCCTTTTCATGACGCACATAGTAGTTACCGTTTTTCAGAACAAAACTCCGTAGCTGCGGTATTAATATGTTCCAGTTTCGGTAGGAATGACAGATTTCATACAGAAGATTTTCAAGAGTATGATGAAGCCCCTTATAACGGCTGACCACATCGAGTAGAAGCTGCAATTCCGGATCGAGCACCACCTCGTCAGCTGTCTCCAAGAGGTTAGCTTTAAGTGCATCCGATTCGATATTATTTGCTATTGGTTTCATTATTTCACTTATCTCTCAAAGAAGTGTTATCAGATGGTTCCAAGTATCAATCATTTTCCCCACGATTTCAAGTATCTTCTGCAATGAAAACAAAAACGCCCTCAAGGATAACTCTCCCTCAGGGCGTCTCAAATATGGTCCATCTTACCAGCGGAACCTTTCTGCTAACTCATTATTTACAGAGCCTTGTTTGCCTCCATATACAAAATCAGATCTAACATCCTGTTCGAGTAGCCCCACTCGTTATCATACCAGCTCAGTATCTTGACGGTGGTACCTATCACTTTAGTAGACTGCCCATCAACTACCGAAGAATGGGGATTCCCCTGATAATCAATGGAAACCAGAGGCAGATCAGAGTATCCAAGATAACGGTTTGCAGCGTCCTTCAACGCCTGATTCACCTCGGGAACAGTTGTTTCCTGCTCCACTTCCATTACCGCGTCAACCAGTGAAACATTGGGAGTCGGCACCCGAACAGCAAGACCGTCAAACTTGCCCTTCAGTTCTGGGATAACAAGTGCCACAGCAGCAGCAGCCCCGGTGCTGGTGGGGATCATCGACATTGCAGCAGCCCGCGCTCGACGCAGATCGGAATGGGGAAAATCGAGAAGCCGCTGATCTCCGGTGTAGGCATGTACGGTTGTCATCAGTCCATGTTTAATACCGAAGTTATCAAGAATAACCTTGGCAAAAGGTGCCAGGCAGTTGGTGGTACAGGAGGCATTGGACACGATATGATGAATGGTGGCATCGTACTCATCCTCATTCACCCCCATGACAAAGGTTTTAATATCTCCCTTGGCTGGAGCCGAAATCACAACCTTACGGGCCCCTGCACTGATATGTTTCTGGGTACTGCCAGCATCCCGAAAAAGTCCCGTACACTCGGCAACATACTCAACGCCAGCTTCTCCCCAGGGGATATCAGCGGGATCACGATGATCGGAAACAGGAATATGTTTTCCGTTAACAGTAATTCCCGTGTCATCACTCGTAACTTCCGGTTCATAGATTCCCATTACCGAATCATACTTCAAAAGATGGGCAAGAGTTGCATTATCCGTCAGATCATTAATCGCCGCAATCTCGATATCTGCAAAAGCAGGATCCTTTGCCAGGGCACGAAAGATGCTCCTTCCAATACGACCAAAACCGTTAATTCCTACCTTAATTGTCATGTGCTGCCTCCGTATATATTAAAAAACCATTTGCTGCATTTTTTTTGTCATTCGTAATTCATTTAATCAGAATGAAGGCGTTATGAACAGCAGAATACGAACGTATCACCTGATTTTCTTCTTTTTCGCCCTCTTATAGAGCTCTAAATACTTTTTGCTGACCGTTGTCCAGGTGAATTGTTCATAAATCAGCTCCACCGCCTGACGCTGCATCCTACGGATTGCAGCAGGATCGGTCATATAAAGATTCAACGCCCACTTGATAGCCTCACTTAAAGTAAGGACACTCTGTTCAAGATAGGAAAAACCGGTCTTTCCATCCACAACTTTCACCAGGCCACCAACGGAATGAACAATAGGCAAATTTCCAAAAAGCTGGGCCATGAAATCAGTCAGGCCGCAGGGTTCGTACTGTGAAGGTATCACAAAGAAGTCTCCGGCAGCATATATCTTGTTGGCAAGAATGCTATCAAAACCGCAAAGAATACAAACCCGACCGATGTTTTCTTTCTTCTCAGCAAGACGAATAAGAATATCTTCATCGTGACGACTGCCGGTCCCGAGAAGTAGAAATTGAAAATCCGACCTCTCAGCAAGTAGTTTTTCAATAGCCCCGGTAAGTACAGCCACCCCCTTTTGAGCACTGAGACGGCCAACAAACGTAACAAGCGGCAGAGCGGGATCGCTCGTCAGATAGCCGGATTGCCGAACATTCTGAATCTTCCCGTCTTTCGTAAGCGACTGCAGCAGGGCAGTCTTACACTTCCGCTTTCCTTCAAGTGGAGCCTCTCCAAGAGGATCAAAGCTTGCGGCTATGTGCGTTTTCAAATGGTCTTTTGCTGAGAAGGCATCGGGATCTATTCCATTGGTAATTCCATCCAGAATGACGTTGCGTTCCAGCAGGGTGTGGCCAAGCCACCCGGTAAGATGATCATCAATGGTTTCCCGCAATTCCCTGGCATAATTTTCGCTCACTGTGTTCATTTCTGCATAGGGAGCCCCTGCGAGAAAGGGATCAAAACAGTCATCAAGCCTGAAGCGACGAACAAGAGACAGAGGAAGACCTGTGCTTGCGTGAGCAAAGGCAAGATCAGCAACCTCCTGGTGATATCCCTGCCCTGCGTTATGGACGGTCACCACACATCCGGTGCCACGAAAATAGTGGCGTAAACCGGATTGTTCAGAAATCATAGCCGGAAGAACCGCAGTGTGACCATCGTGGCAATGAATTATATCCGGACGGGCATCAAGGAGTATCATCAGGTCAATGGCGGCTTTCTGCAAGAGAATATTCATGGCAAAATAATCGATATGTCCCTCTCCCGTTTTCTGCCAGGAGAAGTTCTCCTCTTCCTCCGCTGTATAGGTGTATACATTCTGTTTTTCACGAAATCTCTCGGCATCGATCAAATAGATAGTAACCCGATCAAGCTTTGCCACCCACACCCTTACCTCTTCACGCCGTTCCTCTTCCGGGTAGTTCAGATCAACCTCGAACTGTAATATATGCCCGGGAGACTGAGGATCGTCCAGAAGATGAAAGCCCAGCTTTTCAGGGTTCATAAACCCATAACAGGGAAGAACAACATGAACAGAACGACCAGCCTCGCGGGCAAGAGTGACAGACAACTGGGAAACCACATCTTTCACCCCGCCTGCTCCTGCAAGACTGCCGTATTCCCGACTGAGCATCCAGATTTCGCGGATGAATATTTGTTTTCCTGCCATCTTTTTTACTCCGTTGGAAAAGCGATACTCATGTGCCGCAGCAGATGATCAACCAGGGTGAGACGTACCATGGCTTCACAGACAGGAATGATACGGGGAATGGCCGAGATATCATGCCTTCCACCCACCTGAATAGTTACTGCTTCATTGGCAAGATTAACACTCTGCTGCTTTTTTGAAATGGACGGAATGGGTTTCACGGCAACCCGGATAACAATTTCATTACCACTCGATATCCCGGCAAGGATTCCTCCGGCATTGTTGCCTTCAAATCCTTCGGGAGTTATCGCATCATTATTCTCAGACCCGAGCATATCTGCCACCTTGAACCCGGCACCAATCTCCACCCCCTTCACCGCCCCAATGGACATCAGACCGTGGGCAAGCTCTGCCTCAAGTTTATCGAAAACGGGCTCTCCAAGACCGGCGGGACAGTCGGCAACAATCTCCACGATTCCACCTAAAGTATCTCCCATTCTTCGAACTTCATCCACCCTCGCTTCCATCTTTTCAGCGGCAGCTGCATCGGGACAGAAAAAACGATTATCGTTAATTACTTCAAGATTTTTTTCGGTAATTTTCACCCCGCCCAAAGCAACAGTATAAGCGAGCACATCAATTCCAGCCTGTTCCAATACCTGCCTGGCCACCGCTCCCGCAGCAACCCGTGCCGCAGTCTCCCGGGCAGACGCGCGTCCGCCACCACGATGATCCCGGATGCCATATTTGGCAAGATAGCTGATATCCCCATGACCGGGACGGAAAATATCACGCAGAGTGTCATAGGACTTTGAATGGGCATCCTTATTATAAATTGCAAGTGAGATGGGTGTGCCGGTGGTACGCGGCAGATCTTCTCCTTCTGGGATAAAAATACCAGACAAGATCTCAAGCTGATCCGGCTCTTTACGGGGACTTGATGCTCCTCCCTGTCCAGGGCGCCGCCTGTCCATCTCAGCCTGTAAAAATGCAGGATCAAGGACAATCCCCGGAGGACAGCCATCAATTACAGCACCAACGCCTGTCCCATGCGACTCACCCCAGGTGGTTACCCGAAAGGCCTTACCAAAAGTATTTCCTGCCATCTTTTTTATTCCCTGTCTGTTGCTGTGCAGATCTGTTCAATTGCCTGAACAATCTCATCAACTGTCATCTTGCCGCTATCAATAATAAAGTCTGCGGTTTCACGGTATAGTGGGTTGCGTTCCGTCAAGACATCTTCCAGTTCCTGGCAGACATCTTTTCCTGTTAAACTTGGCCGTTGCCCCATGGAATTCTGATCTCCCGAAATACGTTCACGGAGAATTGCAGTATCAGCCTTCAACCAGATAACTATCCCAAGTTTTTTCAGCTCCAGCCATTGCTCACGATGAAGAATCGCACCGCCACCAGTTGCCACGACACAGGATTTTTGAAGACCCAGCTGACGCAACACGTGCTTTTCATGCTCTCTGAAGCTCTGCCACCCATCTCGGGCCACAATTTCAGCTACCGAACAACCACACTCATCAGTGATCAGAGTATCAGTGTCAAAAAATCTATACCCAAGCTTTCGGGCTAGCCTTACACCGATACTTGACTTCCCTACAGCCCGGCCACCAATAAGGTACACACTCTCTTTCATAAAAATTAATTCCCAGCGATTGAATATAGTATGCGTTAAGATAAATCTGTGTCAAGATAAGATCAAGGATGAAAGAGAAAAGGTAACATATCGCAAACCATCAGCAACTATACTGTGGATCATAAAAATATGTTTTTTACCCAGCACCTGACAAGAAAAGAAATTTTAATCACCTGGCTATTTGGAAGCATCCTCCTGATGCTCATCGTATCCGTAATATCCATGCTTACCCTGCACTTTACTTCACAACCAGATCCGACGCTACCCATACAGCCCATTGAGCACTTCTTCAGTATGGCATTTCGTGTTCCAGTTGGGTGGTTTCTATCATTTTTAACTCCCTTCGGGTGGGCCAACATTTTTTTCTTATGCCTGAGTATACTCACCAGACGCCAGACCCTGCTGACAGGCTCTGCTATTGCAACCGTCCTGTCTGGAATCTGGTGGCCAACAACCTATATCACTATGACAAACCTGTAACCTCATGTAAGGCAGCTGACGAATAGCTAGGATGCATTGCGAAATCAGAAATATCAAACCCGAGGATGATAAACACATTTGCCATATCATCAAAACGGTGGGAGCGGAATTTGGTGCCATAGGAGATGGGTTTGGCCCTTCTGATGAGGAAGTGGAATGTATGAGCCAGTACTACAAAGAAGCTGACAATGCTCTTTATCTGGTGGCGGTAAAGGATAATCAGCTTATTGGAGGAGGTGGCATTGCGGCCTTTCACAAAAGTACAACTATCTGTGAACTCCGAAAACTATTTTTACTACCGGAAAGTAGAGGGTTGGGAATTGGAAAAAAATTAACAAAGCTATGCCTCGAGTACGCACAATCGAGACAGTATCAGCAATGCTACCTGGACACCCTTTCTAATATGAAACCTGCGATAACACTCTATAAACGTTTTGGATTCAGACATCTACAAGAGCCGCTCAATGAAACAATTCACAGTGGCTGCGATGTCTGGATGCTCAAAGAATTACGGGAACCATAGGAGAAGAACCAGACTGGCGTCCAATTAGCTATTGGAGGCGGCGGCGCGTAACGGCTTCTTCCAACAACAAAATGGCCCCGACTGGCCCGCACGTCCGGTTTTTGGATAGCATCTACCTTACCCACTGCTCCACTATTGTCGTGGATCCATGGCCAGCCGTTAATTTAATACGGTTAGTGTTCACATAATCTACCGAGGCCACATATGAGTCACCATGAAATTCACCGTTCCCATCGTGTTGGCTGGCTACGTGCCGCTGTACTAGGTGCTAACGATGGTATTGTGTCCACTGCCAGTCTCATTATTGGTGTTGCCGCGGCCAATGCAACGCAGGAGAGCATTCTCCTTGCAGGAGTTGCGGGATTGGTTGCCGGGGCAATGTCAATGGCTGCGGGCGAATACGTATCTGTAAGCTCACAGTCAGATACCGAGAATGCTGACATAACACTTGAAAAGCGTTCGCTAGAGAATGATTTCGAATTTGAGAAAGATGAACTAGCACAAATTTACCAAAATCGAGGGCTTGATCCAGATTTGGCCAGAACAGTAGCAGAACAACTGATGGCTCATGACGCGCTCGGGGCACATACCCGAGACGAAATAGGAATATCGGAAAATGCTGGTGCACAGCCCGTGCAGGCTGCATTTTTTTCAGCAGGAACCTTTACAATTGGCGCAGCTCTTCCCTTGTTATTGGCACGGGTTGTTCCTGGATCTCAGTTAATAGCCGTGGTTGCTGGTTCCTCTTTATTATTTTTAGCATCCCTCGGTGCACTTGCCGCGCGAGCTGGCGGCGCCACTATTTTAATTGGTGCAATACGTGTAACTTTTTGGGGTGGACTCGCTATGGCCCTAACCGCAGGTGTTGGCCGGGTATTTGGAGTAGTGGCTTGATAGAGGTTCTTAGATAAAAAAATGGTACGTGTCTTGGCTTTTCGTTTGGCTTTATGTGAAATCACGAATATTAAAACGAACACCGACATCGAACTTATGGGACCTAAACAATTGTTTCCAAATCTTAAAATCATACTGATTATGCTGAATCAAGCTGCGAATATTTTAAATATAATTAAATTTTGTTTTATTTTCGGTCTATTTCTTCAATTCTTATTATCAGTTTCTCCCTCTTATGGGGAAAACAATGGACAACGCCCCTTCGTCTGGAGACAAGGTCGACCTCCTTCACCTATCCCAACTCTTAGTATTCCTCGGATTGCCCCACAGCCCGATAAATTAAAAAAAAGAAATATTGATTACCTACTTTTTAATGGCCCAAAAGAGACCTCTTCAAAACAGCAAGCTTTTACTCCGCTTATGAAAGTTGCCCAAAGCGGTAACCTCACAGGTGCCCGGCATATTATTGATGAAGGGGCATCAATAAATGCATTTACAGATACAGGGGTGACAGCTCTCATGCTTGCGGCTAAAAATGGTCATTTGGAAATCGTCAAACTCTTGTATGAACATGGAGCAGAAATAAACAGTCACTCGTTTGGTCCTATGGCAAATATGCCTCAAAAGAAAGGGCACCCAGGGAATCTAAATAATCAGATTTTTCTTCCATTTCAAATAGACCCCAAATACTATGATTCCACGGAAAATGGTTTCACACCTCTTACCCTGGCAATTTCATATGGACATAAGGATGTTGTTGAATTTTTTATTTCTGAAAACGCAGATTTAAATATGAAAGGATTTGGAGCAAGCCCACTAGCGGTTGCTCTTTACTATGGGCAACCTGAATTGGCCATCTCCTTGATACAAAATGGCGCTGAGTTGAATCAGTCCAAACAAATGGTTGGCCGTCAAGGAGATCTGTTTGAACAGTCGTTGCAAAGAAGATACTGGGATATAGCTACATTTTTCGTGGACAAAGGAGAGGAAGACTTAAATGCTATTGCCCCGAGAATAGCAGGTATTCCCCTTCTGCATTATTATGCAACTACTGAAGACACAACCGTAATTGAATTTTTATGTCAAAAAGGTGCAGACCCGAATTTAGTTGATACAAACGGTATGTCCCCGATTCTTTACGCATCGTGGAAAGGGAGACAACAAACTGTTAAGTTGCTACTCAGCCTTGGAGCCGACATTAATTCGGCCTGTCTGTCTGACAAAAAAACAATGTATTCTTCTGCCCCCGGTTCCACGCCGCTTATCCTTGCAATTCTCGAAAGGCATTTTGACCTTGTTAAATTTTTAATTAAGAATGGTGCTGATATTGATAAAGGGGATCAGCAAGGCATAACTCCTTTAGTACATACATTACGGAAAACATTTGAAGATACTTTGGGTTTAACGAGAAAGGTTGCAGAAAAAAACACAAAAGACTGTTTTGATCTAGCCGACTTTTTACTAAACAATGGCGCCAATATTAACGCACAAAATAATAAGGGTGATTCACCATTATTTGATGCAACTGCTTCCGGATCATTAGCAGTGATGGAGTATTTGATTACCAAAGGAGCAGATGTCAATCTTACAAACAATAAGGGGCAAACGCCTGTCATTATCGCCGTATCGAGAAAAAAAATCGAGAAAGTTCGTACCCTAATAAAGAGTGGCATCGCCGACTTAAACAAAAAAGATTTAAGAGGACAATCTCCACTGCGGTTGTCCATGGAAAACAAAGACGTTATGTGCGGAACCCTGCTTGTCAGTCATGGCGCTGATGTCAATGAAACCCTTGGAAACGGTGACCCTCTTCTGCTGAGGGCAGTTTCTCATAATATTTTTGATTTCGCAGAGCTTTTGATCGAAAAAGGGGCTGACGTTAATGCAACGGACAAAAACGGAAATACTTCCCTGATGGTGGCCTCTGAAAAAAGCAATTTAAGTATAGTAAAAAAATTGATCAGTCATGGTGCAAAGATCAACACACTAGATAATGCAGGCATCAATGCTTTTGCCCTCGCCAAGTTCAGTGGAGATCAAAGTATTATTCGTTATTTAGAAGAAAATGGTGCCGACACATCTGTCTGGGAGGCACATGTCTTACGGGTTAAATATTTACAGTCAACAAACATATTACCAAAAGATAACACTCCCAACGATTTTCATCCGAGACGAGTGTTGCTCTATATGAAAGTCAGAAAAATCTCAATGTAATCTATCAACTTACTTTCATGGAAAATTCACCACATCCCCATTTAATAACGATAGGATATATATGTCTATACCAGCACTCCTACTAGGAACTCTGTTCGTAGCAATTGGTATTTTTATGATTACCAAGGCGCGTGAAAAAATGACAGTTCTGAAAAAGTATGAATCAGAACATCGCTCTTCAGATGGAGGTGTTGAATTTCCAAATATAGAGTTATCGCGAACTCATACAGCAGATAAAGGGCTGTACACAGTTTTAAGTATTATTGGTTTTTTTGTCGGTTTTTTGGGAGTGTTGCTTTTGGTTGCAGGGGTTAACTCGTGATATTGAGCTAATATGGCTACCATGAAAACAAACAGACAATCAGGGACAAATCAGTTTTTTTGACGATATAAAAAACCTATAGTCTGCCCCCCAAATATCTACCTGATTACCACTAATCATCAGCCTACCCGTTTGAGGAGGAGTTGTTTCGTGTTGATTATATGGGCATCTGCGGCATGGACGGCCGCAGCAGAGCCCCCAGGGATGGGTTTATGGCGTCCCATATAATCGACACGGAACAACTCAGGGTTGCAAAGCTGAGTTTCGATGGTAATCAGGAATATCTATAATATGATTTTTTTTTGGAAACTTTAGCTAAGGGATCCCCATGCAATCCAAAACAATCTTTCTTTGTGCCACACTTATCACCTTTTCTCTCTATTGCTGCAATGGTGTTGCAGCATCAAACACCAAGCATCTCACATTCTTAGGAACTGCAGATTTACAGGGGCAACTTGAGCCTTCTTTAAGCTCAATTGATCTGGATGGCACTGGCAATAAGACCCAGGTGGTCGGTGGTATCAGTCGTATAGCTTCCATTATCAAGAAAACAAAAACTGAATCCAAAACCCCTGTCATTGTTCTATCATCCGGTGATGATTTAATGGGACGGTACTTTAATACTTTTCAGGGAAAGGCCATCATAAAACTTCTCAAGGTAGCAGGCTATGATATCTATGGTCTTGGCAACCATGAGTTTGACCATGGTTCAGGTATGCTTGGCGAGGCCCTCTCTGAAACAGACCTCACTACCCTGTGTTCTGACCTCAATATTAAAGGCACCGCACTTGACAACTCCTGCCTTACAATATTCATCACAGAATATGATGATATTCGTATTGGCTACTTCTCCTTAATGACTCCAGAGTTTGCCTACGTAACCAATGGTGGCGATGTCACCCTAAAAGAACCTACCTTTTCAATTGCTGAAGAAATGATCAGTTCCCTCAAGAAGGAAAATGTTGATATCATTGTAGCGGTTACTCATTTAGGAATTGACCTCGACAGACAACTGGCAGCTGGAGTGAATGGAATTGACATTATTTTCGGTGGTCATTCTCATGATTACCTGACACAGATGGAAACCATTAATGACACCCTTATTGTAAATGGTGGTGAAAAAGGAACGGCTCTGGTTCGCCTGGATATGGAACTCGATGCAAACAAGCGGCTTCTCCCCCTTTCTGCCAAGTATTCGCTGATTCCAATAGTTGCATCCATTCAGGAAGACCCCAACACCTCAGAACAGTTGAAACATTTCACAGATCAATTGCCTGGAGCAGTAATACTTGGGAGCACTGACAAAGAGTGGCATCTCGACAAGAAATCAGTCCGATCAGAGGAATCCAGTGTTGCTGACATGGTCAATGATCTTATTCTTGAAAAATTCAAAGTCGATCTGGTACTGAACAATGGTGGCGCATTCAGGGGAAACAAAGTTTACCCTGCCGGACCGGTGACAGACACCATGCTCTACGAAATAGATGCTTTTGAAAATGACATCTATTTGCTGAAAATTAAGGGTCAATACCTTCGTGAAATACTGGAGCACTCTGCTGCGTCTTTAGGAGAGGGCGGTTTTCTGCAAATTGCCGGTGCCAGGATCAAGATACAGACAAACGCCTCTGTACAAGAGATTACCGAGAAAAATGGAAAGTGGGAAGTGAACAAAAAAGGTAACCAATTAGTTACGATCCAGGTACGTAACAAGGACAACTCTTACAGTCCGCTGGATCCTGAAAAAACATACTCTGTGGCAACAAATGCTTTTCTTGCCAAGCATGAAGGAAACAAATATTACTGGTTTAACCAATATGGTCAGAATCAAACTAACACCTACACCACCCTCTACTCGATAATGTCCATGGCTATAACACAGAATAAGACCCTGAATCCTCCCGCCCCGGATGGTCGAATAATGCTTGTCACAGACAAGTAATTCTTAGATAAAAATGCTTTCCTAATTGCATTCAAATATCGTTATAAATATTGGCAATCCAAAAGAATCAGGCACACATAACCACGAATGGCCGCGTGCTATTTGTTTTTTTCTCCCCTTACTGTAGCCAACAACCGCACACAAGGCAGAGAACCGTGAGGACTCGCATTCACACCTTCACCTATAATAGAGACAACCATGCAAAACACAAAGCATTCTTCATTTAAAGCAGCAGAAATCCTCCTGCTTTCATTCTGCCATTTTATTCACGACGTATACTCGTCCTTTCTCGCTCCCCTTCTCCCCCTGCTGATCGATAAGCTTTCCATGTCACTGACACAAGCAGGTTTTCTCTCTGCAGTTATGCAGCTTCCCGCTCTGATGAATCCCTTTATCGGAATGCTGGCTGATAGGGCTAGTCTTCGCTATTTTGTTATTCTGGCACCCATGATGACAGCCATCCCCATGAGCCTGATCGGACTTGCGCCGACTTATGGAGTATTGCTCCTTCTCCTCTTTATTGCAGGAATCAGCATTGCCATGTTCCATGTACCCGCTCCCGTAATGATTGCCCGTATGGCCGGGTCACGAAAGGGTAGAGGAATGAGCTTCTTTATGACTGGTGGGGAACTTGCCCGGACAATAGGGCCATTGATTGCAGTGAGCGCAGTCTCTTTGCTTGGGTTTGAAGGGATCTGGCCTATTATGATCGTAGGTATTGCCGCCTCCGTCTGGCTCTTTGTACGGTTCAGAAATGTAGATCTTTCTTTTCATAATAACGGCAACAAGATCTCACTTATCACCACATTTAAAGAAATGCGACACATCCTTATGCCACTCACATTCATACTCCTGGCGCGTAGTTTTATGCACGGATCTATGACCGCCTTTTTACCCCTTTTTATTCAAAATGAAAGTGGCAGTATCTGGCTGGGCGGAATGGCTCTGATGCTGTTTGAGGCTGCTGGAGTTGCTGGCGTGCTAACTGCCGGGTCGCTCAGTGATTACCTAGGTAGACGACGGGTACTACTGATATCTCTGGTGGGAGCGCCATTGAGCGTTCTCCTCTTTGTGATCAGCAACGATTGGGTTCGGATGGTATCCCTGGTCAGTTGTGGTTTCATGATACTATCCACTACTCCGGTTATGCTCGCCCTGATTCAGGAACACGCAAAAAACTCTCCCGCAGCCGCCAATGGTATGTTTATGTTGATCGCTTTTATGGCTCGTGCATCAATGGTGGTTGTTATTGGCATGATAGCTGACCGGAGCGGACTACAATCAGCCTACCTTGTCAGTGCTGCAGTCGGATTGCTGGGTATTCCTTTTATTCTGATGCTACCCGGAAGAACAAGGTCTTAATAGTGCCGTACGATTTATTTCCTTTAATTTAGTCCAATATGCGGTAAAATACAGCCATGTACAGATAGAATCATGATCAAAACCACCCAGGACTGAATATGGAATTCAAAGACTACTACACAACCTTGGGCATTGATCGAAATGCCACTCAGGATGAAGTAAAACGGGCCTACAGAAAACTCGCTCGAAAGTATCATCCGGATATCAACAAGGAGGCCACAGCTGAAGGGCGTTTCAAAGAAATTGGTGAGGCCTACGAGGTTTTACAGGACGTAGAAAAGCGGGCTGCCTACGACAAATTCGGCAAAGACTGGAAGGCTGGTCAAGATTTTAAGCCACCGCCTAACTGGGATAATGGTTTTGAATTCACAGGTGGCGGATATACTGAGACCGACGCTTCTCAATTCAGTGATTTCTTTGAATCTCTTTTTGGCGCACAGAGAAAAGCGGAGGCAAGGCGACAGGGCCCATTTACCGGCCGACACAGTCGTTATTCAGGTAAAGGGCAGGATCTACACGCCAAAATAGTCATACAACTGGAGGACAGTTATCACGGCAGTAAACAATCACTCACCCTGCAACGCCCGGCTGTTGATGGCTCCGGCCACGTAACCACCCGTCCTCACACTCTGCAGGTTTCCATTCCAAAAGGAATTACTGCAGGCCAGCAGATTCGACTGGCTGGACAGGGTGCCGAGGGAATTGGCGGTGGCGACAATGGTGACCTCTTTCTCGAAGTGGCATTTGCAGCCCACAACTATTTTGTTCCCGATAATCGCGACATTCTGCTTACTCTGCCAATTTCTCCATGGGAAGCAGCACTTGGAGCTACCATCCCTGTTCCGACGCTCGGCGGAACTGTAGAGCTAAAAATACCACCAAACTCTCAGACGGGGAAAAAACTTCGACTCAAAGGCAGGGGCCTCTGTTCTACAAAACTGAGTGGTGACCAGTATGTGACTCTTGCCATCATGGTACCAAAACCCCTTACAGATGCCGATAAAGAGCTCTACAACCGTATGAAAAAAACCATGTCTTTTAACCCTCGCAGCCACCTTGGAGTATAATGATGACTACTGAACTCCAGTATACAATTATTGATGAAAACTGCGCATACAGCCTCCGTGAACTCTGCAATATCTGTAAGGTTCACGCCCAATTTGTTCAGGATCTTATTGATGAAGGGATAATCTCACCACAGGGACATGATCCTCGGGAATGGCGATTTGCAGCATTTGAAGTTAGACGAATCCAGATATCAATTCGCCTTCAGGAAGATTTACGAGTCAATCTCCCAGGCACCGCACTTGCCCTTGATCTGCTCGATGAGATAGAACAGCTGCGACGCAGTAAATTGCGTCTGGAGCAATTGTATGCGCTTAATAAAAAAATTGATCGATCCTGATTTCATCTTCGGATGATTGACAAACGAAAGGGCATGACTATTTGTTTTCACAACTATCTGAGTTTTCTTTCACCATTTCCAAGGAGTCCACAATGAAAAGTACTATTATTATTCCTGTTATCCTGAGCTTAACCCTTCTTTTATCCTCATGTGCCAATGGACCCAACAAAGCAGGAATGGGTGCCGTTGGTGGTGCTGCTGGTGGTGCCTTGATTGGTCAGGCTATAGGGCATAACACAGAAGCTACCCTCATAGGAGCTGCCGTTGGAACCATGCTTGGTTATATGATTGGTAACGAGATGGACAAATACGACAGAGAGCAACTTAATCACGTATATGAGCGTGGAGTTTCAGGGCAAACCAACGCCTGGCAAAACCCTGACAACGGAAACCAGTATCAGGTTACTCCTCAGCCAGCCTATACTAATCCATCCACAAACCAACCCTGCCGGCAAGCGCAAATCCAGTCAATAATTAATGGAAAAACGGAAACTGTCTACACCACCGCCTGCCGTGATAGCTATGGCCACTGGCAGCTGAAAAATTAATATGTATTCTGGCAACTTTACCATACCCACCAATAAGCATATGCACCTCCTTGACATCACAAGCGAGGTGCAGAAGCGGGTCTCAGAGACCGGAGTTGAGGAAGGAATATGCTATCTTTTCAATCCTCATACAACGGCTGGCCTGACGATCAATGAAGGTGCTGATCCGGACGTACGAAGGGATATCATTAAGGGATTAAAAGAAATTGTTCCGCTAGACTATCCGTTCAAACATATGGAAGGGAACTCACCTTCCCACATCATGGCTTCTCTGATGGGAGCATCACTTACCCTTATGGTAAGCAGTAGTCGGCTGCAACTTGGTACCTGGCAGGCCATTTATTTTTGTGAATTTGACGGTCCGCGCACCAGAAAAATTCATTGGAAGCTGCTTGCAACCAACTAACTCTTACCACTCATACTCCATGGATCTTGATCCCCATCAGATGTGCTTTGGCTTGAATATTGAGCATGACCGTAAATCAATTACCTGCTTTTTCCAGCTTATTGGCAGGCCTGAACTTGCCCAGACTCTTGCTAACAGGTTATCAAGTGAAGAGATTCAGGAGCTTGTTCATTATTTTACCGGTGTTCTCAAAAGCAATATGAGCGAAGATGAATACCATGAGCTGTTCCTTCTCGAACAGTCACCCCACCACCATAAATAAATTAAAGGTCGCCCATGGCACATGACATCCTCTACGACCTGCGCAGTTTCATCGAACTGCTGCGCCGCGAAAACCAGCTCCTTGTTATTGATGAAGAAGTTAATCCCGATCTGGAAATTGCAGAAATTCACCGCAGGGTCATTCATCGTCAGGGCCCTGCTCTTCTCTTTACAAAAGTGAAAGGAAGTTCGTTTCCGGTTATTACCAATCTCTTCGGTACCGCAAAACGACTCGAACTTGCTTTTGGTTCTCGGCCGCAAAATTTTGTCCGAGACCTTGTAAATCTCACCGAATCACTTATGCCGCTCAAGGCTAAAAAACTCTGGGATAATCGAAATCTCTTTATAGAGGGCCTGAAGATTGGTCTGAAAGAAAAAAAACATGGCCCTATCCTTGAAAATTGCCAATTACCACCCCGCCTTAGCAGTCTACCCATGCTCACATCTTGGCATAGTGATGGAGGAGCCTTCGTCACGTTGCCACTGGTCTACACTGAACATCCTGGTGGAAAGGGACACAATCTTGGTATGTATCGTATCCAACGCCATGATGACACTACAACCGGTATTCACTGGCAGATACACAAGGGGGGAGGCTACCACTATCACGAAGCAGAAAAGCTCAATCAACCACTACCGATGACCCTATACATAGGTGGCCCACCTGCGCTAATGCTTTCTGCCATAGCCCCACTTCCTGAAGATATCCCTGAACTGATGCTTACATCTCTGCTGATCGGCAAAAAACTTGATATGACGGCTGATCCAAAAGGTGGGCATCGGCTAGTTGCCAATTCCGAATTCGCAGTGCGGGGAGTAGTTCCTCCACATTTAAGAAAGCCCGAAGGTCCCTTTGGAGATCATTACGGATACAATTCGTTACAGCATGACTACCCAGTTTTTCAAGCATCTCATCTCTATCACAGAAACAACGCCATCTATCCCGCAACTATTGTTGGCCGACCAAAACAGGAAGATTATTTTATTGGTGACTTCCTCCAGGATCTGCTTTCACCACTTTTCCCACTGGTTATGAAAGGGGTCCGTGAACTGAAAACCTTTGGAGAAACTGGCTTTCATTGCCTGGCAGCTGCCCGTGTTGCTGATCGTTATCCTCGTGAGGCTTTTGCCTGTGGACTCAGAGTTCTTGGAGAAGGACAACTCTCCCTTACAAAATTTTTAATTCTCACCGATGGTGATATTGACATCACTAACTTCCCTGAACTATGGACTCATGTTCTTGAACGCATTCAATGGGATAGTGATCTCTTCGTTTTTGCAAATGTCTCACAGGATACGCTCGATTACACCGGACCTTCAGTGAATAAAGGATCAAAGGCCATGATGATGGGCCTCGGAAAAGAAAAGATACGAGAGCTCCCAACTGAATTTTCTGGGAACCTCCCAATACATTGTCAGAAAGCAAAGGCCTATCTTCCGGGAACGCTTGTCCTGGAGTCCACTGGATATGAAGAAAAGCCCGATCTTGCAGAACACATAGCTCAAGATCCTGCCCTCAGTAACTGGCCCGCAATACTGCTGGTAGATAACTGCGATGAAGCAACCTGCTCTGTCCAGGAATTTCTCTGGACATTTTTCACAAGATTTGAACCTGCCGCCGATATCCATGGTGCTGCCACCAGTGTTCAACGGTTCCATGTAGGTCTTACTCCACCCATTGTCTTTGACTGCCGCATGAAACCCTGGTACACAGATGTACTTGAAGTAGATGACGCCACCAAAAAACTGGTTGATTCCCGTATTCACCTGCTGCTGCCACCCAACCTCCGTTGATTATGAACAACAAACCTGTACGTCTCCAAAAGTTTCTTGCCATGGCTGGTATTGCTTCACGAAGAAAGGCGGAAGAATTTATCGCTGCAGGACGAGTAAAGGTCAATGGGACCATTTCAACCGCAATGGGCCAGCAGATAACCCCTGGAGTTCATAAAGTACTCTTTGATAACAAAAGGGTTGAAGTACGAGAAAAACTTATATACATCCTTCTCAATAAACCCAAAGGCTACGTAACAACACTTTCAGACCCCCAGGGACGTCCAATTGTCACCTCATTACTCCCAGGAATAAAAGAAAGGGTTTTTCCGGTTGGAAGACTCGATCTCGATACCGAAGGTGCTCTTTTACTCACGAATGATGGGGAGCTCGCCCAAAGCATTCTTCATCCCAAATTTGAAGTCCATAAAACGTATGAGGCGGAAGTAAAGGGGCTACCATCTGAACAGACAATACGATCTCTCGAGAAAGGCATATTGCTTGACGAAAAGAAGACTGCTCCAGCAAAACTACGAATTATCAGGAAAAATAATAGAAATTCTGTAATTATTATCACCATCCATGAGGGCCGGAAACGGCAGGTTAAAAAGATGTTTCAAATGGTTGGCCATCCTGTGCAATCCCTTAAACGTCTAGCCTATGGAGACCTTGGTCTGGATAACTTAGCTATTGGAAAATTTAAAATTCTCACCAAAAATGACATAAAAAGAATTTTTTCCAAAAAAAACCCTTTACAAACAAAAAAATAGCTGATTAAATTTGGATAGTTATCTGGTAAGATATATAGCTATACTACCCAAACGGGTGCAAAAGATTTTCCCCGACTATCTTTTTTTCACAAAGATATCGATGACAGTTTATTCTTATTAATTTTTTTATTTTATTAGAATACGGCAAGAACTGCAGTATTCGCTCTGAATGCACAGGAGTCAGGCATGAACAAATCTGAGTTAATTGAAGCGTTGTCCCAGGACATTGACCTGCCACACAGGGAAGCTGCGGCAATTACCAACACCATTATCGAAACCATGACCGAGGCACTGGCTAAGGGAGACAGTATTGAAATCAGAGGTTTTGGAAGCTTTGTCATTAAAAACTACGGCTCCTACGAAGGTCGCAATCCGAAGACTGGCGAGAAAATCAAAGTCAAACCAAAAAAACTCCCTTTCTTCAAAGTCGGGAAGGATCTACGTGAACAGGTAAACACGGGCAAATAGTTTTTTTGCCTCATCCCTCCTGAACAATCCCCCCTACCAGATCATATATTTGCGCTTCGGTGATACGTACTTTTACGATATCACCGGGGTTTGCAATACCATCATTGATATACACTATCCCATCTATATCAGGGGCCTGGTAAACCATTCGCCCCTCAAGAAGAAGATCTGTCTCCTGGCTAAGTCCCTCCACAAGCACTGGAACTATCTTACCAATGTATTTCTTCAGTATCTCTTCTGAAATCCCAGCCTGCAATGCGAGGATCCGTTCCATCCTTTCCAGTTTAACATCTTCAGCAACCTGATCTTTGAAAAATTCAGACCGTGCGCCCTCTTCATTAGTATAAGAAAAGACTCCTACATGGTCGATTTCATACTTTTCTAAAAATTGTTCCATTTTCCTGATATCACGTTCAGTTTCTCCTGGAAAACCTACCATCATCGTTGTTCGAAGAGCAATATCTGGGACCGAATTTCGTATCCCTTCAACGAATTTGCAAAGATCATCGTAGCCGTAACGACGATGCATATTTTTCAGAATCGGATCTGACACATGTTGAAAAGGGATATCCATATAAGGCAAAATTCTTTTCTCTGTTCGCATCAGCTCAAACAGTTCTTCAGTTACCCCTGATGGATAAAGATACATCAGACGCAACCATGGAATATTGGTTTCTTGGAGGATAGCTGTCAACAGACTGATAAGATTGCTCTTGGCCTCAAGGTCGTTGCCATAGGCAGTCAGATCCTGAGCAATCAGTGAAATCTCCTTAACACCACCAGCCTCTAGATGTTTAAGCTCTGCTATAATATCAGGAATGTTCCTGGAACGAAGATCACCTCTTATCGAAGGAATCATGCAATAGGTGCAGCGATTACTGCAACCCTCAGTAATTTTAACAGAACTTCTAAAAAAAGGAGTGGATAGGATGCGCGGCAGATTGGAGTTCATTAGAAAACGATCGGGACAGTAAGATCTCTCTGTCTGCTCACCGACCAATAATTTCTGCAGGAGGTGAGCAATCTCTCCAACACCTTCAGTACCCACTAAAAGATCAATTTCAGGCATATCCTTGCTGAGACCTGTAAGATAGCGCTGTACAAGACAACCCGTCACAACCAGAAATTTATTTTTATCTTTTTCTTTGTATTGAGCCAGCTCGAGTATTACCTCCAGAGCTTCTTCAACTGCTGGCTGAATAAACCCACAGGTATTAACAATAAGAACTTCAGCAGCAGAGGGGTCTTCGGAAAGTTCCCATCCGGCTTCATGCAGGATTCCAAGCATCACTTCAGAATCTACAAGATTTTTTGCACACCCAAGACTTACTAGATGAAAAGTCGCCATAATCAGGCCTCCTTAAAGCCTGATATTGCAACAATTACATTTAGAAGTTGCTTGATTTGTGCTTTACTTTTTCTTTTAAAAACCTTTCCTCCAAACCCTGGCCGCCAATCGTCCTGCCACAGTTCATCGGAGACAAGAAACAAAGAGGCAAAATCGATCTTTCTGAAATTCGCGACCGCACATAATGCGGAGTATTCCATATCCACAGCTCCAACATTAAATTTTTGAGCCAACTGCTGAAGCATCTTTTTGGACTCTCTATAAGGTGCGTCGGTGGACCAGAAGGATACAGTATCCCTGAGATCAAA
The DNA here is from genome assembly GCF_000341395.1 of Desulfocapsa sulfexigens DSM 10523. Classification (GTDB taxonomy): domain Bacteria; phylum Desulfobacterota; class Desulfobulbia; order Desulfobulbales; family Desulfocapsaceae; genus Desulfocapsa; species Desulfocapsa sulfexigens. Next base: position 1,866,321 of record NC_020304.1, on the reverse strand, counting down.
AACTGACTTCATTGTAGTAATATACCTTTGCGATGGATCAGAAACATTGTCATTTGTGTAATATTGCGATGTACCCTCTCCCGAATAGGCGGCACCTCCAAGAACCGTGTCACCTACACACATATCGGGCCTGAGCGCACCACACCAGCCAGCCATGACTACCTTACAGGCCCCGAGCGCTATAAGCTTCTCAAGAACCATCACAGCCATTGGTGCCCCGACAGCCGGTCCTGCCACAAAAAAATCATTATCAGGACTCACAACCAATCCCGAATGGAACAAAAAGCGCTGATCTCCTCCCCTGTCAATAAGTGTCTGGAGTGCAACCCTTGCCTCGGTCGGATTAACAAAGAGAAGGCCGCATCGCGGAATAGTTTTTTCTCGGACTGCACGACTTGGGTGAATGATAATATCGTCTTCCATGGTCCCCTTTTAAGTACTTCACACATCATTAAACGCAAAAAGGCTGCAGATTACTCTGCAGCCTTTTAAAACTCAATGATTTGTTCGTCACAGCTTGCGCCGCCGAACAGATCAAACTGAAACCCAATTAGCCAATCAAAGGATTTGCATAAAGAAGGATCAGGGAAACAACCAGTCCATAAATAGCACAGGACTCAGCGAGAGCCATACCAAGGATCATGAAAACCATCAATTTAGGCTGTACTTCTGGGTTACGAGCAAGACCCATGGTGGCACCCTGTCCAACATTACCAATACCAATACCGGCACCAAGTCCAGCAAGTCCGATTGAAAGTCCAGCACCAATACAGATAAGTCCGAGCATCAAAGCATTTGATTCCATTGTAATTCTCCTTAAAAATTTTTGTTTGTTTGGCCTTCTTCTTAACTATATAAAAAAATCATATTACTTACTTCTTTGTTACCTGAGTTATCAGTGGGCATGCTCTTGAGCCTGACCGAAGTATACGACGGTGAGGAGAACAAAAACCATGGCCTGAACCAGGGAAACCAGTACACCAAGGAGCATGATTGGCAGTGGCGCGAAATAGGCACCAGCCAGCATAAAAAGAATTCCAAGGAGAGTCTCTTTAGCCATGATGTTACCGAAAAGACGAATGGAGAGTGAAAGCAACCGGGCAATGTTACTGATAAGTTCGATGGGTAACATCAATGGAATCAGAACCGGGATGGGTCCAAGGAAATGCTTGATATACCCAATACCATGAGCACGGAGTCCAATAATGTGATGGGTCACCCAAACGATAATCGTCAATGCCAGAGTAGTATTGATTGATGAGGTTGGAGACATAAAGCCGGGGATAAGGCCGATGAGATTACCTACTGCGATGTAAAGTGCAAAGGTCGAAATCATGGGGAAAAGTTTCTCGGTGAGCTCAGTGCCCATGTTGTCATTGAAGAAGTCATACATTCCTCCAACGAGTAGCTCCCAGAAGTTCTGTCCTTTACCGGGGATCATTTCAATATTACTGAGAGTCAGTTTACCAACAACCACCAGAAAAATCATAACGAACCAGGTATACGTCATATACGGTTCACATAATTTCTCCAGGAATGTATTGCCAATAGGACCGTGTGGAATTGGCAGTCCTAATTTCTCCAAAATCAGTGAAATAAATAGTATCGGATGTTCCATAACTCTCCCTCTTACCCCTTCCTTCTAAAAAAGTAGTGTCCTGCCACACTGAGCGTTGTCAGTATAATGGCAAAAACTACAGTTGATAGCCCCAGAAGCAACCCAATCACATCAGCCTTACCGCTCCTGATAAAGAACAGTAGAATCACAGCAATTAAAGCCAACCGGAGCCAAAATTTAACAATATAAACAGACTTACCACTTTGCTTCTTTTCTTGTCCCTCTTTAGGAGGTTCAAAAGTTTTTAGAAAAGAATCAATGTCTCGATGTCCCGAAAAAAAACTTGCAATGGCTATAACACCACCAACAAGTACCGACTGTGCAAAGGGCCATGACATAATCAACCATGCCCCGCCTGTCAGCACCACGAGAAATCCTATACTTAACGCCTGCACCTTCTTTAAAGAAATATCTAGCACAGCCGATCAACCTTCTGCATCCTCATCTTTTGGTTTAGCCGCCGGAGTCCGTAAAATATCAAACAAACTTTTAAATCCAGCACCTATCCCAAAAGCCAGGCCAATAAACGTAAACCAGGGTGACGTCTTTCCATCAAAGAAATGTTCATCAAGATAGATCCCCCCCCCTAAGCCTATAAAAATTGCGGCCACAAAGGTAAATCCAATATGCCCGTAATTTCCAAGCAGCTCCACCATCTCGGTGCTTAGTTTTTTAGCCATCCTTATCACCACCTTCCAACCCCGGCCCCGCTGAACAGTAAGTAAGCCAGGACAGGTGCCTTTAAAAAACCATCTTTTGCGAAACAACAATCATTTTCCAAGGCACTGAAAAACTCTGTGGCAATCGATCAAATTTGTTATCATGCCCATCGGCCAAAGTCAACGAATTTTTTGTTTTTAAGCCATATTTTTGAATGACCATTCAGTCATTTTAATGCCTTTTTCAAGGTCTTCCTGACTATGAGCTGCTGATATGAACGCAACCTCGAACTGTGATGGAGCAAGATAAATCCCTTTGGACAACATCTGCCTGTAATGGACGCCATAACGATCGGCATCGGCTTTCATTGCAGAAGTGAAATCAGTTACCGGACTCTCTGTGAAAAATCCAGTCATAAGTGAGCCAACCCGATTTAATGTTACAGGAATACCTGCACTTTCTGCAGCCCGATTCAGGCCATCTGCAAAAAATTCTGCCTTTTCATTCAACTCCTTGTAGAAATTATTCTGACGGAGCAGTTTAAGATTGGCAATCCCTGCTGCCATCGCCAAAGGATTCCCCGAAAGCGTACCGGCCTGATACACAGGACCATCAGGCGCAATCATATCCATTATTTCAGCCTTCCCACCATATGCCCCGACCGGCAGACCGCCACCAATGATCTTTCCAAGACAAGTGAGATCTGGCATTATATTGTAATACTCCTGCGCACCACCATAGGCCAGTCGAAATCCAGTTATCACCTCATCAAAAATAAGAACAATACCAAGTTCGGCAGTGAGATCCCGCAGTTTTTGCAGAAATGTTTTCGATGGGGCAACACAACCCATATTCCCAGCAACAGGTTCTACGATCACACAGGCAATAGTATCGGCTTTTGCTCGCAGGGTCTGCTCAAGAATTTCATCATCATTATAGGGAATGGAGATGGTGTTTTTCACTATATCCTCTGGCACTCCCGGGCTTCCCGGGATACCCAGGGTAATAACGCCAGAACCGGCTTTAATCAAAAATGAATCGGCGTGCCCATGGTAACATCCATCAAACTTTACAATTACATCTTTTCCGGTATATCCCCTGGCAAGCCTTACAGCACTCATAGTCGCCTCGGTTCCTGAGTTTACAAAGCGAACCTTTTCAAGTGAGGGAACTGCCTCAACTACCATGGAAGCAAGCGCCATCTCTTTCGTGGTTGGAGCACCAAACGACGTGGAATCTCCTGCCGTTTCTATAACGGCATCGACAATTTCCTTAGGTGCATGCCCATGGATCATAGGCCCCCATGAGCAGACAAAATCAATGTACTCATTTCCATCGACATCATATACCTTTGAGCCCTTGGCTTTTTGAATGAAAACCGGATCACAGCCTACGGAGCGACAGGCTCTGACAGGGCTGTTCACTCCACCAGGGATTACTTTTTTGGCCATTTCAAACATCTTTCCGGAAACAGTTGTGTTCATTTTAACTCCCATCTAATTTGTATTTTAACATTCCGTTACCCTGGTATCGATCTGTCAATTTATTACGAGAAAGTAAAACATACCATGACTTGTAGTCCCGGTAAACCGAAAGAAAACAGAAACAGGAACCCGAACCACTTTTTTCTCTTCTGCAAAGAAAAAGAACTAAAAGTAAGGCTCGAATCAGATTTTCAAACACTCACGAGCCACTAATCAACGTCCCACCTTGACCTTTTAGTATTTATACACATTGTATGCTGGAATTCCCCATGGACCACCCTTTACGTTCTCATATTTTTCTTGTCATGAAAAACGGCAAAGGGTACACTAATAAACTCATTAAATTAACATTTGTCTTCTTTTGCAAAAAGACAAGACGACTAAGAATTCTACTTGTATTGGAGAAACACAATGGCCAGTGATAAAGTAAAAGATGTAAGTGACGCTGATTTTTCATCTGTAACAGGTTCCGACACCCCATGTCTTGTGGATTTTTGGGCTCCCTGGTGCGGTCCATGTAAGGCTATTGGTCCTGTTGTCGAAGCTCTTGCCGAAGAGTATGAGGGAAAGGTAACTATCGTGAAAATGAATGTTGATGACAATCCCGAAACCCCTGGCAAATTTGGAATCCGTGCCATTCCAACTCTAATTCTTTTTAAGAGTGGCGAAAAAGTTGACCAGGTAACTGGTGCCGTCGGCAAAGCCCAACTCATTGAGCTTATCGAAAAAGCCTTATAAATAACACAGGCTTTCTGCTGGTTCTTTTGCATGAAGCCTGTCCAGCTTTTTTACCAGAATGTCTTTGAATTCCATGGCTAAAACGCATTATAATTTGATCATTTTAGGCGCCGGTCCGGCCGGGCTGACTGCAGGACTCTATGCAGCACGAGCCAGAATGGATCATCTGCTCATTGAGAAAGGTGCTGAGGGCGGGCAGATTCTTCTCACTGACTGGATCGACAATTATCCCGGCTTCCCGGATGGTATTTCAGGATTTGATCTGGCAGAGAAAATGACAGTCCACGCAAAACGCTTTGACCTGAACTCCATTTTCGCCAATGTAGTCTCCATGGATCTCACTGAACCAGTCAAGCGCCTTGCCCTTGAAGATGGTTCTTCGCTAAGCTGTGACACGTTGATCATATGCACCGGTGCTCATCCTCGTCCTCTCGGCATTCCTGGGGAAAAAGAATTTATCGGGAAAGGCGTTTCCTACTGTGCCACTTGTGATGGCCCTTTCTACCGCAATATGCACGTGGCCGTGATTGGAGGTGGAAACACCGCCGTTCAGGAGGCATCACATCTCACTAAATTTGCCAAAAAAGTAACCCTCATCCATCGACGAGATAAACTGCGAGCCACAAAAATTCTTCAGGAAAAAGCCTTTGACAATCCGAAGATTAATTTTATCTGGAACAGTACCGTGACAAGAGTTTCCGGAACTGAAGGTGTCGAAGAACTCCATCTCCTTGACAATTCCGGAAAAGAATCGACAGTAAAGGTTGATGGCGTCTTCGTTCTTATTGGTGTGTTACCCAACAATGAAATGTTACCATTGGATGTTTTAAAAGCCGATGCCGGTGGGTTTATCCCAACGGATCTTGAAACCCGGACTAGTGTAGTTGGTGTCATGGCCGCCGGGGATATTCGCAGTAAGGAAGTACGACAGGTAATCAATGCCGCAGGCGAAGGTGCTACTGCAGTACTTGCCGCCGAACACTATCTCACCAATCTCAGCTGAGCTTAATTATATTATGCCCTGTGTCAGCCCACTTATCCGCCCATTATCGTTTGTCCGATTCACGCTGAATATTGTTTTTATCAGCACACTGCTCCTTTCTCTTGGAGGGTGTGCCCAGATCAGTGGACTCTTTGGAGGCGATGGCAAAGAAAAAGATGTTCGACTCTCAGCACAGACTCTGGCTGGAGAGGGGATGGAGGAATTCTCAAACGGACGCTATTACAAGGCACGAAAAATATTTGATGAAATTCTGGACTACTACCCATTTAGCCCTGAGGCCATGCTTGCCCAGTTAAAAGGTGCCGACTGCAACTACTACATGGAAAATTATCAGGAAGCGCTCATGCTCTATCATGAATTTGAAGAGCGTCACCCGACCAATGAGGCAATTCCCTATGTAATGTATCAGATCGCCATGTCTCATTACCAGCAGATAGACCGTATCGATCGTGATACAAATGGCGCAGAAAATGCCATCAGGGAATTCTCAAAACTTCTTCGCGCCTTCCCTGACTCCCCCTATAGAAACGAAGCCAGAGCCAGGATCAGGGCCGCAAATGAATTCCTGGTTAACCATGAATATTTTGTCGTTGAATTTTATCTCAGAACTGAAAAATATAAAGAGGCTCAAACGCGGCTACAATATCTTATCAACACCTATCCGGACGCGACAATTACACCTAAAGCCACAAAACTGTTAAAACGCCTTGAGGCTGGTGATCCACCAGGATTCAATCTTTCATCATGGTTCAAAAAAACGCTATTACCAGACTGGGCTCAGTTTAAATCTGAGGAGGATAGCGGCGTGCCAAGCTCTCTCAATGAGGTCGAACCTCTAAATACCAGATATTGATATTAGCTATTGGAATAGCAGCTTCTACCAAAAAAACATTTTTTAACCTGATTACCATCAAAACTCAGCTTTGCAAACCCGGAACTGTTCCGTATCGATTATATGGGACGCCATAAACCCATCCCTGGGGGCTCTGCTGCGGCCGTCCAGGCCGCAGATGCCCATATAATCGACACGAAGCAACTCCTCCTCATGCGGGTAGGCTGAGGATTAGTGGTAATCAGTTTTTTTTTATGTTGTCTTGATTCGTATAGCAGGTGCATACCCTTCGTAGATATCTGGGTTCCATTAGTGGAGACTACTGCAAGAAAACAAGTATGGGCATTACAGGTGTGAGCACTATTGCTATGCTCTTGAAATGGGAGCCGGAACTAACCCAGAACCCCTCCCCCACGATAAAGGGTTTCTGTTTTGTTTAGTTGCCCTGAATGGTAAAAAAAAGAGAAAAAAAGCAAATCATGTGTTTCGGCACAGTCCCCGAAAAATAGAGCGTAATGTCTTGTCATCGATTCTCTGGAGTAGCTCTTCTTCGTATGGATCTTCTTTGGTGCTTGGAGCTGACGGAATCTCACTAGTCTGATCTTTACAGGGGGGAGAGGGCGGAATCAATGTGCAGGAAATTCTGAATGAACTCTTATCCAACGAAGTATTTTTGTTATTTTCCAGCCACATATGGCAATCATCATGGCTGCCGACATATGCCAGAAGAACACACTCTTCTTCCCAGACGGTAATCAGACGATAGCCACTTCCCAAATCATATTTTATTACGTTATCAAGACGATGTTCACCATGTTTGGTCTGTTTATATCTGAATTCTTGAAAGGCATCATTGCGGTGGCGCAATGATGCTATAATTTTTCCGGCCTGCCTGGAGGCAGAGGCGCCTTTTTTATCAGATTTTTCCAATCTGCTCAATTGTCTGGAAAAGATTTTAGTTTGGTAAATATCCATCCCCTTACTCTTCACTATTGTTGCCAGATCGAAACAGTCAAGCTATCCTTTTACTGCCGAAAGCAGACTGCATGTTCTTGCCAGTTGATTCCAAATACCTGTACATCTCGGACCTTCCACTAATACTTGTTGCTTCTATTTCATGCCTGAGATTCACCTAATTTGGCTGCCTCAATTGATGCACCAAGTGCTCCAATGATACTCGGATTTTCAGGCACTGCCACCTGCACCCCCACCAATTTACCCCGTATCATACTAACAATACATGGATTATTAGCAACCCCACCGGAGAAGGCCACATACTTGTCAAAACCAATACGGTTCAGCATGGCGAGTATACGGTCTGCTACAGAAGAATGCACGGCTCTGGCAATGTGCTGTCGCGGAGCACCTCTGTTTTTCATTGAAATCACTTCGGATTCGGCAAATACCGTACACATGGAGTTTATCTGTACTTCCTGGTCCGAATCAAGAGCGGCCGGACCAAACTCGACAAGTGGATAAGCCAGTGACGCAGCCATTATTTCCAAAAACCTGCCTGTACCGGCCGCACATTTGTCGTTCATTTGAAAATTGCTAACCTGTCCTTTGCCATTGAGAGTTATGACCTTGGAGTCCTGCCCTCCGACATCCACAATCGTGGTAACCTGTGGCAACACCGCATGAATACCAATACCGTGGGCTTTAATTTCGGTAATGACATCATCAGCAAAGTGCTCTCGAGCGAGATGGCGGCCATATCCCGTGGCAACGATTTGGTCTGCCTTATAATCCGTTAACATTTCCCTGGCTTGTTCATGTGGTGCAAAACCGCTTTCTTCAATTTTATAATCAACCATCCTGCCGTCTTGGAATGCTACCACTTTGATCGTCCGTGAACCCAGATCAACCCCCACGTACATATTGTCCTCCATTTCCTATGATTACACCCACCAGAGTCATCCGCTGATCTGTTCCAGGAAGGCCTCCACCCTGGTCTGCAGTTGCCCCACATCCTCAGGCGAGTAGTCGGATTCAATAAACATGTATGGAATATTTTCCTTTTCACATGCCTCCCTGATACGGATTTCTTCGACATTGTAGGTATGACAGAACTGCAAAGAATAGTGAATGATACCATGAGCATCCGATTCTCTGTACTCCTTGAGGACCTGATCAATCCGTTCGTTGTTAGGGGTAAAACAGGAACAATCGATCTGCATGTATCGACGGGTAAGGTTCTGAAGAATAGTCTCAATATCTTCTCCGTCCTCGTCCATCAGATCCTTATAATAGCGGGTACCAATACAGCTTTCCTCATTGACAATAACCGCCCCGGCTCCTTCGACGAGGTTATGCAGCTTCCAATTGGGTAGAGCCATGGGAACTCCAGCAACCATCACTCTGGCAGCATTTTTACCAGGCACGGCAACACCATCCTGAATACGTTGTTCAAGTTCATCACACAATTCACCGACCTTTTCGGTAAACCGGACCGGTTCATCGTAGAAGGCAATCTGCTCAATGAGCAGGACATCTTTCCCTGAGATCGGCGTTGGATTAGTATGGCGTAGCATATTAATCCGCTGCAGGGCTTTACGTTTGTTATTCATTGTTTTGACGGCACGATTCAGTTCCTCAAGCATCACTTCTTTGCCTGCAAGTGACTCAACCTTGGTCTTGAATTCTTTCACCTCAGCCAACCACATATCCTGGTCGGTCTGTTTTTTCATCTGCGGTATCTCCATAACATAGGTCGAAACCATGTTATCCAGAATCTCCCAGGTTTTTTTCTTAGCGTCACAAGTGGTCTCCCCGTACACAAGATCAACTGCCTGAAAATAGGGGCATATACGACCCGCCTTAAAACCAAAGGCAGACTTCACCATGGGGCAAATATTGCGGGGTAGAATCTTTTCAGCATCGGGCACGGATCCCTGCGAACCGCCGCATAGACCTACACAGACACCGCCAGCAGCCAGTACGATCTCCTCAGGGATATAAACACAGAAGGTTCCGATCACCGGTTTACCCTCTTTTTTGGCAGCCAGCAATTCCTTGATCCGGCCACCATGGATTTCTGCTATCATGTTGTCAAAGTAGGCCATACCCGATGGTCGGTTTTTCTGGGACAGATAGGTCTTTTCATATATATCTCCCAGCATTAACCGCATTTTGTCAAAACGTTCCACATCCATATCCAGGTCTTTCCACATCTCGGGATAGGCCTTTATTTCAAATTTCCCAGCAGTCATAGTGTCCTCCACTTTTTTGTATAATTTCATAGCAGAACATATATATTACGACTACCTATACGTCAAACAGGTAATTCCTATATGTAACTATACAATCATAGGAATTACCTACCGGATCTCCCCCCGTCCTTGAGTCTGGTACTACTGGAACATTGACCAATCATGCCAACAAAACCCATAAAAAAAACACCGCTCCGCTTTTTGGCAGCGGATGTTGAGAAAAGGCTACTTGCTTCCTCGGCATATCTGCAGTTCCGTTTCCCGGCTTTACCTACAATTACGGTATCCCGCTGGCGTTTACTACATCCCCTTTTGAAATATCCAGTTCCAACTAAAAGTGTTGAGGCAAAACATGATCTTATTTCAGAGACTTTGTTAGGAGTTTTGAAAAAGAGCTATTTGAATCATCAAGAATATGAATATGCATTTCATTAAAACGATCCATCAAGTCCATTGCATACGGCGTAAGTTTTGACCCTCGCCCATCCCTTACAACTAATCGTTCTCCTAATCTATCCTCCGATGCCTTAATTCTCCCCCACAACGCTCTGTAACCCATTTTTAATTCTCTGGCTGCTGCCTGTAACGAATTATGTCGTTTAATAGCGTCAAGAATTCTATACCTCCCCAACCCGAAAACCACATTTCCATTCTGATCTTCGATCCATACCTTTGATTTGATAGTAAATTTTTTCTTCATAAGATTTTATTTTTTATTAGGACAGGCCCACAACTGTTGCCCATTGTTATCTTCAATGTATCACAAATTTTTCATAGACCTTTTACATTGTGTTTGTTTTAAACTATGCCAATCTTGACATATGTGGTCGAGGAAGATATATATTGTTTTTTCACTAGACTCTCAGCTAGAGCATGGAGTCAATCTACCCGACCTGACAAAACAATTTGAAAATTTGATTTGTCTGTCAAATTTAGCGCACTCAAGAGTAAACGATATCTTATGAATCTAATAACCATTTCAATTGACTCACGATATGTTTCCGTTCCCCAAAACACCACAGTACTAGAGGCAGCGCGACAAATTGGAATTATAATCCCGACTCTATGCCATGTGGATGGTAAACCATCCGATACTCCCTGCAACCTCTGTGTCGTTGAAGTGGAAGGACAGAGTAACTTTATGCAATCCTGTGTGACCCCTGTTCAGAAAGGAATGGTGGTTATCACTCACTCAGATGCTCTCTCAAAACACCGTCAGCACCTATTGAGCAAACTGGCCAAAACCCATTTTGGGGATTGTAAGGCTCCATGTAATCTCACCTGTCCGGGACAGATTAATGTCCAAGGCTATATTGCCCATGTTGCTAAGGGACAATACGAAGAGGCCCTGCGTCTGATAATGGAACGGAATCCTATGCCCTTTTCCGTTGGTCGCGTTTGCCCCCGTTTTTGTGAGACAAGGTGCCGTCGCATTCTAGTGGATGAACCTGTCTCAATCAATCACCTTAAACGTTTTGTAGCTGACTGGTGCATGACTCATGAGATCGACCTGAAAATTACAAAGGACAAACCAACTGGAAAGCGGGTTGCGATAATCGGTGGAGGGCCTGCTGGTCTCACTGCTGCATATTTTTTAACGCGTAAAGGACATGAAGTCACTATTTTTGAAGCAGCCCCCAAACTTGGGGGTGCTTTACGATATGGCTTCCTCGAATATCGTATTCCAAGAGAAGTACTTGATTATGAAATTAACACCATTTTACGCCTAGGCATCTCAGTCAAGCTGAGTCAAAAATGGGGACGTGATTTTAATATCCAGTCTCTCAAAGAACAGGGATATGATGCTGTATTTATAGCTTCCGGCGCAGGAATTGATAACTCTCTTGATATCCCGGGTGGTATTGGGCCTCATGTTTACACTGCTATGAACTACTTGAGAAAAGTAGCTGAAGGCAAAAAAACAGATATTGGAAAACGTGTGGCCGTTATCGGCGGCAACAATATAGCCATGGAAGTGGCCAGAACCCTACTTCGTCAGGATGTGGACGAAGTTACAGTTGTTTACCCTCGTGCCCGTCTGGAAATGACTGCTCATCAACGAAACATTAAAGAGGCTGAGAATGAGGGCATTCAGTTCCTGCTCATGGCGTCTCCCTATGAAATCATCCAGCGAGAAAACAAACGTTCACGTTTAGAACTGAAGCTTATCAGGATGAAACTTGGCAAACAAAACTCAAAAGGGAAGCGTGAACCAGAGCCTATTCCCGGCACCAGCAACATTTTACAGGTTGATTCTATCATTGCATCTCTTGGCCAGTCCGCTGTTTCTGGAAATTTCGAAGGTGGTGACATTGAAGAATCTATCGAACTTTCCCCACGTGAAACCATTAATTCCAACACGAGAACATCGCAAACGAATATTGATGGGATATTTGCCGGAGGAGATGCCGTTTCAGGGCCAAAATCGGTAATTCAGGCTGTGGTGTCTGCACGACGTGCTGCAACAAATATTCATGCTTACATCATGGGAGAGGATAAAGAACCTGCTGACAGTCGTTTTAATTTTACACGTGGCAAAACTTTTGACGATGTTGATTTCAAGAATTTTAGCGATATCAAAATAACGCTCCGCGAAAGAATGCCCACCAGACCTCCTGAAATTTGCAACAAGGACTTCGACGAAGTCAAACTGGGTTTCACAGAAAAAATGGCCAGGCGTGAAGCGGATCGCTGTCTTTCGTGCGGTTGCACGGCCTTTGATCGTTGTGACCTGAAAAAGATGTTAATAGAACATACCATCAATATCAACAAAACTGGCATGGGGATCACCCCTATCTATGGAAAGGATTACAGTCATCCCGCTTTTATTATAGATCGTGATAAATGTATTTATTGCAGACGCTGTGAGAGATCCTGTGAGTATGATGCCCTGGAACTCGGTATCGAATCCATGGATGGCGCTGGTCAGATAACAGGACTGACCATCAACTTCAAAGACAACTGCGTCTCTTGCGGAGCTTGTATTGACAGCTGTTCAACTGGTGCATTGAATAAAAAGGCTCAGACTATTCCTATTCAAGCAGAAGCTGTCAGGGAAGTACGTACAACCTGTCCTTACTGTGGCGCAGGTTGTCAGATGCTTCTTCGGGTGAAGGGCAACACTATCATTGAAGTCAACTCCGAGAAAGACCTTGCTCCTAACTACGGTGCTCTCTGCGTCAAAGGTCGCTTGGCACATGAATTTGTTCAGCACAAAGAGAGATTGAAAAAACCACTCATTCGCAAAAATGGCATTCTTGTTGAGGTAGGGTGGGATGAGGCTCTGGAGTATACAGCAAAAAGGTTTTTTGACCTCAAGGCCATGTACGGAGCAGATTCAATAGCCGCTTTCTCCTGCGCCAGGGCAACCAATGAGGAAAACTACCTCATGCAAAAATTCATGCGCACCTCGATAGGGACAAATAATATTGACCATTGCGCCAGGCTCTGACACGCTCCAACGGTGGCCAGTCTGGCCCTCACATTTGGCAGTGGTGCAATGACAAACTCAATTATGGATTCAAAGAATACAGACCTTTTCCTTATGATCGGTTCCAACCCTGATACCGGACATCCAACCATTGGAATGCGCATCCATCAGGCCGTTGACAAAGGGGCAAAGCTTATCGTTGTTGATCCTCGCAGGACCAGGCTTGCAGAACGTGCAGATCACTGGTTGAGAATAAAGCCAGGTACAGATGTAGCTTTCCTGAATGGTTTGATGCACATCATTCTTGAGGAAACTCTCTGGGATAAATATTTTGTTGAAGAACGCACTGAAGATTTCAATTATTTAAAAGAAGTAGTTACGAAATATAATCCCGAATATGTATCAGGGATCACAGGGTTGCCTATAAAACAACTCTACACCGTTGCCAGGATGTATGCTGCAGCAGGAAGACATGCCATCTATCATGGGATGGGAATCACCCATTACGTGACTGGTACGGATCGTGTCAAAAGTATTGCCAACCTGGCCATGCTTTGTGGAAAAGTCGGTGTTGCAGGCGGTGGCTGCAACCCCTTGCGAGGACAGAACAATGTGCAGGGGGCCTGTGACATGGGAGCTCTTTTTAACACCCTCCCAGGATATACCAGCTTTGAAGATATCAACCTCTTTGATCGCTATGAAGAGGAGTGGAAAGTCAAACTGCCACGGATACCGGGAAAACCAGCAACTGAGGTCTGGGATAATGTCCTTTCCGGTGAAATCAAAGGACTTTACATCTTTGGAGAAGACCCGGCTATTGCTGATCCTAATATTGCCCATGTCCACAAAGCCTTGGACGTGGTGGACTTTATGATCGTTCAGGATATTTTTCTTACCGAGACAGCTAAAGCTGCTGATGTAGTTTTTCCAGCAGCATGTTATGCAGAAAAAGATGGTACTTTTACCAATACTGAACGTAGAGTGCAACGTGTACGTAAGGCAGTGGATCCACCCGGAGAAGCCAGGCCTGATTGGAAAATATTCTGCGATCTGTCCGACAAGATGGGTTATGATATGCACTACGAATCTCCTAAAGATATTTTTGAAGAGATTCGGAAAATGCTTCCCCAGTACAGAGGGATCACCTATGAACGCCTTGAAAAAATGGGCTTGCAATGGCCTGTTCCTGATGTAGATCATCCGGGCACCCCAGTTCTTCACACCAAGGAATTTACGCGAGGTAAGGGACTTTTTATTCCTGAAGAATACATTCCTCCAGTTGAAAAAGTAGACGAGGAGTATCCTTTATATTTTACCACAGGCCGTGATCTTGCCCGATATAATTTTAGTTCCATGACAGGGAAAACCCCTGAGATTGATGCCATCAGTCCTGAGGCAAAAGTCGAAATAAATCCGCTCGATGCAAAACGATATAAAATTAAGGAGGGAGATATGGTGCGCTTGGCCTCCCGGCGAGGAAAGGTGGAAATGAAGGCAACTCTCACCGATCGTTCTCAGGAGGGAACTCTCTTTGCAACCTATAACCACACTGAGGCACTGGTGAATTTCCTGACCCTGGATGCCTTGGATAGGCTTTCAAGGACACCGGAGTACAAACTATGTGCGATAAAAATTCAAAAGATCACGTAGTCAAGAGATATTTGAGATATATTGGCGTTCAGAAATAGAATTTGTTTACCATTTATGACTTGAATTCAGGTTGTTTTTTTCTCAAAGTAACAAGATATAGATTTTCAACTTTTGTACGAGCCCATGGCGTCTTACGGAGAAACTTCAGGCTGGACTTCACGGAAGGATTGCTGGTAAAACACTTGATCGGTATCCATTTTCCCAATTTCTCCCATCCATACCACTCAACCAGCGTGGTTACAATTTTCTCAAGTGTCACCCCATGCAGAGGGTTATTAGGCTGTTGCTTATCCACGAGAAGAAACCAGAGAATAAAAATAACCAGGAACCTTCGCTTCAAAGGTCATTTCGATATTTGAAAAGGGATGCACCAATGTAAGAGAGGCTGCGTGAAGGGCTAATCGTTTAATGTTTTTGTCTTTTTCGCCATATTTTTTATCACCGGCTACGGGATGCCCCTTTTCAGCAAAATGGACACGGATTTGATTTTTTCGCCCGGTCAGTAAATCGACCTCAAGAAGACTGTACTGTGCTGATTCTTTCATGACTTTATACCCAGTCCTTGCGAGTTTCCCTTTTTCCGGGTCTTTCACTGAATACATCTTATGGATACTGTTCTCGGCAAGATATGACGTAATAACTCCCTCTTTCTCTGAGAGTATTCCTTTGACCACTGCACAATAGGTTTTTGAAAATGTTTGCCACTGCTCCTGAAGAAAACGTTTTGCCTTTTCATTCTTAGCAAACACAATCACACCAGAGGTGTCCTTATCCAGACGGTGGACAATAAATACCCGGTTATTTGACTTTTTATTCCCCCTCCTGACGTAGTCTGTAAGCTTGAAATAGGCTGTATTTTCGGTGTCTTTTCCGTCACTTATGGTAAGCAGACCGTGTTTTTTATCCACAACCAGAATGTCATGATCTTCATAGAGAATAGGCAGTCCTTTGGGCTGAAATCGTTCAGGCGGGCTTTTGAATTTCTTTATTGTATTCAAGTAACTCACATCTGTTTTTATGCTCTTTTAAGATACCACCATACTGAACTACCATGGAGGCGGACTGTGTTTACGACGCGTTGATTTTATGGAAAACTTGGCTAAAAACCTGTCCAGTTGGTTGGCAAAAGCCTGCCGATCTCCCTTATCCAATGCCGGTGGCCCCCCCGTGTCAATACCATCGGCCCGGAGAGTGTCCATAAAATTTCTCATACTAAGCCGCGATCCTATAGTATCAATACTATACAATTCACCGCGAGGATTCAAAGCGTGGCCCCCTTTTTCGATAACATCTGCCGCAAGGGGAATATCCGCGGTAATCACAAGATCACCCGGATCCAGCCTCTTAACTATTTCCTTATCAGCAACATCCGGGCCTGCCCCTACCTGCACAAATGTAATACAGGAAGAAACGGGCACCCGAACCAGCTGATTTGCAACAAAGGTGATCTGGACTCCGGTCCGTTCGGCCGCTTTAAATAAAATCTCCTTGATGACCACAGGGCAGGCATCCGCATCGACCCATACTTTCACCTTCACTTGTCGCTAGTATCAGGTAACAATTTTCTCCTCTGCCTCGACAAAGGCCTCTGAAAGAGGCGACACTTCCATTGCTCTCACAGGACAGATTGGAACACAGAGCGAACAGCCCGTACACTTATCAGCATCAAATATAACTTCCATGGAAGGCCGTTTAATATACAATGCTCCTACGGGACAGATACCTGTGCAGGCGCCACACTGGAAACATTTATCATCATCTCTCTTTATGGCTGCCGCAAGACGCTCTGCCTGCACCCCAAAAGACTTTAGATAATCCAAACCGTTTTTAACTTTCTCCCGTGTTCCCTTCAGCTCAAGAATCATCACCCCCTCACGCTGGGGAAGAATATCTGCCTTTAAAATATTAAATTCAACGTCATACTGTTTTACCAGCTGGTATATAATGGGCTCGTTGCTGGTTTCCTTAGGAAAACGTAATACATAAATCTTTGTTGTCATTTTGCACCTCTATCTAATCATCCAAGGATTTCCTTAGAAACTTATCTCAGTTGTTACTTTCCTCACCAGATCCTCTATGGGGGCATCAGTGTCCAGTTCGATTACCTGTTCCGCTTCCGTCACAGGCTGAAAGCGTTTTTTCTGGGAAAGATATATCTCCCAGCTTCCATCTGATACAGCATCAGGATCTGAAGCACGTATTTCCAAACGCTTCCGTATCACATTTTCCGCGCAAAAACAGTGGACAAAAACCAGTCGCGCCTGATTTGCAAAACGTTTTCGCAACAGATCCCGTTCTTCCAGAGATTGATAGGATCCGTCAAGTACAACACAGGCCTGTTTATCAGTATCAAAATGCTGCGCAGCTCGTTCGATCAAGGCATCATAGGTACGTCTGCTGAACGCAGGTGTGTAAATTCCCTGCCCCATCTTTTCAGGTTGTTCGACCGTGGGAGACAGCCCCGCCAGCTCCTTGCGAACTCTATCCGAATTATAATAAGGCAGGTCATGCTGGCGTGCCCAGGTGGAGGCAAGATAGCTTTTTCCGGTGGCGATCATTCCAAAAAAAACGACCAGAACGTTCTCAGGCTGTGGCATACTGTTCTGCCAGAAGGAAGTGTTTTCTTGCCTGCTCTATCAGTGCAGTCCTTGCTTCTGCATCCACCGCCGGGTCACTCGCTGTAAACAGGGCAATTTTTGCACGCACATAGGTTCGATAACACTTATAAAAATTTAGCATCCCCATAAGGTCCGAATCCCCTGATTTTTCCACAAATTGTTCGATAAAATAATTTGAAAACTCAGCAGCTCCATGAAAATCCAGATCCATGGCCAGAAAGGCAACATCAGCTGCTACATCGGTGTAACGAAAGCGCTCGTTAAACTCAATGCAATCAAAAATGTAAACAGGATCCGAAAGACAAATGTTTGCTGAATGCAGATCCCCATGACAGTCCCTGATCCTGCCAGCATCTATCCGTGCCTGAAAGCGATCTTCATGGGTCAAGAATTCCTTAGAATAACTTACAATCGTATCAAACTGGGCTCTGGTTAGGGCTCCCTTATCCACAAAATCCTCGGTTTGATCAAAATTCTCAAGGACATTCACTGCAACAGCATCTGCTTTTCCAAATTGCTTAACCTCTCCGTCTCCCGCTGCTGCCTCATAAAAAGGAACCAACCGATTGATAATATCGTCAAGATGGGCCCTGGTCAACTCACCTCTTGCCATTACCCGTCCCATCATTTGCTCTTCAGGCATTCGAGCCATTCTGATGCCATATTCTACAACCTCACCACTGCCATTCAGACAAAAACCGTCCCCGTCCCTGTTAACAGTAACCAATGCCTCATAGAGATCGGGACAGAGCCTTCTGTTTAACAGCAACTCCTGTTGACAATAGTACTTCCGTTTCTCAAGGGTGGAAAAATCCAGGAAACCAAAATCAACAGGCTTTTTCCACTTATAGACAAAATCTCCTGCAAGGAGAACAAAAGAGATATGGGTCTGCACCAGTCGGATATCAGCTGCTGCGTGCGTATAACTGTTTTCCTGCTGCAAAAATTGAATATAAGAGGGAAGCGTCACATCACTCATTCAAAAACTCCTTAGAACATAAATTATTTTAGTACGAAAATTCACCTTAGTTTATTATGGTGGTACCTTAAACTTTTCACATTTAACTTTCCACCCTAAAAGTAATGCCAATGAATCAAGACGGTATAGAAAAACTCTTCACTGACGTGCAGCAGGGGAATTGCTCGGTTGAACAGGCTGTACACGCACTCCGCCATATGCCGGGACAATTCATCAAAGACGCCTGTATCGACCACCATCGAAGCCTTCGAACCGGTATCCCTGAAGTCATTTACGGGGAGTCAAAAAGTGCTGCGCAAATCGTTGCTATTGCAAAAACATTCCTACAGCAGCAAGCTCTCTTTCTTGCCACCCGCATCGACCCTGAGAAAGCTAATCATATCAGGAAATCCTGTCCCGAAATAACCTATCACACCAGGGCCAGAATGCTCTCCTGCAACCTGCAGGAACCTGACCCGACGCGTGTACACGGAAACATACTTATTCTCTGCGCCGGGACATCTGACATACCAGTGGCAGAAGAGGCTAAAATAACCGCCCAGGCCCTTGGCAACCCTGTCAGCACCCATTACGACGCAGGAGTTGCCGGCCTTCATCGCCTGTTCAGCCAACAGGAGGCAATTACTGCAGCCTCTGTGATCATTGTGGTGGCCGGAATGGAGGGAGCTCTCCCCAGTGTGGTGAGTGGAATATGCAGCTGCCCAGTGGTGGCAGTACCAACATCCATAGGTTACGGAACCAGTTTTGGTGGAATCACTGCTCTTCTCGGGATGCTTAACAGCTGTGCTCCTGGTCTTGCCGTTGTTAATATCGACAATGGATTCGGTGCAGCCTGTCACGCATCAGCCATTAATAGAAAAAACAGGCCTGAATCCTTGCAAGATTCGGGCAGTACAGTATAATCTCTTAATTTTTGTCCGATTCAATTGTTTTCTAACAAATCAATCAGCACTATTTTTTCAGGATTCTGAATGAACACATCATTAAAGTTAAAAATTTCTGCGCTCATTTTTGTCATTGCCCTTTCCGTTGTGACTATTATTCCTTCCTTTTACAGTTCTACTCCAGACTGGTGGAAAAAATACATGTCCCCAGAGGGATTACGACTCGGCCTGGATCTTCAGGGTGGGATGCATCTTGTTCTCAAAGTCAATCTGGATAAGGCTGAAGAAGATTCGCTCGAACTTGCTGCCAATGAGCTGAAAGACCTCCTGAAAGAGCAGGGCATAAGTGCTGTACGGACAAAATCAGAAACAAATGTTGTTCTTTTCACTCTACCTAACTCCAGTGCTGTTGATACTGTAAACAAAGTGGTTCAAGACAGTTTTCCCGAAATAAATATCAAGGTAGATGCAAAGGAAGGATCATTTCCCAAAATAACAGTAACACTCAAAAGTTCGGAAATTGATTTTATCCGCACCCACGCTGTGGAACAATCCCTTGAAATTATTCGAAACAGAATTGATCAGTTTGGTGTGGCAGAACCGGTCATCATCCGACAGGGGGAGGCAGAACTTGTTGTCCAGCTCCCCGGCGTAAAAGACCCCAAACGCGCCCTGAAACTCCTGGGTGACACCGCCCAGCTTGAATTTAAAAAAGTTGCCGATGCAGCTGGAATCAACATAGGCCTTCTTGCAGAAGAAACACGCACTGCTGGCCTGTGGGACGGTACCTGGTCCAACCACGAGGAACTTGAAAAACTCAATCAGGCCCTGCAAAACAGACTTCCTACAGACACAAAGATTTACATAGAAAAGGAGGTGGACGCAACGACCGGAAAAGAGATCGTTCGCCCCATTCTTCTTGATGAGCAAATCTTAATGACAGGAGAAATGGTCAAGAATGCTCAAGTGCGGATTTCAAACCAGTTCAATGAGCCCTATGTCTCAATCGATTTCACGGCAAAGGGCGGCAGGGTCTTCGCCAAGCTCACAGAAGAAAACGTTGGGAAACGGATGGCCATTGTCCTCGATGATGTCGTGCGTTCTGCTCCTGTTATTCGCGAGAAAATCCTTGGTGGCTCCGCCCAGATCAGTGGCAGCTTTACCCATGAAGAAGCAGCGGATCTTGCCATTGTCCTTCGTGTTGGTGCACTGCCAGCTCCCGTTGACATTATCCAGAACATGACCGTTGGCGCAAGTCTTGGTCAGGACTCCATCAGCAAAGGATTGACATCCGGTGTCTTTGGCACACTGATCGTTTTTGCCTTTATGGTTATTTATTACAGGCTGTCAGGTATCATCGCCAACACAGCTCTTGTCTTGAATATTCTTTTCCTCTTTACAGGTCTTGCCATTCTGAATGCAACGCTCACGCTCCCCGGTATCGCCGGTATCATTCTTTCCATCGGAATGGCGGTTGATGCAAATGTCCTTATATTTGAACGAATGCGTGAAGAGTACAATCTAGGAAAATCTGTCAAGTCCAGTGTGGATGGAGGTTTCGGCAAGGCCTTCTCGACCATTGTCGACTCCCAGGTAACAACACTGATCACTGCCATGGCTCTATTTATGTTTGGAACCGGACCGATCAAGGGATTTGCAATCACCCTGTCACTTGGTATTATTTTTAACCTTTTCACAGCTCTTTTCTGTTCCAGATTACTGTTCGATACCCTTTACTCCTTCCGCTCTTTGAAGAAGCTTCATTTCATGCAGTTTGTGAAAAAATCAAATATTAACTTCATGGGTATACGGAATATCACCTTTGCAATCTCTGGAGTCCTTATAGCCATTGGCCTCTTTTCCTTTATCCAGATCGCAAGGGGCAATGCCAACATGGGTGTTGATTTCTCCGGCGGCTCTTTACTTCAGTACAAAGCAACGACTGATTTCACAATGGATGAAGTACGAACGGTTTTTGAAGCCAATGATCTCAAGAACGCCAACCTTCAGGAGGTTGAAGGAGAGCACCGCCTGATCGTCAAAATTAAGAAATCCGAAGAAGTGGTTGGAGATTTCAGTGAGCAGATCACTGCGATTCTTGAAAACAATATGGCAGAGAAAGGATTTGTCCTCGAAAGTCAATCTGAAATCGGTTCCTCTGTCAGTGCTGTTCTCAGAAACAAGGCCATTCAGGCAATATTTATTTCGCTGCTTGGGGTCATCGCCTACCTGGCTATGCGTTTTGATATCCGCTTTGGGCTTGCGGCCGCCGTTGCAACCTTCCACGATGTAATTGTGGTACTTGGTCTCTGCTGGCTCCTCAATGTTGAAATAACCCTGCTCATCGTAACAGCCCTTCTGACACTTGCCGGATATTCACTTAATGATTCGGTTGTTGTATTTGACCGTATCAGAGAAAATATGCAAAAGTCAGAGGATCACTCCCTCCTGCAGCAGATAAACAGAAGTATTAATGAGGTTATGAGCCGTACCTTTGTGACATCATTAACCACTGCTATGGTGCTTCTTGCTCTCTTTTTCTTCGGTGGATCTGTCATCCACGATTTTGCCCTTGCCCTTCTTCTTGGCGTTATGGTAGGCACCTATTCATCAATATTTATTGCCAGCCCTGTGCTTACTCTGTGGCCGGAAAAGAAAAATTAGAAAAATGGACCAGCCACAATTACCAGAAAATGTCCGCAGGCTTGACTCAGGTGAAACATTCTGCTTCTCCTGCCATCCTGATGTTAACTGTTTCACGGACTGCTGCAGACAACTTGAGCTCGCCCTCACGCCATATGACGTTCTACGTCTGAAACATGAAACAAACCTCCATTCCAGTATTTTTCTGGAACGCTATGTGATTCAGGAACAGGAAACCGAAGATGTCTTTCCACGTTTTTATCTTACCATGGTAGATGATGGACAGGCGTCCTGTGTCTTTGTTTCCGACACTGGTTGCACGGTCTACCCCGGCAGACCCGGAGCCTGCAGAGCCTACCCCATGGGCAGAGCAGCCATGCGCCGTGATGACAACCGTATGGAGGAATTTTTTGTACTCTTAAACGAACCGCACTGCCATGGCTTTCAGGAGAAAGAAGAACAAACACCAAAACGCTACAGCGAGGGCCAGTGCCTGGAGCGCTACAATAGGCTTAACGACAAAGTTGCCACTCTGCTCCAGCATGAAAAGATCAGGCAGGGCCTGCAACTTACCCTGGAACAGACAGAATTCTTTGTTCTTGCACTGTACAACCTGGATTCATTCCGCAAACAGCTGGATGAAGGCAGGTTACCACAACAAAACCAGTATCTTCACAAGAAGGAAGCCTGTAAAGACGATGAACAGCTTCTTCTTTTTGGAATTGAATGGCTGCATGGAGTACTTTTTCAACAATGAAGCTTAAACTCGTGATATTTGATTGTGATGGGGTGATGTTTGACTCTAAATTTGCAAACCAGACCTATTACAACCACCTGCTCGACCATTTTGGTTATCCAGCCATGAACGAAGAAGAACTGGAATTCGTCCATATTCATAATGTACACGAATCAATCCGCCACATTTTCCGTCATTATCCTGACCAGAATATCCAGGATGTTGATACCTTCCGTCAAGAGATAGGTTATGCCCCTTTTTTACAGTACATGAGAATGGAAGATGATCTGATTCAATTTTTAGATACCTGTGCACCGCGTTACCAGTTAGCTGTTTCCACCAACCGGACCAACACCATGGAACCGATTCTTGAGATTTTCAAACTCAAGGACTATTTTGTCAAAGTGATGACTGCGGAAAATGCCAGACGTCCCAAACCTGCCCCAGATGCATTGCTGGAAATTTTGGAACATTGTAACTGTGAAGTAGACGAAGCCATATATATTGGCGACTCTGTAATTGACCGCGAACATTCTGCAGGATGTGGAATGCGCCTGATCGGTTTTAAGAATAAAAAACTTGCCGCGGAATATCACGTAAACAACTTTATGGAAATCCTCAAGCTCCCACCGTTTCAACAGTAGCTCATTTACCTTCTTCAGCAGACTCATCCACTCTTTTTATTCCTTCCATAAGCAACATCATAAAATCGCCAATCTCAGCAGCCTTCATCTCTTCGGGAGAAAGCCCGCTGGTAAATGTATACCTTCCCTCTCGCTCCTTAAGCATGGCAAAAATAGCCTCCTGACTGGTCATATCTCTATATTGGGCATTAATAACACAACCCTCCCGAAAAGAGACCTTCGCCACACCCAAAGGCAGATCAAGAGAAAGAACTCCTGTCTTCTGGTGCATATGAAATACCTGGAACAATTCAGCCGGAGGCATTTCACGAATCCAGCCACTCATGCAGGCGTCAAAGACATTAAAATGACTGGCATTGGATTTCGCCAGGCGCTGAACCAGTATTTTTGCCATAAAGAGTTGTAGTTCCGGGATACGATCCAGAAGTTGACTGAAGGCATCACCGGTAATAGAAAGAACTTCAGATTTCGTAACAGTTTTCACATCAGCACCAGCAACATCGCCCCCGAGATAGCTCATTTCTCCACAAATGTCTCCTCTTCCGAGGTGGGCAATAGCAAGTGCGTTATCACTGACGACAATGTCGCCGGAAAGAATAAGATAGAGATAGATGCCCTGCCTTCCCTTGTTGATAAAGGTAAAATTTGCAGGAAGTTGCTCTTTACGAAAACAGCGAATCACATTAGCAAGCTCAACATCCGGCACAGCACAAATTATTGGAAAATCAGAAATTTCTGTCAGCAGTGCCTCACCTTCAGGGTCAAGCGGTTGCTCCGGGGAAACTGGATCATCCTGCCTGGCAAGTTCGTCTGGAATACGTTGAAATTTAATAAGTCCAGAACAGCCACTACAGCTGTAGACCTTAGTACTTGCCTCTTCTTCTGGAGATCTGTCCAGCAGTTCAAAGAGAAGCTTAGTCATCTCCCGTACAAGAATCAGACAAGTCTCCTTGTTTTCGGGACAAGTAAGAGTTTTCGCTGAAAGTGACAGTAAATCACCTTCATTATATAACGGACAATTATTGTCGGTTACAATTCTAAAATGTATTTTCGGTGGCTTCATTCCTTCCTATTTTACCACAGACACTCCATCTTAATGATAAAAATATGCTTTTTTTCAGCTCTTATAACAAATATTTTTGTTTTACAAGAACTTACTGCTATACTTATGATATCTGTGGGTTTAATATAAAAACATTAATGATTCATAATTCAGCAGGGTTGTTCTGCTTTCTTACTTTACAGGCTTGTCATCCGCTATGAACAAAACCAGTAATCAACTCGATACAGTGTTCCAGGAAGTAAACGAATACTTTGCAGACATCCCAGCTATAACTGTGATGCCTGGAGAAGGCAATCCTCCTGATCAATATACTGTCAGTTTCAGGATAACTGGAATGTGCAGAGAAAACAGCGGTGAGGTCTACAGTTGCGACAATCATGTCATTTCTATTTCCCTACCATTTGGCTTTCCTCATTTTCCTCCTAACTGTATCCCGGAAAGTCCTACATTCCATCCAGATTTTGACTCATCCGCAATTTGTATCGGGGATGTTTGGGAAGCCGACAAGTCTATAATCACCCTTATTATTCATATTGCCCGCATGATTTCCGGGGAAATATACTCTAATAGCAATGCCTTCAATGAAGAAGCCGCCGACTGGTATAGAGACAACAGGGATCAGCTCCCCTTCGACACACCTGATTTAGAAAAAATTACTCCGACTCCCATAGAGGAAGACATTGAGGAAGGCATTGACTGGGACGTTTCAGATGACGACCAGAAAGGTATTGACACTCTTGACGACGATGACTTCGGTACTTCCTTTGCACCCCTCAAAGAATCTACACCACCCGTAAAAATAGATACTGACCGCTTGCGCGTGATTGCCAAGCAGAAACGTTTCCAGGCTCTCTCTCGCGAACTTCAGTCAATCCATGAACCTTTTGAAGGTCGTGAAGGTTTTGAAGAACAGACTCGCACAGCCATGGATCAAGCCATGGCAATCTATCACGAGGCTGACAAGCTTGAGCACCAGGGAAAGCAAAAGGAGGCACTCGAAAAATACACTTCCATAGAGAAACTGGTCTCCGATTATCCAAATCTTCAAGAAGCGAAGGACAGGGTACAACAGGCCTTTGATCTTCTTGGTGACTGGGTAAATAATGTATCAGACGAGCAGGACTCCAACGACACGGCTGAGGACTCAGAAACTTCCGTTCCTGATCAAGACTCTAATGCACCATCATCGGCCAAAAGAACCTTTTTCGAAGATTCTAAAGCAGTTAGCAAAAAGTTATTTTTCTTTGCATTAGCATGCGGTTCCATTGCTCTTATTGTCACCGTGACTCTCAGTTATCTTTCATTGGGATCAAACCTGAAAAAAGCAAGGAAACAGTTCGACGAATGTCAAAACCTTCTAACTGCAAACAATTTTCAGGGAGCTGAAAAAAAATGCAATGAAGCATTACGCCTTACTACTGAGATACAGCTAGTCAAGCAGAACGAAAAAGACGAACTTGCAAAAAAGATAGAGAACCTCCTCGCTTCACCTAAATTTCGTCAAGGACTGGCTGGGAAAATTCTTTTTGATGGCCAATATATCACAGAAACGACTAAAGAGTTTTTGCTCACTTTCCAGGAGACCAAAAAGAATGGTGATTCTTTTTTCACCCAGGAACGTTGGGCTGACGCGGTAAGCAGCTACGCTAAGGCATTAGAAATAGCAAAAAAGACAGAAGCAATAGATGACGCAATGCTTGCCGAGGTCAACCAGAAACACTCCCGCGCCCAATTTAACAGTATGATGCATGCTGGCGAAAAATCTCTAAGCATCTCTGACTGGAATGGCGCTACAACCCATTTTGGCAAAGCTCTGCAGCTGGCAAAAGCAAACCCAAACGTACTGCCGGAAGACATCACCCAACTAGAACTTCTCTCTAATCAGGCAAAATTTAATACCCTCCGAGATCAGGGCCATGAATTTTTCAACGCCGGGGAGTGGGACAAAGCCCTCAGCAGCTATCAGTTAGCCCTCGATCTTG
This sequence comes from Desulfocapsa sulfexigens DSM 10523, assembly GCF_000341395.1. Taxonomy (GTDB): domain Bacteria; phylum Desulfobacterota; class Desulfobulbia; order Desulfobulbales; family Desulfocapsaceae; genus Desulfocapsa; species Desulfocapsa sulfexigens. The sequence goes on along the minus strand of NC_020304.1, from coordinate 1,840,148 downwards.
TTCAGAAGCTTAATCTTTCAAAATCAGATACGATATCCAATCTTCACGAAAATATTGCGAAGACAAAGATATATATGACCATCGAAAAGGGAAAGAAGGCTTTTGCAGCCTCAAAATGGGATGAAGTTATTGCCCAGTATGAAAAAGCTATTATTCTCCTTGAAGAGAACTCCAAGTTACTCAGTCGGATAGATACCGAAGAAAGCCGCATCAAACTTTCCAGAATCATGCTTCATGCGGAAATAATAAAAAACAAACAGGATGTGGCAAAACACCTTAAGTCTGATGATTTTGCATTGGCCATTGGTAAACTTGAAGCCATACAAAAAGCCATCACCAGGAGTCAGTTTACAGACCAGGCAGAATTCACAACCATCCTCAAGGAAATTGCAAACCAGATAGAAGAAGCAGAAAAACAAGTACTTCTCATTGAACAAATCAGCTACCTGACAGACAACTACGAGAAATTATTCCTAAAACACTATCCAGCGGCAACCCGGTCTGCTCTCAGTGCTCCTGCTGTTGAATACCTTAGAAACATTGATGACAAAATGTTATTCAGAATGCAATGCACTGAAACTTCAGGAGGGAGACCACTGCGTCTGCAGATGGATTACCTGTATTCACCATCCACTAAAACATGGAGTTTTTACACCGAGGAATAATACACTTAGACCTCCCCCCGGTTACCGCCATTAATGCTTGTGGTGATGATGATGGTGGTCATGATGATCATCCGTTTTCGCTCCACCTGCTGCAGCAAGTGCTCTCTCCAGATGATTTGTCACAACTTCCATAGCTGTAAGAGCTGCATTCAGATGTAAATTCACATCTTTATCTTCAGCTTGAGCAGCCCATTTACGGCACTCTTCAGCGTGCCCCTTATTATGCTCAATCCAGTGAGGCAGCAACACTCGTATTTTTTCTAACTGATCCACAAAGTCCTCCTTATTATTTTGCAGTTTGTTTCAGTAACACTTTTCCACCCAGAAAATCGATGGTCTGTACTTCTACATCAGATACAAATCTCGGCTCTTCAAAAAAAGTACTCACCTCGACGCCACCATCCCTTACCTCTAATCTTGTGACACTTTCCATTACGAGCTCTTCCTTCTCAGGCCCTTTCACCAATACGCTCATCTGACACATGTATTTTCTCCTTAAACCAAAAACCTGAACTCGCCCTTTCCCAGCAAGTCATGAAGATGCAGGATGCCGATCATCTCACCTTGATCTCCAACAATCGGCAGGATAGTTATCTCATGCTGCTGCATAATACTCAAAGCATCAACCGCCTGCATCTTTTCCCTAATGGTGATTGGACTTGCAGTCATGAGTTTGCCGACCCTGACATTTTTAAGATCAACCCCCTCGGCAACAGCACGCCTTACATCTCCATCTGTTATGATACCAAGGACTTTTAGTTTTTCATCTATAATTAAAACAGCACCCAGATTTTCACGATTCAGCACAATAACAGACTCAGCGACGGTTACCCCCGACAATACACTCGGAACAGCCTCTCCTTTCAACATAACTTTACTGACACTCACCTTCAAACGCTCACCAAGACTTCCTCCGGGATGATTCTCACGAAAATCCTCAGCTTTAAAACGATTACGTCTCAATAAAACAACGGCTAAGGCATCTCCCATAGCAAGAGTTGCTGTCGTACTTGCCGTTGGCGCCAGACCAAGGGGACAGGCTTCCATTGGAATCTGAATATCAAGTACAATATCACTTGCCCTGGCAAGAGTAGATTCCCTGCCACCTGTCATTGCAATAATTGAAGTACCTCGTTTTTTCAGACTCACCAGGAGTGCATTAAGCTCTGTAGTTTCACCAGAATAGGATATAGCGATCACAACATCAGATGCGGCAACCATTCCCAGATCACCGTGCATAGCTTCAACCGGATGGAGAAAGAATGAAGGTGTACCGGTGGAGTTAAGGGTGGCAGATATTTTCTGACCGATAATTCCTGATTTTCCTATCCCGGTAATGACAACCCTGCTTGGACATTCAAGAATACGTTCCACGGCCTGATTAAATTCCTCTCCAATACCTTCTCTGACAGCAGCAAGACCCTGCTCTTCAATGGCAAGAACTTCTCTTGCTTCCTCTATAGACATTGTTATCCATTCTCCTGGAAAAATTAATTGGGTTGTTTGTAAAACTTTGCTTTAGCAGAAAACTTTTTCAAAAGTAATCACTGTTACTAAAACAGCAATCGCACTTTCCATAAAATTAAAAACAAACACCGCCTTATGCCTTGACAACATAGGGTATCAGCGTCATAGTGTTCGGTTAATATTTACATCATCTAAATTGAATACTAAATAGTTACAAATCTATTTTTTTTGCAGCTCTACAATAGTAAACCTTAGCGGAGACCTCAATGTCCAATCACATGTTTACCTCTGAATCTGTTTCAGAAGGACACCCAGATAAAGTTGCCGATCAGATATCCGATGCAATTCTTGATGCCATACTTAAGCTAGACCCCGCTGGTCGTGTTGCCTGTGAAACAATGGTCACAACTGGCATGGCCATTATAGCCGGTGAAATTACGACCAGTGCCTGGGTAGATATGCCAGAAGTTGTAAGGCAGACCATCCGCGCAATCGGGTATAACTCTTCAGACATGGGTTTTGACGGCCAGTCATGCGCCGTACTTACTTCCATTGACAAACAGTCTACCGACATTGCAATGGGTGTCAACGAAGGCAGTGGCATGGATCTTGACCAGGGAGCTGGTGATCAGGGACTGATGTTCGGTTACGCCTGTGATGAAACCAGGGTTCTCATGCCCATGCCTATTACCTATGCCCATAGACTTGTTAAATGTCAGGCAGATATCCGCAAAGCTGGAAAACTCTCCTGGCTTCGTCCCGATGCAAAAAGCCAGGTTACCATTGAATATGAAAACAGCAAACCTAAACGAATAGAGGCCATTGTTCTTTCCACTCAACACGATGAATCCGTCAGCCACAAGGATCTTCAGGAAGGAGTAATGGAGTTGATTATCAAACCCACTCTGCCCCCCGACATGGTAGATGAAAACACCAAATACTTTATTAACCCAACGGGACGTTTTGTAATTGGTGGCCCCGTCGGTGATTGTGGCCTTACAGGGAGAAAAATCATTGTTGATACTTATGGTGGTAAAGGCTCCCATGGTGGCGGTGCTTTTTCAGGAAAAGATCCCTCAAAAGTTGACAGATCTTCTGCCTATATGGGACGGTATGTAGCTAAAAATATTGTCGCCGCCGGGATAGCCTCTGAACTCGAAGTTCAGATTGCCTATGCCATAGGTATTTCACAACCTGTATCAATCAACGTCAACAGCTTTGGCACAGGGAAAATTGATGATGATGCTATAATCGCCTTAATTGGCCGTCACTTCGACCTCCGACCTAAAGCAATCGTCCAGCAACTTAAACTTTTGCGTCCCATATACCAGGCAACCGCTGCTTATGGCCACTTTGGCCGTGAACTTGACACTTTCACATGGGAACGCACCGATAAGGCGGAAATCCTGAAAAGTGATGCTGGCATTTAGTTCACACTGGTTTTTATCAAACTTAATTAATAAGGAAACAATAGCTGATGAGTGATTATAAAGTAGCTGATATGTCCCTGGCCAAATGGGGACGTGAAGAAATAAAAATAGCTGAAATTGAAATGCCTGGATTAATGGCTTTGCGATCCGAATACCACGACGCCCAGCCTTTAAAAGGTGCCAGGATTGCTGGATGTCTCCATATGACCATTCAAACAGCCGTACTGATGGAAACACTTATCGACCTTGGGGCTGAGATTCGCTGGTCCTCATGCAATATTTTTTCAACTCAAGATCATGCTGCTGCTGCCATGGCTGACGCAGGTATTCCTACTTTTGCCTGGAAGGGAGAAAGTGAAGAAGAGTTCTGGTGGTGTATTGATCAAACCATTTTCGGCCCCGATGGCTGGCGTCCAAACATGATTCTTGACGATGGCGGCGACCTCACCCTTATCATGCACGATAAGTACAAAGATGATATGAAAAACGTGAAAGGTATTTCTGAGGAAACCACCACCGGAGTTCATCGACTCAATGAAATGGCAAGGGACGGGAAACTTATGTGTCCATCCTTTAATGTCAATGATTCCGTTACAAAATCTAAATTTGACAATTTATACGGTTGCCGCGAATCACTGCTTGATGGAATCAAACGTGCTACCGATGTGATGATAGCAGGTAAAAAAGCAGTTGTCGTAGGATACGGAGATGTTGGTAAGGGCTGCGCCCAGGCCCTTCGTGGGATGGGAGCAACCGTATATGTTACTGAAGTTGACCCAATCTGTGCCCTGCAGGCTGCCATGGAGGGCTATCAGGTTGTCACGATGGACGAGATTTCCTCAGTTGGTGATATATATGTTACCTGTACCGGAAACCTTAATGTGATTACGCGTGCTCATATGGAGCGGATGCCAAATGAGGCCATAGTTTGTAATATCGGTCATTTTGACTCTGAAATTGATATTGCTGGTATTAGAGATCTTCCCTGGGAAAACATCAAGCCGCAGGTTGATCATGTGATTTTCCCCGATGGAAAGAAAATTATTGTTCTTGCTGAAGGCCGATTGGTCAACCTTGGATGTGCCACCGGTCACCCAAGTTTCGTTATGAGTAACTCTTTTACTAACCAGGTACTTGCTCAGATCGAGCTATGGAACCATTCTGAAAAGTATGAAAATAAAGTGTATTTTCTGCCAAAATATCTAGATGAGAAAGTCGCTAGACTCCATCTTGAAAAGATTGGTGTCCACCTCACTACAATGAGCAAAGAACAGGCTGATTATATCGGTGTGCCCGTTGAAGGTCCATACAAACCTGAGTACTACAGATACTAATACCGTAGTAAACAGCCAGTACGCCTAAAGTACCCAACCATGGAGGATACTACTTCTTCCATGGTTGCCTTTCTTTCAGTTTGTTGCCTTACGTTGCTTTCCTTATTCAGCCAATTTGACGTCCCCGGATAGAATTTCATAAATCCTCCCATTCCTGTCTTTTGCCAGCAGTTCTCCATTTTCATTTGGCCCCATACCACATGCTGTAATGATTTTTTTTTCACGCGTTACCCATTGCATCTCCTTTCCAAAAAGGATGTCCCTTCGACGCCATTCTCCCAAAATAATTTCAAACCCTTGTTTCTCGTGAATATTGACGCGAGTAAGCAGTTCATCGTGGATGGAGTTATAAAGATGAGCTAGATTAAAAACCTGGCCGGATAATATATGCAGAGAGGTTGCTTTTTGTTTAATTTCATACGGAAACATATCTGGCGTTGTATTGACATTCAACCCTATGCCAACAACCACAAAAGGATCGTCATTTGTAACGTTTGAAGAAGATTCGACCAGAATTCCTCCACATTTTTGTCCTCCACTGAACAAATCATTGGGCCATTTCAGCCCAAAAGCAACATCTGGGAGCAATACCTCAACGGCTGAGCAAAGCGCCAGGCCTGCTGTCAGTGTAAGTTTAGGGAATTCTGAAAAAGCTAATTGTGGTCGAAGGATTATTGAACAATACAGACCACTCCGCGCTGGAGAGGCCCATGTTTTTCCCAATCGTCCTTTCCCGCCCAGCTGTGTTTCAGCAAGAACGCCGAAACCATGTTCAGCCCCATCCTGAGCCAGCTGATAAGCATCATCATTTGTGGAAAGAGTACTTGAAACACGAAGCAGATTATCCATAAATAAAAAAAGGTACATAACTCAAGAGAGTTATGTACCTTTCCTCAAAAAAAACGGTGAAAAACAAAGGTTTAGTTTACACCCTCATCTCCCTCTTCATTTTTGATACGATCAGGACGGGCATACATGGTGGTGGAACCGGAGGACCAGAACATCAGTTCTCCCTCTTTAACCAACTGATTTGCCAAATTCTTGATTACACGTGGTTTTGCTTCAGGATCACACTTATAAAAATCTTTAACATACAACTGTGGTTTAGGGGCTTTAATAGCCTTTTCAATCATAGCTGCTTTGATTTCTTCGTCACTCATTCCCATAACACATACTCCTATAAAAGTGTTTCAGGCAAGCGACCAAAAAGTGCAGTCGGAGACAGAAGTTTCCGACTGCAGCTATAAGGTCAATTACTTGATAGCGTTGGTGTACTTAAACTGAGTAGTTGTACGCCAGGTATCATAAGCCAGACGATAATCATCGACAGACTTGATAGTGAATGGGATGTTGCATTTTTCAAAGAACTTCTCCCAACCGATACGCTCGGCCCACTCACCGATACGCTCGTATTTTTTTGCGTCTCCCGCATAAGTCTCCAGGATATTCTTCACTGCAGCAACGGTCTCCGGCCAGCGTGGCGGAGTGTTTGGCAGGAATGGAATAACCAGTTTGGAGAATTTAGGGGCCGACCTGGCATTGGAAACTTTTCCACCAACAAGGATTGCAATGCCGTCACCATCAGGATCAGCAAGAGGCATTGCAGGACACATGGTGTAACAGTTACCACAGAACATACAACGTTCGTTGTTAACCTTAACAGTTTTGATCTCTTTACCATCTACCGTTGCTTTGGCAGGTTTAACGGCTCCGAGAGGACACGCGGAGATAGCAAGTGGAAGCTCACACACACCGGTGATACGACTGTGATCGATCATGGGTGGCTTACGATGTACACCAAGAATGGCGATATCGGAAGCATGTACAGCTCCACACATGTTCAGACAACAGGCAAGCGCAATACGAACCTGTGCAGGAAGTTTCATGGAAGTGAAGTAATCAAACAGCTCATCCATTACCGCTTTAACAACACCGGAAGCGTCAGTTGCAGGAGTGTGACAATGTACCCAACCCTGAGTATGAACGATATTGGTTACACCGGCTCCGGTTCCACCTACTGGGAACTTATTACCACGTGAAGCAAGATCGTCAAGAAGAGGCTGAACCTTTGCTTTGTCATCAACCATGAACTCAACGTTATTTCTGGTGGTGAAGCGAAGGAAACCGTCACAATGTGCATCTGCGATATCACACATCTCATAAATCAGTTCTGTTGAAATAAGACGGGCAGCACCAACACGCACGGTCCAACACTCATCTCCTGACTCAGCTTTATGAACGAGAACACCCGGCTGGGTGATCTCATGCCAGAGCCATTTCCCCTTGTTTTTAGCAACAACTGGGGGATGAAACTTTGAATAATGTGGGGGACCAATGTCTGTAATCCTGTCCGCCATGGGATTTGCGGGATCGTAACCCATATTTATACCCTCCTAGAATAGGTACCCGAGCCAAAGAACAGCTCGATTTATTTTATTTACGCCGCGTGACGTGCACGGAACTCATCAACGTCGCGCTCAAAACCACCCTCAACTTCCTCTTCATCCCAGAAAACATATGGGTTAGAACGGGGCTCTTTAACATGCTGTGGAATCGGATCAAGACCCATTACCTTAATAAAGGTAGGCAGTCCAACGCGCTGCATGGTTTCACCAACACGCTCACGGTTTTTACCAACTTCCATCCACCAGTCCCAGACATTTTCGATAATCTCGATAACGTTCTCGAACTCGTTGTCAGCAGAAACTTTAATAAAAGGAATAATCAGAGTAGCAAACTGAGCGCCATCAAGGATAGGAGCCTTGGCACCCATACAGATGGAGGCACCTTGCTCTGCACCAGGACGCAGTGCACGAGGCATTACGTTGATACAATGCATACAACGGGTACACTCTGAATCATCGATTTTCAATTCATCGCCTTCCATCCACATACATTCGGTGGGACAGAGATTAATAACTTCTTTCTGGATATCAAACGCACCCCAGTCTTTACCAGAATGAGCACCACCATTGGAAGCGATATTACCGGCAATATACTCTTTTACTGCAGCCTGATCGATGCGGATATTGTCTCTCCAGGTTCCTATAACAGCAAAATCAGAACGGGCAAGAGCAGCAACACAATCGTTGGCACAGCCGGAGAATTTGAATTTGAACTTATAAGGGAAGGCAGGACGATGAATCTCATCCTGATAATGCATTGTCAGATGATGACACGCTTCCTCTGTATCGTAGCAAGCCCATTCACAGCGAGACTGTCCAAGACAGTTGGCAGGAGTACGAAGGTTAGATCCGGATCCACCAAGATCCTGTCCCATTTCGTGGGTCAGGTCATAGAAGAAGGGTTCAAGAGCTTCAGTACGACAACCAAGAAGGATGATATCACCAGTGGAACCGTGCATATTGGTCATACCGGATCCATGCTTGTCCCAGAGCGCCATAAGAGCACGAAGGTTCTCAGTGGAGTAGTACTTGGATGCTGGCTGATTCACACGAACGGTATGAAAGTGCTCAACACCTGGAAACTGTGCAGGAACGTCAGAATAACGACCAACGATACCACCACCATATCCGAATACACCAACGATTCCGCCGTGTTTCCAATGGGTGATTTTATCCTTATAAGACAGTTCAACCTGACCGAGAATATCCCAACAATCTGGGTTCTTCTCTGCCTGGCGCTTAATGTCGGTAACGAAGCTCGGCCACGGGCCTTTTTCAAGCTCGTCCAACAGGGGTGTATCATGCTTTGCCATGAATTTTCCTCCTTAAAATTACTGTTATACTTCAACCTTTACCAGAATATACACATCAAAAGCGTTGCTTCAAAAACTGACAGCCTGAGAACAAAACCACTTCCCTCTGCTACCTTTTTTTTTTCCAACGCTAATGATAGAAACAGCAGACTATGAAACATACACTATTGAATAGTCATTCAGCGTGGGAGAATATCTCTGAACGTCTCCTTTGTCAACAAAAAACGGAACTGCCGCGATGGAAAACTGAATGAATATTCAGTTTTTACTAATAGCACCCTGTCAGCTTATTCCTGCCACTGCCAGAAGGGCCTCTGCAAGGGTTTTTCCATTTCTTTTTTCAGCCATGGCTCCAAGTATTTCATCGGCAAGGACCTTACCGAGTTGAACCCCCTCCTGGTCAAAGGAGTTCACGTTCCAGCAGAACCCTTGAAAAACAATCTTCGCCTCATAGAGGGCAAGGAGTGCTCCCATACTTTTTGGAGTCAGCCTCTCCCCCATGAGTATCACGTTTGAACGATTTCCCGCAAAGTTTTTATTGGGATTTTCATCTTCCCTTCCGACTGCCAGAGCAAGAGACTGGGCCAGAAGATTGGCCAGGAGTTTCTGCTGCGAATTACTTCCCTGGATACACATATCTCTGTTTCGTTGACTTTTCCTGAAGCCGATGAACTCAACGGCAACCTTCTCGGTCCCCTGATGAAGCAACTGATAAAAGGCGTGCTGGCCATTGGTTCCTGGCTCTCCCCATACAATGGGACCGCTTTTGTATCGCACGGGCTCTCCGTTACGCTGAACAGATTTCCCATTGGACTCCATGTCGCACTGTTGCAGATGTGCAGGAAAACGATGCAGGCCCTGGCTGTATGGTAGGATCGCCACAGTATCCATGGCAAGAAAGTTGTGATTCCAGACCCCGAGCATGGCCAGTAACAGGGGTATATTGCCGCGGATATTTCTCTCTGCTGCTGCCTCATCCATCAACCAGGCCCCCTTAAGAAACTCCAAGACCTGATTATAGCCGAGTGCAAAACCGAGCGTTACCGCGCCAACCATTGAGGTGGAACTGAATCGTCCACCTATATAATCAAACATATAAAAAGACCGAAGATAGCGCTCGTGATTATCCATGGGACTTGACTCTCCGGTGACCGCCAAGCAATGACGTGCCGGATCGAGTCCTGCTTCTTTCAGGGCGTTACGCACCAGACTCTCATTCGACAAGGTTTCAAGAGTCGAACCACTTTTTGAAACCACCAGAACAAGTGTTTTTGAGAGATCAACACGGTCAAGAACTGCAGCGGAATCATCAGGGTCAACATTGGAGACAAAATACACCTTTCGATCCTTTCGGCCATATGCCTTCAAGGCCTCATAGATTGATCGCGGGCCCAAATCAGAACCACCAATCCCCACATGAATCAAACTGGTAAATGTTTCTCCTGCAGTATTTCTGATTTTGCCGTTATCAATTTCTGCCAGAAATTCCTGTAACTTTGCAAGTTCTCTTTTTACCTGAATAACCGCGGCATCATTGGCAGCAGTTTTGGAGAAAACATCGCGGCAGGCGGTGTGAAGGACCTGACGCTCTTCCGATGGATATCGTTCGATCCGGTTCATAACAGCCCCTGCCCGCATCTCCTCATACTGTCCGACAAGTCCACATTCATCGGCAAGAGACTGCAGGCAATCCAGAACATCCGTGGTTACCCTCTGGCAGCCATAAAGAAGATCAAACTCAATCCCCTTACACACAAAAGTCTCCAGGCGTTCGGAATCTAAGGCGCCCTCCACCGTCATGTCAAATGGGTTTTCAGCAAGTTCTTTCAGATTCAAAAATGCCTGGCATTCATATATGGATTTTCGCCTTTTCGCCATATGTGTCCCCTCTCAGCCGCGCTTTGCTCTTCCAGCTTCTGCAAGTTTACGCATCTCATCGATAACCGACGCATAATCATCACAGCCATAAATTGCAGAACCGGCAACAAAAATATTAGCTCCTGACTCGGCCACCCGCTCTATAGTGCGAGGACTTATGCCACCATCTATCTCGATACCGACATCAAGGCCCAAAACATCAATACGTTTTTTCAAGGTATCTGTTTTGCGAAGGGTTGATTCAATAAAAGACTGCCCGCCAAATCCTGGATTCACACTCATAAGCATCACCAGATCCAAGTCCTCAAGGATATAATCGAGTGTTGACAATGTGGTTGCAGGGTTGAGCACGGCTCCCGCTTTTTTCCCAAGCTCCCTGATTCGAGCGACAGTTCGATGGAGATGGGTACAGGCTTCCACATGAACTGTAATCCAATCAGCTCCTGCCGCAGCAAAGTCATCAATATAGGCATCTGCATCACGAATCATCAAATGCACATCAAGGATTTTACCTGTTGCCTTCCTTGCCGCTTTCACCACAAGTGGACCAATAGTTATGTTAGGCACAAAATGACCATCCATAACATCAATATGAATAATTTCGGCACCTGCCTGGTCAACAGCTGCTATTTCCTCCCCTAGACGGGTAAAATCTGCAGATAAGATGGATGGCGCAAATTGAATATCAAGCATGGTCTTCCTCTATTTATTTCTGTTAAAATATATTGCTACAGCTGGATTCATACTCAGCACATAACATATTTATCCGTTTCCCCCAACAACAGAACTCTGCATCGTTCATCACTTTCCCGTGTCACACAACACACCTTACTTCATCCCCCGGCAACATCTCTATCAATCCTTCCAGCTCAAGGAGAAGCAACAACTCTGTTACTTTGGCAGACCCAAGTCCTGAGACCGCTATCAGTTCATTCCTTGGTATGGCATACACATCGATCTTTTTCAGTAACTCACGTGCCTCTGGACCAATATTATCACAAGAGGAATCCCCCAGAGTCTGTTCATTGCTCCCAGTTCCATTCAAATCACAACCAAGTCCGGCCAGAATATCGTCCACCGATTGTACAAGATTTGCGCCCTGCTGCAACAGCCAGTGAGTACCCGTGCTCTTAAAAGAATCAATCTGGCCCGGTACTGCAAAAACTTCCCGACCTTCATCAAGAGCCATTTCCGCCGTGATTAAAGATCCCGATTTTTTTGCCGCCTCCACAACCAGAACTCCCTTGCTCAATCCGGCAATAATCCGGTTTCTAGCTGGAAATCGAAAACCATCCGGTCGCGTTCCCAATGGATATTCACTGACAAGAAGTCCGTCTCTGCGAATCTGATCATACAGGGCACCATTTTGCCGTGGGTAGACGACATCAAGACCGCAGCCAAGAACACCGATCGTTGCCCCTCGTACCGACAGAGCACCACGATGCGCCTCACTGTCAATACCTGCAGCTAAGCCGGAAACCACTGTTACTCCCGATGACGCCAGAGCCCGTGCCAGCGAAAAGCTGCTCCGCTTGCCATAGCCCGTCGCCGCACGAGAACCAACCATTCCAATGCACAAAGAACTCAGTAGTGCAATACGCCCTTGCACGTAGAGCACCGGGGGCGAATCTGCAATCTCCTTTAAGAGCTGGGGGTAACGGGGATCATCAAAACAAACAGCATCTGCACCACCACTCTGCAGACGTTTCAGGAGAGTTTCTGCTTTCCGATAGAGAGACGCGGAATCTGCAAAACCGGCAGCAACATTTTTTCGGACTCCACTGTCACTCACTCCCTTCTTACCTGCCAGAAATACTTCCCGCGGACTACCGAAGTGGGAGAGCAACTGCACAAGGCCTTTGCTTCCGAGACCAGGAACAAAGCTTAGCGCCATCCAGTCAATTACTGAAGGTTGCGACATATATCTCTCTACACACCAAACAAAAATCCCGGACAAAGTCCGGGAAGATAATCACACAAGCCCAAGTAAATCAGTCAGTCATAAATACTCGTAACTCATCAACACGGGAGGGATGTTTCAACTTCTTAATCGCCTGCGCCTCAATCTGGCGGATACGTTCCCTCGTCACAGCAAAACATTTCCCAACCTCCTCCAGAGTATGGTCACAGCCAACATCAATTCCATAACGCATCCGCACAACCTTTGCCTCACGGGGCGAAAGTGAAGACATCACCTTGCAGAGACACTCTTTCAAACTTTCAACCATGGATGCATCATGAGGACCAAGTGTTGTACAATCCTCGATAAAATCGCCAAGGAATGTTTCCTCATCATCACCAACAGGGGTATCGAGGGAGATGGCATCTTTCGCAGTTTTCAGAGCAGCCTTTACCTTGGTGACATCAGTTCCAAGCTGTTCAGCCATCTCTTCCGGAGTAGGCTCACGATTTTCTTCACGGATAAAATCTTTTGACACTCTGAGCAGACGATTAATCGTCTCAATCATATGCACGGGAAGACGAATCGTCCGTCCCTGGTCTGCAATACCACGGGTAATCGACTGTCGAATCCACCATGTTGCATAGGTACTGAATTTATACCCACGATGATAGTCAAATTTGTCCACCGCCTTCATCAAACCGATATTCCCCTCCTGAATAAGATCGGGAAACTGAAGACCGCGGTTGACAAATTTCTTAGAAATGGAGATCACCAGACGGAGATTGGCCCTAACAAGTGACTCTTTGGCATGTTTATAAATATCCCGCCCCGCCTCAATCTCATGGACAACAGCATTGAGAGCACGATAACCAAAACCCAGCCCTTCCTTCATCTGCATACCGATATGAAACTCAAGTTCAGCAGGAGTCATTTCAGGTGCCCCACTGTCTGCGGCGGCAAGTTTTTGAGCTTTTACAACCTCAACACGTATCCGCCTGAAACGTTGAGACAAGTCTTTCAAATTAGAGGCAACACCATTAATGCAACGGGTACATAAAATCCGATCGCTGAACAGAGCGGCAATGTCTGTAGAAATAGCCAGCATTTCTTTGCTGATCACTTCTGTTTTTTCTATATCCTCTGCACAAACGATAAGATCCTGCTGTAACTTTTTTCGCTTTTCCTCAAGCTCAAGAGCTTTATCCACTCTGGTGAGAAACCGTTTTTTTTCTTTGCGAACAAGAGCAGTCTGAGTATCCTGGATACCACGCACAATATTAAAAATCTTAATTGTGTCCTTACGCAACTCTTCAGCAATTTCCTCCAGTGCCGAGATTGCAAGAGGAGTGGAAAGTACAGCGCCCTGAACGCGGAGCAACCCCTCTTCCATCATTCGGGCAAGTTCAAGCTCTTCATCATGGCTGAGCAATGTCAATGTGCCCATTTCACGAAGATAAATAGACATTGGATCGACAGCATGATCATTGTTACGCTTAGAAATCCTGGCAAGACGCCGCTGTTTGCTTCTTCGGTCGCTAAAAAAGCCCTTCCGCCTGTCTCCTATTCTGGGATTACGACGATCCTCATCTATCCCATCAGGAAGACCAACAGAGCAGATCTTCTCTCCTGACTCAAAAATACCCGTCAGGTCCAGTATACCTTCATCAACTCGCCCCGTTACTTCATCCTTCGCCTGGTCATCATCAACCATTCATCCCCCTCCGGTCTTTCAACCTGTTTCTGCATAAAAGCAGAAGACGGTCACACAACAATACCGCAACGTAACACTCCTCTCTTCGCCTGTACAATATCGTAATTTAAAATGATATTCAATCATTTCAGCTTAAATAATTAAAAAAAAAGGATAATTAGCAACACAACACTTGATCAACAGAAACAACAAAAAGAAAATAAACGAACAACTACAAGCAATTACGACAACACCACTCTGTTTCCCCACCTGGCCTGCGGTAGAAGAAAAAAACCCGTACTCTAGTATACTTACTCAACTTCCAGGAATTCAGTGCAAAAGAAAACCAGGCCCCCTTAAATCACCCGTCCTGAAGTACATTTGTTTGTCGAAGCTCCTGAAGTCGATTGTCCACACTCATCTTCTTCAATACCAACCTATTTAATTCCTCTTCCTGATCATTCTGCAATGCGCATTTGCTGATCAGTTTTACCAGCTCTCCGGACTCCCGCAGCAACTGCTCCCTTTCGAGCCAGGTTAGAAGTTCTTTCAATTCTTCATCTGTTCCACGGCACCCTAAGTCGCTACTGCCAGGAGAGGAACTCAAAAGAATCTCGGAAACCATTACCCGCTCCCCCCCTTGAGGCAGTTTCGCCAACAATTCTTCCGGCTCCACACCTCCAGGCTGCTCAAGCAGGGCAAGCAACTGAAGCAACAGAACCTCCCCCACGGTCCCGCCGAGACACTCCCTTACCCCTGCCTTTTCTAACTCATGTACCGCTTCCGGATAAAGCACCATATGAGTAACCAAACGTTTTTGTGATGCAGACAGGGGAACCAGTCTTTCTCGTGAACGCTCCTGCGGTGGTTCCTTCACCGGAGGCCGCACGGTGGCCTCCCTTCCAGGCATGGATGCACCGAGTTCATCCGGACTGATACCTATTGCTTCGCTAAAATGGGACAACATAAGCGAACGCTGCAAGGGGGAGGTTGTCGCCTTTATCAGGGGCTGTAATTCTTTTATGATTCGGATCTTCCCATCATAGGAAGTCAGACCATATTCAGCCACCAACTGCTGCAGAACAAATTCAGGAAGAGGCATGGCCTTGTCAAGCAAGGTATTGAGCGCAGCCAGTCCTTCTTCACGAACAAAGGTATCTGGATCATGGCCCGTGGGTAGAAGAGCCACTTTTCCAGCTATCTGCTCACTTAAAAACAGAGGCACCGAACGCATGGCTGCCTTCACACCCGCTGTGTCACCATCAAAAAGCAGCACACATTCTTCCGAAAAACCTTTCAACATCCTGAGTTGCTGAGCTGTCAGGGCTGTCCCTAATGGTGCAACCACATTAGGACAGCCATGCACCACGAGAGAGACCAGATCAAAATTTCCTTCCACCACAATTGCTTTTCGGCGTCGTCTGATCTCATCCCCCTGCTGGTACAGACCAAGTAGAGACGCTGATTTATTGAAGACCAGACTTTCAGGAGAGTTCATATATTTCGGCTGCCCCTCGCCAATGATACGACCACCAAAACCAACTACCCGTCCCCGCCGATCATAAATTGGAAAAAGCACCCTATCCCGAAACCGATCATAGGTCCCGCCGCTCTCCTTCTCCACCAGAAGCCCTGCCTCAACTGCAACCAGCTTCTCTTCTGCCGCCAGTTGTGCGCCGAGAAAATTCCATCCCGCACTGTCGGGAGACGGGGCATATCCAAGTCCAAAACGCTCCTGCACAGCAGGAGGTATTTTACGTTCTTCCAGGTATGCTCTCGCACTCTTAGCCATGTCAGAAGCCAACAGAGTACGGCGGAAGATTGTGACAACCTTTTCGTTCACCTCATACAGGAGTTGTCGTTTACGACTTTTCTCACGCTCCTGGGCTGATCGGGGGCGTTCTGGAATTTCAACATTATAACGCCTGGCCAGTTCTTTCATTGCAGATGGAAAATCAAGATTGTGATACTTCATCTGGAAATCAAATATATCTCCAGACGCGCCACAACCAAAACAATGAAAAAACTGCTGCCCGGGGTGTACGGAAAATGAGGCTGTCTTCTCGTTATGAAACGGACAGCAGCCGAGAAAACGGACACCTGCCCGCTTCAGCTCCACACACTCCCCTATTACCTGTACAATATCCGCCTGTTCTTTAATTTTAGCAGGCAAACCATCGTCGAAATCTGTATATCCCATTTATTTTTCCTATAAATAATAATGCATGCAATACCGAGACACGCTATAATCATCTGAGTGTAAGCCACTGTCAAGCAGATACATGGACTTATGATTATTAGCGAGGTATACGATGGAAGATTTCGCCCAAACGCTGGCCTTTGAAGTCAAGAAAGATATTGCCGAGCGCTATTTCGGTTTTCGCAAAATCATCGAAAAAGACTCCGATGATTACCAGAAAGATATCATCAGCTCTGCTCTTCTCCTTGAAACGAAAATTGGCTTTGACCTGCTCCGCATATATGCACTCCTTCAGGAAGACGCACTCATTGAACAATTTTATAAGCTCACAAATCTTGGTGATGTTCTCTTTTTCGACTCCTATGTGACGACCTCACGCACAATTCGCAAACGACTCTTCGAGGATCAGGAAGTCCGCGGATTCTTCCGTAAATCACAATTTTCAAACATGTTTTTCGATGTCTACGAATCCTTGCGCGACCATGTACATGACTACCGCAATCGCATAGCCATGCTTGCAGAAGATCACAACGTTATCGAAGAAGAGATAAAACTCTTTTACCAGAAAAACGATATCAGCGGCATTATGCTTTTTCTTCGTAATCTCGACGGAGACAGTGGAACATCCGGTACAATGTCAGGAGGGATTGATGGTAATAGCGCAATCAGCATGGAACAGAAAATGCGCCTGCAGCCTCCCCAGCCAGTCGAGAAGTTCCTGCCGATCCTGAAGGAAATTCCCTCCCAATCAGCCATCAAATCGGAGCTCAAGTCCCTTATCAACCAAGCCTATAAGCAACAACCGGAATTAAACCTCAAAGAACTGTAGACATCTTGACAGAAGACACCCCATAATTATTGTATGGCCTCAACAAAAAGCAAAATGCACTGAATCGTTACTGCCCCTCGGAGGCAACAATGACAAGTATGATAAAAACGGGCATGCTCATGGCAGCCCTCACAGCAGTTTTTATGGTGGCAGGTCAGGTACTGGGCGGCAACAGCGGAATGATCTTCGCGCTGCTGCTTGCATTTGCAATGAACTTTTTTGCTTACTGGTTCAGTGACAAGGCCGTTCTGAAAATGAGTGGTGCCCAAGAGGTAACAGCCGTGGAAGCTCCGCAACTTCATAGTATCATTTCAAGCCTTTCCAGGAAGGCGGAACTGCCGATGCCACGCGTCTTTATCATGCATCAGGACACGCCCAATGCTTTTGCAACTGGAAGAAACCCCGATCATGCGGCTGTGGCTGTAACCACCGGTCTAATGAATATTCTCAAGCATGATGAGCTCGAAGGGGTGTTAGCTCATGAACTTGCACACATTAAAAACCGCGATATCCTAATCAGCACCATTGCCGCAACCATGGCTGGGGCCATCAGCACCATGGCATCCATGGCCCAATGGGGCATGCTTTTCGGTGGTGGCAGATCGGATGACAACGACGGCGGTGGTGGTGGTGGAATTCTTGGCGCTATAGCCATGATGATTCTGGCGCCACTTGGCGCATCCCTTATTCAAATGGCCATATCCAGAAGTCGCGAGTACCAGGCCGATGCCACTGGAGCAGCCATATGCGGCCATCCACGTTCACTGGCCTCTGCCCTGCAGCAGCTTGAAATTTTCAACAGACGACGTCCCATGAATGTTAATCCTGCTACGGCACAGATGTATATTGTCAATCCTCTGTCTGGGGGACAGCTCGCAAATCTTTTTTCTACCCACCCACCAATGCAGGAACGAATCAAACGCTTAGGTGCGATGTAGACACCCACAGCCTTTATTCAACTTTCTTCAATCATACATAGCAACTCAACCCTTTCCATGCTGGTTGGATTGGTATTTATACTTTTCCCTCTGATTTCTATTTGTTTTTTGCCCAACCAAATCATATACTGTTATAAATGCTTTTATCTTTTCTAATATCATTTTCTAGGGGCAGCTCTTCTATGGATAGAATCCTCATAGTCTGCACAACCTCAAAGGAAACACTAGCCTTTAGTGGCTGGTTGCTGAATTGCCAGAGGAGTTCATCATCTGACCAGTTTATCAGCATGGCCAGAACAGACGCAAAACATACGCCTGGGAAGCCCCCCCTGGAATAACTATTCTATAAGGATGTTGATCGAACAGTTTTTTTCGACTATTCCTCCGAAGGACTAAAAATTACTTTTCAGGATCAACATATGCGAGATCGGCAACACTCAAAAATATTCAGACAGGTTGACTCTCTTCCTTCCCTACCCGCAACAGTATCAAAGGTTTTGGCAGTTACCGCGGATCCAGAGAGCTCCGTGGATGACCTTGTCAATGCGATACTGCCGGATCAGGCCATGTGTGCAACCATACTCAAACTGGCTAATTCTGCTTTTTTTGGAATACCCAGAGAAGTTGCAACCATGGATAAGGCAGTATCGGTCCTTGGCTTCAATGAGGTACATAACATCGTTTTGGGAAAAGCTGTCTTCAACTCATTCCAGAAGATCAGTATAACGAACAAGGATACGATAGATGCCTTCTGGGTGCACTCTTTTACCTGTGGACTTGCCGCGAAAATTCTAGCAACCGACCTTAAGTGCTCCCCCAGTGAACTCTTCATAGCAGGCCTCATCCATGACATTGGGAAACTTGCCCTTTTTGTCGCAAAACCTGACGACTACCAGCAGGTACTCGAGCTATCGGCAACTCCCCCAATCAGCTGCAAGCAACTCGAACTTGAACGTATTGGAATCGACCACGAAGAAGTAGGAACCCACCTTCTCACTCGCTGGCTGTTTCCCACCAGTCTCCTCTGTGCCGTCGGCTTTCATCACCATCCACTCTCATGCTCTGATTTTCCACTGTATGCTGCCATTGTTCAGTTGAGTGACGTTCTCAGCTACCTTGCGCCCTCCTCTCAGGACATGGCAAAAACATCCCCCCTGCTTCCTCAGATTCAGAATCTTCTCCCCGACTGTGAGAAATTGTGGCAACAGTGTGCAATTACGATCACTGAAGAGCAACTTCAGAAATGGATGGTAGCACTCCACGAGAGTTACGAACAAGATAGCGGCATCCTCAATATTTTCACATCTCCTTAAATAAAACAATGAGAGTGACTCATATCCAGAGGACAATTCGAAGCACTAAGCGGCTTACCACCATCATAAAGGTGCTTACGAAGTTTGGGTTTAAGGAGATTATTACCGACCTTGGCCTGGACTCTTTCAGCAGTGGCAAAAAAAATACCGACATTCCTGACGGTAACCAGGTGGATGCTTCAATTTCAAGACCCGTTCGGATGCGTCTGATACTTGAGGAACTGGGTCCAACATATATTAAACTTGGCCAGATACTGGCTACCCGTCCAGATCTCATTCCACCCGAATGGGCCCAGGAATTCAAGCTCCTTCAAGATAACTGCAGTCAGGTCCCATTCAGTGAAATAGAGGAAGTTTTAGTTCAAGAGTTTCCAGGACGCCTCCACCAGCTTTTCTCTGCCATTGAAGAAACCCCTCTTGCAGCTGCATCCATGGCCCAGGTACACCGAGCTACACTTGTAAACGGTACGGCCGTTGTCCTCAAAGTTCTACGTCCCGGAAACAGAAAAATTGTCGAGGAAGACATGGCCTTGCTCGAATGGCTGGCCCAGTTTGTTGAGGACTATTTTTCCAATCTTGGTTATAGCCCTGTTGCCGTTGCAACAGAGTTCTCCCGTGAAATGATAAAAGAAATGAACTTCCTTCAAGAGGCACAGGCAACGGACAAATTGCGTCGCTACTTTGAAGATGATCCCAACATCAGTTTTCCCAAGGTTTATCGTGAGGCATCCACCCGTAATGTACTGACTCTTGAGGAAATCAAAGGACGCCCTTTATCATCGGTTGATCCAAAAAGCCTCCGCCCTGAAGAAAGAAGAAAAATCGTGGCCAATGGAACAGATGCAGTTTTCAAACAGTGTCTCCGTTACGGTTTTTTTCATGCTGATCCGCATCCTGGCAATATCTTTCTGCTTCCCGGCCAGCACCTCTGTTTTATCGATTGCGGAATGACTGGACAGCTGGACAAAAAAACTGCTGAACAGCTCATTGATCTGGTGGCAGCTATCATCCAGGGAAACATTGACAAGCTCTGCAGGGTGGTGGTTGAACTCAGCGATGTGGATCCTGCCGTCACCGACAAGAGGGATTTCAGGTCAGACGCACAGATCATGGTTGCTGCCTTTGAGAACGCAGACCTGAAGCAACTTGATATCACAAAATTGCTTTCCGATTTTTTCGCCATGCTGCAACGCTATCATATCAGCTGTCCCAGCGACCTGCTGATGCTCACCAAAGCACTCACAACTATTGAAGGCGTGGCGGAACACTTTGACCCTTCTTTTAATGTGCTGGCACACGTTGAGCCTCAAATCAAAGAGGTCGTGACAAAACGATACGGGTTCACTGCACTTCGAGATCGCATGCAGAAAAGCATGAATAATTACGGGGAGCTTATAGAGAATTTACCCCTTGATGTGCAGCGAATCCTGGATCAGGTGCGACATAATCGGCTTACCCTGAATCTTGAGATGAAACGAATCGAACACCTGGCCGACAAGATTGATCTTTCAAGCCGGGTTATGGGAATTTCCATGATTATTTCTGCTCTTATCGTGGGTTCCTCCATTTTAATCCTCGCAGATTCACTGGCCAAAAAACAGGGTATTCTTGGAGTACTCGGGATTGTCGGCCTTGTGGGAGCCGGCCTGTATTCCGCAGGCTTTGTCGCATCTTCTTTACTGCCCAAAAAAAAGAAAAAATAGCCGGGAAGCTGGTAAAGTCAAGGTGACGGAATCAGGTTAAAAAGCCCACGCAGCCAGTAGCTATCCGACATCACTGAGAATGGCGAATTATTTGAGAAAATCACCGACCTTATTGCATATCCCTGCAAAAGATCTCGCATCAAGGCTTGATTGCCCGATAAGGAGCCCTGAAAGCTCCGGAAGCGCAATATACTCATCCACATTCTCAACCAGCAACGAACCTCCATACACGATGGGCCTATTTACCTGCACCTGGCTGATAAACTGCGCCGCCTCTGCCACACGCTTCGGCTGCTCGGGGATTCTTGCCATTGCTGCTTCCTTTGGACCATACGCAATAAGCAGTTCATCACAATCGATATCATTGAAAGCGGTGAGTTGAGACATGGCATAGGGTTGATCAATGCAGACAATGGGCCTGAGACCAGCAGCCACCGTCTCTGACATCTTGTTTGCTGTGTCCTGGGAGGTTTCGTGAAAATAGCGCCTTCGTTCTGAATGGCCGATGATCACATACTCAACCATTCCCCTTATCATATCCGCAGCCACGGCACCCGTATAGGAACCTTTGGGGAAAGGAGAAACATCCTGAGCAGCAAGAGAAAAATTAATCAACTCAAGAGCCTGAACATACTCTGATAAACTGCAAAGACAAATAAAAGAAGGTGCAACAATAACTTCTAAACCATCCACCGGGCGATAAAGATCAGCAAATTCGGCAAACCATTCCTGGGCAGCCTTTCTGGTCTTATTGCTTTTCCAGTTTCCAATTACATACTTTTTCATTCATACCTCCAGAGCAATTGTTCATGCTGAAACAGCTTCTACCTTAGACCTGATATACTCTGCACTCAGTCCTTTAATCAGAACACTTTTATTTCGAGACTGCAGGCCGTGTTTAATTTCCAGATCCTTCTTTTTTACATTGAGAAATGAGGCAAGAAACTGAATTACTGCGGCGTTGGCCTTACCATCCACAGGAGGCGCGGTGATGGTAAGCCTCATTGCATTGTCGTGTAATCCCGCAAAACTGTTACGAGATGCTCGTGGCTGGACATACACTCTCAGCAGCAGACAACCGTCCCCGGTGTTTGAGAGATAAGGCATCAACTTTCTTCATTAGGAAGATTTCTTTTTATCCACATCTGTTTCCAGATTGAACATATCATTCAGACTGAAAGCATCATCACCCTTTTCACCAGCATCGCCCTCTCTAAAGAGAGAATCAAGAACATTTTCGTCCATACTGCTCCCTGAATAGGTTGAATCAGCATTTAATTTATCAAGGTCTTCAGAAGCAATTGAGCCGTCATCATTAATCATAACTTTCTGAAAAAGTTCGTTCTCCTCGTGCTTCTCTTCATCGCCACCCTCACCTTCAGTAACTGCACGATCTTCCTCCTCGTCATCCGGATAAAACACTTCAATGGTTTCCAGGTAACTTGTAAGGGTGGATTTCAAGTTCTCCTTGACCTCTCCCTTTTTCTTTTTCAAGGCATCGATTTCGCGTGGCAGACGTTCTAACTCCTCGTGAGCTTCATCACGAATCCTGTTAATTTCAGATTTGGCCTCGGCAATCATCTCTGCGGCCTGTATTCTACTTTTTTCCTTGAGGTCTTCAGCAAACTGCTGAGCAGTTGCGAGTGCTGCCTTAAAGTCAACCTCCTCTTTTTTCAAATCACTGTTTTGTTCCTGAAGAATTTCCAGCTTATTCTGCAGACTGCTCTTTTCTTTCTCAACAACTTTTAAGGCCGCCTCAGCCTCATCAATTCTGGCATTGGCCGCACTCACCTCTTCGTCGCGCTCAGCATTTTCTTGCTCCATATCGGCAATTCGCAGCTGTAACTCTTCAATCTCTCTGCTCAATTCCCTGACTTTTTCTTCCTTTTGGGCACAGCCATCTTTGAGCTCTTCAGAAATTTTTCTGGTAAACTCCATATCGGTTTCCAGAGACCCGGTATAATCTTTTGAAGCTTCCCTGTCCTTCCGCAGAACTTCAAGCTCTTCCGCCTGCTCTTTACACTGCTGCTGTAGTTCAAAAAACTCATCAGCAATAGTCTCCAGATAATCTCTTACTTCCAGTGGATCGCATCCTCTGAATTTAATCTGAAATTCCTGATCCTTAATTAATTGCGGAGTGATAGCCATAGTAAATTCCTCTCTAACCCATTGCTGTTGCCAACTGTTTCAGGGTAGGCACCAGAAAACTCTGAAGAAACATAATCGCCATAATTAAAATCATGGGAGAAAAATCTATCCCTCCCATACTCATGGGAATGACGCGCCTGATGCGACTCAACAAAGGCTCAGTTACATCATACAAAAAACGAACAATGGGATTATAAGGATCAGCATTGACCCAAGATATGACCGCTCTACCAATGATGATCCACATATAAGCCGTAAGTAGAAAATCAATCAACTGGGCTATGGCCATCATAAAATTATTCACAACAAACATTGTACAACTCCATAATTATTTTTGAGTACGCCTCAGGCGACACGTGAGCCCGGCGGAACTGGTGCACTTACCGCGGAAAGCACCAGGCGATTTTTACCATCCACCTCTGTCTTTGCCGCAAGTACCATCCCCTGGGATTCCACACCCATAAGCTTCACAGGCTGCAGGTTTGCCACAATCAGTACCTGCATACCTGGAAGATCCTCCGGTTGATAAAATTCCGCGATCCCAGCTACGATAACCCGCTCTTCAGGGGCTCTAACCGTGAGTTTTAACAAGCGATCAGACTTCTTAACGGCTTCGGCAGTCACAATTTCAGCCACCCGTAATTCAACCTTCTGAAACTGGTCAAAGCTAATTACTCCCTCGGTTTTTTCCTCCTGCTGCTTTTTCTTTGCTGCCTTCTTTGTATTCTTTTGGGATTCCTGCTCCAGATGCTGTTGCTTCTTTTTTGTATCAACCCGCGGAAAAAGCGCATCACTTTTCTGCAACACAGTCTTCGGCTCAAGTTTCCCCCAGCCACCGTTTAGCATCAAATCCTGGATTAACGCACTGTCTTCTTCAAGTCCGAGACCTTCTGCCATTTTTTTACAGGTTCCAGGCATCACCGGCTGAAGAAGCAGAGTGAGTATACGCAGGGTTTCTGCAAGATTATACAGCACAGTATGCAGACGACCAATCTGCCCCGGATCTTTGACAAGAGTCCATGGCTCATTTGTTACAATATATTTATTGGCCTGACTGATCAGCTCCCATATTGCCTGGAGACCACGGTGAAACTGAAAAGTATTCATGGCCTCCCGATATGTGGAAAAAACTTTTTCCGCAAGATCCGAAAGAACGTTATCATCATCGGCACTCACTGGCAGCGGCACCACACCGTCGGTGTACTTAAACAGCATTGCTGTAGAGCGGCTGTAGAGATTACCAAGATCATTTGCAAGATCTGAATTTTTTCTTGCAATAATTGCATCGGAGCTGAACGATGCATCCAGTCCAAAAGACATCTCGCGCAGGGTAAAATAACGGATACTATCCACCCCATACTCTTCGATAAGTTCAGCAGGTCGCACAACATTCCCTATACTTTTGGACATCTTGGTGTCTTCTACATTCCAGTAACCATGGACATGGAGTTTTCGATAGAGCGGCAGCCCCATGGCAAGTATCATGGTTGGCCAGTAAATAGCATGAGGTTTCAGAATGTCCTTGGCTATCACGTGCTCAGCGACAGCCCAGTACTCTGCAAACTGATCTCCATCCGGATAGCCAATCCCGGTAAGATAATTGATGAGGGCATCAAACCAGACATAGGTTACAAAGTTTTCATCAAAGGGCAGAGGAATCCCCCAGGTAAGGCGTGAAGTTGGTCGTGAAATACAGAGATCCTCCAGAGGCTCGCTCAAAAAGGAGAGCACTTCATTCCTGTAGCGCTCCGGCGTTATAAAGTCCGGATGAGCATGAATGTGATCAATCAGTTCCTGCTGATACTTTGACATCCGGAAAAAATAATTCTCTTCAGCTAATTCATTGGGCGTGGTCTGATGATCCGGACATTTCCCATCAACCAGTTCCTTTTCCGTCAGAAATCGCTCACAACCCGTGCAGTACAAACCAGAATATTGATCAAAATAGATATCACCCTTATCATAGACCTGCTGCAGTATAGACTGGACCGTAGCCACATGATCACTATCGGTGGTACGAATGAAATGATCCGGAGCAATATCGAGCAGTGGCCAGGTTTCACGGAACATCCCACTGATTCGATCAACATACTGCTTAGGGCTCTCTCCTTCCTTTGCTGCTGCTTCTGCTATCTTGTCACCATGTTCATCGGTTCCAGTCTGGAATCTGACTGTATCCCCGCTCAAACGCCGAAATCTGGCATAGGTATCAGCGACGATGGTGGTATAGGCGTGCCCCAGATGCGGCTGGGCATTTACGTAATAAATTGGGGTTGTGATATAAGTTGTCATTGTATAAAAATACTCTCAGACAGAGTGAAAGTTACTCCTCTTCACCAGTCTTCTTGTCTTTTTTTCCTCTATTCGTTTTCTTTTCCGGTTTTACCGACTCAGCGTTCGTCCATTGTTCTGCCTCTAAAAGCCGAACTTCACCCTCTTCATCTACTACCTGCAGGGTTGACTGTAGAGGATTTTGACGCCTCACCCGATAGCAGTGGCCGTCAACCATAATTTTTTTTCCAGGACGGGGCATTCCCTTACGTTCTCTTCTGTACGTCTCAAACTCATATGTCAAACAACAGAGCAGCCTATTACAAACACCGGAAATCTTTGACGGGTTTAAAGGCAGATCCTGCTCCTTAGCCATCTTGATGGAGACGGAATCAAATTTTTTCATATGCCCTGAACAGCAGAGTTCTCTACCGCATGTCCCCAACCCTCCAATCATCTTAGTCTCATGACGCACTCCAACCTGACGCATTTCTACTCGGGTCCTGAATTCCTGCACCAGATCCTTGACCAAAGCCCTGAAATCCACACGCTTATCTGCAGTAAAATAAAAAATCATCTTACTGCCATTAAAAAAGCGTTCCACCCGAACAAGACGCATCTGCAGCGCGTGACGAAGTATCAATTCCTTACAGGATACAAAAGCAGCTGCTTCTTCAATGGGAATATTTTCATAACGATTACACTCTTCATGGGCAGCACGACGTGAAATTTCGTAGCTCGCCAGTCGCGCTACTTCCGAGTCACGACAGGCTGGAGCCATGCAGACAATCTCGGCCGGTTCCAATCCAAATTCCCCCCGCACCATCACCACTTCACCTTTTTTCAAATCATCGAGAATGGACGATGCTGTAAATTCCTGGCCTTTGGCGCGAAACCGAAAACGATAAAAATACTGTACTGCTGCTTCCTTCTTCGTTTCGGGTTCGAGCTGAATGCTCTCATTGTGTTGCTGTTGGTCTGCCATAATTCCTTCTATTCTTTCAGCCGAAAGAGAAGCACTTCACACACAAGTGTCCGGTTACAATTTCGGGCAAGTTCTTTTTCTGCCTGACTGATCGCCTGCAGTTTAGCAAAATACTGTTCGGAATTCCAGTCTTTCCGTGTATTCAGAGTCTCTGTATCCACTCGTTGCCCATGAATTTCGAAGAGACAATCTCTAATCCAGAGCCTGACAAGTGAAAAGAGATGAGGTAAATTCTCCTTCAGGGCAGCCATCGATTCTGCCATCATCAATATCCTGCTGACATCCAGAGCTTCGTCACTCCCCTGCACAGTAAGCACGGCAAGAAGATCCTGCCAGACTCCAACGAGATCAAGCTGCTGAAACAGTTGAGCTCTGCCAGGACTACCTTCAGCCAGCCTGGCCAGGAGCACAGCTGTCTGCAGATCCAGCTTATCATCCTGCCCCCTCAGAACCTCCACTGTCTCCGTAAAGCTCAGTGGATAAAAGGGCACTGTCTGACACCTGGAAAGAATTGTCTGCAATACATGTCCAGCCGAATCTGCAGTTAAAATCAGAAGATTGTTGGGAGGTGGCTCCTCAAGTGTTTTCAGGAGACTGTTTGCCGCCTCCTGGCGCATTGTGTGTACATCTTCAATAAGTACCACACGTGTCCCAGCTTCATAGGGCGCAAAGGAGAGATCCTTGATGAGTTTTCGGATCTGCGCAATCTTGATAGTCCCCTTTTCCGGAGAGACAAGAAGAAAGTCAGGATGTGTGCCTGCTGCGAACTTTTTACAGGAGGAACAGACACCACAGGCAGAGAGATCCTGTCTGTGGTTACAGTTAACCGCAGCTGTAAGCCCCCTTGCAAACAGCTGTTTGCCGACACCTTCCGGCCCCCGAAAAAGATAGGCATGGGCCAGACGATCTGCAGCAAGACTTCTGCGCAGCAGATTCTTTGCCTGCTGCTGACCATAAAAAGGCTTCCTGGCTATGCGAAATGGAGTATCAGAGGGTTGATGAAAGTGCATCTCAGGAAATTTCCCTTAAACATTAAAGCGAAAATTCAGACAATCACCGTCTGCCACGACATATTCCTTTCCCTCGGAGCGCATTACCCCTTTTTCCTTAGCCCCGCTTTCACCATCACAGGCAACAAAATCATCATAGCTTATGGTTTCGGCACGAATAAAACCCCGTTGGAAATCAGAATGTATTTTCCCTGCTGCTCCCGGCGCCTTAGTTCCACGAGAGATCGTCCAGGCCCTGGTCTCTTTTTCACCAACAGTAAAATAGGTGATCAGGCCAAGTAATTTATAACCGGCAGCGATCAACCGGTTCAGTCCCGGCTCTTCCATTCCCATGTCGGCGAGGAATTCCTGCCTCTCCTCCTGGTCCAGCTGGCTCAACTCCTGTTCGATTGAGCCAGCTATGATAACTACTCCATCACCATCTTCCTGAGCGAGTCTTTCAAGGGCCCGGACATGCTCATTTCCATCTGTCACATCCTCTTCCTTGACATTGGCCACATAGAGAACAGGCTTGTCAGTCAGAAGACACATCTCTTTCATCATCTCTTTTTCCATATCCCCTTCAGGCTCAAGGGTTCTGGCAGATGCACCACTATCGAGCACATCACGGAGACGCTCAAGAAAAACAGCCTGGGCCTTCAGTTTTTTATCACCGGACTTTGCCAGGGACTGAGCCTTCCTGAGCCGTTTCTCCACGGTATCAAGATCTGCAAGAATCAGCTCCATGGTGATCACCTCTTTATCTCTGACCGGATCTATAGAGCCATCCACATGGACAATATTCTCATCCTCAAAACAGCGAATCACATGCACAAGGGCATCCACCTGTCTTATATGACCGAGGAATTGATTTCCAAGACCTTCACCCTGACTGGCTCCCTTCACCAGACCTGCAATATCCACAAACTCCATCTGGGTGGCCACCTTGCGTCTTGTATTGGCCATCTCAGCCAGCACATCCAGGCGCTTATCCGGTACAGGCACAATCCCCACGTTTGGCTCAATGGTGCAAAAAGGATAATTTTCAGCATCAATACCAGCAGCAGTTAAAGCATTAAAAATTGTAGACTTCCCGACATTTGGAAGCCCAACGATCCCACAACGAAAACCCATACATAACTCCTTGCATCCTTAACAGGGCGTAAAAACTAGTAATATCAAACGTAAAGACAAATTATTTAAAATAGGATAGTATACCCTGCTCAAAGATAAAAAGCCCATTTTTTTGCAAGGATCAACACATGCCCAACACTTCCATACTAATCAGCAATGTCACTCTTTTCACGGATCCGGACACACCACTTAAAGAAAACCAGTGGCTTTTATGTAAGGATGAGCTGATCCACTCCTCTGGATCTATGGAATCAATGCCTGAAATTCCAGACACTACCCTGATTGAAGGAACTGGGAAACTGCTGATGCCAGGCCTGATAAATGCACACAATCACTGTGCAATGACTCTGTTTCGTGGACTTGCCGATGATCTTGAGCTTGGAGAATGGCTGAACGACCACATCTTTCCTGCGGAAGCTGCTCATGTGAATCCAGAAATGGTCTACTGGTGCACAAAACTTGCTGCGGCCGAGATGATTCTCTCCGGTACAACCACTGTGGCAGACGGATACTTCTATGAAGACCAAGCGGCACGTGCACTCCTTGAATCAGGAATGCGGGCCATCCCAGCTCAGGGTATCGTGGATTTCCCAGCCCCCGGTGTTGTCGACCCAAAAACAAATATTGATACCGTAAACATTTTTCTAACCGACTGGAAGGACAGGGATGACAGAATCACCCCTGGGGTATTCGCCCACTCCCCCTACACCTGCTCTCCAAAGACCCTGCAATCAGCAAAAGCTCTTGCCACAGAACATCAGGTTCCTTTTTTCATTCATATTGCAGAAAGTAGAGATGAGATGGGAAACATTATGGACCCGCAGGGAACAAGCCCGATTCGCCACCTTGCAGCCCTCGATCTCCTGGACAAAAACACCGTTCTTATTCACGGTATCTGGCTTGATGAAGACGATAGAAAAATTATTCAGCAAAGCGGCGCAGGAGTAGTGGTCTGTCCGCAAAGTCACTTCAAGCTGGCATCGGGAATTGCAGCAACATCCACCATGGACACAATGGGGATTCCAATCGGACTCGGAACAGATGGAAGTGCCTCCAACAACGGCCTGGACCTCTTTCGGGAAATGGATACCCTGGCTAAAAGTCAGAAACTGCGGACACTTGACGCCACAGCCATGCCAGCCAGAAAAGCTCTTGCAGCAGCGACTGTCAATAATGCGAGAATCCTGGGCCTTACAGACGTTGGAAGAATCAAACCAGGATACAAAGCAGATATCACCCTGCTCAACCTGGCAGAGCCTCACCTGCAACCCTTTTACAGTGCAGACTCCCTGGTCTACAGTGGCAATGGAGCAGATATTGAAACGGTTATTATCAATGGAACTATCGTATTAAAGGAGCGTAAATTTCTCTCGTTTGACCTCAATGAATGCATGACAGAAGTTCGAAATCTTGCCACTGTCCTGGGATCGCTATGAGGCAAACGCCCGGTGAGCCCGGATCACTTCCGCCAAGGAACCAGGACTTTTTTTTGCGTAAGCCTCACAACTAAAAAACGAATTTCAGGACCGCAAAACCACCAATTAGCAGGACAACAAAGGAAATACAGAGAATATTAAAATATTTGTCTATAAACTCCTTAGCAGGCGGGCCCCACTTATGCAGAAGCCAGGCAACCACGAAAAAGCGACAGGCCCTCGCAGCAAATGACGCCATCAGAAAAATGGGTAAGTTGATATGGGCGACCCCAGCTGTGATGGTGGTCAACTTATACGGCAGAGGCGTCAGACCAAAAATAAAGACTATCCAGGCATTCCAGTAATCATAGACCTGAAACAGGTATTCTCCTCCAAGCGAGCTTCCCATACTTGAAACAAGATATGACGGAAGTGCGATATCAAGCCGTCCATTCACATCCACAAGGGTCACATGGGCCACATTTTCAACTATCCAACGCCCCATCGTATCCCAGGCAAAAACTCCAATACCATAGCCTGCCAGCCCCCCGGCCACGGAGGCCAGAGTGCACCAGAACGCATAGTTATACCAGCGTGTTGGTGCTCCAAGAACCAGAGCAATAAGTAACACGTCGGGAGGAATCGGAAAAAAACTTGACTCAGCAAAAGAGAGACCAACAAGAGCCAACAGGCCATACTTACTGTCAGCCCAGTGTAACATCCAGTCATAGAGACGGCGTATCAGTCCACGTTGTTTGGCTACTTCTTCAGTCATAACCTTTTATCTTGCCACAGAAGCAACAAACATCACTGTCATTTCCACCCATGCTCTCCAATCAGACTTACGAAACGGACGCTTTCGAGGCGTTCGACGGCAACCTCACCATCCTGCTTCGTGAGAAGAAGCAACTCCTGCACTTCACGTTCACCGACAGGAATCACCATGCGACCGGGATCTGCAAGCTGATCTATCAAGGGTTGGGGAATCTCGGGGCCACCTGCTGTGACAATGATCGCATCATAGGGCGCATGCTCCTGCCAGCCCATGGTGCCATCATCAAGACGGGAGAGGATATTATAGTAATGGAGCTGATCAAAAACCTTACGGGCTCCAGAGAGGAGAATATGCACTCGCTCAACAGTAAACACTTTCTCGCACAACCTGGAGAGTACAGCGGCCTGATATCCTGAACCAGTGCCAATTTCAAGAACCCTTTCCGTTCCTTGCAGGTGCAGTGCCTGAGTCATAGCCGCCACAACGAAAGGCTGAGAAATCGTCTGATCACTGGCGATGGGAAGAGGATGGTCGCCGTAGGCTCTTGCTCGTTGAGCATCCTCAACAAAAAGATGCCTGGGCACCTCTGACATAACCTTCAAAACCCGTTCATCACTGATACCACGGCACAGGAGTTGCTCCTGTACCATGCGCTCCCGCACTGTGACAAAATGGTCTGTCACTGCTTTTCAGTCTCCTGCCAGGAATAATCGTCCTGCCAGTCAAACTCATCATCAAGGTATCCGCGATAATTGCAGGTTGCCACCATATCCCCGGAGAAGGTGATAAGCACCATGTTATAACCGTCAGCATTAAAAACTCCACCTACAAACGGTGTACTCTGAAGGAGCGCCCGATCCTCTTCGTAGTAGACCCACTCCTCGATAGCAGGAGTCACCATACGTTTAGAATCAGGGACTCCCATAAGAGCAAGCACATCCTCACGGGAGGACTGACCGGATGTAATCATGCTTACATCGGAGACCAGGTGACGCGTAGGTGTTCCGGAACAACCCGTCAACCCAAGAATCAGAAAAAGAATACATGAAAAACCAAAAAAACGAATACTGTTTAGCATAGGAATCTCCAGCTAAAAAAAAGAACGGTTGAAAAAACCGTAGAGTTAGTGATTTCCAACCGTTCTATAGCGTGATGAAGTGCTTTTTTCAATACCTAAGTGGCTCAAACACCAACAGCCTTACTTAGAATTTTGTAGTTCCTCTCTACCATCACCATAGGATCAACCACAAGACCTGCCTGAATCATTGCATTATCATAGATCTGGAATGCCACATCAGAGGCAAAGGACTCATCACTTTTAACAAGATCCGCAAGCTGTTTGATCAGCGGACTTGAAAGGTTGACCTCAAGATTCTTTTTACTGGCCTCGTGGGCAAGACCCTTCTCCATACGACTTGCCGCCATAATCCGCTCCATGGAAGAAGTCATATAGCCATCGGGGTTGACAATCATTGCCGGGGAGTCCACCAGACGCTTAGACTCAATTACTTCAGCGACCTTATCCTCAAGGGTTTTCTTCAACCAGGTCAGAAGATCACTGCTGTCACCGCTGCTCAGTTTTTCGGCAGTCTCCTCATCGCTGTCCGTATCATCACCGCTCTTTGAGAGATCAAGATCTGCACGATCAGCGGAAACCAGTTTCTTGCCCTCAAACTCACCCAAATGGTTGAGCACAAAGTCATCGATCGGCTCCATGGTATAGACAATTTCGATGTTTTTCTTTTTAAACATCTCAACATAGGGACCAGCCTCGATGGCTGCACGACTAGGACCATTGATATAATAAATTTCTTCCTGTCCTTCTGCCATCCGCTCAACATACTCAGCAAGTGAGGTGGGCTTGCCATCTTCGGAGCGAGAGGACTCAAACCGGACAAGCTGTGCCAGTTCCTTCTGAAATTCGAAATCCGAAGTAACCCCCTCTTTCAAGTAAATGCCAAAGGTGTTCCAGAAATCAAGGTAGTATTCGGAATCACGCTTGGCCTCCTCTGCCAGAAACTTCAAAAACCGCTTGGTGATCACCTTACGGAGTTTCATAACCAGCGCATTGTCCTGAAGAGCCTGACGGGAGATATTAAGAGGTAGATCTTCGCTATCCACCACACCCTTCAGAAAACGTAGCCACTCGGGAAGGATGTTCTCTGAATGCTGATCGATCAAAACCTTCTGACAGTAGAGGTTCACACCGGGATCAACACGGCCAAACCCCATGGCTTCGAAGTTTTCCTTAGGGGCAAACAGAACCGCATTAATGGCAAGTGGGGCATCAACTGAAAAATGGAGTCGATAATGAGGCTCGTCAAATGCATTTCCGACAAATTTATAGAAATCATTGTACTCTTCGTCGGTGATCTCACTTTTATTTCTGGTCCAGATGGCCTGAACCGTGTTTACGGTCTCACCTTCAAGCTTGATGGGAAAGGGGACAAAAGTGGAGTACTGCTTGATAATGCCCTCAACTTTCCATTTCTTGTCATAATCATGGGCATCATCTTTCAGTTCTATAATAATTTTTGTGCCACGGTGAAGACCCGGTTTTTCGGAGATAGTGAAACTTCCTGCGCCTTCTGAAACCCACTCATTTCCTTCAGATCCGTCCCAGGAACGACTCTGCACAGTCACCTTGCTGCCCGCCATAAAGGCTGCATAAAAGCCTACTCCAAACTGACCAATAAGATTCACATCCTTACGTGCAGCTTCTGCCAGCTCCGCAACAAATTTGCCCGAACCGGAATGGGCAATAGTTCCAAGATTAGTTTCAAGCTCTGCCCGTGTCATTCCAATACCAGTATCGGTGATTGTCATGGTATGCTTTTCTTCATCAAGATCAATACTCACCTCCAGGGGAACGTGAGCATCAAAGACATCTTCTTTGGTTAAACTCTCATGGCGCATCTTTTCAAGTGCATCCGAGCTGTTGGAGATAAGCTCCCGGATAAAAATATCACGCTCGGTGTAAAGCGAATTGATTACGATATCCAGAAGTCTTTTTGTTTCTGCTTGAAATTCATGGGTTGTAGCCTGGTTTGTCATTGTACTTCCTCCTCTTACAATTCATAAGGAATTAAGGGGAAAACCACCCTCAATTCCATTGCTTTTTCTTATCAAGTCGGCCAAAATGATAAGCACATATGTTTTACTGTCAAGCATTCCGTCACGCTGGGCCAGACAAACTATCATCAGGACATGGAATCAATGAAAAAAGATACGCTGATCATCGGAGCCGGGCTTTCAGGGCTGACGGTTGCCTGGAAACTGAAACAGATCCCGGGCCATTCCATTCTCCTGCTCGAACAGTCTGACAGAGCAGGAGGTGCTATCTCCAGCCATGCAGAGTCCGGTTACATTGCCGAGGGTGGCCCTCACGGATTCCTCGACAACTGTCTGGAATCGCAGACGCTCCTCAGAGAAACAGGACTTGACAAAGAGTGCCTCAAGGCACCTCTTTCCCAGTTTGTTCGCTATGTCTGCATGGATGCCACACTCAGACTCATCCCCCAATCACCGCTGAAAATTCTTGCAGCCCCACTTATCTCTCCTCTCGCCAAGCTGCGCGTTGCCGGCGACTTTTTCAAGAAACCTTTGCAGGGTGAGCCCACGGTAGGTGAATGGGTTAAATACCGTTTTGGCAAAGCATTACTCCCCTACGTTGACGCAGTTTTTACAGGAACCTACGCAGGAGATCTGGAACGACTGGTTATTGATGGCGTGATGCCCGGAGTACGCAAGATTGAGCAGGAGCATGGCTCCGTCATCTACGGTCTGTTAAAAAAGATGAAGGCAGGAAAAAAGGCAAAGCAACCTGGGAAAAAGAAGGGCCTTCCCGCCATGACCAGTTTTCCTACCGGCATGGGGAGATTGGCGGAGCGCCTATACGAAAATTTAAGCAATGACGAGATACACAGAAACTGTCCTGCAACACGAATTTCACGAAACAGCAACGGCTGGGAAGTGACAACGGCAGAGACAACCTATAGCTGCCGTAATCTTGTGCTGGCACTGCCCGTCAACGCGTCTCTTTCTCTTCTAGCAAATAGTGTTACAGCAGCACCAGTTGCAACAATCCCCGAAGCCCGAATTGTCACCATTGCCATGGGTTTTGGCCAGGAAGCACATATCCCCCCAGGTTTTGGTTATCTGGCACCGGAACGGGAACAGCGGTTTTGCCTTGGGGCACTTTTCTCCTCCAACATGTTTCCAGGTCGTGCCCCAAAGGACCATATTCTGCTGGAAGCACTGATTGGAGGACGTAGACACCCCGAACGCCTTGAACTCGACGATGACACATTGATTCAAAAGGCAGTGCAGGATTTACAGCAACTCCTGAACCTTCCCCAACCGCCAGAATACGCCAGAGTCCTTCGCTCGCCTTGGGGAATCCCACAACTGGAAAAGGGGTACCCCGCACTTCTCAAATGGCGCAATACAATAATGAAAGAAGAAAAGGGGCTGTATGTTACAGGATTTGGATGGGAAGGTATTGGGCTTAACGATATGATCAAAACCGCCTTTCGCGTGAGTGAGGCAATCAGGCAGGGCGAACAGGATGATGGAGAAGATAACGCTGAAGTGAAAAAGGTCTACTTCTAGCCCGCCTTTCTCGTGTTTTTCTCAGTACCCTTTTTTTTTTGAGGGGGGGGAACATTTAGTAAAACAATAGAGTGCAGTTGATGCGTTACTTTTTTGTTTACAAAATGTTCATAACGCAGCACATGGGACTACAAACTTCACGGCTTATTTTTCCTGGCCCCACAACAGGAGAGTTCTTACACGGTGTCATGGGAAGATAAAAAAAAAGCAACGGGGTAAATAGCAGGTGCATCCAGCATCCACCCCGTCACCCATCTCACCGAAGTCAGTGCATCCCACTACGATCCATCAACAATTCTATTGAATGTCTTACTTGGACGCATAACAGCAGAGACCTTAGACAACTCCGGCATATAGTAACCACCCACGTCAACCGCCTGCCCCTGACAACTGATCATTTCATCAACAATTTCTGTTTCATTATCAGTAAGTGCCTTGGCGACAGCAGTAAATTTTTTCTGCAAATCAATATCTTTTGTCTGTGTAGCAAGTACCCTTGCCCAGCTCAGTGCCAGATAAAAGTGACTGCCTCGGGTATCAATCTCACCGACTCTGCGGGACGGTGACTTCTCGCTTGCGAGAAAATCCCCAATAGCCTGATCCAGTGTCTCGGCAAAGAGTGCCGCCTTCTCATTTTTAAATGTTGCAGAAAGGTGCTCAAAAGAGGGCACCATAGCGCAGAACTCACCCAGAGAATCCCAGCGCAAATGACCTTCAGTCAACAGCTGTTGGACATGCTTGGGGGCAGACCCGCCAGCCCCTGTTTCAAAGAGGCCGCCACCATTCATAAGGGGAACAATGGATAACATCTTAGCACTGGTTCCAAGCTCTAAAATTGGGAAAAGATCAGTTAAGTAATCACGAAGAACATTGCCTGTCACCGAGATTGTATCCTCTCCCTTTCTGATACGCCTGAGAGATTCCTGCATCCCCTGGACAGGAGTAACAAGACGAACGTCAAGATCCGTTGTATCGTGATTTGAAAGATACTGTTTTACCTTGGCAATAATTTCGGCGTCATGAGCACGATCCGGGTCAAGCCAGAAGAGGGCTGGAGAGCCAGTTGCCCTGGCACGAGTTACCGCAAGTTTCACCCAGTCACGAACAGGTGCATCCTTGGTCTGACACATCCTGAAGATATCACCCTTCTCAACACTCTGTTCAAGAAGTATCTTTCCTGTTTCGTCAACCACGCGGACAGTGCCATTCACCGGTGCCTCAAACGTCTTATCGTGGGATCCATACTCCTCAGCCTTCTGAGCCATGAGACCGACATTTGAAACACTGCCCATGGTAGCTGGATCAAAGGCACCATTTTTTTGACAGTCAAGCACGACCTCCCGGTAGATTGTGGCATAACAACGATCAGGAATCATGGCATTGGTATCATGAAGCTTATCGTCCGCCCCCCACATCCTGCCCCCATCACGGACAACAACGGGGACGGAAGCATCAATAATAATATTATTAGGCACATGGAGATTGGTAATCCCCTTACTGGAATCGACCATGGCAAGCTCACAATTGCGTTCATAGGTTGCCATTATATCATTCTTTATCTCTTCCTGCTGAGTGTTTCCCAGTGCCCCAATACGGTCGTAAACGTCAGCAATTCCATTATTGACGTTCACTCCAAGGGTCGCGAACAACTCCCCATGTTTATCAAAAACATCCTTGTAAAAAACGGAAACACAGTGACCAAACATGATGGGATCGGAAACTTTCATCATAGTTGCTTTTAGATGAAGCGAAAGCAGAAGCCCCTCTTTTTTAGCCACCGCAATCTGATCTGCAAAAAACTGACGCAACCTGCGGACATTCATGACCGATGCATCGATCACCTCACCTGCAAGAAGCGGAACACTGGAATTTAATACGGTTACTGTGCCATCTTCTGATTCACACTCAATCCTCACATCACATGGAGTACTGACAGTGACCGATTTTTCACTCCCGTAAAAGTCTCCATCATCCATGTGGCTTACACGACATTGAGACGCACTCGGCCATTCCTTCATCATACGATGAGGGTTTTTCTGGCCATTTTTCTTCACTGATGCGGCAGCCCTGCGATCAGAATTCCCCTCTCGCAACACTGGATTCACCGCACTACCCAACACCCTGGAGTAACGAACATGCAATTCTTTTTCTTTATCATTCCGAGGCTCTGCAGGATAATCAGGAATATCGTATCCCTTGTCCTGAAGTTCCTTAATTGCCCCGGTAAGCTGCGGGATGGAAGCACTGATATTGGGCAACTTAACGATATTGGCCTCAGGCTCCTTGACAAGCCGACCAAGTTCCCCTAAATCATCGGCAACTCGTTGCCCAGGGGTGAGTTTCTCTGGGAAATTGGCAAGAATACGACCTGCCAGGGAAATATCTTTTTCCACCAATGAGAACCCGGATCCCTTTGTGAATCCTTGTAAAATTGGCAGGAGCGAATAGGAGGCCAGAGAAGGCGCCTCGTCAACTTTGGTATAAATAATCTCTTGGGTGGTCATAGGAGTTCCTCAAATTTCTTCTAGTATGATTAAATTGCTCAAGGCATGAAAACATGCCCCATCATAGACGATTTAGCAAACCAAAGCCATATTGAAAAAACAGGAGTGCACAACAAAGGATAGGACAGGAAGAGAATTCTGCTGACAAAAAAGAGAAATTCGAGGCAGTCCCAGTCTACATTTCGGCCATTTTTCGATCTAAAATTTCCATCTGACGACGCACTGAAGTATCACACCTGCAGAGTTCAGAAACGACCTTGACAGCATGAAGGACAGTGGCGTGATTTCGGTTAAAAACTTTTCCAATCTCACCGAGAGACTCTTCAGTATGCTTACGCCCGAGATACATGGCAACCTGACGAGGAAAACTAATGACC
This sequence comes from Desulfocapsa sulfexigens DSM 10523, assembly GCF_000341395.1. Lineage (GTDB taxonomy): Bacteria > Desulfobacterota > Desulfobulbia > Desulfobulbales > Desulfocapsaceae > Desulfocapsa > Desulfocapsa sulfexigens. The sequence goes on along the minus strand of NC_020304.1, from coordinate 1,801,871 downwards.
TTTTTTCGAGACCGCGACTGCAGGTCCTTATAACTCACATTGAACTCACGACTGATAATCTCTCCAATAAGGGTGGTTGTCAGATTAGTCGATAAACCCACAATCTCAGCGACAACGTCACGCACCATATCCATTTCAACAGCCCCACCAGCAAGAGTCGCCTTAGCGCTCAGTGAAAGAAGAGCTGACTCTATACGTCGCACATCACCTTGAATCTGCTGACTAATATAAGAAATAACATCCTCTTCCAGATTCAAACCACTCTGCACTGCCTTATGCTCCACAATACGATATCGGGTGGCCAGATCAGGTGCCTGAATGGTTGTCACAAGTCCGGCACCCATGCGGGAACGAAATTCATTATCAATACCCTTAAGATCCCTTGGCGCATTATTTGCTGTGAGAATGACCCGTTTACCACTCTTGATAAGGGCGTCGAGCAATTCGTTCATCTCTTCCTGGGTTTTCTTTTTCCCCTGTAAAGAGTGAATATCTTCCACGAGCAGAAAATCACAATGATCGTGATAAACCGATTTAAACGTATCCATACTTCTGCTCTGAATACTGCGCACCATTTCAGAAGCGAACTGCTGAGCAGTTACATAACGCAGTCTGGTTTGGGGAGAATCGGCCAGGAGAGCATGGGCTACCGCATGAGTTAAATGACTTTTGCCAAGACCGGTTGAACTATTAATATAGAGACAGGATCCAACCGTATCATCTCCGTTAATCATTGACTTGCATGCAGACTGAGCAAGAAGGTTTGACTCACCGAGCATAAAGGCATCAAAGGTATACCTTGGGTGTAGAGCGCGCACAACGGATTTTCGTTCAGGAATATGCGGCAACCTGAGCTGTCCCTTTGGTTGCGCTGCCGGCAGAATCGCGGTTTCCTTATCACAAAGGATAACTTTACAGTCATTTCCGGAGAGTTCAGTTACAATCTGCTGAACCGTTGCCAGATGATTACGATCAAGATGGGCACGATAGAAGCGATCAGGACAAGCTAACCTCACCTCATCAGCACGGTAAGAAACACACTCCAGAGGGTCAATCCAGAGGTTGTAAATAGAGTCACCAAGATGGTCCTTTAATGCTTTTTGTACCTGTTCCCACGCCATATCTTATCCTCAGCGTATCATTTCTGACAACGAATTCACGCCAAATTCACCAATTATCCAGCTTTACAAGCCTTAATAATTTTTTCTAAACTACTGAAAGTCATCTCTTTGAAAAGAAGAGACAGACGACCCTGCCTCTCTTTTAGGATGGTCACAGTCTGTGATTCAGCACCGCGACTCATGCGGGGGAATTAACTCCACTTCCCGATTTCGGTCAAAGGCGATCCTACCAAATTTTCCCATCAGTACCACATATTATCACCCACTCCCCAAACAGCCCAGCAGAGACGGGATTGCAGAAATCACCTCTTTCAAACCCTTTATTCATAGGCCGAACAGCCTGACCTCTTCAATATGCTGTTATCTTCACACGTTAGTCAGCATCAGGGCAAGTTATCAACAAATTTCCGTTTTTCTTTAACTCCAAATAATTCAAAATTACTAAACAAAACGACAAATATCTCAACAAAACACACAACGACATCAGAGGTTCACGCTATATCAGGGAGTACACTCGATTTTCCCTGAATTTTCTTTTTTTAATTTTTTTTTGGCCTTCCATACACCACACTTCACACGAACACACACCCCCGTTACCATAGACGTAACTCCCCTAAAAACTCCCCAAAACAACCCTTCTTCATCAATCCCCCCTTGAAAAAAACAGCCCGAATTTCTAAGTTCTTTTCACTGCCTCTTTGAAAAGTGAACATTTTGTAGACAAAAAGCTTACAGTCTGGATGTATGACAGAAAACAACCACACTCCACAACAGCTATACTGGTAAACCAAACATCGTCGACAGGGTTCATTCTTTAGCTTTCTGAGTTCCTGATAAAATATAGCAGACTTGAGGGAATCACTGTGGAAATTACGAGAAAATTTTTCCTGAAAGACATATGGTCAACACTTCGACCTTGGTACATCCTGCCGCTTTTAGTACTTTTGCACATTCGTTAACTGTTGAGCCAGTTGTAAAAACATCATCCAGGATAAGAACCTTTTTCCCGATCAACTCCGATACCCTATCAATAACGAATGCGTTTTTTAAATTTTCACGCCGTTCAACACCACTTAAACCTGCCTGGGCTTGGGTATCCGTTCTGCGAAGAAGAATGTTATGCCTGATTTTTCGCTTTTCATTGGGAAAAAGCAACTTGGCCAGAACCAAAGCCTGATTGAATCCACGTTTTCGCAAACGTTTTATGTGAAGAGGCACAGGAAGGATGAAATCCGGGACATCAAGATCACCCAAGACATTGCTTTGTTCGCTGAGCCACTTAAAGGTACTTATCCCTTGAGTTTTTCCTGAGTATTTGAGGTCATGAATCAATTTTGCAATAATTTTCTCATAAAAAAACAGACAGCGGGCCCTGTCAAACGCCCAGGATGATGTCAAGCATACACCACAGAGATGGTTCTCACCACCACTTGAAAATGTTCTGCCGCAACAGGAGCAGTACGGACTCTTTATAAATTTCAATTGTGCAAAACATACCTCGCAAAGCGGCTGCAAATCGTCTCCTGTCACCGCATTACAACAGGGACAGGCGGACGGAAATAGCAGGCACAAACCGGCCTTAGTTATCCTTCGTAATTTTTCCATTTATATAAAAGAGTAAACCACTTTTTTCATTAAATCCTACTATCTGGCAGCAAAGTTCAGAACACATCCCAAACCTGCCATGCCCTCACTTGCTGCTCTTTAGTGTATCAAATTCTATACCATTTCACTTAGGTCTTGTAGAAAAACACAGACAGGCTCCTGGTAATAGAAATGGCCATCGTAGCTAAAACGGGAGTATACAAAATATTTTTTGCAGTCAGTATGGAGATCGGACAGCCCAGGCATAATCAAGAAAAAAAAGAAGGTTTTCCACTCTGTTTTCCCCTTTTATTCTGGCAACTTCACAAAATAATATAACTTTTTTTCATTCGAACCAGTAGCAAAAAGATGACCTTTCAAAAAATTCGTGGTAATACGTAAAACCAATGCATCAGGAAATGAAAGATCGTACCTTGCACAAATTCAAACACCGGTAAATGGCAAGTAAACCGGTACTCAGTTTAGTACCTCCTTAAGGGGTAAACATATTTTCACAGTGACACAGGACAACCCCTCACACAAAAAACTTCTAGGCGTCCTCATTGGCGGATCTGGACTTATTGGTGGTACTCTGGCCCATTACTTTAAAACCAGAACCCCAGACACCATAGAGTTGCGCGCACCAAGCAGTAAAAAACTCTCCATTAGAAATTCCGTCGATATCAAGGATTATCTAAAACGTGTGAAACCCGATTTTGTAATCAACACAGCCATAGCCAATATAGGTGCAGATTCCCAACTGGCACTTGAAGTCAATTATATAGGCGCCCTGAATCTTGCCCGAGCTGCAGCAGCCCTTAAGATCCCCTATATTCATATCAGTTCAGCCGCCACCTTGCCAAATGGTGAAAACCTCACAGAAACTGATTCACTAACCATTGACCCGAAGCTTAATAATTATGCGAAGTCAAAACTCATGGCCGAAGAAACGCTTCGGCATATGTACAACACCGTAGGCCTTGATTACACCTGCGTTCGCTTAGCTATTGTGTACGGAGAACACGACCATAAAACCCAGGGATTCCATCGCCTCTTTTTTTCCATAGCCGATGAGTCCATGCCTGTCATGTTCACAAAAAAGAAAATCATGCATTCCTATTCCAATGCCAACAAGTTTCCCTATTTTATCCATCATATTCTGATAAATCGTAAGGAATTCAGTGGCCAGACCTATCACTTTGTTGACAAACATCCAGTGGAACTTGCCGATCTTATCCTCACCATTCGCTCATTTCTTGAACTCAAAAGTCCAAGAGAGATTTATGTGCCCTACTCCATGGCTAAATTTGGCAAAAAAATGCTGGAGTTTCTCCTTAAGGGCCTGTCACGCATCGGCATTAATGGCGGCCTGCCCCCGGAGCTCATGTTTCTTGAAAGTTTCTACAAGACGCAAACATTGTCCGCCCAAAAGCTTCAAGACTCAAGTTTTGTTGACCCATTCCCAACGGAAACCATTTACACAAAACTTCCCGAACTAGTTGTCTACTATCTCACCCGCTGGACACATGAGAATATGATTTCTACTTTTAACGAGGAAGTCCTTGGCCCGGATACAATGTCACATGACTTTGAGCAATCACCGGCGGATCTCCTTGAGAGTGTTCACCAGGATTCCACTACACCATTCACTGAACTCCGTATCCCTTGATGAAATAAAAAAGCCACCACCAGCAAACATAACCAAAGGATCCTGTTCTTTTTCCCTCTTTATAGCTTTGCGCCCTTTGCAAAAAAGACTAAACATGGCATAGTATGAAATTTTTAAAGTAGTAATCGGTTTTCTTAAGTTCAGTCACACCTGAGAATGTTATGAAATGCGGACAGGCTTCCTGCCCACAAGACAAATCATTTCCTTATAGAGAAACAGGACAACACATGAGCCACAGCAGAAAAGTCATCGCCTCTTCCGACCCATTCACCAAACAGAAACATAAACAAGCCAGCTTGTTACTCGTTTTTCTTGCCTCGTTGTGTCTTCTCTTTCCGGGACTTGCAACAGCAATTGAACAAAACACAACCTACCTGCCACTTAAAATTAACAGTCCTGCCGATCAACAGACCATTGCTGATCAAACCGACAGTGCACTTGCCAATGCTCTTTTCCCAACTTCTTTTACAATGATGTCACGGGAAGAGGCGGAAAAACTTGTCAGTTACGCCGGAGTCTGGCCCCCCGAAGCCAAGAGTCTCCAGAAAATTGCAGCAACCACAGGGCTCGACTATGTGGCCGTTGGAAGTCTCACCGTCATTGGAGAACAGATCAGTATTGACTACAAGGTTTTTGACCTTCTCTCACCCGGTTCCCCAAAGTACTACTACCGCCATGGCGAATCCATGGAAAATCTTGGCGGTACTCTCTCAGAAGTAATAGGAGAGGTCATCTCCTACACCGAAAGAGATTTCATTATTGCAACCATTACCCCCAGCGGCAACAAACGTATTGACTCCGGTGCCATTTCCCGCCAAATCAAAACAAAGTCAGGGGATTTTTACAATCCAACCACTCTACGGGAAGACTTGAAAGCCATTTTCAAAATGGGTTACTTTGAAGACGTTCGTATCGAAGTGGAAGAAAGCGAAGCAGGAAAGATCGTTACCTTTGAAGTAACGGAGAAACCCATAATCCGAAGTATCGAATATTCAGGACTCGATGCCCTCACAGAAATCGAAGTGTCTGAAGCTGCAAATATCGGTATAAATACAATCCTTAATTCAAACAAGATCAATAACGGGGCTGACGCCATAAAAGCTCTCTACAAATCAAAAGGCTATTACAATACCAGCGTTACTGCCCAGATCAGCTATCCCGATGACGAACACGCTGAACTCCGCTACGTGATTGTCGAGGGTGACAAAATTTATATTAAAGAAATCAACTTTATCGGCAATAAGAGCTTCGACGACGATGACCTTGAAGATGTCATTGAGTCGGGTACCAAAAACTGGCTTTCCTGGCTCACCGAGACAGGACTGATGAAGCAGCAGATGCTAGCTCAAGACGTGGCCAGACTTGGATCCTTCTATAACAACCAGGGGTTCCTCGAAGTAAAGATAGGTAATCCAACAGTCACCCAGGAAGATGACTGGTTATATATCACATTCACCATAGAAGAAGGCCCCCGCTACAGAGTTGGAACCGTATCATTCACAGGGGACCTGATCGTAGACCAGCAGGAATTACGCAGCCTCCTGACAATTCAGAATGAGGAATTCATCAACCGCCAGATTCTGCGCGAAGACATCCTTAAACTAACAGATTTTTATTCTGAACAGGGCTTTGCCTTTGCAGATATTCGACCAAAGACCAATCGTTCAGCAACCGGTGCCAGGGTCGATGTCGTTATTGATATTAAAAAAGGTGACCTTGTTTATATCCAGCGAGTTGCAATTAAGGGTAACAGCCGTACCCGTGACAATGTTATCCGCCGTGAGCTAAAAATTGCAGAAGGTGGTGTTTTTGATTCTAAAGCCATCCGAATCAGTACCCAGCGCCTACAGCGTCTTGATTTTTTTGAAGAGGTTAATATTGTTCCGGAACCGGCCCTTGACCCGTCAAAGATGAACGTTACAGTAAATGTTAAGGAAAAATCCACTGGACAGTTCAGCATCGGCGCCGGATACAGTTCTGTCGATTCACTCATGCTTATGGGTGAGATTTCCGAAAACAACTTCCTTGGCCGGGGTGACAGGCTTTCACTTGCCGCCAACATTAGTGGTAACTCAAACCGCTACAATCTGAGTTATACCAACCCTCATCTCCGTGATTCTGATCTCTCGGTGGGTGCTGACATTTTCAACTGGTTCCGGGAGTACGACGACTACGACAAGGACTCAAGAGGAGGTGCCCTTCGTTTCGGATATCCACTTTTTGAAAGATGGCGCGGCTATGGAAGCTACAGCTATACTGACACCACACTTTCCAATGTGTCTGAATTTGCATCCCAGATCATCGTCGACTCCATGGACATCAATGTAACCAGTGCTGTGAAATTTGGACTAATTCGTGATACCCGTGACCGGATAAACGGGGCCAGCAGAGGGTCAGAAAACTCTATTACGGTTAAATATGCTGGAGGTCCTTTTGGTGGTGATGCTGAGTTCACCAAGCTCGAAGCCTTTACCAGCTGGTATTTTCCCATGCCCTGGACCACAGTCTTTCACTTTAAGGCAGCAGCCGGCCAAATATGGGAAAACGAGACTGGAAAACTACCGGTTTACGAACGTTTTTACCTTGGTGGCATAAACACCATTCGAGGATATGAATACGGAAAAGCAAGTCCCATTGATCCGGAGACCGGAGACCGTATTGGTGGTGACAAGATGTGGTACACCAATCTAGAATACATATTCCCTCTCCTGCCCGAGGCAGGTGTCCAAGGTGTAATCTTCCTTGACGCCGGTAAAGTTGTAGCTGATGACGAAGACTGGAATCTTGATAGTTACAACAAGGGAACAGGGATTGAATTCCGCTGGTTATCTCCCATGGGTCCTCTGCGACTGGTCTGGGGGTACAATCTCGACCCCGAGCCTGATGAAGATACCACCGTATGGGATTTCTCCATTGGTGGTTCCTTCTAAGACCGGTACACAAAAAGTAAACCGGTACTCTGTACAATCCCCCTTACGGGTAAAAAGTACCTTCACATATTTTTTTCTTTTTGCCGACTGCATGCACTCCATGCAGCCGGCAATTTTATTTACCCCTCATGCATACTCCATTTTCAACAGGCCCGATCCCCTGTAGCACTGCCCTCACATGTTCATCACTGCGTGGCAACTCCAAAATTCTTCTGGCAGCACTGCAAGCTGAAATGCAAACATGCTGCTGTATCGTCCCCGACGAGGAGATGGTTGTCCAGGTTGAAGAGGATCTGAAACTCTTCACAAACCGTTCTGTCCTCACCTATCCCGGCTACGAAATCCCCGCCTACACACCACTCTCACCTGATCCGCTTACCACCGCAGCCAGATTATCAACCCTGTACCGTCTTCATGAGACCGTTGCAAAAAACCACTCCATTCTTGTGGTTTCAGCAGAAGCCTTGATGCGGCGTACAATGCCCGCAAAATTTCTGTTCGCTCATGCCGAACTCCTTCTCTCTGGTGAAGAATGTGACCGGGATGATCTTTTTCGAAAACTGAATAATCTCGGATACGAACAGGTTAATCTCGTTCAAAGCGTCGGAGACTATTCCATCCGTGGAGGAATAATTGATATTTTCCCGCCTTCATTTCAGGCAGGCCAGGAAATTCACACGTCCCCAATACGCCTTGACTTCTTTGGTGACACCATTGAATCACTCCGTGGTTTCAATCCAATCAGTCAACGCTCCATCTGTGAAATAGATGAGGCCATTATCCTTCCGGCCAGTGATATCAGTTATCCATCCCCCTCTTCTACCAGGATGAAGCAGATTCTGAATACTTTCGATAAAGAAAGTAGCAGACTTGCCTGGGGAAGCGACGAAAGTCTGAAGATCCGAGATCGGATCGCTTCTGCTATGCGCTTTCCAGGTATGGAATTTTTTCTGCCTGTTTTCTATCCCGACACTGAGTCTGTCAGCAGCCTCTTTGACTTTCTTCCCAAGGACACATGCTTAATTCATTTTTCCCCTGAAATGGAGGAGCAGGCCCGTGCCGTGGTTCAGGAACGGATCAACAACAATTATGAAGAGGCAAAATCCTTACATACCCCTGCGCTTGATCCAAACCAGATTTTTCTTCCTCCTGAAGAAACCAGGGAAAAGATGGCCTCTTTTGCAAATCTTCACTGTTCTACCACCACGGACATCAACAATTTTCACACTCTAACTGCCACAAATCACCAGATTCTGAAACAGGATATCAGCCTGCAACGCAAGGAACGTGGACTGGTACCGCCACTTTCCGACCAGATTCATTCCTGGCAAAATCAGGGTGACACGGTTGTTCTCTGCTGCCGATCCCTGCGTCAAACTAAAACGCTTGCGGAGCTGCTTGAAAGACATCAACACACTATCGAACTTCTTGAAAGTCCCATAGACCTGAAGACAATCTCAAGGACCGCGGGTTGTGACATCCTCTACCTCTGTGATCAGCCTCTAAGTGAAGGCTTTTCCCTTACCACTCCCCCGATACACTTCCTCTCCGAAAGTGAACTCTTCGGGGAAATGCGCATTGGCAACAAAAAGAAGACAAAGGAAAAACTTGGCGAGTCCATCCGTTTTACCGAACTCCACGACGGTGATGTGGTTGTCCATCGTGACCATGGCCTCGGCCTCTATCTTGGTATGGCAACGCTTACCATGCAGGGAGTGGTCAATGATTACATGTGCATTGAATATCGGGATGGTGACAAACTCTATCTTCCCGTTGACCGCCTTAATCTCATCAGTCGCTACGAAGGGCTTTCAGACAAATCACCGCGTATTGACAAGCTTGGTACCGCATCATGGCGCGCTGCCAAAGCTAAGGTGAAGGAAGAAGTATGGAAAGTTGCTGAGGAACTCCTTGAAATCTATGCCAGGCGTGAACTCCGTGAAGGGAGACGGTTCTCTCCTCCAGGAGAACTCTACCACGAACTGGAAGAATCCTTCCCCTTTGATGAAACCGTTGGCCAGGACAAAGCCATTACCGATGTCATAAGTGACCTCACCAGCGATCAACCCATGGACCGCCTTGTATGTGGCGACGTTGGTTATGGCAAGACAGAGGTTGCAGTACGGGCTGCCTTCAAGGTTGTTGAAGACGGGGCACAGGTCGCCATTCTTGTCCCCACTACGGTGCTTGCCGAACAGCACGCCAAAACCTTCAGGGAAAGAATGCAGGGGTTTCCGGTTACAGTGGAATGTATTAACCGCTTTCGTACTGCGGCTCAACAGAAACGGATCATTAAGGAACTTGCAACCGGTGAGATTGATATTATCATAGGAACCCATCGGCTCCTCTCCAAGGATGTCAGCTATCGGGAACTTGGTCTCCTTATCATTGATGAAGAACACCGCTTTGGTGTTAGCCATAAGGAGAAGATCAAGCGAATAAAATCCGAGGTGGATATCCTCACCCTCACAGCCACACCTATTCCAAGAACGTTGCAGATGTCACTCCTCTCCATCCGTGATCTCTCTGTCATTTCAAGTCCGCCAGAACATAGAAGGCCCGTAAAAACCTTTGTCGCACGCTATGACGACCTGGTTATCAAAGAGGCTGTCTTGAAAGAGCTACGCCGTGGAGGCCAGGTCTTTTTTGTTCACAACCGGGTGAAATCCATTTACAGGATGGCAAGCAAGGTGCAGGAACTTGTCCCCGAGGCCCGTATTGCTGTGGCACATGGCCAGATGAACGGCAAAGAACTTGAAGAAATTATGGTAAGATTTGTAAACCGCGAGATCGATGTTCTGGTGGCGACAACAATTATCGAATCAGGCCTGGATATACCATCTGCAAACACCATGATTATCAACCGTGCAGACACCCTTGGCCTTGCCGAAATTTACCAGTTACGCGGCCGGGTTGGCAGGTCATCTTCCCAGGCTTTTGCCTATTTACTCGTTCCATCACTGGATAATTTGAGCAAAGACTCGAAAGACAGACTACGGGCCCTGATGGAATCTAATGAGCTTGGTGGCGGGTTTAAACTTGCCATGAGTGACCTGCAGATCCGTGGAGGCGGCAATCTGCTCGGGGTGTCCCAATCCGGGCACATAACGGCCATAGGCTATGATCTCTATCTTGACCTTCTGCAGAAAACCGTCGCTGACATGAAGGCTCGAGCAGCAGCTGGCGGCGATACCGCTATTTCAGATGACACGGTAGAGGCAGAAATCAACCTTCAGATATCCGCCTATATACCCGAGACCTACATCCCGGACATCAGCCAGCGCTACGTCGCCTATCGCCGTATTTCTGCACTCTCGATGGCCGAAACCTGCATGTATGAGGATCTGCTTGAGGAACTTGACGACCGTTATGGGCCGGTTCCCGAAGAAACACATAATCTTTTTAAGATTGTCGCACTCAAAAAAGAACTGGCACTGCTAGGGGTCAGTAAACTCGAGAAGGGGAAGGATACCTTTGTGTTCTCATTCACAGAAAACACCCCTCTCGATCCCAGAAATCTTCTTGCCTACCTCCAAAATGGCAGTAAAAAGAGAAAGGCCCCTCCACGAAGACTCACTCCCGATGGAAGGTTAATTATCCCGGCCAGCATTGACTCATCGGAACGACTGTTTACTGTGTTACGACATATATTAACGGAACTGAATGGACTGACACAATAAAAGAGATTCATATGACACATGTGCAGATACACCCGAGTTTCTCCTGGTCTCAGATAGATACCGTCCTTCTTGATATGGATGGAACCCTGCTGGACAAATATTTTGATGATCATTTCTGGGAAGAATATATCCCGAAGATCTTTGCAAAAAACAACAGCCTTTCCGAGGAGGAAGCCAGAAAAGTCCTTCTTCAGCGATATCAGAAGGTGGAAAGCACCCTGCAATGGTGTGACCTTGATTATTGGTCTGAACAGCTTGACCTTGATATTCCTGAGCTGAAATGCAAGGTCGACCACCTTATCAAGGTTCATCCCTATGTTACAGATTTTCTAGACTACACTCGGAAGATTGGCAAAACAATCTATCTCGTCACCAATGCTCATTCAAAAACGCTGCATATCAAGATGGAGAAAACCGCACTGGGATCACATTTTGATCAAATCGTTTGCGCAGAAGAAATAGGCTATGCCAAAGAACAGCCTGAATTCTGGCAAAAACTGGAGGATCACCTTGGCTTCAGTAAAAGTAGCACTCTCCTGGCCGATGACACAGCAAAAGTACTGCATTCCGCCAGTCAATACGGAATCGGATTCCCCATTTTCGTAGCCCGTCCCAGCTCACGCATTCCAGTCAAATTTTCCCCAGACTATGCATCCATCACCTACTTCGATGAACTCATTTTCTAAAAAAAACCTCATATAGGATGAGCCTTTTCTTGTGGTAATGCGTACTTTATGGTAAGTTTTCCCATTACACTACTGTTATTAATAGCTATTTTACATACTATACTCTTAACTCTTATATCCAGGAATACCCCATGACACTTTCTTCCTACCAGGCAAAAGACCTTTTTCAATGGCTTACAGATAAAGAAGACATTCTGGTACTCGATGTACGAAATGAAAAAGATTTCAATCGTTTCCAGGTTGAATCACCCTACTCCTTTGATATGATCAACGTCTCCTATTATGATTTTATGGAAATTGAAGATGAGAGCGTTGCCAAAGTCCCTAAAGGGCGTGCAGTGCGCATTGTCTGTGCCAAGGAGGGTTCCGCAAAATACGTTGGAGAGATCCTGGTCAAGCATGGTTTTGATGATGTTCGCTATCTTACCGGAGGCATCAAGACATGGGGGAACCTTCTTGTCCCCATGACCATTCGGGAAGGTGAGGATTACAATCTCTACCAGTTCATCCGCCCAGGTAAGGCATCCTGCAGTTATGGCATTTCTTCTGGTGATGAAATGATGCTCGTTGACCCAAGCCGCAATGTCGATTTCTATCTTGATTTTGCCAAATCCAAGAACTGTAAAATCACCAAAACATTTGAGACCCACCTCCAGGCCGATTACATATCGGGTTCCCGGCAGATCGCCGAACAGACCGGAGCGGAATTTTTTGGTGGCAAGGATTTTGACGGGACCAAAGCCGGCCATACACCGCTAAGCAACAATGAAATCCATACGTTTAGTAACGGCGGCCCGGAGTTCAAGGCACTGTTCACCCCGGGACACACCCCTGGGTCTGTTACCTTTATCCTAGACAACTCCTATATGTTTTCAGGCGACACTGTCCTGATTCAATCCATTGGCCGACCTGACCTTGGTGGACAGGTTGATTCCTGGGCCATTCTCCTTTTTAATACTATTCGTGAGGTAGCAAAGCTTGACGACGCCCTTTTTGTCCTTCCTGGACACTACATGGACTGGAGTGAAGCAAATTCGGACCTTATCTTCTGCCAGACCTTTGGAGAGGTGAAAGATCGCAACAAAGAAGTCTTTGCCCTGGTTGAAGAGAAAGACTTTGTCAAGTATATCAAAGATAATATGCGCAAACAGCCAGCAGAATACGCACTCATTCGTCTTGCCAATGCAAACCTTGAGCAGTACGACATCGACAAGGAAGAAGAGCTTGATCTCGGAAAAAATGAATGCGCAGCAACGGCATACGCCAAGGCCCAGAAAGAGAAAGGAAAATAATAACAACGGAACATTACAAAACCTTATCTTCCCATTCGTAAGAACACTCCCGCCTCTTGCAGTAGAGGTGGGAATACGCATTTCCGACATATATTCCGGAGGACAGTCTCCATGGGTTCAACAGCAGGTGTTCCACGCGAAGTCACGACTCCGCATCGTAAAATCCCCATTGAGATCCCAAAAGGTATCACCCCTACCGAGTTTTTTAACAGCCCGTGCAATCTGCGCCACTTGGCACGTGAAAACGGTCTGCTCCGCACACCCGAGAATTTTCTCCTCTACCGCAAGGCCATAGGACACAGCAATCTCTTTGACACCTCCATCATCCTGGATTCCTCACAAAACATCCTAGACCCCCTTGGACGCCCGGTGCGACGAGACCAGCTCAGCAGCCACGAAAACCTCGTCTTCTCCCGAATGACACAGGTTGTTTTTGAATACATGCTGGAAAAATATCCCGACCCTGAGCGCCATCTCCTTTTTTGCGGCGAAGCAAGCCTCGACGCCACCTGGCCCATCAGCAAACCGGGGGTTCCAAGCATCCGTATGATCCATAACCATTTTATGGTATTTGAGAATACAACGCTCCAGAATGCCCCTCCTGCTGCCCATGACAACCCAAATCTTACGGACAGTGGCACTAATGGGCTATTCCTTGACTACCTGAGTGATGTGTATCTCAAATTTCTTGAGGTTCTGGATCTACATATCTTAAAACCCATGGAGCCGAATCAGGCTAAGCTTAAAAGCACTGGATACCCTCAGGGACTCCCAAGCTGGGAAGTACAGGGAGGAATGGAGGCCTTAAAGCAGGGTTCATTCTGGAGAGAGTATGACATGGTGCTCCTCGGGTTTCTCGACTTTTATCGAGCATTATTTTCCCTTGTCGCCTCCAACACAACCACCATTCCAGGGGATGCCCGTTACCCGGACCAGATCGAGAATATACTGTTGTTCAGCAACAAGTTCCACAGTGCCGCGAGAATGCTACGCCTCCAAGTCCTCGAAGACCCATTGTTTGCCAATGAAATCCGCTGGCGCCCTGCATACAAACAACTTCTTTACCGCGATGATGCTGGACGGCTGATTGTAACCATCAGTCAAAACTCTGTTGGAAACGCCATAACAGAATTACTGGGAATTGTCGTGAAACGCACCAATGACAGGGTGGCATACGAAAAAACTGAAAAAAATCTTATCGACCAGCTTCTTCAAGTCAGAAGTCGTCTCATACGATACAACCTTGGATCCCCTATTGCCGCGCCCTATTGGCGCAATGGCTCCTTTTCCCCACAGTAGCACCCAGGGTCTCTAAATAAACACACGGTACCCCTTTTATAATCCTTGGCAAAACTGCGGTATTCAGGATATGGTCTGCAGCTTCATTTCCGTAGACTTTTTATTTCACAGAGTATCGCCATGGCCGAAACAGCAGTCCTTCCAGGTGTTCATATCCGCCTGATCCTCACCACGGTCTTCTGGGGAGGAACCTTTGTAGCGGGCGTCTGCTTGCAGAGGAACTTCACCCCCTGATAGCATCTTCACTTCGCTTCATTTCCGCCTCAGCAATGCTTTTAACCGTCATCCTCATACGGCACAGAACCCTTCCTCTACTTTCATTGAAGCAGTGGGGTGCCATGGCTCTGCTGGGATTAACAGGTGTGTATTCCTACAACATTTTCTTTTTTACCGGCCTGCAGACTGTAGAAGCGGGACGAGCCTCCATGATAATTGCAGTCACTCCCGTTATTACCACCTTGCTAGCTATATTCTTCTTTAGAGAACGCTGTGATTTCGTACGCTCCATTGGCATGGTACTGTCCGTCTGCGGTGCTCTGACAGTTATTACAAGAGGTCATCCTTTTTCTATTTTCAATGGTGATATCGGCGGTGGGATGGGGGAAGTCTACATGGTCGGTTGTGTAATCAGCTGGGCCGCTTATACCCTCATCGGAAAACGACTGCTTCAAGATATTAAGCCGCTCATTGCTGTTGCATACTCTTGCACCATTGGGGCCATTTTGCTTCTTCTCACAGCTCTACTCAGTGGCCATTTAACCGAACTCGACAAACTGAGTCTGACCGGTGTTGGTTGTATTTTTTACTTCGCCTTTTTCGGAACAACTCTTGGATTTATCTGGTTTTACGACGGAGTGAAAAAACTAGGTGCAAGCAGGGCAGTAATGTATGTCAATCTTGTACCGGTGAGTGCTGTCCTTCTTGGCACACTGCTGCTTGGGGAGCACCTCGACACATCACTCCTCATCGGTGGTGCCCTTGTGTTTTCAGGCCTCTACCTTATCAACCGCAGGCCCACTGTAGTGTAACATCACTGCTCAAAATCATTAAGAGTTCTTGAAGTTTACGATTTCGCTTAAGAAGCCCTATTCTTTAATCTTTTCCTTTTCACAATCGGGTTGTATATGCCCTATAGCCCTGTTGGAGGAAAGAAGAATCGCAAGCCAGCGTGTATTTTCAGAACCTCCCAGCGCAATACGAACAGCCATGGTGAGCGGCACTGACAGTAGCATACCAACCGGTCCAAGCACCCATCCCCAAAACGCCAGGGAAAGGAAAACAACAAGCACTGAGAGTCCGACCCCCTTACCCATAACTCGTGGTTCTACAATAGAACCAATCACTAAATTCACGACAAGATACAGGCCGCCGGTGATCAGTGCAGCACCGCCACCAAGCTGTACGAGCGCCAGAAGGAGTGCAGGAATCGCAGCAATGATAGAACCGATATTCGGAATAAAATTAAGGAGGAAGGCAACCACTCCCCACATTATGGCGTAGTCAAGCCCCTGCATCGAAAGACCAAATCCTATAATTACACCAGTTAGCAGGCTGGTCAGCGTCTTAATCCCCAGATAGCGATTCACCCCGGTCGCAATCTCGCCATATTTAACAAGAGCACTGGAATCCTGTCCCTGAATTGCTCGCATCTTACAGGGGAAACCTGCAGCCTCTGAGAGGATAAAGAAAAAGGTAAGAAAAATGACGAAGGTGTTGGTGAGCATCCCACCAAGACCATTCAGGGTGTTGGCTGCCATTTTGAGCAATTTACCAGGATTAAAGGTATCTGTAAGAATGGTACGATCAAGAGTAACCCCCTGCGCTGTCAGCCATCTCCATAGGCCTGCAGTTCGTTCAAGCAATCGCTCCTGATACAACGGCACATTTTTTGAAAAATCTGTCATTGAGCTGCCAATGAGGGTAACCAGTGAGCCCCATATTCCAAAAATCACCATAACCATAAGGAACATGGCCACAACTTGCGGAACACCTTTATTCTGCATCCAAAACAATGGTGGAGCACAGATTATAGCGAGAAAAACAGCAAGCAAAAAGGGAACTACCAGTGGTGCAGCAACTTTCATCCCCGCAACCACAACAACAAAGGCCGCCATGTTAACAAGAGGACTGTTTCGAACAGAAAGTGATGTCATAGAATAAAATAATGGTCAAAAAGGAGAAAATCGCGTATTTTTCTCTCAATATTTGTGAGTTAGGGGTAAACAATTACAGAATGACACTGTCGTGACATCAACTCTGTTTTTCCTTCGGCATCCAACCTTCTTTTTATACAGGTAGACCATGCACAAGACAAAACTTTTTTCACTTCTTTTCCTTGCCACTTTTTTATCTGGCTGCTTCTCAGAGACAGCCCAATACGAAGGGATCAGTTTTCCCAAAATGACTTCCAGCAAAGTCACCTTTCAGCAACAGGCCATCCCTGCCGATTGCACCGCATTCGCACATCTTCTGATGTATACAAAAATGCCATCGACGGGAAAAGAAATCAGCACCGCCATGCAGAGAGAGGCTGAAGAAAAGGGTGCTAATCTGATCCTTGTTGGGATGTCCAGAGAAGTTGAAGATGAGGAACTTGATGAGAACCACTTCAAATACTTTGGTCCCGAGTATGTTTACACCTTTAGTAAAACATGGTTAGGCTGGAAATTCGGATTCAATGAATGGAACAATGGTGGTGAACTTGTTGGCTTGGGCACCAAGGTCTGGGGAAATCCAGAAATCAGCTTTGACAAAACCATACTGGTTCAGGCTGTTTTTCTTCGCTGCGAACAGTAGGGCTCATTTGACGTAACACTTTGCATAGTCCCATCAAGAGAGTTCCGGGCACTGCTTAACCCACAGGGCAAACTCATCAAAAGCTGCTTGCAACTCTGGCATACGGTCACGTAACTTCTCAATCTCTCCATCGCGGGCGAGCCGTTCAAACTCGAGTGCAAGATTTGATATTCTCCAGGCAAATACAGTAGCACTGGCTCCTTTCATACCATGGCAGATTTCCCGAAACTCCTCAGTATTTCCAGCCACAACCGCATTCTGCAGACCGAGAAACCACTTCGGCCCGCTCCGTTGATACAGATGAGCAAGCAGCTCTCTTACAATATCAACATTTCCGTTACAATTATTCTTCAGTCTCTCCAGATCAAGGATGACATCCGGCCGTTCATTTTCAGTTGCGGCTTTCAGGTCCATAGGCTTTCCTTTGCAGTAATTGAAATTTCTTGACGGAGCCTGGTGTTTCACAGCAAATAAACAAAGGGTATATTATTACTGCTACAACCGCAACGTCTTACCAGACGGTCTTACCAGACGGCGCGCATCCCGTCCTGTTTCCGCAGAAGATCTATCCTTCGCTCAAGGTCAATACGCCATTCAGCATGAATTCTCGCAGCTGAGGGAGCAATAAGTTCTGGAAGTCCATACACCAACCTGTCAGATGCCCGACTGGCTTCAATCACCGCCTCAATGGAGCGTGCTCCAAACTTATAGCGGCTGAGGAGAAGACGTAGCAAAAGACCTGAGGTTTTTCGTGCCGCTTTTTTCCAATGGGTATCCATCTGGTGGGCGATAATAAAGGCACGTTTCAACAAAATTCTCCGCAATTCTTCAAGATCAGTGCTGGTGGCAGAATCACGAAGAAGTATATCGGGAATTTCAATACCGTCAATATCCAGTACAACGCGCAGGCGACTCATAAAATCTGGAATTTTCAAGGTCTTCATCATGGCCAGGGCCTCCCTGTCAGTCGGGTCAAGAAGCTTCTCCATTCCTCCCCAGCTCGCCTTGACTCCGCCTGCAAAAACAAAAATAGCGCGTCCGATAAAACGTGGGATACCATTCACATAGGTCACACCATCCTGCATTGAAGGGAGGAAATAACGAAGATAGCCAAATTCATGTCCATCATAGCGGCAATCAAATTCATCCCAGAAGACGATGGGCACCTTTCCTCTCGCCACTGCAGCACGCACCGGCTCAATAGCAGAATTTATCTCATCGGGAGAAGAAAACTGGGTGAGATTGAATTCAAAGAAATCAAATGGATCCCCTTCAAACCTTCGCGAAATCACCCTGGCTACTTCTTTTACCGCAAATGACTTCCCGGATCCCGGAGGGCCAAAAACCCCTAGACACAAAGGACGAAGAACATTGTCTTTTGAAACATAGGAGTCCATGACATTCTGGAGGGTGATTACAGGATCAATCTCAGCTGGATCTGTCGTTCGCAGGTGCCCCACTTGAAAAATTGGTAGATTGCCAAAACCATTTTTCCTGTTCACTTCCTCTTTCAAATCATGGAGAACAGAGACAATCTCATCCATATATCCATGGGAAGCACCAAAAGCGATATTATCCATGGATGGAGAGGGCTTTCGAAAATAAAAGAAACTCCTCAAGGCTCGTTTCTTTTCATCAGACCAGATCTGGGAAGCAACAAGATCGAGCACCACTTCAAAGTCAGCTGAGAGAGGCGGAAGTTCAAAGAAGGATGGATCTGGGCTAGAATCGACAAAAGAGCAGGCGTAACCGCCTGGAAAACTTTTAGCAAAATCAAGATTGGGGAACTCAAGCGTTTCCTTAAAATAATAGCCATGACTGTAGAGAAGGTCCCAATTATTGAGAACACGTTTCGAGAAATCAAAAAAATAATTCCTACTGAAATTGAACTCTCCAAATCGTAGAGCATCCATGGCCAGCATTGCAGGAAGAAGCGTGTCGTAACAGGGTACTGAACCACGCTGCCGCGGGGAACTCTTTTCCGGCAGACACCCCTTACGATGCCTGAAAAAAATAGCATCAGGTCCGATATAGAGAAGACCATGGGGAAACATTTCCACCACGATATGGCATCGAAAGCGTAATTGCTTCTGATCCCAGAGGCCAACCTCATCCGTCCGAAGGGCCCGTAAGCACATGGCCACTATAGTCTCCCAGTTAACGGAACAATCCATCTCCATACGGGTAGTTTCGAGATCTGAAAGTCTGCAGAACAGAACAAACCGCTCACCAAGCCTTTTGGCCCAGTCATCCCAATAGGCCACACTGATTCCCATTGCCATAGCCCAGAGATTAGGATTACGATCCAGGTCTTCCTGCTTAAATTCTGGAGGATGCCCGGAGTCATCAATTACAATCAATCCATCGGTATTGGTAAACAGTTCTCTGTTGGAATCATCCACCACAAAGTCTTCTGCAGCGCTCGATCTGCCACCTGCCGGTAAATACTGATTAACCATAAACCAGCCATGATCTGCCCGCTCGACATCAACATTCCTATATTTTCTGAAAATCTGAAAGACATCCTTCTGCTCTCCATAAGTCTCGGACTGAATTCTAGGACTCAGATCGGATTCTGCTACATAGGCTGTAAGCCAGGTCAGAAGCTGTTCCAGACGTCCGTATTCCACCGACACATCTCCAGCCATAAGCTCAATGTGATCACCAGGATTGTATCCATAAGCTGGGAGATTCCCCTCTTCCAGCAAACTGACCTGTTTGATCGGCAGATTACGAATTTTGACATTGGACCCAAGTAGAGTGACTTTCTGGTCATATTCAGACATAACTTTCATACCTACGGAAAAAATATCGCTTAAAACGCACAATGGGAGGCCAGGCCTCCCATTGTGCACTATATAATCAGACAAAAGGTAATTCTACCTTCGTCTTTAACTTACAAGAGACCTGATTTATCAAGTGCGATCACTGCCCCTTTATAGGATATGACAATAACAGCCACATACCCCAATAATAACAACGTTGTCATAATGTTTTCCTCATTCTCTTATTTTTGAAGCACTTAATATGCTTCGTGATCCAAGGCATCCTCGGTTGACAGTTTTTTGGAATCCATCATCTTCCAAAGATACGCCACATAGGCAAGTACAAAAGGAACGCCAAGTGCCACATAGGTCATGGTACTCAGGGTAAACTTGCTTGAAGAGGCATTAAAGATGGTCAAGCTCGACTGCAAATCAAAGGTTGAAGGGTAAAAAGCTGTGGAGTTGAAGGCGGGCAGACAGAGGACACACAATCCAACCAGTACGGTCCCAAGACCGGCAGGCCATATGCCTTTGACACTTCCCTTAAATGCACCCAGCATCACACCCCAGATAACCAATCCAAGTCCGGCAAGGAGCAGAACAAGAAGATGAGGCAAGGCAAGCAGGTTAAGAAAATATTTAAAAGAAACCATGGAAACCACACCACTCTCATCAACACCAAATCCGTCCCTGAGGAGTATTGAAACCACCACGTAGAGAAGAAAGGGAAGGGAACAGAGAAAATTTATCCAGACAGCCTTGCGTAATCTCTTTTCCATTTCGGTAACAGCAACAAGATCGAGGCTGTTGAGAAGATATAATGCTCCAAGTACTCGGGCATTGAAGACAAGAAAGAGCCCAAGTGACAGATTGAAAAGTGAAAAGGCAGCCTCAAGCCCACGAAGGTTAACACCACCCAAGGTATACTCCCAGGTCACCTGATTCATACTGTTGAGTGAGAAAGCAGAACCGGTGTAGAAGGTTCCGACAGCCGCACCAATAAGTAGAACCCCGACGGAACCGTTAATAAACATAAAGAGTTCGTAGGTTTTTGAGCCCCATACGTTACCAGGCTTTGTCCTGTACTCATAACTCACCGCCTGAATAATAAAAGTAAACAGGATAAGTATCCACACCCAGTAAGCACCACCAAAACTTGTGGAATAAAATTTCGGGAATGAGGCAAACAGAGCCCCTCCAAATAACACCAGAGTGGTGAATGGAAGTTCCCATTTTCTTCCAAGCGAGTTGATGACAAAGGCACTTTCAGTATCTGTTTTGGCCACCTGCCAGAGAAGCGTCTGGCCTCCCTGAACAAAAGTAAGAAAAAGAAAAAGCGAACCAACAACTGAGCAGATAATCCACCAGAGCTGCTGCAGCGTCACATAATCTAAATTAGATATCATTTTCAGTGTACCTCCGGTCCAATGGCGATCTGTTTCAGCATGATCGATATTTCAGCAATCAGCAGCAGGGTAAAAACCACTGCAAACATTGCAAACGTAATCTGAACTGAAGTAACAGACAGATTCGTTGTCGCAACCTTCACCGGCATAAGTCCCTGAATAGCCCAGGGCTGCCGACCGACTTCAGCTGTAACCCAGCCAGCCTGTCCTGCCAGGAAAGCAAGGAGTCCTGTAAACAGGCCAACAGGAAGCAGCCATCGTTTCTCTGTTACAGTTCCCTTTAGAGAGAAGAAAAGAAAGGCCCCGAAGATCACAGGAAACATGGAACCTAAAATAGCCATAATGTGAAAGTTATAAAACACTGTGGATACTGGAGGAACAGCCTCCTCCGGGGTGCTCAGATACCCGTAGCCCATAAACTCCTCATTAACTTTAAACCGCTCAAGGGCTGCTGCTGCAACATCCTCTGATTTGTTTTTCCTGGCCTCTTTGAATTCGGCAAGATCGGCAAGGGCAACCTTTCCTTTTTCCATCATGGTGTTCACTCCCATAATGTTTTCTTCCGTATTCCCAAAGACCAGATCATCGATACCGGGGACAAAAGATCCTGCTTCACGGTTGGCAAGGAGCGATAGAAGCTGCGGAATCTTGACCTCGAAGAGAAATGGATCCTGGACATCGCCTGGATCTTTTGCCGAGTTGACAATACCCATGGCCACGAGTCCGGCACCCCTTTCACCCTTGTACAGTCCCTCCATGGCAGCAAGCTTCATTGGCTGTTTCTGAGCAACTTCATACGCCGCCTCATCACCGGTAAAGGCTACAAAAACAGAAGCAACCAGACCAAAGACTGAAGCAACCACGATGGATTTTTTCGCCATCTCAACGTGTCTGCCTTTGATCAGATACCAACAGGAAATTGTCAGTACAAAGGCTGAAGCCATAACAAATCCTGACGAAGAGGTATGGGTGAACTTGGAAACCGCCACGGGATTAAAGACTACATCGGCAAAACTCTGCATTTCAAAACGTGCAGTATCAGCATTGAAGGCCATACCTACTGGATTCTGCATCCAGCCATTTGCAACAAGAATCCAAACTGCAGACAGGTTAGAACCAATGGCTACCATCCAGGTGGAAAAACAGTGAAAACCTTTAGAGACTCTGTTCCAGCCAAAAAACATAACGGCAAAAAAACTTGCTTCCATAAAAAAGGCAAAAATACCTTCAACGGCCAGTGGTGCACCAAAGATATCACCGACCATCCAGGAATAATTGGACCAGTTAGTCCCAAACTCAAATTCAAGAATGATACCAGTCGCAACGCCGATGGCGAAGTTTATACCAAAAAGCGTCATCCAGAAACGGGTAATTTTTTTCCACTCTTCATTTCCTGTTTTGAGATAGATAGTCTCATAAAAGGCGCAGAGAAATGACAATCCAAGTGTCAATGGTACAAAAATCCAATGATACATGGCCGTGAACGCAAATTGCGCCCTTGACCAGTTCACCAAACTGGGATCCACATCAATCATTTTTTCCTCCCTCGATTAGTTAGTATTAGTGACTGGCCTGATCAGTTGCTCCAGGACATAATCACCACGTTGTTCATCTGTCTCAAAATTGGTGTTTAAATAATTTGGAAAAAAGAACAGCTTGAGTACTGCAAACATGACAAGAAGCTTTATAAAAATAATCTTCCACAGGGTCTTCCCCACCGTCATCTGTGCAAAACCATCACGATAGAAACTGAACACCTTTGCTGATTTTTCAATCATTACCCACCTCCTATTCTGTCACTCTGTTTCGCCCAGCTATATAAAACAAAAAATATCTTTTTTAATTATGCACAGGAAAGAGCGGAACACAAGAATCGTTTTCAGACAATTCAGCCAGACTGACTCCCGCCAGGGTCTCACGCAGCTGGTTCCTCGCACGCTCCCAAACTCTATGAACACTGCAACTTTTACTTACCCTACAGGACACTGGACGAGCGACACAATCATTGAGAAAAATTTCACCAATCATGATCTCCACAACCTCAAGCAATGAAATCTCAGCCGGGTCCTTGAGCAGACTGTATCCGCCCTTCGATCCCTGCTTGATCTCTATCATATTCGCCCGGGCAAGATCCTGTGCTATCTTCGCCAGAAAATGAGGAGGGATGTCAGCACGCTCAGCAATCTCCTGCTTGGAAACCTGAACCCCCTTTCCTTTGTGCGACAGATACATCATGCATCTGACCGCATATTCTCCAGCTCGTGTCAATCTCATTCAACATTCCCCATACAAGACATATAAGATACTTAATGTCCTATATACACCATCAAAATCTTCCGTCAACTGTTTTTTTCCCGATCAATCACATCTTTCAGAAGTGCATTAAAAACCGTTACTCCGGGCAAACAGTGCATTCTAGGTCTTAAAACATCCTGATTACCATCGAAACTCAGCTTTGCAACCCGGAGTTGTTCCGTGTCGATTATATGGGACGCCATAAACCCATCCCTTGGGGCTCTGCTGCGACCGTCCAGGCCGCAGATGCCCATATAATCAACACGAAAAAACGCCTCCTCAGGCGGGTAGGCTGAGGATTAGTGATAATCAGGTAAAATGTTTTCGGGAAAAAGAAGGAGAGATGGAAGAACGAAGGCCAGCGTTAAAAACCTTTGTTGCGAAAAAAAGGATAGAATCTCAGCTGTGGCCCAACTACCCTATAAACGTGAAAAACCGTTAAATCAGAAACTGTTCAATGAAGAACTCTTTGTTACAACATCAGCATCTCCAAAAGCTCCTTCCTTTCCTGAAGCCTTTGTCTGAATCCACTCTCCATTTCAGCCAGGATGGTTTTATCCGGAATGATTTTGGATTCTGCGCCACAACGTTGCAGCAGCACAGAGAGCGAATCTCGCTGCTCCTCACTATCCCCTTCCAGGTTCTTTAAAACAGCCCAGCGACTCAGCAGGTCAGCAATAATCAAAACCTGTACAGGCCGCTCATACACTCTAATTTCGTCATAGTCATGATGGCTCTGCACCATCTCCACCAAAAGTGTTGGAAACATCCAGCGGTGAAGAAGCTGAGAACCAAGTTCATTATGACCACAGCCCAAAAGGGCAGTCTCAACCTCAACCCCCTCCTTTTTAGCAAGTCGGCTATAATGTTCCAGATCTTCGATTTCGGTTGAGAACTGTTGCAGAATAAGAAGCTTACCAATATCATGAAGCATCCCTCCAAGAAAATAAACAGATCCCTCCTCACCACACTGTTCAGCAACATATTCGGCTGCCAGGGCACACTCAAGAGAATGTCTCCACACTCCAGCCATTACATCTTTCTGCAGCCCCTTTGGAACTTTAAACGCCTGGAACATGACTCGAGAGAGCACCAGTCCTTGAACTTCGCTCCTCCCAAGAAGGAGAAGAGCGTGTCTCAAGGATATCACCTGACGCCTCAGTCCATAAAAAGCAGAATTGGCGAGTTTCAAAACAGCAGTAACAAGAGAGATATCCCCCTGAAGGACCGTTTCAAGCTCCTTCGCTGTGGTTTCAGGATCTGCCACCACACTCATGACCTTCATGGCCACAGATGGCAGAGGTGCGAAGGCCTCAACAGAGGAGGACACCCGTTTGTGAAGAGGGCATGACTGATGACTAGATCTCTGCAGCATCGACAGCATCCTCCTTATCCTTAAAAAAATCGCTAGTATCAATACTTTGCATCAACATGCCCACCAGAAATGGATCAAACTGCCTCCCGGAATACTTCTTCATTTCAGCCTCAGCCTGCTCCCTGGTCATGCCTTCTTTTCCAGATGCTGGAGTGACCATGGCGACAAAAGAATCCACCAAGGCAAAAATCCTTGCGGCCATTGGAATTTCATCCCCCGTCAGCCCATCAGGGTACCCCGTACCATCGTAATGCTCGTGGTGAGAGTAGAGAATAACCCGTTCGGAAGCAAAAAAATCAAACATATTTGTCAGTTCTCGCAACATCAGTGGCTGATCAAACAGCATTTCTTCCTGCTCCTCACTTAATGCTCCCTCCGTCTTCAGGGAAGAGTCATGGATATAACAGCGAAAAAGATCATGAAGCTTTATGGCACGGCGGAATGAATGGATAAGTTGATCTGGCAGGTTAAGTCTTTCTGCAAGTCCATCCAGTACTTTGATAAAAAATGAATTCCGGGCTGCTAGCAGCTCATACTCACGGGTCTGAGCATGCACCATCGCCTCAAAAGAGGCAAGAGTCATGGCACGGGATTTTTCAATAGTGGCGTTAAGATGGTTCTGCTGATCAGATCCTATAACATCACTGATATGTTCGTCCATACCAGCGGTACCGCCCCTTGGCCCCCTATAATGACAAACCCTGTTCCGGCCTTCTGCTTTTGCCTGGTACAGAGCATTATCTACAAAATCTATTATAAGCCTGGACGCATCAGTCTCTTCACCAAACCCGGAATAGACTCCGATGGAAACGGTTACGTAACGCTCATATTTATCATTGGAGAAAACAGTGGTACCTGTGTTTTTTCTAATCTTTTCTGCAACAACGGCCGCCTGTTCCCTGTCAACACTGGGAAGGATAACCAGGAACTCTTCACCTCCATAGCGACCGAAGATATCAGATTCCCTGAGACTCCCCTCAACTCTCCGGGAGAACTCTTTAAGAACAAAATCACCGAAAGGATGGCCACAACTGTCGTTTACATCTTTAAAAAAATCAAGATCAAGCAGAAAAACAGAAAGGGGAGTGTTATAACGCCTTGCAATTGACACCTCCCTTCCTAACTGCTCCTGCAGGTAATTATGATTATAGAGGCCGGTCAGACTATCACGAATAGCCCGTTCTTCAAGTTTCAGGTTTTGTTGCTGGATTGTCGCAGTTGCAAAGGCAAGTTGACGCTGCCGGGCATCGAGCTCAAGGAAAACTTTGACCTTTGCCCGCAAAACTTCCGGTCGGAATGGTTTATGGAGGAAATCAACACCACCAGCAGCATAGCCCTGTTCAAGCAATTCACCAATTGCCTCAGGTGTTGTCTGAAAAATTATCGGGACATACCAGGTTTTTTCATTCTTACCAAGGGCCCTGGCAGTATCAAACGGAGTAGTATCAGAGGGAGTAACACTCAGAAGGATAAGTGCAAAATCATAAACGAGGACCAGTTCCGAGACCTCGGCAGTGGATCTGGCGACCACCACATCCAAATCAAAGTCCTTCAGTACTTCCTGAACACTCTTATGAGCGACAGGGTCACTGTCAACAAAGAGTATGGATTGTTTTTTATCACTGCTCATACGTCTTTTTACCGTATCTCACTTCAGCCGAAAGGAACACACCAACAATTCCGATAAAACATCAAAAGATTACAGACAGGACGCTACCAAGTATTGCACAAAACAAACATGAATATGATTTCATAAGATCATACTATAGCAAAAACAAAAACAGAAGGAGGAAAAAACAAAGAGCCGAACAGGTTCATCTTATTCTGACAAAAACAGGAACCGATCTAAAAAAAAGCTAACTACCTGGAGAAACATTTTGGCTGTAAAGTTGAGCAAGGAGTGGCTGAAGCTTCTTCCGTGATATATCAAGATTTCCCTGATGGAAGCAGCCTATAACACCCTTTGTATTCACTCGCTTACCGACATCCTCACATGGGCTTAGTTTCAGTGATATCCTGTGTAAGTATGACAACAGGGCATCATATGCCTTTTCTGTTGAGCAGTAGACTACAAGGTCTCTGCCGAAACCTGGATCACGGAAGGCGTTCATGGAAAGGAGCACGTCAAGCTTACGGTCCGCCGCAAAGTTCACAAAAGCTGAAAAGAGGTCCCCGTCCATTTGTTTCCACCGACTCACTGGTAACACAACAGAAGCAATCCCGCATCTCACCGTTGTAAAATGAAATTCCTTATAATCTTTGCGTAACAGATCAACGGTTGAGAATCCTCTGATATCAAATTTTGCTTGCTGGATGTTAGCGAAAAGCTCATCCCTTGACAGAGGACAAAGGGGAAGAAGAATGTTTGCAACTGTTACATCAAGGTCGGTTACCCGCCCGACCTTTCGGGAAAGGTTCACCGTATCGAGTAAAACTGTGCCACCAAGAAGAACAGCAAGAGCCTCTGAAAAGGCCACTCCTTTCTTTTCAAATTCCATTGCCACAAGAGACGTGGTCGATCCTGTGGTTTGTATAATTCGAGGCTCTGCGTCACCATAGAGTCCTTCATCTTTGTGATGATCCACAACTCCAACCACACTTGAACTATAGTGTGCGAACTCAGGCCCGAGTTTGTTATGGTCAACAAGAACTAGCCCCGCCCCTTCTTCCATCAGTATATCGAAATCGACCTCATCAAAAAAAACGATATCATCCAGTTCAATACCGGCCTTCTCGAAGAGATATACCGCTTCAGGGCGCAGTACAAAATCTGCGCGGTAAATTGGCATAACAGGCAATACCACCCTGGCAGCATCCTGCAGACTCAGCAGATACCCAAAGGCAATGGACGAAACCATTGAATCAAGATCGGCTGCCTCATTACCCATAACAACACGCCTGGCAGTGTCTTTTGTTGCTTTCGAGGAAAAAAGATATTCTCGGAGAGTGCTCAAGCCAGACCTCTCTTGTGTTTAATTTGCGCACCGCTGAAACACAGGCAAATGCTGATTTTCAAACCGTAAATGAAAATCATATTCGGATTTCCTGTTTTTTTATCCATTTCATATATGGTATCCCCTTGAGAGATATCTCAATCCATAAAAAACCCTGGAAGTTTTTTTTCTATTCCTGAACGACAAATTGTACCGGCTCAATTCCACCCTGACCCAAAGAGAGCTTGGCGCTCCAGCTTCCATAATATTTGGCAGAATATGAACTATTGGATACAGCACCTCACAAAGGCCCCTTCTTAAGTACCTTCATCCAGAAAAATGTGCTGTACCCAGAAACAGATCTCAGATAAAAGGTGTGCTTATCCTGTCGTTGCACCTGCTGGAATGGATTATACCATACTGCTGCCATTGCATACTTTCCGGGTGGCAGATCCAGACAAACTGCCCGCGAATACACTTTTTCATCTATTACAAACCGTGATCTCGGAGTCATAAAATCCTGACCGGAAAACACCCTTGCACTACAGTTCAACTCAGCGCCATCACTGCTCACCACAAAGATAAAAAAGAATACTAGCAGAAAAGACCCAATTTTAAAAATGCTCATATATTACCGACACGCACACAGGGATGTAAAACACTCACTCATTTCCAGAGTTGATCTACAACCAGCGCCCCACTCGACACAATTGTCGAAGAGAAACAGAATAAACGGCTTCCCCAAAAGAGAACGCCTGCCCGCCAATTATCTTGACATTCGCTGTCAGGGGACTATAAATCGCCTGTAATAATGTTACTCTCATTCAGAAAACTAGCGATCTCGATTTTTTTACAACATATATTTAACGACATACAGCAATAACAAGTGACAATCAATTCAGACTTCCATGACCGTTTGGGCGCTACCATATTAGAGGTATTTTCCGAATCTGATTTCCATGCGGTGGCCATCAGAGATATTGCCCGGAAAGCCGGGGTCAGTTTTGCTACAATATACAAGCATTACGGCAATAAAGAGGGGCTTGTTTTTGCCTTCGTAGATATCTGGATGGGGAGGCTCACCGACAGGATTATCGATCACCTCCAGGGTATGGCTAACCTGAAAGAAAAGCTCCGGAAAATTTTCTGGCTCCAGCTTGATTACTATGAAAAACATAATGAATTTGCGAAAATAATCTTTATGACGCTTCCCATGAAAACATGGATGGCCGACGAAAGTTTTGAACAACGCAGAATGTTCAACCTTCTTATGGATGTCCTCAGACAGGGCCAGGAAGAAGGGCTACTGAACCCCGACATCGATACCAGAATCCTGCTTGATTTCATGCTCGGCTTTGTACAACGGAGTTTCATTATGTGGGTACAGCGGGGACAAAAAGAAAGCTTAGCCGACCAGACAGACGTAATGTTTAAAATGATCTGGCGTGGAATTGTAACACCTGAGAGAATACATTAATACTATTTTGAACAGTTCAAACCAGCAAACCTAACAGAGGAAAACCATGGGACAATTCAACACATTATTCCGACAAAGCATTGAACAACCTGAAGAATTCTGGGCAAACGCAGCAGAAGGTATAGACTGGATCAAAAAATGGGACAAAGTACTCGACGCTTCAAACCCTCCATCGTATCGCTGGTTTCGAGGCGCAGAACTCAACACCTGTTACAATGCCGTTGATCGCCATGTCGAAGCTGGTCGCGGCGAACAAACCGCTATTATCTACGATTCTCCTGTAACAGATACCATCCGCAAAATCTCCTACAGGGAACTGCAGACCGAGGTTGCTAAATTTGCAGGTGCCTTAAAAAGCCAGGGGGTGACTAAAGGTGATACGGTTATCATCTACATGCCCATGATTCCAGAAGCCGCGGTTGCCATGCTGGCTTGCGCCAGGCTTGGGGCCGTCCATTCCGTTGTCTTTGGCGGTTTTGCCGCAAGTGAATTGGCCATACGGATAGACCATGCCCAGCCTAAAGTTCTGGTTACAGCATCGGGAGCCGTGGAAGGAAAAAAAATAATCGCCTACAAACCATTGGTGGATAGAGCTATTGAACAGTCCGACCATAAACCGGAAAAATGTATTGTTTTTCAGCGCGACATCATCACTGCCGAGATGCAGGAAGGAAGAGACCTGGACTGGCAGGAACTCACAGCCACAAGTGAGCCCGCTGACTGTGTCGCTGTCGCTGCAACAGACCCGCTCTATATCCTCTACACCTCTGGCACCACTGGAATGCCAAAGGGTGTAATGCGTGATAATGGAGGCCATGCCGTCGCCATTCACTGGTCCATGAAAAACATCTATAATATTGAAACCGGCGATGTCTTCTGGTCAGCGTCAGATGTTGGCTGGGTGGTAGGCCATTCTTACATTATTTACGGACCACTGCTCAAGGGTGCCACCACCATTATCTATGAAGGAAAGCCCATTGGAACCCCCGATGCCGGTGCCTTTTGGCGGGTTATTTCAGAGCATAAGGTGAAAGTACTTTTCACTGCGCCCACAGCATTCCGCGCCATTAAAAAGATGGACCCCACCGGTTCCTTACTTGGTCAGTACGACATGAGTTCTTTCGAAGCCCTCTACCTTGCTGGAGAACGTCTTGATCCAGACACCTACCACTGGGCGTCGGATCTCCTCAAGGTACCCGTTATTGATCACTGGTGGCAAACGGAAACGGGCTGGTCCATTGTTGCCAACTGTCGTGGCATTGAAGAGATGGAGGTCAAGGCAGGGTCCCCCACCCTACCCGTCCCCGGCTATGATGTACGGATAGTTAACGACGACGGTAAGGAACTTCCAGCAGGAGAGGAAGGTAACATTGTTATCAAGCTGCCACTTCCTCCCGGAACCCTTGCCGCTCTGTGGCGAAATGAAGAGCGTTTTATTTCCTCCTACATGAAAACCTTCCCCGGATTCTACGAGACCAGTGATGGTGGCTACATCGACAAGGATGGCTATGTTTTCGTTATGGGCCGTATGGATGATGTCATTAATATTGCCGGGCATCGTCTATCCACCGGGGCCATGGAAGAAGTTATTGCCACCCACCCTGATGTTGCAGAATGTGCGGTCATCGGGACCGATGACCAACTCAAGGGACAACTTCCACTGGGCCTTTTTGTTCTGAAAGCCGGGGTCGAACGTAAGGTTGATGAAATCCAGAACGATCTGGTAAAAATGGTTCGCAATGAGATTGGCCCCATCGCCTGCCTCCGTGAAACCACTATGGTGGAGAGACTTCCAAAAACACGCTCAGGTAAAATTCTTCGCGGCACCATGCGTTCCATTGCCAATGGCAAGCCATACAACATGCCCTCTACCATAGATGACCCGACAAGCCTCGAGGAAATCACCGGGGCCTTGGGGAATATGGGTTATCCAAAACAATAACAGATACATACCATTGGATACTAGAGTTTATAATTAAATGAAAATTCACGAATACCAAGCAAAAGAGCTCTTCCGCACATATGGCATTCCTGTTCCTGAAGGAAAAATCTGTACTGTCAGAGAAGACATCTCCTCTCTTCTGGAAGGAATAACAATGCCCGTCGCAGTCAAGGCACAAATTCTTGCAGGAGGCCGTGGCAAGGGGGGGGGTGTTGTTCTTGCCAGGACAGTTGCCGAAGCGCAAAAAGCTGCGGAAAGAATCCTTGGTATGCAGCTTGTTACCAAACAGACCGGGGCAGAAGGAACAGAAGTCAAAACCATCCTCTTTGAACAGGGAGTAAATATTGCCAAAGAACTCTATCTCTCAATACTCGTTGATCGTGACCGTTCTGGAATTGTTATCATTGCGAGTCGTGACGGGGGAATGGAAATTGAAACGGTGGCAGCAGAAACTCCGGAGCGCATTATTACGGTGCACGTAAACCCTCTGCTCGGCCTGCAGGGCTACCAGATACGGGAACTGATCTTCGGTCTTGAAATAGCTCCTGCTGTGACTAAATGCTTTAGCAGTATCATCAGAAAACTCTTTACCCTGTTTATACAAAGCGACTGCTCCCTCGTTGAGATCAACCCACTGGTTATCACCGGAGAAAATACCGTGATTGCACTTGACGCCAAAATGGACATTGATTCCAACAGTCTTTTTCGCCATCCCGATATCCTTGCCATGCATGACAGTAGCGAAGAGGACGAGTTCGAAGCAACAGCAGCAAGTCACGGTTTGAACTATATCCGACTGAATGGCACCATCGGCAGTATGGTCAATGGAGCTGGCCTCGCCATGGCCACAATGGACCTGATCAAGCAGGCTGGCCTTGAGCCGGCAAACTTCCTGGATGTCGGAGGTGGTGCCAGCGCTGAAATGGTAGAGAATGGTTTTCGCATTATCCTGAGCGACCCCAAGATTCGCGGCATTTTTATCAACATCTTCGGCGGTATTCTCCGTTGTGATATCCTCGCAGAAGGTGTTGTGGCAGCGGCCAGGAAAATTGGCCTCTCCCTTCCTGTTGTGGTTCGTATGGAAGGAACCAATGTGGAAGCAGGGCGAAGAATTCTTGCTGAATCTGGCCTGTCTCTGAGCAACGCAAAAGACCTTAATCACGCCGCAGAATTATTGGCGGCCATATAACCCATGCGATATCTATTACTTCTCTTAAAACGATCTGGATTTTTCCTTATCCTCACTGGCCTTGTTTTTCCGTCATCACCCGCGACAGCCAAGCTTGTGATCGCACAGGGTGGAGCTTCCGGCTACCTCATGGAACACAGCCTGCCGGCAATAGCTATGGCTATAGTGATGGACACGGATATTGTCAAGATTGACACAGTCCTCAGCGCAGACAATGAGGTTATTGTTGCTGGCTCTCCCAGAATACAACATAATACCAATGTTGGTGAAATTTTTCCTGATCGTAAGCGGGACGATGGACAGTTTTACGCCCTCGACCTTACTCTTGAAGAAATTCGTCAACTGACTCTGCGCGATCCTGCGGGACGTTTTCCCGAAGACCTGCAGCTACGTCTCACCATCCCAACCCTTGAAGAGGTATTGTCCCTCGTCGAGGCACTGAACAAAAGCCTGGAAAAAAACACTCGCATTGCCATTGAACTCAAGCAGACCTGGCTGCACCGCAAAGAAGGCAGGGATCTCAGCAGCCCTGTACTTCGTATCCTTCAGCAATATGGCTACAGTAGCCCTGACGACACTCTTCTTCTAATGTCCTACGATGCCGCCGAGCTCAGTCGCATAAAAAAAGAGCTTCTCCCTGAAATGGGGATGGATGTCAAGCTGGTGCAACTCATTGAATCAAATGAAGGACAGGAAAATATGACCGAGGAGTGGGGAGAGTGGAACAGTTATAACTACGACTGGATGTTTTCTAAATCTGGCCTCCGTTCACTCACCAGTTCCGTGGCCGCCATAGGCCTGCCCAAACATATGCTGGCAGATTCTGAGGGGAAACTGTTACTTGATGATTTTGTAAAAAATGCCCAGCAGCTTGGAACCATGATCTTCACCTTTCCAATTGAAAAAGATACTGCAAAAAGAGTCCCCTTCGTCCAGAATTTTAATGAAGAACTGGAATTTTTCTATTTCACAGTGGGAGTTGATGGAGTCATTACCGCCTTCTGTAAAAATAGTCTTGAATATCTGAAGAATAGAGAGGCAAAACCTGCCACCATCCTGCCACTGGACGAGGCAGAGGTCGTCCCCCCATCCGTGGAAATCATCTCAGGAGATCCCCTGCAACTCACCAGTCCGTTAGAATCTCAATTCAAGGAATAAACAATGGCTATATTTGTAGATAAAAATACCAGAGTTCTGGTCCAGGGAATCACTGGAAAAGAGGGGCAGTTCCACACCGAACAGTGCCGCCTGTATGGAACAAACATCGTTGCTGGAGTAACTCCCGGCAAAGGTGGGCAGAACCTGAAGGGAATTCCCGTTTTTAACAGTGTGGCCGCAGCGAGGCGTGACACCGGTGCCAATGCCTCCATGATCGTAGTCCCTCCTCCCTTTGCTGCAGAAGCCATCCTTGAAGCAGTGGATGCAGAACTTGAATTGGTGGTGTGTATCACTGAAGGAATTCCGGTTATGGACATGCTCCGGGTCAAAAATGGCATGGCGGGTAAAAAGACCCGTCTTATCGGCCCCAACTGCCCGGGGATCATCACCCCAGGAGAGTGCAAGATCGGCATTATGCCAGGCCCCATCCACACCCCGGGTGGCCCGGTTGGAGTGGTTTCACGGTCGGGCACTCTTACCTATGAAGTTGTCCATCAGCTCACACAACAGGGACTTGGTCAGACTACCTGTCTCGGTATTGGCGGTGACCCCATCAACGGCACAGACTTTATCGACTGCCTCTCGGCCTTCCAGAATGACCCTGAAACACTGGCAGTGGTTATGGTTGGTGAGATTGGCGGCAGCGCAGAAGAAGACGCTGCTGCCTGGATAGCCGCCAACATGAACAAACCCGTGGTTGGCTTCATTGCGGGACTGACAGCCCCTCCAGGAAGACGCATGGGCCATGCCGGAGCCATTGTCAGTGGAGGCAAAGGAACAGCAGAGGCGAAACTTACCGCCATGCGCGACAACAACATTCATGTCTGTGAAAGTCTGGGGAACCTTGGCAGGCTGTGCCGGGAAGTCTTTACAGAGCATATATGAAACGAACCATGGAAACAATCAACTGGCAGGATTTTGAGCGAATTGAGCTGCGCACGGGTACCATTGTTGAAGTCAATGACTTTCCCGAAGCCCGGCAGCCCGCCTGGAAACTTCTTATTGATTTTGGCAGCGAAATTGGCACTCGAAAATCAAGTGCCCAGATCACAGATCTCTACAGCAGGGAGGAGCTCATTGGAAAACAGATCATCGCTGTTCTCAACTTTCCTCCCAAACAGATCGGCCCCTTTATGTCAGAATGTCTGGTTACCGGATTCTCTCAGGAAAATGGTTCCGTGGTTCTGGCCGCTCCGGACAAAACAATTGCAAACGGTTTAAAAATATCATGACAACTGAACAAACACCCTTTCGCGTCCTTATCGGAAAACCCGGCCTTGACGGCCATGACAGAGGCGCCAAATTTATTGCCAGGGCTCTGCGGGATGAAGGCTTCGAAGTGATTTACACAGGCATCCGCAGAACAGCAGCAGAAATTGCCGCCACTGCCATCCAGGAAGACGTAGATGTGGTCGGTCTCTCTTCACTGTCCGGCGCCCACCTTCGACTTTTTCCGCAGGTGGTCCAGGAATTGAAGGACCGGGGTGGAGCTGATATCCCGGTTTTAGGAGGTGGTGTCATTCCGGACGAGGATATCGAAATCCTCCTGAAAAAGGGGCTCAATGCAATCTTTACCCCCGGAACTGCGGCCGACACCATCATCCAGTCCTTCACAACAGCCAGTCAGCAGCACCGTGACCATGACACCGAAAAGTAAAGCCCTGCTTGCAGGACTGAAGGATCACGACCCACGTGCCATTGGCAGGGCCATCTCTGCCGTCGAAAACAACGGCATGGAAGCAGCTGAGATACTTTCGGCGCTCGACCAGGACCTGATTGATAATGTCCTGGTACTTGGGATCACAGGCCCTCCCGGAGCCGGGAAATCCACACTCACCTCCAGTCTGATCCGCACCCTGCGTGAACAGAGAAAACGGGTGGGTATTATTGCGGTGGATCCTTCCTCCCCCATCAGCGGAGGTGCCATTCTGGGTGATCGCATTCGCATGATGGATCATGCCCTTGACCCCGATGTTGTTGTACGTTCCATGGCAACCAGGGGGCGACTTGGCGGATTGTGCGCCTCAGCCGGGGCAGCAGTACGTATAATGGCGGCCTCCGGCTGTGAGGTGATTCTTATTGAGACAGTGGGTGTTGGTCAGTCTGAGATGGATATTGTTCGTCTTGCTGACATCACCCTTATGGTACTTGCCCCAGGTTTTGGCGATGATATCCAGGCCATGAAAGCGGGATTGCTTGAAGTGGCAGATTTTTTAGTGGTGAACAAATCAGATATAGCAGGTGCTGAAGCGCTATGTATGGATATGGAACAGATTTTCTCCGCTAAAGAGGAGGAAAGTGCAATCAAACGTGTCCTTAAAACAATAGCCACAGACAATGCGGGCATTGCTGAACTTCTCAATACAGTCAATAGATTCTCCAGCTACATAAAAACAAATGGCATAAAAGAAAAACGGCGTGGCAGGGCACTGGAAGCCGAAACGCTTGACTGGGTATTTGAAATACTCCGGCCAGGATTAAAACAGGCCATATCAGAATGTTCTGAAAGAAGTGATCCCCGTGTCCGAGCACAGGAACTGATCGACACACTAAACCTCTAAAAATCCAAAACATCGTGAGCACAAATACAAAGTACAATGAGTGGCAGGAAAACGAACTCTCAACAAGCCTGAACCGTTTTCCGGAACGAAAGGAAGAGTTTACTCTCCATGGGGACGCTGAAGTTCCGCGTCTCGCCCTGCCAGAAAACATAGACGACGACTATCTGGAACATATTGGGTTTCCAGGACAGTACCCCTACACCAGAGGCGTTCAGCCCACCATGTACCGGGCCAGGTTCTGGACCATGCGGCAGTATGCCGGGTTCTCCACGGCATCGGAATCCAACAAACGTTACCGCTATCTGCTCGCTCAGGGGACCACCGGCCTCTCGGTGGCCTTTGACCTCCCCACTCAGATCGGCTACGACTCCGACGACCCCATGTCTCTTGGTGAAGTGGGCAAGGTTGGTGTGGCCATTGACACCTTAGCCGACATGGAAGCACTCTTTGCTGACATTCCACTCGACAAGATCTCCACCTCCATGACCATTAACTCTCCGGCCATTGTCCTGTTGGCCATGTACATTGTGGTGGCGGAAAAACAGGGCATCCCTGCAGACAAACTTCGTGGAACCATCCAGAATGATGTCTTAAAAGAATACGTTGCCCGCGGAACCTATATTTTTCCACCCAAACCATCCCTTGGCCTGATCACCGATATTTTTCAGTGGTGCAGCGCAAATATGCCACTTTTCAATACCATCTCCATCTCCGGCTATCATATCAGGGAAGCTGGTTCCACAGCTGCCCAGGAGGTTGCTTTTACACTTGCAAACGGTATCACCTATGTGCAGACGGCTATCGAGGCAGGGCTTGAGATAGATCATTTTGCCAAGCGCCTGGCCTTCTTTTTCAATGCATCCTCAAACCTTCTGGAAGAGGTTGCAAAATTCAGGGCTGCACGCAGACTCTGGGCCAGGATCATGAAAAACCGCTTTGAAGCAAAAAAAACGGCCTCCATGATGATGCGATTCCATGCCCAGACAGCAGGCAGCAGCCTTGCCGCAAAACAGATCGATAACAATATAGTGCGTGTCACCATCCAGGCTCTTGCAGCAGTTCTTGGCGGCACTCAAAGCCTCCACACCAATTCACGTGATGAAGCACTCTCTCTACCCACCGAAGACTCGGTTCGCACCGCACTTCGCACTCAGCAGATCATTGCCCACGAATCAGGAGTTGCGGATACTGTTGATCCTTTTGCCGGATCGTATTATATCGAGCAGCTTACGGATTCCATCGAACTTGCTGCAGAAGAACTGATCGCAAAGATTGAACATTCCGGAGGTGTGGTGGCCTGTATTGAAGATGGTTTTATCAAGCGGCAGATCGAGCAGGCAGCCTATGAGTATCAAAAAGAAATCGAATCCGGTGAACGGGTTATAGTCGGCGTTAATGGTTTCCAGATAGAAGAAGAAGTAAAGCCGGATTTGCTCCGGGTCAATCCTGCAGTTGAAGAAGCACAGGTGAGTTCGCTGAAAAATGTTCGCCAGCAACGGGATGAGGCAGAGGTCCAGAGCAGATTGGCTGCTCTTCAAGTTGCTGCTGAATCAGGAAGTAACCTTATGGAACCGATAATTGATGCGGTTCGGGTTTACGCAAGCCTCGGTGAAATATGCTCTGTCCTTCGGGGAATTTTCGGAGAATATCGGGACTGATTGAAATACAAAAATAAAAAAAATACGAATATGCTAGAAAAAATAGATCACTTAGGAATTGCCGTTCACTCCATCGCCGAAGCACGAAAGTTCTATGAAGAAATACTCGGACTTACCTGTGAAAAAGAAGAGGAAGTTGTCTCTCAGAAGGTGCGTACAGCTTTTTTTGTACTCGGTGAAACCCACATTGAGTTGCTGGAACCCACAACAGACGATAGCCCCATAGCCAAATTCCTGAGCAGTCGCGGGGAAGGCTTGCACCATGTGGCCTATCGCAGTACAAATGTAGAGGAACAATTGGAGCAGGCTAGAGAAAATGGCTGCAAACTGATCCATGAGACACCTTTCACTGGAGCCGGTAACAAGCAGGTAGCCTTTCTTCATCCCAAGTCCAGCCATGGACTACTCACTGAATTCTGCAGTGGAGCACAAAAATGACAGACCATATCGACAACCTGCTGAAACTCCGAGCCGAAGCACGACTCGGAGGCGGCCAGAAGCGAATCGACAAGCTCCATGCCCAGGGCAGAATGACCGCCAGAGAACGAATCGATCTCCTTCTTGATCCCGGCTCTTTTGAAGAGTTTGACATGTTCAAAACCCATCGCTGCCATGATTTCGGCATGGAAAAAAAGATATTCCCTGGAGACGGCGTGGTCACTGGCTATGGAACGGTAGACGGCAGACTGGTCTACGTCTATGCCCAGGACCCAACGGTTCTTGGTGGCTCTCTCTCTGAGACATTTGCTGAAAAAATTTGTAAGATCATGGATCTTGCCATAAAAAATGGAGCCCCCGTTATTGGCCTCAATGATTCAGGAGGGGCTCGTATTCAGGAAGGTATTGAAAGCCTAGCCGGATATTCTGATATTTTTCTTCGGAATGTTATGGCTTCCGGTGTTGTGCCACAGATCTCCGCAATTTTTGGCCCCTGCGCCGGAGGCGCGGTCTATTCACCGGCACTCACCGACTTTGTAGCCATGGTCAAAAACAACTCCTACATGTTTCTCACCGGCCCCAAGGTGGTCAAGTCCGTCACCCACGAAGATGTAACCGTTGAAGAACTCGGGGGTGCCGACATGCATTCCACGCGTTCCGGGGTTTCAGATTATGCTGCCCAGTCTGGTGCAGACTGTATTGGGTATGTCAAAAGACTGCTCAGCTATTTGCCACAAAACAATGTGGAAACGCCACCCACACTGCCCACACAGGACCCCTCAGAACGTCGTTCGGAAGAACTCAACTCTATCATTCCGGAAAGTGCGAGCACACCCTATGATATGAAGGAAGTGATTCTTGCAAGTATCGACAACCGCGACTTCTTTGAGATCAAAGAAAATTTCGCCCCCAACCTTATCATCGGATTTGCCCGATATAGTGGTAAAGTTGTGGGAATTGTAGCCAATCAACCATTACATCTCTCGGGAGTTCTGGATATTGACTCTTCTGTTAAAGGTGCCCGCTTTGTCCGTTTTTGTGACTGCTTCAACATTCCAGTGGTCACCTTTGTTGATGTCCCCGGATTTCTCCCCGGAACCGCCCAGGAATATGGCGGTGCCATCCGCAACGGTGCAAAAATCCTCTACGCATATGCAGAAGCGACTATTCCCAAGATCACTGTCATCACCCGTAAAGCATATGGTGGCGCTTACTGCGTCATGTCATCCAAGCATCTCCGCGGTGACATCAACTATGCCTGGCCCTGTGCTGAGATTGCCGTCATGGGAGCAAAGGGAGCCGTTGGGGTATTATACGGAAGGGAAGCCCAGAAAACAGATGACCCCGCAGCTTATCTTGCAGCCAAAGAGGAAGAATACCAGGACGCTGTCGCCAATCCTTACGTAGCAGCAAGACGCGGCTATGTCGATGACATCATTGAGCCGGCACGAACCCGCTTTCGTATCATTAAAGCCCTTGGAATGCTGCAGAATAAAAGAGACAGCAATCCCATGAAAAAACACGGGAATATTCCTCTGTAAAGAACCGGTTAACAAAACAAGGAATGGTTTTCGGCTTGATCC
The DNA here is from genome assembly GCF_000341395.1 of Desulfocapsa sulfexigens DSM 10523. Classification (GTDB taxonomy): domain Bacteria; phylum Desulfobacterota; class Desulfobulbia; order Desulfobulbales; family Desulfocapsaceae; genus Desulfocapsa; species Desulfocapsa sulfexigens. Next base: position 1,762,034 of record NC_020304.1, on the reverse strand, counting down.
TACGACCAGAAGCCGGAGATCAGTTCTCTAATTTCCCCTAACTAACCCAAAACCGTGACCGCATAGCGACGCCATGACATTTGCAAACATAGGTCTTCACAATCTCAACCAGCCGGGACTTGACGCCCTGCAATTCTCACTCATGGGAATGACACTGGTTTTTGCTGGATTGGTGATCATAGCCATCTACATCACCCTGCTTCCCAAGCTTCTCAGGCTCGGAAGCCCCAAACCACAGCTCTCTACCAAAACAACTTCTGCTGACAACAGAGAGGAAGAGGAAATTCTTCTGGCCATTGCCACTGCCCTCCATCTCCACAACAACTTTCCCGATGGAGATGAACGTATCACCTGGAAAAGCCATGGTGACATGGAATCACCCTGGCTTGTTTCAGGGCGCATGCAGAGTCTGAACAACCGAAAATTGACAACCACCTGGAATCGCAAATGAAAGAATACAAGCTAAAAATAAACAACAATAGCTATAATGTTGTTATTAAAGATGTTACTGACGATGCCGTGCTGGCTGAAGTGAATGGCAAACAGCATATTGTTAATATTGATACCATCGAAAATTTCACTGCAGTCGCTGACTCCAAAGCGAGAGCTCCCATCTCTGCCATGCCCTCCGCCTCCCCAGCTGCTCCTATGGCTTCACCACCTGCATCTGCGACTGCAGGTAGCGGAGCCATCCTCACCCCTATTCCAGGGCAGATTATCAGTATTACTGTAAGCCTTGGCGAGCAGGTGCGTACCGGACAGAAATTACTGGTCCTGGAAGCCATGAAACTTGAAAACAGTATTACGGCCACCATAGATGGGACAGTAAGTGAAATCCTCATTGCTGAAGGCGATGTGGTCAATCAGGGCCAGCCTCTGATCATCCTGACATAGGGGACACAGTGGATCTTTTAAGCTTCTACAACAACTCGGGAATTGCGCATCTGGAATGGATCAATCTCATAATGATTGCCGTTGGGATTGTCTTTATCTACCTCGCTGTTACCAAGGATTATGAACCTCTCCTGCTGGTTCCCATCGGATTTGGGGTTATTGTGGGAAACATCCCACCCATTCAAGGAATGCCGCTCTCCGTCTATGCTGAAGGTTCAGTTTTTTACTACCTCTACCTTGGAGTAATGAAAGGGATATATCCACCTCTCATCTTTCTCGGAATCGGAGCAATGACCGACTTTTCCACCATGCTTTCAAATCCCAAACTGATACTCCTGGGGGCTGCTGCCCAGATTGGTGTATTTCTCACCTTTATTGGTTCTCTCTACCTCGGGTTTTCCCCGGAGCAGGCTGGAGCAATAGGTATCATCGGTGGGGCAGACGGCCCCACTGCCATATTTCTTTCCTCCATGCTTGCCCCGGAACTCCTTGGTCCCATTGCCATAGCCGCCTATTCATACATGGCACTCGTTCCTGTCATCCAGCCGCCGATCATGTACCTTCTTACATCTAAGAAAGAGCGTGTCATTCACATGAAACCACCACGCCAGGTATCCAAAAAAGAAAAGATCATCTTTCCTATTGTCGCCTTTCTTATCTGCGCCCTTATCGCTCCAGGCTCTATGACGCTTCTTGGTATGCTCTTTTTCGGCAACCTGCTCAAGGAATCAATGGTTACCGAACGACTGGCCAATACGGCCAGAAATTCCTTAATCGATATCGTAACCATCCTCCTTGGCTTTTCAGTGGGTGCCTCTACCCAGGCCCAGACATTTCTTACCAGCCAGTCTATTCTGATCTTTGTCCTTGGTGCCGGCTCCTTCGTTATTGCCACCATGGGCGGGATACTCTTTGCCAAATTTATGAATCTTTTCCTGAAAGAGAAAATCAACCCGCTCCTTGGCGCTGCAGGTGTTTCTGCAGTTCCAGATTCTGCACGGGTGGTTCATGCAGTAGGTCTCAAAGAAGATCCGAGTAATTTTCTCCTTATGCATGCCATGGCACCTAATGTGGCTGGAGTTATTGGATCGGCTATTGCAGCTGGTGTTCTCTGGTCGGCCCTGGGGACATTCTAATGGTATCAGAACATTTAGCTGTCGGTGACTTTCAGATTTACTGGTTAAATGGCGGAAATTTTCGCCTCGATGGCGGAACCATGTTTGGCGCTGTGCCAAAGGTTCTCTGGGAAAAAAAGTGCAAGGCTGATACAGCCAACACACTACCATTCACCAATGATGTTCTGCTGGTCAAAACAGCAGAACACAATCTTATAATCGACACAGGCCTTGGAAATAAACTGACAGAAAAACAGCTTTCCATCTTTCAGGTGACTGCTCCCTGGTCTCTAGTGGAAGATCTTGCAGAGATTGGCCTGTCACAACAGGATATTGACTATGTCCTTCTTACCCACTGTGATTTTGATCATGCCGGTGGCATAGTCATGCATACCCCAGAAGGCAGAGAAGAACTCACGTTCCCAAACGCCGTCCATTACATACAGAAAACGGAGTGGGAGGATGTGGAACAACCATGCCGTCGTGCTCAGTCCACCTATTGGCCTAAAAACTTCAATCTCCTGAAAAGAGAAGGTCAACTTGAGATTGTTTCAGGAGATGTTGAAGTCATCCCCGGCATAATGCTACGGCACACCGGGGGTCACACCCGCGGACATCAGTTGATCGAAATCACCTCAAGAGGCGAAACCGCAGTCCATTTAGGCGATCTTTTCCCCACCCACGCGCACAGCAATCCACTGTGGATTATGGCATATGACAACTTTCCGCTGGAGGTTATCGATCGCAAGGAAGAATATTTCAGACACTATCAGCAACTGAACAGCTGGTTCACCTTTTATCATGACCCGCAGGTTAAGGCCTGTAAACTCGATCTCCAAAAGAACCTGAACCAACTCTGGCCATAATGAAATTTTTTTTAAAATACTTTCTTCCCATATTCCTCCCCTGGGCCATAGCCTTCTCTATTTTTTTCACTTACTTCTATTTCTCTGAAACTGACAAGGTGAACACGAATCGCCTTGAAAAGGAACGTCTCAATGTTCGCATGGGCGAGAGCGCGATCTACCTGGAATTTCAAACGGTCATGTCCGATCTTCTTATCCTGGCAAAGAACAAGGCCTTTCATCATGACCAAAAGCTTCTTCCCCTTGAGTCCTTCACAAATCTTCAGAATGACGTACAGCTCTTCTCACAAATCAAAGGAATCTATGACCAGGCCCGTTTTTTAAACACCGAAGGAGTAGAGATTGTTCGGGTGAACTTCAAACAGGACAAGGCAACCATAGCCCCGGCTTCGTCACTGCAGAACAAGGGGAATCGCTACTACTTCCAGGAAACAATCACCATTGATCAGGGAATGGTCTACATTTCACCCCTTGATCTCAATATTGAGCACGACCGGATCGAAGAACCCTACAAACCGATGATTCGCTTCGGCACTCCTGTGTTCAATAATCAGGGGGAAAAAATAGGGATACTGATACTCAATTACATGGCAGAGCGTCTCCTCGGAAACTTTTCCAGTGCAGTTGCAAATATTAGAGACCATGCCTCCCTCGTAAACGCAGAAGGATATTGGCTCAAACATCCTGATCCTGAAAGGGAGTGGGGGTTTATGCTGGATCATAAGCATAACTTCAGCAATGTTCATCCACTGGAATGGAAACGAATTATGGCGACAGAACGAGGCCAGTTCACCAGCGACAATGGTCTGTTTACCTTTGCCACCATTCATCCTTTGCAGTCATCGCAACACTATAACTCAGGACATACCGAAAAAACGCAGGCAACAATGCAAAAAGACTACCAGTGGAAAGTTATCTCCCATGTAACAAAGGATGATATCAATGCCGGCAATAAATCCATACTGCTTTCTCTGGTCCAGATTGCGACTCTCGTTCTCCCCCTACTAATACTGTTTAGCTGGCGCCTCTCTCAGGCCAAAATAAAAGAAAGGGAGGCCGTGGAGATTCTCAGGCACCAGGCAACTTTCGACACTCTGACCGGCCTTCCCAATCGCCAGCTTTTTCATGATCGTTTATCGCGTATCATTCTGGACAGCAAACGCCTCGACACCCGTTTTACTCTGTTTTTTATCGATTTGGATAAATTCAAAATCGTCAACGATAGCCTTGGGCACACTGCTGGTGACCAGCTGTTGAAGGAAGTTGCAGAGAGGATTCATGAGCTAGTGCGAGAATCCGACACCGTGGCTCGCATGGGTGGTGATGAGTTTACCGTTATCCTCAACACCATGACAGACCGTAAAGATATTATCAGAATGGCACAGCTTATTATAGACAAGCTCTCTCAACCCTTTATCCTGAATGGCCAGGAAGCATCAATAGGAGCCAGCATAGGTATAGCCCTTTTTCCAGACGATGGTATTGAGCAGACCATCCTGATAAACAATGCTGACGCTGCAATGTACAGGGCCAAAGAGGCAGGACGAAATCAGTTTTGTTTTTCTGCCTAAAGTCCATGGTCAGTTCTGGTAAAAGAGTGCAACATTCAACACACCCTCCCTTCATAAGCCCTGTAGATAAGGTAATCTTTCCAACACATTCCCTTCTTAAGAATTATTTTCAGTTTCTCTTACAGGACCGGCCAGAACATTTGGAAAAAATTTTTTTTTCGGTTAAGTTCTGTTTACTTGAAACCTATACTTTCACACAAAAACCCAGAGAGGTTCTTAATGAGTTACCCAACAGTTTTAAAAGCATTCTGCATCCTTGGTCTGGTAACCATTTTTCTTGTCCCAGCCCTTCAGGCGAAACCCAGAACCTCAGTAAAAAACACCCTTACCCGCGAAGAAAACCCCAGGGTAGGAACAAAAAACAGCCTTATGCCCTATGCCTTTTCATCAGAGAGTATGGGATTTACCCTGGGTGTCGGCGGCGGTGCAAAGGGCTATGGACAGGATCCAAAAAACCGGGCTTACACAGGCAGATTCAGGCAGGATACTATCCGAGCGGGTAGCAATGATTCTGACATGGATGACTACGTAGAAGACAGTGGAGATGACAACTGGACAGACTTCAAAATGGAGTTTGTCATGCCCTGGGGATCATCACGAAGTGACGCCATGCAGTACTACACCCTGAAAGACAGTTTGCTTAAATCTGCCCCCGTAGGAGGCAACACCTGGAATCCAATGAAGAGTGGTGTCACAACTCTTCTTCAATGTTCTCCGGTGCAGTTGTCCGCCTTGATGTTGGTTTTTCCGACGAGTCCACAACCGGCTTGGTTATGTTCGGACATCCTTTTTAAAGGGATGGAACTGAAACCAAAGCACCTTCGAGTGTAAAGTATGCGAGCAGTTATTCAGCGAGTCAACAGTGCATCTGTTACTGTTGATTCTGAAAAAACAGGAGAGATTGGAGCAGGACTTCTTGTACTCCTTGGCATCCACAAAGATGACGGGGAAGCAGAGATCACATGGATGGTTGACAAAATCATCAACCTTCGCATCTTTGAAGACAACGATGGTAAAATGAACCGATCTCTTATTGATAGCTGTGGTGCCATGCTTGTCGTTTCCCAGTTCACCCTCTATGGTGATTGCCGTAAGGGACGACGCCCCGGCTACTCCAGTGCTGCCCTACCCGAAAAAGCAAAGACCCAGTACCTCAAATTTATAGAGACAGTAAGACAAAGGAACATAGTCACTGCAAGTGGTAAATTTCAAGCCCATATGGCTGTAGAACTTGTTAACGACGGCCCGGTAACCCTTCTCCTTGATTCCAATAAACTTTTTTAATATGAGACTCTAATGACCTATTCTCCAGGCTCTACCTATTCCGGATTTACCCTGAAACAAGTGCAACAGCTCGACGAAATAAAAGCAGAAGTATATCTTTTTGAGCACGATGTTCTCGGCTGTCCATTACTGGCCATCAAGAATGGCGACAATAACAAAACCTTTTCAGTTTCATTCAACACCATTCCCACCGACTCCAAGGGCGTTGCTCATATTCTTGAGCATTCGGTACTTATGGGATCAAAAAAATACCCGGTTAAGGATGTCTTTGGCGAAATCAACAAGGGCGGACTCATGACATTTTTAAATGCCATGACCGGATCGGATATCACCTACTATCCCTTTGCCACCAGGAACCTGAAGGAATATTTCAACATTATGGATGTGTATATGGATGTGGTGTTAAATCCACTGCTGGCCAGATCCACATTTGAACAGGAAGGCTGGCATTACCACCAGGAGGGGAAAGATTCCCCCCTGCAGTATCAGGGTGTTGTCTACAACGAGATGAAAGGAGCCTTTTCCGACCCCATACGGTTGATCTTTCATCATATATTTGGCGGCCTGATGCCAAATTCCACCTACGCCCATGAATCGGGTGGGGATCCGCAAAACATTCCAGAACTCTCCTATGAAGAATTTTGTGCCTTTCACAAAACCCATTACCATCCATCAAACGCCACATTTTTTATTTATGGCGATGCAGATCTTGGTGATGAACTGTCCTATCTTCAGGATAATTTTCTTTCCGAATTCCCCGAAAAAGGGAAACGTGCAAAAGTACTTTCCGGAGACGAGATACAAAAAATAACCTACATTGAAGACCGTTACAGCATCGACTCAAAGAATACAGATCAAAAAACCTTTCTTGCTGTTGCAAGCAGAGTCTCAACGGTGCTGAATCGTGAAGAGAATGCAGCCTTCCAGATCATCTCCAACATCCTCTACAACTCAGATGCCTCACCTCTAAAGAATACTATTATTACCAGTGGATTGTGTAAGGACTTTGGTGGTTTTTATATCTCCACCTCAAGTTTCAAAACCATGATGGTAACCTATCTTGTGGGAAGTGATTCTGAAAAACGAGATGAGTTCCTCAATCTCTACAAAAAAACTCTATCACAGATGGCAGCGGAGGGCCTGGCTACAGACCTCATCCTTTCAGAACTCAACAAGTATGAATTTGGGGTGAGAGAAGAGGGCTGCAAGGCACAACGCGGTCTGGATCTTATCGGCAAAGCAATGCCTGCATTCAAGTACGGCACAGACCCCTACGATTCCCTGCAGATTAACGAGTTGTTTGCAACCATCCGTAACAGGGCATTAAACGAGAACTACTTCGAGGAACTGATCAAGAAATACCTTCTCGACAACCCGGCTACAGTTGTCATCACCCTCAAGCCGGATCCAGAAAAACAGACCAGGGATCAGGCAAGTGAGGCGGCACGTCTTGAAGCATACGGTAAAAGTCTTGACTCCCATAGCCAGGAAAAACTTATTGCCAGAACTCTGGAGCTGATGGAGGATCAGCAACGGGCAAACAGTGTGGAGACTCTTGCCCTTCTTCCTCAACTGGGACTGGAGGACCTTGACCGGAACCCCGATTTTCATCAGGTACGTGCCACAGATATTGACGGACACGAATTTCTGGTCAGCGAACTGAATACCGATCATATTTCTTATATTGATATCGGTTTTGACGTCTCCTGCCTCCCGCAAAAATATCTCCCCTGGCTGGATCTTTTCGGAAGTATTGTTACCGAAATCGGTACCTCCAAAATGGACTATATGCATTTTGCCAGGGAAGTCGGGATCTGTACTGGAGGATTCTCGCATAACTTCCACTGCCATGTCAAAAAAGGTGGCCATGGTGACTTTCGTCCCATCCTCTGGTTCCAGATGAAATGCCTGCCCGAGTACCAGGAACGAGCCCTGCAACTCTTGAGTGAGGTCTTCTCCGATCTCTCCCTGCAGGATCGCGTTCATATTCAGGAAATTGTTATTCGTGATTTTGCCTGGACAGAACACGAAGCCCAGAGCGAAGGGTATAATCTCCCAGCATCGCTGGCCTTTGCCCAGTTAAGTAAAGCCGGAGCCTGTAATGAAATGGTCTCGGGGGTCACTAATTATCGCAGCACCAAAGAACTTGCCAATAACTACCCAAAACTTGAAGAAGCCTTTCTAGCAGGTCTTCGGGAGATGGCAGATACGCTTTTCAACCGAAACAATCTGACCATTTCTATTACCGCCAATGAAAGCGAAGTCACCAGCTTTCAAAAGCACTGCAGAGGTCTGATATCAGCGCTCCCTGATATGACACCGCCCAGACAGGAATTTATTATACCAAAGCTTCCCAGACATGAGGCGCTAATCACCTCCGCAGAAGTTGTCTACGCAGTACAGGGTGGTAAACTCCTGCCCGAAGGCGAAGGGTACAAGGGGTATTTTGAGGTTCTGAAAACCTACCTCTCCCGTGATTATCTCTGGAATACAGTACGGCAGATGGGTGGGGCCTATGGCTGTTTTATCCAGTTCAGTCCTATCAGTGGTAACTTTGCAGTTATAAGTTACCGTGACCCGCAGGTACGAAAAACCTATACCTGTTATCAGGCCATGGCTGAAGTGGTCAAAAATCTTGAACTGCCCAAAGAAGTCCTGCATCAGTTAATTATAGGAACCTACGGCAACTTTACTCCCCATCGGGCTTCTGCTGCAAAAGGTATCTCTGCCCGCAATGATTACCTGAACGGTATTACCGCAGAGTTCAAACAGCAGCGAATTGAAGAGATCATTTCAACCTCCGTAGAGGACATGCGTTCTTATGCCGATGCATTTGCCACCATGCAGGCAAACAGTAACCGGATGATCATTGGAAACCGTGCAAAAATTGAAGCTGACAGTGATCTTTTTGATCAGTTGGGCGAGTTATAAGAACCTGATTACCATCGAAACTCAGCTTTGCAACCCGGAGTTGTTCCGTGTCGATTATATGGGACGCCATAAACCCATCCCTGGGGGCTCTGCTGTGGCCGTCCAGGCTGCAGAAGGAAAAAATGACCACTGAACACTTTGAGCAAGCAACCTCTGGATTGGATAAACATCCATACCCGCTAACAGGAAAAATCAGCCAATGAAAAAAGTACTGGTTCTCTATTACTCCCAAAGCGGACAACTGCAATCCGTTATGGATCAGATTGTCGCACCTCTTAAACAGTGTGACGGTATCCAATGTGATTATCAAAAAATTGAGCCGCTAACTCCCTATCCTTACCCCTGGCCATTTTACAGGTTTTTCAATGTGTTCCCGGAAGCTGTCTACCTCGATGGCTGCCCGGTGAAGACCTTGCAAATAGAAGAACAATACGATCTCATCGTGCTCGGCTACACCTCCTGGTTTCTCTCTCCTTCCATTCCTGTCACCGGTTTTCTGCAAAGTGATCAGGCCAAAAAAGTATTTAACAATACGCCAGTAGTAACTGTGATTGCCTGCCGTGATATGTGGCTGATGGCCCAGGAAAAAATGAAAACGATGCTCAAGGACCTTGGTGCACACCTCCTGGACAACGTGGTGCTCACAGATCAGGGTAAATCGCTCTACACCTTTGTCACCACTCCACGCTGGATGCTCACCGGAAAGAAAGATGCCTTCTGGTTCTTCCCCCGGGCAGGAGTACACGAAAATGAAATTGCTTCCACCTCTCGTTTTGGGGATCGTCTCTGCAAAGCATTGCAGCATGATGAAGAACGGGATAGTCTCCCACTGCTGAATAACATGGGAGCCGTTAATGTCAACGGAAAGCTGATTGCCACGGAACATATAGCCCACCGCAGTTTTTTGATCTGGTCCAAACTGATCAAAAAGGCAGGGCCCCAATATTCACGTGGACGTAATGTTGTTATCACGATCTATGTAATCTTTCTATTGACTCTGATACTCACCATTGTACCTTTGAACATGCTGGTCCGAAAGCTGCTTTCTCCATTCAGGAAAAAGTCGCTCGCCAAGGCTGTCAAATACTATGAACAACCTTCAGGAAAATAAAGGCTTTTAAGTTTACAACGCATGTTACAAAACGTTTTTATCAATTGCATCAGTGCATTTTTACCCAATGAAGCGGTTTCCAATGATAGCATGGAGTCGTTACTTCAGCCGGTGGCGACACGACCATCACGGGTACGAAACCTGATTCTCCGCAGTAACAAAATCATTTCCCGCTACTATGCCATTGATCCCAAAACCGGCCTCGCCAGTCACAACAATGCTCAACTCACCGCAGAAGCCGTACGCATGCTTGGCACACAGGGCTGCGATCTGGATACCATAGAGCTCCTTGCCTGCGGCACCACCCTTCCCGATCAGATCATGCCTAACCACGCACTCATGGTACTTGGGGAGCTTGGTCTGCCACCATGTGAAGCTGTTGCAACTGCAGGGATATGTCTAGCGGGTACCATGTCACTGAAATATGGATATATGGCTATCCTCTCCGGACTCAACAGCAATGCTGTGGCAACGGGTTCCGAGAATGTATCATCCCTCCTGCGCGGCCACCTCTTCACTGAAGAAATGGCCGTGCGCAGCAAAGATCTGGAAAAGAACCCCGAGCTCGCCTTTGAAAAAGACTTCCTGCGCTGGATGCTGAGTGATGGAGCCGGGGCTGTCTGGATGAGCAACAAGCCAAACAGTACCAGGGACGGGATATCCTTACGCATAGACTGGATTGACCAGAAATCCTATGCCGGTGAACTAGAATCCTGTATGTATGCTGGTGCCGAGAAACTCCAGGATGGTTCTCTGCGCGGATGGCGTGAATATCTCCCCCAGGAATGGCTGGAACATTCAACATTCAGCATAAAACAGGATGTCAAACTGCTTAATGATAAAATCATTGAGTACACCGTGACAAGACCTCTCCTTGAACTTGTGAAAGAAAACAGAGTGGATCCCGAACAGATTGACTGGTTCCTCCCCCACTACTCCTCTGCCTATTTTCGTGACAAGGTGTATAAAGGAATGCATCATGCTTATTGTGATATCCCACAAGAAAAATGGTTCAGCAACCTGAGCACAAAGGGAAACACCGGATCAGCATCCATATACATTATTCTTGAAGAACTCTTCAACTCCGGACGTCTCGAAAAAGGGGAACGTATACTCTGCTATGTCCCGGAAAGCGGCAGATTTTCAACGGCATTTATGCATTTCACCGTGGTATAGGCAATGGAACAGAACGAAGTCCCACAGGATAACATCCGTACCTACGCAAACAACAAAAAAGCGATGTACGCAACAGACAGCGCCGGTAACTACGATGTTATTGCTTCCAGTGGCTGGAAGATCGAAGAAGAGGCAACCATGCAGGCGGTACAGGAACTTGAACGTCTCGCAAAAGATGCCTATACAAAGGTAGGCAGTGGCAGCAAATCCCCCCTTTTTTTTTATATGTACGACAGACGTATGGATCTGCAGGTATTGTCCGAATCAACCGGTATATATAAATGGCGCATCAAACGCCACTTCAACCCCTCTGTTTTCTGGAAACTTTCCTCAAAAATGCTTGATCGATACGGAAACGCTCTCGGAATGACCGCAGAGGAACTCTGCAGAATGCCGGAGCAGAAGTAAAACAATGACTAAGCAAGTGCCTTTTCAGCACAAACATTTTGCCCATTGTGAAAGTGGCGTGATGTCACTCATGATATCACATCATGGGCTGCCGCTCTCGGAAGCCATGGCCTTCGGCCTCTCAGGTGCTCTACTGTTTGCCTATATCCCCTTTCTTAAACTGGGCGGCATGCCGCTTGTCACCTATCGGACACGGCCAAAAGGCATCATAAAGGGATTGCAGCAAAATCTTGGTATTAAAATGCAAATGCACACCTTCTCGAGTCCACAAAAGGGTATGGATATGCTCGACACACTCCTTGCTCAGGGAAAAATAATCGGAGCCCAGAGCTCGGTCTTCTGGCTTCCCTACTTTCCCCCGGAAATGCGATTTCACTTTAATGCCCATAATCTGATCATTTACGGAAAGGAAGACAGGCAATATCTGATCAGCGATCCTGTATTTGAGACACGCCAACGTTGTGAGGCAAAGGATCTTGAAAAAGCACGTTTTGTAAAGGGAATGATGGCCCCAAAGGGATTACTTTACTATCCACACCATATTCCCAAGCATATTGATTTTCCTGTTATTATTCCAAAGGTGATCTATAAGAATGCCAAAGCCATGCTGAAAACACCCGTTCCCATTGCCGGGATTCGCGGTATTCGTTCCCTGGCAAAAAGCATAGGAAGACTCGACCAAAAAGATCCCAGGTGGGCCAGGCTCTTTCTCGGCCATATCGTGCGAATGCAGGAAGAGATTGGAACCGGTGGTGCCGGTTTTCGTTTTATCTATGCGTCATTTCTTCAGGAAGCAGCTACTCTCCTCGACAATAAGGATTTGCAGAAAGCATCACGGATGATGACCGCTGTAGGCGACCAGTGGCGCGAGTTTGCCCTGCTGGCAGTTACCGCCATACGCAAGAAAAAAGACAAACCAGTCGACTTTGCTGCTATCGGGGAGAAAGTAAACTCTCTGGCTGATGCAGAAGCCGAAGTATACCAAGAACTTCTGGATAGAAATCTGGCTTGAAGGAATGATACACATCAACAGTCTCACAAAATGCTATCATGGTAAGCCAGCCTTAAAAGAGCTCAGCATGGAAATAGGCAAAGGTGTTATCTTCGGCCTACTGGGGCCTAACGGGGCCGGGAAAACAACATTGATTTCCATCCTGAACGGGCTCAGTGGTTTCCAGGAGGGTGAGATTAAAATATTTGGCCTCCCCCTGGGCGACAATCTCAAACAGATCCGTAAACGCTGTACTCTTATTCCCCAATCCCTTGCCCTGTATGCTCATCTTACCGTTATTGAAAATCTCCACTTTTTCGCAGGTATCCAGAATATTGTCGGTGCATCCCTCCAGAACAATCTCGAATATGCAATATCCGTCAATCATCTCGATACGTTCCTTGAGCAAAAGGCCGGCACCCTCTCCGGTGGGCAAAAAAGACGTCTGAATATTGCCATCGGCCTGTTGAACGACCCTGAGATTCTTTATTTCGACGAGCCTACCATCGGAATTGACCCTGAGTCACGAATCGACATCCTCGAAACCATCCGCAATTTCAAGGAAGACCATAAAACCGTTATCTACACTTCCCATTACATGGATGAAATCGAAAAAATCTGTGACGAAGCCGCCATCATCAATCATGGAGAAATCATTCGCCAGGGATCGTTGCAGGCTCTGCTTCAGGAAAATAATGATCCGGCAATGAATCTTGAATCTCTGTTTATTCATCTGACCAGTCCGGAAAAATTGAATGCTTAGGGCAATGCTCAAAAAAGAATTTATTCTGATCCTGCGCGACAAGCACGCCCTTGCTGCACTCTTTGTCATGCCCTCTATTTTTATCCTGATCATGTCCATGGCGCTGAAGGACACCTTCAATAGTGACAGGGCTTTTATACGTTACACCGTGATCGATAAGGATCAGACATCTATCAGTCTGAAAATTGCGACCTTTCTTAAGGAGAACACCGTACTTCAGGAATACGAAGGGAAGATATCGAGTCAGGAACAACTGGAGCAGGCATTAAACAGCGGCCTCCATTTCGCTCTCACTATCCCCAGAGGCTATTCTGCTCAGTTTACCCAGAAAAAGAGTGACAGAATCTTACAACTCGACGTTGCAAGTGACGTCAAACAAGATATGCTGGCACTCTTTAAAGGAGAATTGAGGGCAGTTATCATACAATTGCAGGTACAGAAAATGCTGCAGGAACTTGAGCCATTACTACCAGGGCTTACAGCAAGGTCAGAAGCAGTGAGGCTTCACAAGAACGAACTGGAGGTTCACTTCAATGGCCTGCGCCCAGATCAGCACCCCACATCCACCCAGCAGAGCGTACCGTCATGGATAGTCTTCGGGATGTTTTTTATCATTATCCCCATGTCCACCATCTTTATCAACGAACGCAAACAGAATACCCTGATGCGGATGCAGTCCATGAACGTCTCTATCCCACTTCTTTTTACCGGGAAAATTGTACCATACATGATTATCAATCAGCTTCAGGCGTGGCTGATGATAGCAGTTGGAATGTTTATTGTGCCGCTCCTTGGTGCTGCTCCCCTCACCCTTGGAAACTCCTTGCCTGGTTTGTTCATGGTTTCCGCTGGGCTCAGCCTGGCTGCCATAGGCACATCAATCCTGATCGCAGTTTCAGTAAATAGTGTGGAGCAGGCAACAACCATCGGCGGGCTTATTAATATCTTATTTGGTGCCATCGGCGGGGTCATGGTTCCTAAATTCTTTATGCCGCCGGGCATGCAGACCCTGAGTAACATCTCGCCCATGTCATGGGGGCTCGAAGGATTTCTCGATATCTTTCTGCGTAATTCTGGTACAGGTGCAGTGCTCATTGAGTCACTGGCTCTTGCAGGTTTCGGAATAATCCTGCTTCTCACTGCATGGCTGATATTTGGCCACAGAACTAAAAATGGATTATGAAAGGGTCAGTTGACAATACATTAAAACTACGCCTGAAAACCATGATATTCACAGAGTGTGATATTGAGGACATAACACCGGATGAATTGAATGATGATGTTATGATTTTTTCCGACGCCAGTGGACTCGGCCTGGATTCACTGGACGCCCTGCAGATCTCCATGGGGCTGCAGAATCAGTTTGGAACACGACTTGTGGACAGCAAGGAATTTCGCCGCCGTGTCACCACCATCAACGCTCTGGCCGATTATATCCAGCCAGAGTAACTGCATATATCAAACCTGCAATGCCGGAACTGCCCAATTAATCACAGATTTCCCCTGACGCTCCAGGTACGCATTTGTCCTGGAAAAATGATGATTTCCAAAAAATCCTCGATGTGCAGAGAGGGGTGAAGGGTGAACAGACTGCAACACAAGGTGACGTTTCTGGTCAATAATCCTCCCTTTTTTCTGAGCGTAACTCCCCCAAAGAAGAAACACCAGTCCGGTATGTTCTTTATTGAGTTTTTCTATAATAGCATCGGTAAACCGTTCCCAGCCTTTTCCCTGATGGGATCCGGCTTTATTTTTTTCAACTGTGAGAACACTGTTGAGAAGCAGCACACCCTGCTCGGCCCAGCTTTTCAGATATCCATGATTCCCGATAGGAATCCCAAGATCCCCCTGGATTTCCTTGAAAATATTCTGGAGTGATGGTGGTATCCTGACTCCCGGTTTTACAGAAAAACAGAGCCCATGTGCCTGACCTTCACCATGATAGGGATCCTGCCCGATAATCACAACCTTCACATCATCGAATGAAACCAGATTCATACTGCTGAAGATATTATCTCCCTCGGGGTAGATAATTTTCCCAGCCTGTTTTTCCTCAATCAGAAACCGTCTGAGATTCTGCATATACTCCTGCTCAAACTCTCCGCCTATCTTGGCTTTCCAGGAAGATCTGAGCTTTACCCGATCCTGTATCTCTGACATTGCGACATACCAATATGTATATTGTTTTTTGGGTACAATCACATACCTGATTACCATCAAAACTCAGCTTTGCAACCCGGAGCTGTTCCGTATCGATTATATGGGACGCCATAAACCCATCCCTTGGGGCTCTGCTGCGGCCGTCCAGGCCGATATGCCCATACAATCGACACGAAACAACTCCTCCTCATGCGGGTAGGCTGAGGATTAGTGGTAATCAGGATCATATAAGTACCATTACAGTCCATCTGCTTGTGACCCGATCAAGCCAGCCATATAATTCTTTACCACAAACAGAGATCTTCAGCACTTGCCATTGCATGCAGATTAAAGAGTTTCCAAGTGATTATTTTGACTTTACCTGCTAACTCTGAAGGTGCGTTAAGATACCTCACAACCATCCATAAGGAGAACAAATATGAAAGTTATACAACTTGATGAGACAAACGAGTATACACCAGGTGCAATGAAGCGGTTTTTTCTTGTACAAGACTCCGCATATTTTAAAATTATTAATTTCAACCTTGAGGCGGGTGTGACCTTTCCAGTTCATTCTCATGATCTGGATGGTGACTTATCTATTCAGATACTTGAAGGGAATGGTTTTTTTCTTGGTAAGGGGGACACGGAATTACCGGCAAAAAAAGGTGATATCCTTGTGTCACAGATTCGCGAGCCACATGGAGTACGAGCTGAAACAAACCTACGAATTCTGGTTACAATCTCCCCTCCAATCTAAACCTGTACTGAATCGTCCATTGAGAACCTTAATATGGAAGTCAGCAATGCGTTGGATCTGATCCTGGTAATGGGAGACCATAACCAACGTACATTGCGACTTGAGCGTCAGCAGTAATTCCTCAATAGCGTTGCTCGCCTCCGGATCAAGGGAGGAAGTAGGTTCATCAAGCAGTAAAACTTCCGGATTCAGGACAAGAGCTCGTGCCAGACACAGTCTCTGCTGTTGCCCGCCTGAAAGTAGACGGCCGTCATCTCCCAGGCGATCTTTGACTTCGTCCCAAAGGCATACCTGTCTGAGCACGAATTCCACGTTCTCTTTGATCCGCTTCTTATCATTTACATGTGCGAGGCGCAGGGGAAAGGCTATATTTTTATAAATGGACATTGGCAGCGGGTTGGGCTGCTGAAAAACCATGGCCACCTTTCGGCGCAGTTCACAGACTGGAAGTGTTGGATCGTGAATATTTTTAAAATGACCAGCCAGTTCCATTGTAACCTTTCCCGATATATCACACCCCTCAACTTCTTCCCACAATCTGTTCAAGACCATCAGGAAGGTCGACTTTCCAGATCCAGATGGCCCGGTGATAGCTGTTATTTGATTTGCCGGAAGCTGGAGGCTGATATCATGCAAAACTTTCTGCCGACGATAATAAAAACAAAGGGATTGCGTATAAATTTTTACGGGAACGTCCACAGTGCTCACCTGTACAGCAGTATTATTGACAGTCGTCGCTGTATCCATAGAGTGGAAACCAGTAGGCCGGTGCAGAGAAGCAAAAGTATGATTGCGGCTCCAAACCCTTGGGCCAACTCATCGGGGCCGGTATACTGCGATGAAATATAGTAGATATAAAATGGGAGGGCTTCATACTGATCAAAGATAGACCGTGGAAGACCTGCTGTTGCGACAGCGCCGGTCAGCATGATTACAGCGGTGTCTTCTGCACAGCGGCCAGTGGCTAGAATAACTCCGGAAAAAATGTTGGAGATGGAATTGGGCAACAGTACCATAGTGATATTCTGCAAGCGTGAAGCACCAAGAGCGGGGGCTGTTTTACGGACAACCGGATCGACTGTCTCAAGTGCTGTCTGCGTTGTCCGGATAATATAGGGAAGCACCAGTGAAGCTAGAGAGACACAGGAGATCAGGAGACAGGTTTTAATCTGTCCATGAAAAGTGCGGTTGAGAAAGATGGTCAGTAAGAGTCCAGCCAGTCCGACAATTATGGAAGGCACTCCAGCAAGAATGTCAAAGGCCAGATTGAGTAATGATTTCATTTTCCCTCTGCAATACTCTGCCATGTAAATGCCTCCGGCAATGCCAACTGGGATAGCAATGAACATCGAGCCAACAATAAGGAAAAGGGTACCGACAATGGCAGGAAAAATTCCGTCAAATACCTGCCGTTTGAGCAATAAGGCATCCAAAGGTACAGTGTCTCCAAAAATCAGGCTTACCCGTAAAGAACTCCATCCCTTGTTTACCAGGTAAGTAAGAAGTAAGAGAAGTGATGCTATAAGCAAAAAGCCTGCAATCCAGGAGAGAACAGCAATGCTCTTTTCAAGAAGTCTTCCCATCATGTTCTTTCCGAAAAGTAAACAGTGAACATGCGAAAGAGTAACATGAGAGCTGCTGTCAGAATGTAGAGAAAAAGACCGCAGACAAAAATGGATTTAAACTCCATGGAATCAAAGTCAAAGGCCATGACCAGAGCAATATGAGCAGTAAGCGTTCTGGCTGACTCGGTCATGGATTCAGGAGCAGCAGTACTGTTTCCAGCAAGCATCAGGCTGACCATGGTATCACCCATGGCACGGCCGAAGCCCAAAAGCACACCATTGACAATACCAGGCCAGGCCAGGGGCAGAATTACATACAGGAGTTTTTGAATTTCACTGCCACCAAGAGCGTCAACGGCAAGAGTAAACCTGGACGAAACCTTGCTAAAACTGTCCACAAAAAACAGGATCATGGTTGGAGCTATGACTAGTGCAAGGACAGGAGCTGCAGTAAGAATACTCATTCCGGTTCCATGTCCGACAAGGCTGCGCATAAGCGGCACTAACAGGAACAGGGCAGCAAAACTATATACTACGGTTGGGATGCCGGTCATCACTCTTATGACGGCCAGCAGAACACGTCGCAATCGAACCGGAGCAAGAGACGTAATCACAAAGCTACAACCAAGGCTTACAGGAAAGCTGATCAGCATACTGACGGTGGCCAAGGTCAAGCTGGTTATCAGCATGGGATAAATGCCGTATAACCCTTTGTCGGGTGCCCAGGAAGAAAACAGCAAGTCTACCAGCTGACCAGACTGCAACAGCGGTAGCCCAAAGAAGAAGAGAAAACAAAAGATCGCGACAGCGAGCAGCCCGCTGAAGACCGCCGCTGCCAGAAACAGGTATTCACTGACCGAGTAGGTCGGAAGTCTCATTGAACCGGGATAAATCCCTTGTCAACGACAATCTGCTGACCTGTAGGGCTGACAATAAACTCCAAAAAGAGTTTGGCCAATCCTGACGGTTCTCCTTTAGTCAAGCTATACAGGCCGCGAGCCACCTTATATTCACCGCTACGGACACTCTCCGGGCTGGGAGCTACCCCGTCAAGGGCTACAGGTGCAACAGAGCTGTCCATGTTGCCCACCGAAACAAAGCCGATAGCAAAGGGATCACCGGCAACAGCAGTTTTCATGGCACCATTGGAAACCACCACATTGGCCTTTGCTGAAATGTCACCCTTTGCCAGTGCTTTTTTCCAGAAAACTTCCCGGGTACCACTGGCTTCATCACGGGTGTACAGGTTTATCTCCCGATCAACCCCGCCGACATCTTTCCAGTTGCTGATCTTACCGGAATAGATATCCTGCAATTGGGTGTTTGTGAGGGACTGTGCTTTATTCTTCGGATGAACTACTGCACCGACACCGTCAACTGCCCACTTCACCAGCTGTAAATTATAGTTATGAATCTCGTCATCACTTGGTTTGCGCCCTGCATTGCCGATATCAACCAGCCCCTCTCCTGCCTGTTTGATGCCAAGACCGGAACCGCCTCCGGCAATGGAGATTTGAATTTGAGGATTAAAATTAATGATCTGTTTGGCAGCCTCCTTCATCACCGGAATATGGGCCGTCCCACCGGCTATTCGAAGGGTTCCTTTCTGCCCTGCGAAGGAAGAAAGATCATCAGATGCAAGCGACCATGACGCAGAAAATAACAGCAGCGCTGCCACAAGAATAGATAGTGATACAGAATAGATGGTTTTCCTCATTTGAATTCTCCAGATAGAAATAATATGATAAAAACAAAAAGAAACAGTATCACGCATGGAGACTATAGAGCAAATAGGAAATATCAATACCAACCGACCCAGACATCGGGAACCGTTATATTTATCGTTTTGGCCAATTGTCAGCAAAAAGCTAAAGATTACTGTAATGGTATGGCGTGGACCCGTCTTACTGAGAACACCCGGTCGTGACGTTGACACCATATTTCCGAGACAGTCCGATTGCAATGTGACTGAAAACCGAAGTAATACATTCTCTTCATAAGAATTACGGTTCGACTCTTGCTTTTGCAACAAGCGTGTATCTGAGGAAAAGCAGTAGTTTCTTTATACCAGTACGTTTTGGCACAATACCCGGAAAATACCCTGGTCCAGCCATATACATCTTACTTTATTTGTGCTCTAATAGCGGACTAGGAACCTGCTATGACTTGCTAAAACAATGAGCTTTTAAAGGAATCACAGGAATTATAAACGTTCGTTCCCTCGCCCGTAAATGTTGCCGGAAGGGTATCTTCGGAGAAAATACTTGAGAAAAATGTGAATAAATAACCCCTACATGGACAAATGGCATCGCACTAGTTTCAAAAGGTCGGGCATGCCTCTTCATGCCTGGCCTTTCCTTTCTGCCGGTAAGTGCCAATGAAATTCAATCTCTCTATGCGTACCAGTCTCATCCTGTCAGTCATCGTACTGGTCTGGGGGACGCACCTCCTACTTGCCCCATCCTTTTATCTTCTGTCAGAGAAGACATTTTATAGTCATGCCCATGATATCATGGATAATATTTCCGACTTCACCTTGGAGCAGTCCTATAATCATCTGGAAAAAGCAAAGGGTGCCGTCACCCTCACCAAACAGTTGCTCAGTGCAAACGTTTTCAATACTGGAACGCTTACCATAAGCTCTCTTGAGCGTTATTTTTTTGATCAGCTAAAGATCCACCCCCACCTGGCCGGGATATATCTTGGGACTCCTGACGGTTCTTTTTATTACGTGAGTCGCAACGAAGCCAAAAAAAAAAATGGATTCAGGACAAAGATAATCAGACACAATGAAAGAGAAAGAAGCGTCATGCTGATCTGGCGAGATGAAAATTTCCGCGAATTACAACGCGAGCAAACACCAGCCGACCCCTATGACCCCCGCAAGCACCCCTGGTATAAACAGGCAGTGCAGAGTCGTGCAATAGGCTGGACCGATCCCTATATCTTCTATACCTCCAAACAACCAGGAGTCACTATTGCCGGACCTTCTTACTGGGAGGACAACAGCCTCAAAGGTGTTATTGGTGTTGACATAGACCTCAAGGAGCTATCGTCCTTTGTAGGCAAACTCCGCGTAGGAAAAACCGGCAAGGCCATGGCAGCTGTAAACAATCAGATCGCGCCAGAATCTCTCTTCGATCTCAAAAAACCAGTCTTCACTTCTTTCACTGCTCAAAAGCAAGATTTTGTGGCCATGTTTACTCCCTTTCCGGGAACAGAACTGGACTGGATCGTTGCCATGTACCTTCCGGAAGAAGATTATCTTGGGAAGATACGGTCAAACAGGCGTACTAATCTTATCGCCACGGTATTGCTCTCACTCATCGCATCCATCCTTGCTTTTCGTTTTGCCAGGGCTATTATTGCTCCAATCAAATGTCTGCAGCAAGAGGCCCGGGCCATTGAAGACCAGGATCTGCAGGTTGACTGTACTCTCAACTCAGTTTTTACTGAACTGCAGGAAACAGCAGATGGTTTCAAACGAATGAAACAGTCCATTGCCAACTACAGTGAAAAGCTCCGTGCCCAGGAAAAAATGTACCGTATCATCACGAATGCGGCCAGTGATGCCATTATCCTCATCAACGAAAAAAGAGAGATTTCCTATCTCAATCCTGCAGCTGAAGATTTTTTCGCCCTTGCCAGTGAGGAGGCAAGGGGGGAAAAATGTCCATGACCTGACCGGAATTTCATGGGATCAAAGGGATTTGGTGAAATTTTCTGCCCGCCCCCTGCAAAACAGAAAAGATCCTGTTGAACTCGAGATTATCAATGAACAGGGAAAACATTGCACGGTGGAAGTAACCCTGTCACCGGTTACTATTAATAAAGAAGTCCATACCGTTGCCATTCTCCGTGATACCAGTGAACGAAACCGAAGTATCGAACTCAAAAAACAACTGGTTCAAGATCTCCACGATGGAGTCGGCGGTAGTCTGGTAAACATCAAACTCCTCTCTCAGATGGTTGTTGATGGAACCATTACCCAACCTACAGAAACCATTCTCAAAAACATCAGCGACATATGTGACGATTCGATACTTGAGATCCGCAGTTTTATGGATATCCTGGACGCCAAGGCGGTTACCTGGGAAAGTCTTTTTGCCGACCTGCATCAGTATTGTGCCAAGGCTGCTGAGTCCCATCAATTACAATTCATCAAGAAATCTGATATTCAGGAGGATGTGCCTGGCCCCTCAGTCCTTCTAGCACTCAATCTCTTTAAAATTGTAAAAGAAGGAATGACCAATATCATTCGTCACGCCAATGCAAAAGAAATTCACCTCTCCCTGCAAGTAGGGCAAGATAATCTTCATTGCAGTCTAAAAGATAACGGAAGTGGCTTATTGCAAAAAAAACGACAGGGTCGGGGGCTGCCCAACATTAAGAATAGAGTTGTACAACTAGGCGGCAAGCTGGCTATCAATGGAACAAACGGGACAAGTATCAGTCTGGTGATCCCGCTAAACACAGCTTCACCACCACTATTGTCCGAGGAACAGGATGATTAACAAAGCCTACTCTAAAAAAAGACAGGAAAATCACGATGGGTATAAAAATAGTGATCGTTGAAGATAATCCCATGCTGCGGGAAAACTTGGAACTGATGCTGGTGGGAGAACCTGGCTTTACAGTGACGGCAAGTTTTGCCACCGGTGAAGAGACTCTGGAAGAACTTGACTCTGTTCCTTACGATCTCCTCCTGGCTGACATTGGTCTACCCGGAATGTCAGGAATAGACCTCATTTCACAGATCAAAACAGAACGTCCCGATCTGGATATCCTGGTGCATACAGTTTTTGATAACCGTGACACTGTTTTCTCAGCCCTAAAAGCAGGTGCTTCCGGCTATATCCTGAAAGGGGCAACGCCACGAGAACTGGTGGAGGCTATACGGGGACTGGCAGCCGGTGGCGCACCGATGAGCCCGAAGATTGCAAGGGCTGTGATCAATGAATTCCAGGACAATACAGTTGATGAACCATTCCTTCTCACCTCCAGGGAAAAAGAGATACTGAAAGGAATGGAACAGGGGTACACCTATAAAGAACTAGGAAAAATACTGTTCATCAGTCCCCATACCATCCACTCTCATATCAAAAAAATTTACGAAAAACTCCACGCCAAAAACAGAAAAGACGCCCTCTCAAAGGCTAGAAAAAAAGGGATTATTTAAAAAAATAGTTTATGGAGAACCCAGCAGCTGAGAGTTTTGCCAATTCCCACACAGCATTCTCCCTGCACTCGCTGTTAATGTAGCTCTGGAGAGGTTTAGAAATCTTTCAGGGCTTCCCCATGACATGATAGATCACCAGCTGCTCCCTATGGGAGCCAGCAGGTACGGTGATAATAAATTCAAGTCGGTAGGATCCCATCCGCTCTGTAGGCAGTGGAGGCACCCGTGCTGTAGACACAGTATAAGAACGTGAACCGTTCAATTGCTTCTGCACACGAGAGAGCAGACGATCATTCACTCTCCATTGCCCCTCAAGCACTCCTGTTCCACGTCATTTAATAATGGCATAGGCCTGTACCATCCCACCGGGCTCAATGCTTAAAACAGACTTGCCATTATCAAACACCATTCGTAGATTGGTAATGGCAATCCCCTCCGCATAAAGGGTCGTGGCTACACAGATCTGTGAGGAAACAAAAAGCATGAGAAAAAGGCCGTAACGCATTGCACTCGTGCTTCTCTTTACTATCCGTAAAAGAATTAACATAATGACTCCAGCGGAAAAAAAGTGTGGCCCTTATGGCAACAATTTAAAAGAGCCCATGGGGAAGGACATGTTTTGGTTGTTGTCCACATCCGAACTGTCAGCTTCAGCACATACGGTAACACAGGGGTCAACTCCTTTTTTCTCTTCCTTGCAGGGCCATGCCCAGCACTTTAGCCAGGTCAGCCAATTGAAAGGGTTTGGTCAGTGCTGCGATAAAGCCGTACTGGCTCCAGTTGGCCATAATTGGATCGTTGGAATAGCCGCTTGAGACAATGACACGAGCCTCCGGATCTATAGCAAGGATGTCCTGCACTGCTTCTTTCCCCCCCACGCCACCTGGAATGGTCAGGTCCATGATAACAACATCCACAGGTGCTCCATTTTTCATCTGATCCTGGTACACTTTTAATGCTTCAGAACCATTCTGAACCAGAATAACATCCTGACCGAGTGTGGTGAGCATCGCCTCAGCCACATTCAACACCAACTCTTCATCATCCATCACCATGACTCGTGCGCCAGGGAGCGATTTAATAGATGTTACCGGTTCCTTGGTAATCTTTTGAACGTTACCAGAGGCTGGCAGGGTGACAATAAACTCTGTCCCCTTGCCAGGAACTGACTGTACTGTAATCATTCCACTATGTTTTTTGATGATTGAGCTGCAGATAGACAGGCCCAGTCCACTCCCTTTTTGTTTGGTGGAGAAAAATGGATCAAAGATATGATCAATAATGTCGCTGGGAATACCCTTTCCGGTATCTTTGATCCTTATTCTAATGCAGTCTGCCGCAGGTGCGTAGAGAGTCCCCTGAATCTGCTCTGAGGAAATATTTTCGCAATGCACCTCAATGGTTCCCCCTTCCGGCATCGCATGGCGTCCATTGAGGATGATGTTCTGAATAACCTGGCCTATCTGCCCCTTATCCACATCAACCAACCAAAGATCCTCGGGGATCGTATAGTTGCAGATGACATTGGATCCGTGCAGGACGAATTCGGCGGAGTCGTGAATGATATCGGCAATAGATGAGGTCTCTTTGACAGGTTCTCCACCCTTTGAAAAGGTAAGGAGCTGCTGGGTGAGATTTTTTGCCCTGAGGGAGGCCTTTTCCGCACTATCCAGGAGTTTTCTGCTCTTTTCTCCCAGCTCTTTATCCTGAGCGACAAGATTGATGTTCCCAAGAATGGCAGCAAGAATATTGTTGAAGTCATGAGCTATCCCACCTGCGAGGACACCAACGGATTCAAGCTTTTTCATCTTCAGGATTTCCTGTTCCAGCATATGTTGTTCGGTGACGTCACGAAACACGATAACAACACCGATGATTCTACTATCCTTGTCCCGTATGGGGGCGGCACTGTCGGCGATGGTTCTTTCCCTGTTTTGCCTGTCGGTGAGGAGGGTCTTGTTGTCAATATATTCAACAAGACCGCTGCTCAACACCTTTTTTACAGGACTCTCGCAAACTTCTCCGCTTGTCTTGTCGGTAATTCGTAAAACCTGCTCCAGAGAAGTTCCCAGTACTTCCTCCTGTGACCAGCCAGTGAGGGCTTCAGCCACACGGTTCATCAGGGTTATTTGTCCATCGATATCCGTAGTGATAACGGCATCGCCGATACTTCTCAAGGTGACGCTCAATCTTTCCCGTTCGGTCAGGAGGCGATTCTCCCTTTCTTCAAGGGTAAGAGACATGTTTTGCAGGCTGTCACAAAGATTTTCAATTTCCACTATTCCCTTTTGTCTCGGCCCCAGACGGTAAGAACCGTCTGCTATCTGCGTAGCGGAACCTGCAATCATTTCCAGTGAGCGGGTTAGCCTCCCGGCCAGGAACCAGCTAAAGAAGAGACTGAGGAGAGCCCAGAAGGCTCCGGCCTGCATGGATTTCTTCTTGAGAAGCTGCGAGCGTTCCAGAAAAAGCTTCTTGGATATGGTCACATGGACATAGCCGAAAAGTTTCTCCTCGAAGAGGATAGGGGTTGTGACTGTAAAAGCGTTTTCCTGCTGCTCAACATAGGAATCGGCCTTGGCATCCTGTCGCAAAAAGGCCCCACTGGTAAGCAGGGGGAGGTGGTTTCCAATTTCTGAAAATTGAGAGTCGGCAAGGATGAGGGCGTCAGGATCTGTTATAAGGGCATGGAGGACTAATGGCGTCGTACTGTATCCAAGAACAACTTCCTCAAGCCCTGCGTAATCTTCCTCAAGAATATAATCAACAATAATAGGAGCAGCGCTTAGAGAGATTGATTTCCCCCACTCGGTAATCGCGTTTGCTGTCTGCTCTTTGATCGACATGGTATGGAAGAAGATGATCGTACCTGTCAGAAGGACGGTGATCGAAGCAAAGGTTGCAAAAAGAATTGTGTGCAGGCGGAATGAGGGCATTAGCTACTCGTTAGCGTTTTTTCCAGGCCTGCACCGCCTTGTTGTAGGATTCTTTAAAGGTGTCATAATCGCTGTCGGAAATGGCCTCTATGGATTGAATTTCCATGGATTTAAAGAGTGCTTTTCCCAGGGGAGTATTTGCGGTAATGGAAGTGAGGCTCTCTGTGATCTGCCGGACGTGCTCCTTGGAAAGATTGGGAGAGACAACAAAAGGAAAGTGGGGAATATCAGGCGATCTGAGAATAAGCCGGAACTTGTTTTTTAAGGATTTCATTTTGGGACTTTCCAGAAAGTTGGTTCTGAACAGGCCGGCATCAATTTTATGGTTGAGTATGCCATAGGCAATAGAATCCTGGGTTCCGAGAAAAACGTATGGATCTGCTGGATTAGTCTGGAGGTTGTTTTCCACAAGATATTCCTGCCAGAAAAGAAACCCTGCATAGGAATGTTGTTTAACAGCACCTATCCGTTTTCCGTGCAGAAGATCTTCTACCCTGGTTATGGGACTGTCTTCCCTCACGAACATCCCTCCAGTAAAGGAAGGTTCTCCTCTGGCGATGGCAGAATAGCCTTTCTTTTCATGGAGTTCGAAGTAGCAGGCAACGCAGGCAAGAAGCAGGTCATACTCACCTTCCAACGCCCTTTTTTGAAAAATGACCTGGTCTGGAGCAGTGACAAGCTTGACAGGATGTCCTGTCGCTTCACTGAGGAATTTTGCCAATGGTTCGAAGACGGTAATAATCGCTTTAGGGGACTTGCTGGGATAAACGCAAAATTTCAGCGGGGGTTGCGCCATTCCTGGTGAGAGTGTCAACAAAAAGAGCATGACAGCGACAACGCCTGTGAGTGTCTTTAAATAGATCTTCATGGAAGAATACCATCCTCATCAACGAAGGAGTAAGAGAAACAGGAATGAACAATAATACTGAATTATTGTATCGGATGGCAGCAACGAAGTCAAATGTCAGTAGTATTCCGGTTGATATATTTGGGATCGGACCACCCCAAGAACCTGAATTCTATTATGCTTTACGGACGCCATCTGTCGCGTCAGCAGCAATAGAGAGGCTATTCTGCAACTGCTTCTCAATGGCGTTAAAGATATCTTCAGTGTGGAGCGGTTTTGTGACATAATCATCCATACCAGCTGCAAGACATTTTTGCCGATCTCCCTGCGTGGCATGAGCGGTCATGGCAATAATCGGGATATGACCACCATACTCTTGCTCATGACTGCGTATTACTGCAGTAGTTTGGTACCCATCCATCTCCGGCATCTGAATATCCATTAATATACAATCAAAAGCCCTACTCATATAGTGATCAACGGCCTCCAAACCATTTTGAGCTGTCGTTATATGAATATGTTCCTTTTCAAGAACGGCTTTGGCCAGGATCATATTGATAGGTTCGTCTTCAACAAGAAGAATTTCGCGATTACTGAGGATGCTCCGCCACCTGATACCATTTTTTTCCACAGTATCCTGAGCAGAGACCAGCGCTTCCGATCCTATATTTGGTAATTTAAAATAAGCAGTAAACCAGAAGGTGGCCCCTTTACCCTCTTCACTTTCCAACCAGATTTCCCCTCCCAGCAACTTTACCAACTGAGAAGAAATACTTAGCCCCAACCCTGTCCCACCATATTTTCTGGTAGTGGAGCTATCAGCCTGGGCAAAGGAATCAAAAATGACTCCTTGTTTTTCAAGTGGGATACCAATTCCCGTATCCTGAACACCAAACTGTAAAAGAACGCTGTCAGAATCAGACTTATTGCATTGAACAAGGATTTTCACAGAACCCTGTTCTGTAAATTTCAAAGCATTGTTCACCAGATTAATGAAAATCTGAAGTAACCGATCCGGATCACCTATAAGAACTGGCGGTATACTATCTCTGGACTCCAATGAAAGGATAACTTTCTGTTTTTCCGCCTTCACCGCCATCATGGAAAATACTTCATCAAGCTTTTCGTCTAGCACAAAAGGGACTTCTTCAATCTCCATCTTCCCTGCTTCAATCTTTGAGAAATCGAGAATACTATTAATGAGACCGAGCAGACGTTGAGCAGAAGAATCTACTATTTCAAGTTGTTTGCGCTGTTCCTCCGTCAGAATACTGTTGAGTACCTGAGTGGTCATCCCCATAATACCATTCATAGGAGTACGAATTTCATGGCTTATGTTTGCCAGGAAGTCACTCTTGGCGATATTTGCAGCCTCCGCAGCTTCCTTGGCAATCAGTAATTGCTCCTGCACAGATCTTCGCTGCAGGATTTCTTCTTCCATTTCCTCCTTAAGCAATTTCTCATTGTTATTTGCTCGTATCTTACTGATAAACAGGTAGCTGAGCAGAGAACCAGGTATTAGAATAAGCAGAATAACCGGGAATTTTTTTTGCTGTTTTTCAAGGCTTACGAGCTTCCAGCCGTTCAGTGCTACAGGAGTTGTATGAATAGTGTATGGAACACTGTCTATGCTGGTGGTGTTTTCATCAAAGGAAATGGGGAGATCTGTCAGCGGATTATCTGCAAACTGCCTGCTTTTGACCAATGTGGCTTTCTGCGCGGGAGAAAGCGGCAAGCTTGCATGATAAAGCCAGTCTTTATCTGTTTCAGAAACCACAAAAACAATACCACTATCAGAAATAAGTGCAGCATGTTGGAAAGAAGACTCGCTCAGTTCAACCTGGATCTGTTGAATTCCAGACTTAATTACAACCACGCCAACGGGTGCACCAGCAGTACCAAAAATGGGAGCACTGAAATAGAGTCCTCTCTCGTTGGTCGTAACACCGACGGCGGCATAACGGGATTCGCGCCCCTTAATGGCATCGGAGAAATAGGGACGAAATTTATAGTTTTCTCCGGTAAGACCTTTTCCGGAGGAGGTTTTACTGGAAGCCGTAACGGTACCTTCATTATCCATAACGTAGACAATCGATACTGAGAGAATATCTTTAGTTGTCTGGAGAAGTTCCAGGATATGGCGATTATCGGGAAGACTCTGGTGGGATGCGTTTTCGATAACCGTCGGCTGCTTGCTCAGTTGCCGGCAAGGAAGAGTGTATTGCGTACTGAGCAACCTTTCTATCGCATTTGCAAGCTGCTCTGTCTGTTGCTTCTGGATGGTGTTAAAATAAAAGCTCTGCGCCTTAAGTGCCAAAAAAACACTTGCGAACAGTACAAATAGGCTCAGAAACAGACTGAGCCAGATCTTACAGGTCGGCCCACTCGTGTTTTTTTTATCTTTTTCACTCTGAGGAGTAGCCATAATATCGAAAAGAATATAAAGGTACTCCCTTATACTGGTAAACGGTAAATAAGTCGGTACTCTGTTCAATACCCCTGCTGGGATGCAAGTACCTGGAGAAAAGTGAAAAGCGACAGTGTTTCTCCGAAAAATCCAGAAGCTACTAAAAAAAACAATAGCGCGACACTCTTACCTTTGTCAATAAGGAATCAAGATGCTACAAATTGCGGCCCTGATATGGTATGCGGCCGGCAAATCGCTATCTGGACCATTGTTCCCGTAATTGAGCGACACCTTCATCCTCCAGATAATCCTGAAAAGGCATCATTCTATCAATTACACCACCTGGTAACAGTTCAATTATCCTGTTGGATATGGTATCAACAAATTGATGATCGTGAGATGAAAACAATATCACTTCCGGAAAGGCAATGAGTCCATTATTGAGTGCGGTTATTGACTCCAGATCAAGATGGTTGGTAGGTTCATCCAGGATAAGACAATTTGCATCTGAAAGCATCATCTTCGCCAGCAGACAGCGTACTTTTTCACCTCCGGAAAGAACACTGGTCTTCTTTAAAGCTTCTTCACCGGAAAAAAGCATCTTTCCCAGAAACCCTCTGGCAAATGTTTCCCCCTCGGTAACAGGAGTGTACTCACCAAGCCACTCAACGAGAGTGACATCTTTGCTAAAATAGGAGCTGTTTTCTTTGGCAAAATAGGAGTGACTCATGGTGACCCCCCATCGAAAGCTACCGCTATCCGGCTCGAGTTCTCCCGTAAGAATCTGAAAGAGTGTGGTCTTTGCAAGACTGTTACTGCCGACAAAACCAATTTTTTCTCCCTTATTCACGACAAGATCAAAATCCTCAAAAAGAGTCACCCCATCCACTGCCTTGGTTAGGCCCTCTATCTCCAGGATAATATCACCACAGGGCCTGCCTGCCTTAAAAGAGATAAAGGGATATTTTCTTGAAGATGTGGGCATCTCTTCAAGAGTCAACTTATCCAGCAGTTTTTTCCTGGATGTTGCCTGTTTTGCCTTGGAAGCATTGGACGAGAAACGACGAATAAATTCCTGTAATTCTTGAGCCTTAGTCGCTGCCTTCTTGTTCTCATTCTGCTTCTGCTGCAATACTAGTTGACTCGCCTGGTACCAGAAATCATAGTTGCCGACATAAACAGATATTTTCCCGAAATCGATATCGGCCACATGGGTACATACCTGATTGAGGAAATGCCTGTCATGAGAGACGATAATGACAGTATTTTGGAATCTATCGAGGAAATTCTCAAGCCAGACGATGGAATCAATATCAAGATTATTTGTCGGCTCATCGAGCAGAAGAACATCCGGTGTACCGAAAAGAGCCTGGGCAAGTAAAACCCGAACCTTTTCACCGCCCTCAAGTTCCTTCATTTTTTTATGAAGAAGATCCTCTGTAATACCTAAACCACTCAGCAGGACAGCTGCTTCAGACTCTGCCTCATAACCATTCAACTCTTCAACCTCTGATTCAAGTTCACCGCTGCGAATCCCATCTTCCTCTGTAAAATCAGCTTTGGCGTACAATACTTCACGCTCAGCAAGCAGATCAAAGAGCCGTTTATGACCCATAATTACAGTATCAATCACCGTCACTTCGTCGAAGGCAAACTGGTCCTGCCGCAGCACTGCAATTCGTTCCCGGCTGCCAACTGAAACGGTGCCATGATCTGGATCAAAATCACCAGCCAGAATCTTCAGAAAAGTTGTTTTTCCGGCACCATTTGCGCCAATAAGGCCATAGCAGTTACCAGGTCTGAACTTAATATTCACATCCTGAAAAATTACCCTCTTCCCATAGGAAAGGGAGATATCGGTTGCAGTAATCATATTTACCCCTTAGCTGCAAAGCTCTTATTGAAAAAAATCGTGTGCTCATCGGAAGGAATTGCGGAATGCAATCCCCACAAACTAGAAACGTCCCTTCCCATGCACTTGGGACAGAGACGCTTAGAAAACGTACTATACTCGGAACAGATCTATTTACATTTACTGGGTGAGAAATTCAAGACCAATCATCTCTTATTGTGGGTATACCCTGACCATTTTATTGTTTTTCCACTCACCAACATACTTAAAGCCACTGGGATATATAAATGTTCCGCGTCCATGCTTAGCCCCATTCTTCCAGCTTCCAACATATTGGTTTCCATTCGCCATCATATAGGTTCCATGGCCACTCATTTTTCCGCCTTCCCACTCCCCGACAAATCGACCACCATCAACACTCTGGTAGGTCCCATGACCATGCCAGTTATCGTTCTTCCACGTGCCTATATAGCTGGTACCGTTTCGCTGACGAAAGCTGCCGTAACCATCTTTCTTGTCATTTTTCCACTCACCGGTATATTGATCACCATTGGCATAGACCAGAGTTCCATTGCCATCTTTCCGGCCATTCTTCCATTCACCGGTATAGCGTTCGCCATTGGTCCAGGTAAAGACACCATGACCATTTTGACAGTCACCGCTTATACAGGTGGTAATGTAACACTCTCCCTTTGCTGTGGTAAAACAGCCCTTACCTACATCAATATCTGCACGCCACTCGCTTTCGTAGACATCACCGTTGATATAAAGGAACCGCCCAGGCCCCTGTTTTTTCCCGGCCACCCAATTCCCTTCAAAACGATCTCCATGAGCAAATGTTAGAGTACCCTTGCCATGTTTCTTGTCATTCTTCCATTGGCCTTCATACCGATCACCACTGGCATTTGTGGCAGTACCCTGGCCATGCCTTTCTCCATTAACCCAGTCTCCAGCATACATATCACCATTTGCCTTTGTGAATGATCCGTAGCCATGCAACTTTCCTTTTTTCCACGCCCCTGAGAGATGTTCTCCTGTATCGAACACAAGTGTCCCTTCACCGTTGGAACAATTTCCCTTAACGCAATCCGACGCGCACCCTGTGAGGGAAAAAACCAAGCAGGCAAGAGGAAATAACAGTATTCGACGGTAAAAGCCCATGCATTATCCACTAAAAAGATTCTGAAAAAATCACCTGACAACCACAATGTATCTATATTAGCCCAAAAATCAATTCTTACAATAAAAGATGCTGTAAAGTTTTTTTTGCCCTTCTATTCCATTCGAGTTAAGGTCAACAGGTATATTCTGCACCGGACAATTACAGAAAACAAAAAAGAGTCGAACATGAAAAGTGAAACAGAGCAGGCCTTAAACGCCTTTATTGAAGAATGGCAGGACACATCTGCAACAAACAAGAAAATTTTTGTCCACTTCAAAGACTATCTGAACCACAAGGAAGGAGTTCTCCTTGATTTCATAGCACGCCCGGGACTAACATATTCTCTTAGAGGCGTTCACAAAGCTCAGAAAGACAAAGACCTTTTTGTGATGGTTGATGTTATCGAAGATGCCACTCGATGGCTTTCAATCTGTTTTTACGGAAATATGATAACAGATCCTGAAGAAAGAGGTGATTTTGTCCCTGGAGGCCTGCTGGGGGAGGATGCAGTCTGTTTCGATCTCGAAGAACAGGATGATGCACTGGTCACATATATCGAGACTCGTCTGGATGAAGCCTGGCTAAACGCTTCATCGAAATAGAATCAAGACTCGAAATACAAGGGCACAATCAGCTAACCTTCCATGATTTGAGGAATAAAACATCCCTGCACATCAATCACTGTGCAGGGATGTTTCATTTTAGTTCTCTTACTGTGCTCGTTTTGATAACGATAACACCCCCTCCCCTACAGGACACCTCTGGACAGTGTTCTGCACATTCGAACTTATTTCAGTCGAAGTACCAGGTATCGACTATATTCACCGGCTCGAACCCTCAAGAGAACCTGCTGACTATTTCCAGAGTTTTTAAGGACATTCTGGAGGTCCTTCAAATTATGGACCCGCTGTCGATTCAACTCTTCGATCAGATGCCCAGGTTTAATACCAGCTTCCTCCGCGACGCTTCCGGGGGTAACACCTGCCACCAAGACACCTTGGTCTGTTTTATAACCAAACTTATCTGCCAGCTCTCTGTTAAGGTTTTGCAGTGATAGTCCCATAGAATTCAGACTTGAATCATCGTCCGTAGTGCGTTGCTTGGCAATACGTCCAAAATCGGCAGGTTGCTCACCAATGGTTACCACAATATTTTTTCTTTTGCCGTCACGACTAAGGATAAAATTCACTTTCCTGCCGGGTTCAATCATGGCCACTCTGTTACGCAAATCTGCGGCTCCACCTAATTCCACGCCATCCATGGACAGCAGAACATCACCTTGCTTCAGCCCTGCTTTATCAGCCGGAGTTCCTTCAGAGACGTCAGTCAGGAGCACACCTTTTGCATTGTCGAGTTGAAAAGAAGTAGCCAGATCCCTGTCAACATCCTGAATAGCTACCCCGAGCCAGCCGCGGGTGACCTTACCAGCACTCATCAACTGTTGCTGAATCGACTTAACCATATTGATGGGAATGGCAAAACCAATCCCCATATAGCCGCCTGATCTTGAAAAAATGGCTGTATTGATTCCGATTACCCTACCATGTATATCCAGGAGTGGTCCGCCTGAGTTTCCAGGATTAATGGCCGCATCGGTCTGGATAAAATTCTCATAATCGTTGATGCCTATACGGTTACGCCCCTTGGCACTGACCACGCCCACTGTAACGGTCTGGTTTAGTTCAAAAGGGCTGCCAATGGCAATAACCCACTCCCCAACTTCAATCTGGTCAGAGTCACCCAGCGATACTGTTGGAAGATTTTTGCCCTCAATCTTAATGAGCGCCACATCAGATTGAGCATCAGATCCAATCACTTTTGCCTTAAACTCTCTCTTGTCATCAAGGCTTACAGTGATGGTGTCTGCATCACCAACCACGTGATTATTTGTCAGGATATATCCGTCATCAGATATAATAAATCCGGAACCAGCTCCTCTCTGTTTATAGGGAGTCTGCCCCTGGCCATTGGGCTGTGGCTGACGAAATCCCGGCCCAAAGAAATGCTCAAAAAAAGGATCATTGAACAAACCAAATGGGTCTTGCCCATGGACCCCATTCCTGTTCTCGATCTCCTTTTCCACCCGGACATGAACCACAGCGGGCGCAACTTCTCGCGCCACCGTGGCAAAAGCCTTTCCGAAACGGTCCACAAAAGCAACATCTTCATCGTTGCCGGCTTGAGCCACTCCTGCAAACAAAAAAACGGATATTAAAGTGAGTGCTGCTATATATTGACTGGAAAAATACTTACAAATAGATCGTCGCATATTTATTACCTCCACTGTTTTTATTATCACCAGTTCGTTATAGGAGTACAGACTACTTGTTTTACAAAAAACAAAATATGCTGAGAGCATGTAAAGTCAAGTTGATTTGGGAAGAATTTATATCCAAGTCAGAACATCAGGAATCTGGAAAGGAATCCACATAATTCAGTGCAAGTGCTTCAACTAATCATTCACCACGATATTTTCATGGATTATTTCAATTTACACATCAGTGTATTTATAGCAATGTTCCCTGGTACACTGAAGTTTAGAATATTACCGCCAATCCGTTGACTATTGTCTGAATTGCCATTCCTCTTTTTATTCAGACGATTCTTATTTTTGCTCTTGGATATAGGTGCAGCGAAAATATTCAAGCTGAGCTATCAGGATGCTGCACCAGCAGCTATGATAGGTGCTTCAAACCACTTTGAGGTTGCTATCGCAACTGCTGTTATGATTTTTGGTCTTTCTTCCGGTGCTGCACTGGCAACCGTTGTAGGCCAAAATGTTCCCCGGATGTACCTCCAATTCCTGCTACCAAAGTCAATATAATTCCA
This sequence comes from Desulfocapsa sulfexigens DSM 10523, assembly GCF_000341395.1. Lineage (GTDB taxonomy): Bacteria > Desulfobacterota > Desulfobulbia > Desulfobulbales > Desulfocapsaceae > Desulfocapsa > Desulfocapsa sulfexigens. Next base: position 1,727,251 of record NC_020304.1, on the reverse strand, counting down.
CTGGAACCTTTCAATAGATTGTGAGGACTATACGTTTTGCAGGAGTCCGGGGATGAAAGAGGTTTCCTGATCATTTTTTAACCTGCAACTCATGGAAAACAAATAGTAGCCTGTTAAATTTCACGACATTAAGGGGATCAAAAGAAGGAGTATTCAAAAAAAAGGAGGAATATATGGAAACCGGAAGCTGTGACAGTATCCTGGAACTGGCATTGGAAAAAGCTGCAAAAATAATTTGCACAATGAAATGTGGTCTCTGTCCCCTGCGGGAAGAAAACTTCTCTGGATGTCCAGATATCTGCACTGAGCAGACTCGCCCCTGGCGGTGCTGGGTTGCATATCTTCGGGAGGTGGCGGCCATCACCTAATATCAAGACAGAATGATCAGACTGTTCAGCTGCGTTGCCCAGGAGATGCCGAAAAAGCAACAGTTTCCGAAGGAGAAAACTCGAAAAAGACAGGTATTCCTTTACAGAGAAGACTTGGTATTACCAGATGTTTGCCAGTAACTCATGGACAACATCTGTCCTGATATGAAAATTTTGATATATCAGACGGAAATACTGTGCGTTCCTTTTGCCCGAGACCTTCTGTGACAGCTTTACAGGATCGATTAAGATCAGGATCGTCTGTCTGGTCAGGGGAAAGGTCAGCAGTCCCGTAATTATCAGCAACAGAGTTCCAGGCATCAACAAGAAGCTGTGCGTTGGCGGGAATCTCTGACGACTTCAGTGAACGCAGGAACAGAATCGTAACAACAATAAGCAGCAGGATGGGAAAAATGAGATAAATATAAATATATACCATGACGACTCTCCTTTACTAAATTCATCTTTAGCCTGAATTAAAGATAGACCCGTCATGTTAAAATTCTGTTCGGATAGGATTATTTTTTGATTAAAGACTGAACGGGTAGTGCCTGCTGCAGAAAAATGGTTCACCGGGTGATGGCTCGACAAAGAGACTTATCCCGTCCACTGTCAGAGCTTTACCGATGACCGGTGCAAAAAAATCCCCAAGACAGGTCTGAAGCAGCTCCCTTTCGTGTTCATCATCTATCCTGCCAGTGAGAGTGATATGAAAACGGAACTGCTCCATCACGTAGGGATACCCCCAGGTGAAGAGATTGTGTTTTTCATCCTCAGTAAGCGCACCTGTTCCGCGACGATCCAGTTCAATCTGGTTGAGGGGAGCCCTGAATTCATCGAAAACTTGAACACACTCGGCTGCGAGATTATCTATCTCCGACGCTCTCCTCTCCGGACAAAGGCAGAAAAAGTCATTGAGCAGACGAAGGCAAAGGGGAGGTGTTACAAAGGGCTTGCGCTGACGGGTAAAGCTGTTCAAACAGGAGTGCAGCTCTTCCTCATCACGATGCTTTGCAAGCCTGAAGGGAGCCTTTAATGTTCCATGCAGCCCATAGTGCCTTGGAGAGTCAATGATTTCCGCAAGCCTGGCTGCAGAAATACCGGTAAGTGAATTGTGCCCGATCCCTTTTCCCGCCAGACCATTTTGACTCAGCCAGCGATGTCCGATTTTAAACAGCCGGGATTGAGCGGAAGGAGCATAGTAGATTGCAAATCGCATACTGTCCGTCACTCCTCAGCAAGAGAATCAAGCAGATCAAGGAACTGTTTTCCACTGCATGCCAGTTCCGCGGAGTTGTCAAAATGGAGCATCCTTCTGGCCTTTATCGGAGATGCCGTTCTTTGCAGCCGTTTTTCAATGCTTTTGTCATCTTCACGCCCTCTGGCCCGTAAACGCCTGCGGAGAATATCGGGGTCTACTTTTATCCCAAGAGTGGTTACCCGCTCAAAGCAGCGTTCGAAATCACCTACATTCTGCCTGGAAATGGAAATAATGGCGAGCGTATTCTCTTTTTTATCTGGAAGTCCCGTTCGTGGTATACCGTAGAAGTTTCCATGGGCATTCCAATGGGAGATAAAGAAATTGTTCTTGCAGAGAAGGGTAAATGCCGCATGGTCCACAAAATAATTCTGTTCATTGCTGTCAGGCTGCCTGGTTATGTAGCGCTTTACCAGACAGAGGCGACTGTCTTTCCTGAAATACTGGCCGGCCAGACGGAGCAGACTGTCCTTGCCTGCTCCACTCGGTCCGGTAACAAGAAGAATCTTCATTGTGAAGGGCGTCCTGTATGCTACCTGGAGCCATACAGAGCAAGAAAGCGGTCCACATCACGAAAATCATCAATCCGCTCTCTGATGGTCTCATGGTCCCAATCCCACCAGCAGGTTCTTTCAATGGCATCCCTGGTGCTGCTGCGAAAGCGGCTCCGTATCTCTTTTTCAGGGACACCGGCGACAATCGTGTAAGGAGCTACATCGTGGGTCACCACGGAGCCCGCGCCGATAATAGCCCCATTACCGATGCTCACTCCGGGCATGATGGTTGCGCCGTGGCCAATCCACACATCATGGCCGATGACCACCTTTCGCAGTCTCCGTTCAGCAAAAAAAGATTCGTCGTCACTGCCGGCAACTCCATACTGTTTCCTTCTGTACATGATGTGGTGCTGACTCACCCAGTGCATCGGGTGATTGCCGGGGTTAATGCGCACGTCCGAAGCAATATTGACGAACTTACCAATCGTGCTGTAGACAATGGAGCTTCGCTCCATAACGTAGGAGTAGTCTCCCAGGCTGGATTCAACAAATTCGACATGATCACGCAGTTCAGTATAACGCCCCAGTTCCGCAGACCGTACCCTTGCCTTCTCTGAAATAAGCGGGAAAGAGCCAAGGGTGATTTCCGGATCGGGGTTATGAGACTTGATATAAACCATGGTTACTCTCCGCAGAGACAGGCAGTCCCGTTGTAGACGGGACTGCCCTCTTTCAGGGTTAGAATGACTTTAGGGATATTGGCATCTTCTATGACGACCAGGTCGGCAATCTTTCCGGCCCGAATCTCTCCGCGGTCGTTCAATCCCGCAAGGCGGGCAGGCGTGCTGGTAACCATGTCAAAACAGCGTTCGAGGGAAAGGCCAATCTCCCTGTGAGCTGTGTAGGGGGCCTGGAGCATGGAGCTTGGATGATAATCGGAGCAGAGAAAATCACAGGCATTTTCCACGATCAGTTTTCTCGCTGAAACATTGCCGCTCTGGCTCTCTCCGCGCACCACATTAGGTGCCCCCATCCCCGTCGCAATCCCTTTCTTCTTCGCATAGACAGCAATATCAACATCAAGTGGAAACTCGGAAATGCTGACCCCAAATTCCTTGAGCAGATCAATCTTGTGGCGACTGTCATCGTCATGGGAGAGAAGCACCAGATCATGCTCCGCCCCGTAGCGCAGCAGCTCTTCAACCACGGCAAAAGCCCTGGAGCGGCCCCGTATCTTATGGCGGATAATCTCATCGGCATCGCTGTCGCTCAGCTTGTAGACCGGGAGGTGAAATTTCTTCCAGTTTTCAATGGATTTGAACTGACCCTGTCCAGGTGTATGATCCATAACAGAAAGGAGGTGAACGGATTCGTTGTGTATCAGTTCTTTGATCACCCCTACCGATTCAAAAGAAGTCACCTCAAAGCGGGCATGGACAAAATTATCAACTCCGAGCAGATGACGATTGGCTGTATTGATCTCCTCTATCACATGAGCGGCAATCTTTGTGGCCCTATATCCCGTGATGGCCGCATCGTTAAAACCGACGGCATGAAACATGGTGGTTATACCAGCCATTGTAAGTTTTTTATCCAATTCCACAAGGGCTGAAGCGATGGGGAAGTGTGCACCCGGCCGTGGTTCGATCTCTTTTTCAACGGCATCTGAGTGAAGATCCACAAACCCTGGGACAATGAGCCTTTGTCCAAGGTCATAGGCATTTTTCTGTGATTTGAAGGGAGCAACCTTCTCAATGAAACCATGCCTGATAACGACGTCGGCTGGTTGAATGTATCCGTCGGTGAGAACACGGCTCGAACGAAGAACTGAGTTCATCAAGCTGCCTCCTGCCGCATTGCCTTAGGCATGGTGAGAGCCGTCCTGGTGATCTCATAGGTAGTGTCCGCCACTTTTCCAATCTTGGCTTTATCGTGAAAAATTCCGATCATTGCAATACCGTTTCTTTTCAAATCCAGCAGGAGATCAAGAACCCGACTGGAACTCTGGTCATCGAGCGACGCTGTCGGTTCATCCAGGAGGAGAAGCTCTTTGGGTGCAATGACGCCCCGAGCGATGTTGACCCGCTGCTGCTCTCCACCTGAAAAGGTAAGTGGCGAGATGTGGAAAAGTTCTTCACGGATGCCGAGCAATTCAAGGAGACGTGCAGCCTGAAACAGAGACGTCTTTTCCATTTCACCCAGTTCGATAAGGGGGGCGGCCACCGCCTGTATGGCGGTAACACGTGGCAAAACTTTCAGAAACTGGGTGACAAAGCCGATCTCCCGTTTACGAAGATCCAGTATCCTGCTTTCAGAACAGCTTGCCAGATCCACCACTGAGCCATCCCGCCGATGGAAAGAAATGGATCCTGAGTCAGTCAGGTACGTACGGTATATGGCCTTGAGGATGGAGGATTTCCCAACGCCGCTGGGGCCGATCAGAGCCAGCAACTCACCTCTCTTTACCGAAAAAGTGACTTCAGAAAACCCTGAAACCTTGATGGCATCACGGTTATGGAGGGTAAAAGTCTTGCTGATATTCCGGAGCTCAAGTTTTGTCATGTCTTTTTCCTGTCTCCGTTCAAACTGTGCTGTGGAGTACATCGTCTGTTTTCCTGGGTGAAAGTTATAAAATGCTGGAAACCAGCAACTGGGTATATGGATGCTGGGGATCTTCAAGAACCTGGTCGGTAAGTCCATATTCAACCAAGCTTCCATGCTTCATGACTATCGTGATATCTGTAAGGTGGTTGATAACCCCCAGATCATGGGACACGATGATCATGGAAAACCCCATTTCCTGCTGCAATTCCTTGATCAAATCAAGAATTCTGGCCTGTACCGAAACGTCAAGCCCGGTAGTAGGTTCATCAAGGAGAAGCAGACTGGGGGAGGAAGAAAGAGCCTTGGCGATCTGAATCCTCTGCTGCTGACCACCTGAGAATTGTTCCGGGTAATCATCTATACGACTGCTTTCCATTTCAATACGATCAATGTAGCCAAGGGCAGCACTGCGAATCTTTTCATAGCGCCGCTCGCCTCCGCCGATAATTCTTTCCGCAATATTGCCGCCTGCTGAAAAGAGGAAATTGAGACCGAGTCGGGGATTTTGGTAAATCATGGACATCTCTTTGTTTCTCAGGCGAGACACCATCGAAGGAGGAGCCTTGAGGATGTTACAGGGGACACCATGGTCATCCATCAGACCGTTAAAATAGACTGCCCCGCCGGTGGCAGCGAGATCCTGGTAGATGAGTTGCAGGAGAGTGGATTTCCCACTTCCAGACTCACCGACGATACCAAGGATTTCGTTCTTTTCGACCGTGAGGTCAACACCATTGATAGCCACAACTGACTTGCAGACAGGACAGATGGCCCTATTATGTTTTGCACCGGTAAGTTCAAGGCAGCGCCCACAGGAGATGCCGTAAATTTTACTTAAGGAACGGACATCAAGAAACATGTTCTTCCCCCCTGTTCCCGTCACAGAATTCAGTGTCGCTGCAGAAGAAGTGCTTGTCACTCCCAATCCGGACTTCATCAAAAAAGACTCCCGATGCCCCACAGCGCTCACAGCAGATATTACCGAAGCTTTCAACCTTGAACTCCCGATCATCAAACTTCAGTGGTTTCACCTCAGTATAGGGCGGAATGGCATAGATTCTCTTTTCCCGGCCTGCCCCGAACAGTTGCAGTGCCGGACTGTTATCCATTCGTGGAATATCATATTTGGGAATGGGCGAGGGATCCATGACATAGTGACCGTCCACCTGTACAGGATAGCGGTTGCTGATCCGGCTGTCGCCAAACTGTGACGTGTCCTCGTAGAGAAGAACCCACAGTTTTGAATAATCTCCATCCCCATGCATCCTCTTCTGTTGTGCAGTGTCCGGCTCCACGGTGGTAAGTACCTCGGGATATGGGACCTGGAATACCAGGATGTGATCCTCTGTCAGTTCCTGTTCTGGTATCCGGTGCCGGGTCTGGATGATTGTAGACCGTGAAGTCTCGGTTACTGACTCCACCCCGGTCACCGAAGTGATAAAACCCCTCATGTTCACCGCATTCACAGAACCGTCACAGCCCTGATCAATCACCTTGAGGACATCCTGTTCGAGAATAATTGAAAGGGTTATCTGGAGCCCCCCTGTCCCCCATCCTCTGGCCACCGGCATTTCACGAGACGCAAAGGGAACTGTATATCCAGGCAGGGCAACGGCCTTGAGCAGTGATCGCCTGATTTCTTTTTTTGCGTCCTCATCCATAAAGGCAAAGGTCTGCTTATTCATCCGTCATCTCCTTTGCCCTCTCCAGTACATGGAGATCGGCCTGAAAAGTTACGTAGTGCGGGAGTTTAAAGTGATTGGTAAAGCCCATGGACTCAATACCGTCCACATGGTGAATAATGATTTCCGGATTGGAGGCAATGTCCACCCCTCCCACCGAATACCCCTTGTGATGCATGGCCATATCAAGGATTGACATGGCGATTGCCTTTGTCTCGTTAAAACCGAGGCAAAATCCAAACCCTGTGCTCAGACGAAGCTTGCCGTCACCGGGATCCCGGTTGAAGGAGCCGATGGATTCACAGGCCGTCACCCGGATCTCTCCGACCTTCACTTTTTTTCCAGTGAAGGGGTGGGTGAATTTCACCTCAATATAGCCGATACGTAAATCCCCGATGGTGGGGTGTACATCTCCGTAACCGCGCATTGAAGTATAGGCGAAGGCAAGCATGGCTCCGGTCTCCCCCCTGGACATGACCTGCATCAGACTGCTTCTGGTGTAAGGCGGTAAAGGGAATGAGCGGGAGACGTCATGGGGTGAATCTTCATGGTTGGGCAGCACAATCACCTGATCACGGAGACGCATGCTGTCAACCGCACTGGGGAGTGGCCCCGTCATGCTGTCTACCTTGAGGGAATTATCCTCCTCTTCCTGGAGATTGCCGTGAAAAAGGCGAATAACATAATCACAGGAGGGGCCCAGAATCTGACCACCCTCAATATCTTTAAACGCAGAAGAGATACGGCGAAGGAGCCGCATGCTCCCACAGTTCAGTGTTTCGGCGTCTCCCACCCGTCTGCAGGTGGATCGGTGAGCCCGCATGTAAAAGGCCGCCTCAAGCAGATCTCCTCCTGTTCGCCGGATGGCCTCTGCGGCAAGTTTTTCGCTGTACAAACCACCTTCACCCATTATCCGGTCACAGGAAAAGATAAGCCCTTTCTGCAGTTCTTTATCGCCAATTCCCTCTGCATGGTGAATCATGTCACGGAAAAAAGTTTTAGAAGAACGAATCGCTTCACTGCCGCCTTTAATAGCTACATAGCTCATAACAACTCCACGGAAGTCGTGCGGGGAAGAGCGCAGACAGTGTTGTCCAGCGAAAGAAAAAACAGATCAATCCCCAGGGGAAAGTCTTTGTTCTTTTGTGCCAGCCGCTTTAAAAAAACAGGAGGCACCGGCAGGGTCGTTCTCCTGCTTCCCTGAATGCCAGGTCCTCTGAGAAGTACCGGATTACCGTTTGCAAAGCTGTCGCAGCTGCAGATAAGGGTGGCACTGCGCTCGGGGTTCTGCTGGTCACCGTGTTGAGATGCAGTCAAGATGTCCGGATCCGGTTGATCGAGGAAGAGATAATCCGCCTCGCTTTCCTTCACTTCCGTGGTTCCGGTCATTGCTTTGATCATCGTCCAGTCGCCATCCGCCTGCTGAAAAAACCGTACTTCCGGATAGAGAAGTACGGAGGCAAGAGCCATCATGGCGGAATGGAAAAAAGGTTCTATCGGGAAAACGGTACCTGGCCTGGCCATGGCATTCAGGCAGCTACGAAAATTGATCCGGTTGAGCAGCTCAACATTTTGTTCTGTAATCATTCTTGAATTACTCCATTCACATCAAATCAAAAGAAACCCTGGATGCGGCGACCTGTCTGCCCTGCTGTTCAATAGCCTGCTCATGTATTTTTTTTCCTTTTTCTGCCAGACCATTGATAGCCTTGATTTCAACACCAGCCGTCCAGGCCCCGTCCAGGATGGCAATCTGGAGTGCAAGCTCCAGCTGTTCATCCAGAACCATGCCCCAGCCCTCAGCCCCGTTGACGCGGACAATGGCGCTACTGACCAGAAGTTCTCCGCCATAGAACAAACCCTGACTGACAGGATCCTCAATGGGCAGCATCATGGTCTGTGCGCTTGGCTGCTGAATGACCTGTACATCGCTGCAGGTTTCAATTAGCCGAACCAGGGAAAAAAGTTCATCGCAACCAACCTGCTGCAGCAAAAAGGGAAGTGACTCTCGCTCCATTTTCCAGACTCCTCAAATAAATTTTGCCCTGATTCCGGCACTGAGCTTATCGATCAACCACACTGTGAGCACAATAATGATAATAATGGTTGTCACATCCGCATTCTCAAAGGCACGTACTTTATCAAAGAGATAGAATCCTATGCCCCCGGCTCCAACAAACCCGAGAATGGAAGCACTGCGCACATCCGATTCAAAACGATAGAGGACCATGGAAATAAAATGAGGCATGGTCTGCGGTAGTACGGCATAGACAATAATTTTCGGGAAACTCGCTCCCGTAGCAGTCAGTGCCTCAACCGGCCCGGGATCAATGGCCTCATTTCCCTCGGCAAGGAGTTTACAGAGCACGCCTGCGGTATGGACACCAAGGGCCAGAATACCAGCCATCGGTCCCAGTCCCACGGCCGACACAAAGAGCAGGGCCCAGACGATTTCGTTAATAGAACGGAAGACATTGGCCACCAACATGGCGATGGTGTAAAGAATCCGCCGCAACCCCCTGGCCAGGATACCTCTTCCCGGGATAAGAATTTTCAAAATATTTCGTGAGGCCAGAAGCGACAGAGGAAAGCCGACGGCAATGGAAATAAAGAGGGCTACCACTGCCATTTCTATGGTCTCAAGCATGGCCTTGAGGTAAAGCCTGATATCATAGACGATAAAGGAGGGTGGAAAAAAACTGGATCCCTCTATATCAGGATTGCCGACAATGTAGGACTGCATGTGACTCCAACCGTCAATCAGTGAACCGACACTCATCTCGGTGTTCAACCAGCTTGTTGAATATACAGCACTTATCAGCACTAGGATGAGAAGATTTTGCCACTGGAACGGAGATGATTTTTTCTGTAAATACTCCGGTGTGATTTGTAGTGATGTCATAATGCTCAGGTGTCAGAGGATAGTAACTCTGCCATACTCCGGAGGGTAAATCCACAGAGCATGGCAGAGGAGAAGGTCTGTTACTTATTTGCAACCCGTTCCTTCAATGCCTTTTTCAGAGCTATCAGTTCCCTGATTCCATCGTAGAGCTTGTCGTCAGCTTTCTGGAAACCTGAGATCTTCAATTTCTCCAGGCCGTCTTTATCCTGATAGGAGATAAAGGCCTCCTGAATGGCCTGCTTCAAAGAAGCCGGCAGGTCAGCGCGTGCCGCCATGGGGGAACCGGGGATGAGGTCGGATGTCCAGATAATGTTAAAGTCATCCTTGTTCCAGTGGGTACCCAGGCCACGATCAAAATCGAGGTCATTTGTGGAGGCACCATCAACCTTGCCAGCTTTAACAGACAGAATGGAGGCCTCGTGACTTCCTGAGTAAATGACTTTGCCAAAGTACTTCTCTGGACTGATGTTAATGTTATTGAAGTAAACAGTGGGCACCAGGGTGCCGGAGGTCGAGTGAGGATCGGTGAAGGCCCACTTTTTTCCTTTCAGGTCATCAAGGCTGTTCAGTCCAGAACCTGCCTTGGTAATAATATACCCGTGATAACCGGCCACACCGCTCTGCCCTACTTCAACCACCAAGGCTTCGGCACCCGCACGTATGGCGGCTTCGCAGTAGGACTTGGGACCAAGGTAGGCAAGGTCGATATGACCATGCTGCATTCCGGTTATAACTCCGGCATAGTCTCCTGCCACCTGCAGTTTGACTTTAATGCCCAGCTCTTTTTCCAGATGCTGAACCAGGCCCCCGAAGCTGTCTGACATATTACGGGACGAGGCAACCGGTATGACCCCATAGGTAAGGGTTTCCGGCCATCCCTCTTTTACCGCGGCAGATGCAGTCGTCAGCGTTGCAAGGGTAAAGAGCACCATCACAGTCATTATTAATCTTTTCATTTTCCTGTTTCCTCTTTGTATTGTTATTCTTTCCGCGTTATGCGGCTACTGGTACTTTAGCGAAACGCTCTTCCTCCCATGGGCTGCTTTGCACTCCACCATGCGTTTTGTCCACAATTGAAGCTATGTCGAACTCACCCCCCATGGGCCTGTTGTTGTCATAGATTGCTTCCAGGGTACTTCCTTGCAGTGCATGGGTTGAACCATCATAGGAAATAGATCCCGAAGCCACCCCGACAATGCGATCACAATATTCGCGTGCGAAATCCAGATGATGGAGATTACTGATGATCGTTACCCCATAAGTCTCATTTACCTTGCGTAGAACATCCATCACCTGGACCGCACTTTTGGGATCAAGAGCAGCAACTGGCTCATCAGCCAGCAGGACTTTCGGCTCCTGTGCAAGTGCTCTGGCAATAGCTACCCGCTGCCGTTGCCCGCCTGAAAGCTCATCACAGCGTTTCATAGCCAACTGTTCAATGCCGACGATCTGCATATATTCATGGGCCTTTTCCAACTCTTCACCACTATAAAGCTTGATCAGCGAACGCCCCATGGGGAGATCCTTCAGCATACCGCACATCACATTATGGAGAACTGAAAGTCGATTAACAAGGTTATACCCCTGGAAGATAAAGCCTATCTGAGAACGCAACAGCCGTAGTTCCCGTTTGCTTATTGAAGAAAGGTCATAGCCAAAGACCTGATAGTTACCCTGAAGAACCCGAATATTTCCGATAATTGACATAAGGAGTGTGGATTTACCAGCACCAGATAGTCCTATCACCCCCAGAAATTCCCCTTTCCCCACATGGAGAGTGAGATTTTTGAGAATAGGAATATTCGAGTAACCCAGGTTCACTGACTGAAGAGATATCATTGGTATTTTCCTTTATTTAAAGAGTAACCGGCCAGACGGTAAAATCAGGATTTCCGCCCGGCCGGTCAGAAGGAGAAAACTGATTCGAAATAATCGAACCATGAATCAGAAATGGAACTTACAGGGGGATTGTTAGGATAGGATTAATTCGGCATTTCAATTTGATTAGAAAGAAATGAGAAAAAGATTTGGAATACTGAGTAGATGCAAAAAAAAACAAAACAAATTTTGATACCAACTGGATGGATGGTCAGTAGATGCTCGCGGTTGTAGCTTTAGGTTCGGCCTCTTAGCTGGTACTTTTCCAAAAAAAGAGAAGAGGCCCTGAAAAATTGAACAAGCCATAGGTAAATAATTTTTGGTCTCTACTACTGCCAACTCCCCCACCGCATAGGCCCCAGCAATTATTCTTTGTAAAACATCCCTAACTTGCGCCTGCGCTTCTCCAGGATATCTCCACTATTCTTCCAAAGAGCCAGCAATTCCATTAGTTTTTTCTGTTTTGTGACCTCATTCCAGGAAAGAATTGCGGGGTGGGGTTCCGGGGTGGCATCAATATTAACTTCAGGAAGACGCAGCAGGTAGGTGTCAGCTCTGACATCAAGGAGAATTTGGGCAATTCCAAGATCTGCAATTGCCCGGGCTGTGGCAGCATCACAACGGAAGAGAATTGAAAATCCACCACGATATGGATTGCTGCGATTTATAGCTCGCAATACCTGACAGCCCCAGACTTCCAGCTGATCGACAAAAGCCTGCAGAATTTCTTTATCATCACTATTATCCATCCTGCCGTGGTCCCCCTGTACGCGCCTTTTTACTACCCCAAAACACCAATAGGCTCCAGGAGAACACTCTCCAGGAGCCTATTAGCTCAGATGAAAAGTTTTGGGCTATTCCCGATTTCTAAACATTGCATTTGAGCCGGGGTGGTGCATCTCATCTTCCATCTCCATTGTATGGCATACGGCACATCCCTTATCTGCCGCAATGGGATAGGGGCTGTTTTGATACTGCATCGGCTGCAGTGTACCAATCACCTTCCCATAGGCATTTACAGACGGATAAAGAGAATGTGGTTGACCGTGGCAGGAACTGCATAAAACCACAGCAGCCTCGCCCATACGGTTGTGAAACAAACCTGTTCCATCTTCAGTCCAGGTATTAAAGGCAGTATCGGTTTCAGGAGGATGAAAATCAACATGACAGGTTAGACAATCTGGTTCCATTATCCATGGACTGCGAGGATTCACCTCGGCAATCACAGTCTCTCCTTTGCTCTCAAGAAGCGAGAGAAGGCTCTTCGCCTGACCGGTATCACCTTCCTGTTTCAGGAGACTTGCGGCATGATCAGCCAGAATACCATGACAATTGCTGCAGGAAAGGTCCAGCTGTTTGTGAATACCATCATAGGAGTGACTGGCGCCGGTATCACTTGATGAGTGACAGAGCACACAACTATTCCCCCCCTCCTCAACCAGAAATCCAGCATGATAGCCGTGTATGGATGCGGAGAGGCTTAACAGTCCAGGTTTACTCTCTGTTCCACGACTGAAATCACCGTGACATGACGAACAGACCACTGTTTTCCCATCGGCGAAATCTGCACTTAAGTTGGTATTACTCTTTCTGTCATGGGATGCAAGAATACCGGAAGCAGTCTCTCTGGACATACCGCTTCGCCCACCCTGACGCCATTTTCCACCGTGACAATTTCGACAGCCAAACTCCGTTGCAACACCAATTTTAGCCTGAGTCGTCGCAACAACCTTTCCGTCCACCGTTGCCTCAAGCTGAGCAATAAAAAATGGCTGGTAGGGTTTCAATGGAGTTGGGATTTCAGCAAGTGCTGTTTCAAAATATCCATCCTGCGCCTCCATTGCTCCTTCAACCACACCTTTTCCGGTCTCTATCGTATAGCGAACGGTGGTATTTTCCATAATCAGACTGGGGCTTGCATCACGGAAAAACAGTTGCGCGCGAAGGACAGGAGCACCATAGGAGAGATCAATCCCGGATTCTTCAGGCTCAGAATAGAGGATATTGCCCAGTGTGGCACCCCCAAGCAATACATATTCGGAGGTTTCAGGATCAAATGGTGACGGAGTCACAGCCACTGGAGTGATTTTCGGAGCCGTGGGAAGAAAACCGGGGATCAAACCAGCGGTAAGATATTCGGCAAGAACCGCAGCTTCCTCACTGTTGCCTGCAAAAGGTGGCATATAAGGATTTGCAGTTCCCATGCTTAAAATAAAAGCTTCCATACCCTGGGGCGTAAAACGTCTGGCAAGGGGAAGGATATCATTAAGAGGCCCGCCCGTTGAATGGCAGGGGAGACAAAGAATCTTGTTCAGTTCCGCACCGGCGGCCATCCTGTTCTCGGGAGTAATAATTTTGTTTTCTACCCAACGAGCACTTTGCAAAACACCCTTTTTCTGAACTTCCGGCATATCAGCCTTCAGAATAGCGGTCGAGTACATATAGTTGTGAATGATAAAGGGCCTGCGGCCACCTTCACGTATAAACTCAAAGCTTCCCATATAGAGAAGTCCCAGAAGGAGCAGAACCCAGGCTACTGGACGACGCACCGCCTGAGGACGAAAAGCAGCAAGAATCAGGCCGCCCGCAAAGAGTATTGGTGAAAGAAAGACAAACCCGGAGAGAAAGGGTTTCATCTCTGGTGACTTGACGAAAATCATCTCCTGCTGAGCAGGTGGCAGGGCCGCTTTATACCACATGGCAGACGCCAGGAGCAGAACAAGGGGAGCCATAAGCCAGAGACCGCAGTAGCGCACCATTTTATGCCGCATTTCCGGATCTTTCAGATTCACACTGGTAATAAAACCAAACAGTCCGGCAATCATCAGTGCCAGAAAGGTTCTGAAAAAGAGTGCCGGCCAGAAGGTTGGGTTGAAAAATCCCGACCAGAAATTCCCATTATTCAGCCACTCACCTGGAGTGAGCATAAAATCAATTACACCGTTAATGACAAAAAGGGACATCCAGGCACAGCCAAAATAAATCCATCCAAGAATCAGATGATTTCTGGAACTGATCTTGTTGAAATAATAATAATAGAGCAGCAGGGAAACAATTTCACCGAAAAAAAATACCCATTCGGTGGCCCAGCCAAAGACAAAAATATGAATAAGCGAAGAGGTTGCAGCGGGACTAAGAAGTGCAATGGTAAACCAGATTGCAACGCCTGTAAGCCCACCAAATACCATGGAAACCAACAGAAAAACTCTGGAATGTTTCTTAGTGTATTCAAGAATTGCAGGAGAATTTTCACGCAAACCCTTCAGCTCGGTGAGAACAAGAAAAAGTCCGCCACCCACTGCAAAATGCGCCACATACACGTGGACAACAGCAATAAGAGCAATAAGCGTACCACCACCAAAGGCATCGAGTAGCCATACCGGATAATTCATGAGCGTGCCTCCTTATCGGTAAGAACCAGTCGAATCATGTACCAGACACAGGCCAATCCTCCTGCAAAGACAAGCAGGAAAACAATAAGCGGTGAATACTGAGGAACAACTTCAAGATCAGATGTCTTAAACCAGGGTGCCAGGGTAAGTCGTCGCGCAAATTCACGTACCAGTGTCATACAGAAAAGTGACCCCATAAGATAATACACTGCCAGGCGGACCTCATGTCTCATCCCATATATCAATGAGAATATTGCGGCAATGATCCCCAGAATAATAAAAATAAGAAAAAAAGCGCCGCCATCTCCCCCCAGTGATCGGACAGATGCCGGAAGAGTTCCCCAGTACCAGGAACCGATGCCGACATTAAGCATCGTTGCTCCCGCAAACCAGTTCATCCCGACGGCTACCCCCTCCTCTGCACCAGCTTCTCCTTTACGTTTTTTTAAATCATAATAGAGTCCAATTGACAGACCACCCACAGCGACTGCGCCCAACACAGAGTGCAGGAAACGAGGCACCAGACTTGGGTCAGAAAATATCAAGAGAGTTCCTTGGGCATTACTGAAGTAGGCAGGCCATGCCTCAACATTTGTCATAAGGGACATATTGGAAGTAAAGATAAAGGATACTACCAAAAGAATTCCTGCTATAAATCCGGTGAGAACAGTGCGGAAGCCAGTCAAGCGATCAAAGTTCAGGCTATAGATATATGTGCCATAATAGGCCAATATCAACAATACGAAAATGGACAACCAGTAAATGGCCATCAGAACTGAGCTTGCATAAATAAAATGGCCATAAAGGACCTGAACAAAGAGAAGCGGTGCAACACCAAAGTTCACGGCAAAGGCGACAGTGAGGGGAAGTTTTCCGGAAATACGCTTATTGATATCCGTCGACTTCCCTGTGGCATGTCTGAAAAAAACAATAACTGAACAACCAAGAAGGATATTCATCACCACCAGATGAAGAAAAAAGGTAACGGTGAGAAGAACCTGAAACCAGCCCCATGGAACCTGGAGCACATCGGGCGTTGGGATTAACTGGGCTACATCCATTGGCGCTACCTCCTGTTTATTCTGCCTGGATACTAGATATTAAGAAAATATTCTAAAACCTTCACAACTTATTCATTGTATGAATTGATTCCGATAAATGCAAAAACAAAATAAAGAGAGGGGGGAGGAGTCTTGCATAAGATCCTTTTCGCCAGACAGTGCACCAGAAGAAAAGAGGGCGCACGCCACGCCTAAAACCTTTAAATTTGGCCAGTTACGGTGACTCAAATTGAGAACTGTGCTTAAAGTGCCCCGTAACTCCCAAAGGCACTTTAAGTGTCCACAGGTCTTCTTCCAAGACAGAGGAATTAACCAACAGCAGCCTTTGCTGCAACAAGCGCAGCATCATAATCAGGCTCTTCACTGATCTCTTTCACATACTGGACGTAGGTGACCGTCCCTTCCCGGTCAACCACAAGAACAACACGACTGAGGAGACGCAACTCTTTAATCAAAGCACCATAGGACTCACCCATGGATGCATCCCGGTGATCGGAAAGGGTCTGAACCGCCTCCACACCTGCAGCCCCACACCAGCGCCCCTGTGCAAAGGGAAGATCCATACTGACGGCAAGGATAGCAACGTCCGTACCAAGAGCAGCCGCCTCACTGTTGAAACGTCGGGTCTCAGTGTCACAAACCGGCGTATCCAGGGAAGGCACCAGGGTTATAATCAGCACCTTACCCGCAAAATCAGCCAGGGATGCTGGTGACAGATCATTCTTAAGGAGAGTAAAATCAGGTGCTTTATCTCCTACTTTAACCTCTGTACCAATTAAGGTTAGAGGATTACCTAAAAATGTAGCTTCTCCAATACGTTCACTCATGATTTCACCTTTTAGAGTAGGATAAATGGTATACTGAACCGACACGTTCAGTATAAATAAATTTCATGTTACTCAATCTAGTTTTAATAATCATTACCATAAAAGTCAAATAAAAAGACCAGAGCTTATTGTACATTCAATTTTTGGTTCAAAATTTTGTAACCTTTGACATTGGTGGACGTTATACAAGCAAGGTGAATAGGTTTAGAGAGTTTTATAACGACAATAAAGGTCGTTTTTTTTGGTATCTTCTCTGCCGAAGTGGTGATTACGACCTGGCAGCAGATACCATGCAGGAGAGCTTTGCCAGGTATCTGGAACGATATGCTCAACGGGAACTCAGTGTATCGCTGCTTTTTACCATTGGTCGTAATCTCCTCAACGACAACAGCCGCAAACGGCGAATTATTATCCCGTATGATGAAAACAAGCATAAAGGAAGGTCTGATGAAGAGTCTGCCTACATGGAACGGGAGGAGTCACGCAGAGTGATGAATGCCATACAGCAGCTTGCTCCGGATGAGGCTGATCTCCTTTCACTCGTTGTAAGTAGTGGTTTGTCCTATCACCAAATCGCCGAATTGACAGGTACCAGTGAGGGCAATATAAAAGTTAGAATTCATCGCTGCCGGCAAAAGTTGAAAAAAATTCTTCATACAGGTGAGACATGAAAGATTATCTGATCAGTATGTTCATTGACAATGAACTGGATCTTGACGAAAAAATAGATTTTGTGCAGACAGTGCATAATGAACAAGCGTTTAAAAATGAGGCTATAGATCTCCTTGAACAGGAAAAACTGCTGCACGCTGAAATAGTCCATACGACTCCACTGACCAGTATCCCTGTGGAAACGGAGCCGACAAAACGTGTTTTTCTCCCGTGGCTCCGACCGGCTGTACTGTTTTCAGCCGGAATCGCTCTTGGAATAGCCCTTCTGCTTATACAGCTGAGATCCATTCCTTCACCGACACCCATAACTGTGGCAAGCACAGAGATTCCGTATCGATTTGTGATCTATAGACCAGAGGCAAAGCAGGCTGCTATTATCGGGACCTTTACTCGCTGGCAAACGGTAGCTATGAAGCCAATCGGAAATAGTGGCTACTGGAGTCTGACTCTTACCCTTCCCGAAGGGGAATATCAGTACAGTTATCTTGTTGAAGAGGGAAAACAGATTACAGACCCAACCGTTTCTGAACGGGTACAGGATGATTTTGGCGGGGAAAACTCCCTTATAACAATCAAGGTATAAATAATGAACAAACAAGTGATGGTTTTGAGTTGTCTACTGTTTTTCGGTACTGGCTGTGCTGGACATCATTTCACTACCGAGGGTCGGGAATCGGTATCTTTGTACTTGCACCACCCTGGCTCCTCCCATGTCCAGTTTGCATCTTCTATCGACAGATACACACTTCATGACACCCATAGGAATCTGTTTGGATTATGGGAAATCAGCAAGCCACTTACCCCTGGGAGCAGCTATTTTTATATTATTGATGGGTCTGTTTTTATTCCAGACTGTCGCTTCAGGGAAACCGATGATTTCGGTTTTGAAAATTGCCTTTATCAGCCTTAGACTGGTAACCTTTTCGTTTGTCAGACGTTGTAAAGATATAAGGCTTGTTGCAACGAGCTGCCATGGAAAGTCAATATGTGTTTTGGAGGAAGGTATGAAAAGAGGTGTTTATTCTATTTTAGTTTGGTTGAGTCTGGTTTTAATGGCTGTTTCAGCTTCTGCTGCAGAAGAGGTTACAGATATCCCCACTGCCTGGTCAAATGAGCTTCAGGCTTCAACACAAAGCGTCATTCAAGCCGGACTGGAGAAAGATGATGGCGTACTCATGACCCGGGCAATGATCAGGGCTCAATTTGAAGAGCGTAACATTGTAAAGGCTCAGCACATTGTAGCGAAAACCCTGAAAAATGACCTGCCGGTAGAGCCAGTTATGAACAAGGCATACGAAGGCATAGCAAAAGGAATTCCTGCGGAATCGGTTGTCCAGGCAATGGAAAGGGTTAGATCCCGTTACGAACATGCATATGGTCTTGCCGGTCAATTATCCAAGAAAAAAGAGGTGGTAGATACGCTTGGTAATGCGTTTGCATCAGGGAGTGCTGCTGGTCTTTCCAGGGAGGATGCTGAACAGATTGTCAGTCGCCTCCAGGTGAGGGCACGTGAAATGGAACAGAGCCAACTGGAAGATCTGGCAACCGAATGTATGTTAACTGCCCGAGATATGGTGCGACAAGGTGTATTGTCAGAGACTGCAACAGATGTTGTAAACCAGGCTTTGGATAAAGATTTCAACGTACAGGAAATGCAATCCCTGCGCAGTTCATTTATGTCCCAAAGCGCCCTGGGATCTGGGGAATCGCTGGCAAAGAACTATTCAGACGCCATTCAGAATGGAAATGGCTCCCTGGACAATAGAGGAAACTCATTCGGCGGCAATACCGACGCCGGAAACGCTGATAGCGGAGGGTCAGATGGAGGCGGCAATAATGGCTCCGCTGGCGACTCTGGTTCAGGTGGAGACAGTAGCGGAGGCAACTCAGACGGTGGCAATGGTGGGGGCAATGGCGGTAGTGGTGGCAATGGTGGATCAAATGGTGGATCTGGACGCTAAACTGTCAACAAAGGAACTTGGATTTTAAATTTGCTTGAATCAATCTGCAATTTTGCAGACTGACCCAAGGCCACTCCCTTAGGGGGGTGGCCTTTTGGCTTTGTTTCTTCCGGGTCAGGCTCCAGATGAAAGACCATCACACAAGAGTTATATAACTGTTCTTAGAAGTAACTTCAGTGATACAACAGATTTTGTGTATTCAAGATATTATCAACCTCGACAACACTGCTGCAATGTAATTGCAGAATCATTACAGCAAATTTGTCGCTATCCGACCAACCTCTTCCTCCAGGGAAGCTCCTTTCCACTTGCTCCTTTTTCCCATATCCTTTATTCTTGCAGCTTCAATAACAACCACAAGGAGACTCTTATGGAATACTCTTCTGAAGTAAAAGAAATGTGTCCACTAATCCAGGGAACCAATCATGGTCCCTCGCCCATCCCCCAAGAAGGTGGCTGGACACAGGCAAAGGAAATAAAAGACATTCGTGGACTGACCCACGGAGTTGGCTGGTGTGCACCTCATCAGGGCGCCTGTAAGCTGACCCTGAATATTAAAGACGGCATTATCGAAGAAGCACTCATCGAAACCATTGGCTGTACCGGAATGACCCATTCCGCCGCCATGGCCTCTGAGATTTTGCCCGGCAAAACAATCCTAGAAGCACTCAATACTGATCTTGTCTGTGATGCCATCAATGTTGCCATGCGCGAACTCTTCCTGCAAATCGTCTATGGCCGCAGCCAATCCGCATTTTCTGAGGGAGGTCTTCCCATTGGTGCCGGTCTTGAAGACCTGGGTAAAGGATTGCGTTCCGTTACGGCAAGCACCTATGGCACAAAGCTCAAAGGCCCACGATATCTTGAAGTCACCGAAGGCTATGTTCTGGAGCTGGCCCTTGATGGTGACAATGAAATCATTGGCTACAAATTTGTCCATCTTGGTCGAATGATGGAAGCAATTAGAAATGGTGAAGACGCCAACAAGGCCCTTGAAAAAGCGACGGGGACCTATGGTCGTTTCGCAGAAGCCGTTAAAACCATTGATCCGCGTAAGGAATAAGGAGAATCTCATGGCATTATTTGAAAGTTATGAAAGGCGGATCGATCAGATCATCCCTGTTCTTGAAGAGTATGGAATAAAAAGCCTTGAAGAGGCCAAGGAAGTATGTGATGCATATGGTGTTGATGTTGCCCGTATTGTAAAAGACATCCAGCCCATCTGCTTTGAAAATGCCTGCTGGGCATATACCGTTGGTGCTGCCATTGCCATCAAAAAAGGGGAGACAAAGGCCGTTGATATTGCCGCAACTCTTGGTATTGGACTTCAGGCTTTCTGCATCCCGGGATCCGTTGCGGATCATCGTCAGGTAGGTATAGGGCACGGAAATCTTGCCTCCATGCTCCTGCGTGAAGAGACAAAATGCTTTGCCTTTATTGCTGGACATGAGTCTTTTGCCGCGGCTGAAGGGGCTATCGGCCTGGCCATGTCTGCAAACCGTGTCCGGAAAGAACCGCTGCGTGTAATCCTGAATGGTCTCGGCAAGGATGCCTCACATATCATTTCCCGCATCAACGGCTTCACCAGTGTGGAGACACGGTTTGATTATGCCACCTCGCAGCTGAAAGTCATAAAGGAAAAACGTTTTTCCGAAGGCCCTCGTGGAGAGGTTCGCTGCTATGGTGCAGATGATGTCCGTGAAGGTGTTGCCATCAATCATCTGGAAGGAGTCGATGTCTCCATTACTGGAAACTCTACCAACCCTACCCGTTTTCAGCATCCCGTTGCAGGAACCTACAAAAAGGAATGCAATATTAGTGGAAAAAAATATTTTTCTGTTGCATCAGGTGGCGGAACGGGACGTACTCTTCATCCTGACAACATGGCAGCTGGCCCTGCATCCTACGGAATGACAGACACCATGGGACGCATGCATTCCGATGCCCAGTTTGCCGGATCTTCCTCGGTACCCGCACATGTTGAAATGATGGGCCTTATCGGTATGGGAAACAATCCCATGGTTGGAGCATCGGTTGCTGTTGCTGTCGCTCTGGAACAGGCCAGTTAAAAAAACGACTTTCACACAAGCACAAAAACCCTCTCATACTCATCGTATAAGAGGGTTTTTGTTTCTACTCCAAAACTCTTTCTTAACAGCAGGACTTAAGATCACTCACCTTCTGGTACGGCAGGTGTGGGCGCTGTAGCATCATGTATTTTTTCCTTCCCTTTTTCCCAGGTGGTTTTCCCCTTTTCTTTGGCTAATTTCCATGCCTTTTCTGACTCTTCTTTAGTTGCATCCCAGGCCTCTTTGGAACCTTCCTTTGCTGCCTCCAATGCTTTCTTCGAGGAATCTGCTGTGGCATCTCCAACCGCATGAGCCGCTTCACCGATTTCCTTTCCAGCCTTGTGCCAACCTGTTGCCTTTTCAGGTGCAGCAACATCCTCTGCTACAACTTCCTGAGCAGAAACTATAGAAGCAGTGGCCATCAAGCCGAAAAATAGAATCATCAGCAATATTTTCTTCATAGCAATACTCCTTTATACGTTGTTTATCAGGTAACTACTTTTCGATTAAGCAAAGTCCCCTAAAGGATCTGACTCAGGAAGAGCTTAGTTCGATCCGATTGAGGATTATCAAAGAATTCATTGGGTTCATTCTCTTCGATGATTTCCCCAGCATCCATAAAAAGAACACGGTTAGCAACGGTCTTGGCAAATCCCATCTCATGGGTAACGCAGAGCATGGTCATTCCTTCCCGCGCAAGATCAACCATAACATCGAGTACCTCTTTGATCATCTCAGGATCAAGTGCCGATGTGGGCTCGTCAAAAAGCATAATGGATGGATTCATACAGAGACTTCTGGCAATAGCAACACGCTGCTGCTGACCACCGGAAAGTTGTCCAGGAAACTTACTTGCCTGATCTGCGATCTGAACTCGCTCAAGATATTTCATGGCAATGGCCTCAGCGTCCCTTCGAGGTTTCTTCTGAACCCAGATAGGGGCAAGGCAGCAATTTTCCATAACGGTTAAATGAGGAAAAAGATTGAACTGCTGAAAAACCATGCCGATATCACGACGTACCCTGTCAATACGTTTCAAGTCGTCATCAAGAGTCACTCCTGAAACAATGATGTCACCTTTCTGGTGTTCTTCAAGACGATTCATGCAGCGAATAAGCGTCGACTTACCACATCCCGAGGGACCACAGATAATAATGCGCTCTCCCTTGGATACCTGCAGATTGATGTTCTTCAAGACATGAAAATCACCATACCATTTATTGACATTACGCAACTCCACCATCACGTCATTTGAAGTATCTTGCTTGCCTTGTGTAGCTGTCATATTTGTACTCATTTATCTAATGTTGATCTTAGTTGGTGCCTGCCTGTAAATGGCCTTATCCCCCTACTATCGTGCATGCCCACGGTGCAATTTTTTCTCCAGATACTGAGAATATCGAGACATGGAAAAACAGGATACCCAGTATACACTTGCCACAAAAACGTAACCCTCCACCGAAAAGCCAAGCCATTTGGGGTCGGCAAAGGCTGACTGGACCACAGCGAGCAAATCAAAGAGTCCTATAATCAGAACCAGGGTTGTATCTTTAAACAGTGCAATAAAGGTATTAACTATCCCAGGGATAACCAGTTTTAACGCCTGGGGCAGAATAATAAAAAACATCGATTTCCAATAGGAAAGTCCGAGGGCTTCTGCTGCTTCCAGTTGCCCTTTGGGGATCGCCTGCAACCCCCCACGCACAACCTCTGCCATGTAAGCAGACTGGAAGAATATAATCCCGATCATTGCACGGAGCAGTTTATCAATCTGCATCTCCTCAGGAATAAACATCGGAAGCATAACCGAGGACATAAAGAGAACAGTAATAAGCGGAACTCCACGCCAGAACTCGATAAAGACCACAGACATCGATTTCGCTATGGGCATTGACGACCTGCGCCCCAGGGCCAACAGAATACCGATGGGAAAGGAGAAGAACATCCCGGTTGTGGCGAGGATCAGGGTCAGCATCAGCCCACCCCACTTATAGGTTTCCACAAGTGGCAGTCCAAACGCTCCACCATAAAAAAGATAGTAAGCGATGACTGGATAACAAAAAATTGTAAAGGCACCGACCAGACCTTTTCTAGGGAGACGGTCAATCAACAGCCAGGCGACAAGTACACCAATTAGAGAAAACGCTGTCACTACTCTCCAATACTCGGAAGGTGGGTAGAAACCAAAGAGAAACTGATCCAGCCGTACTCCGACAAAAACCCAACATGCACCATCGCTGGTACACGCCTCCCTAGTTGTTCCCACCCAGTCTGCCTGAAACAATGCCCAGTTAATTGCTGGTGGCAGAATACTATACAACAGATAAAATCCTGCGAGGGTGAACAGTGTGTTAAGGGGAGAAGAAAACAAATTCTGTCTCAGCCAGCCAACAACACCTACGGAAGTTATTGGTGCCGGCAAAGAGGGACTTGGTTCTGTTACATGTATAGTCATATCACCTCTCCACCAACATAATTTTCTTGTTATACCAGTTCATGAATCCTGAAATAGTCAAACTGATAAAGAGATAAACACTCATCGTCATGGCTATTATTTCAATGGCCTGACCGGTTTGATTAAGTGTGGTTCCCGCAAAAACAGCGACCAGATCGGGATACCCGATCGCAGTAGCAAGGGATGAGTTTTTCACCAGGTTCAAGTACTGAGACGTCAGCTGTGGGATAATAACCCGCATGGCTTGAGGAATTACAACCAGCTTCAAGACCTTGCTCTTGTGAAGACCAAGGGCCGACGCAGCTTCGGTTTGACCATTGCTTACCGCGAGAATCCCTGAGCGTACAGCTTCAGCAATAAAGGTTGCCGTGTAAACAGAGAGTGCCACCAGCAGGGCAGTGAGTTCGGGAATAATCGTCATCCCGCCAATAAAGTTAAAGCCCTGCAGTTTGGGAACATCCCAGGTAAGAGGCGAGCCAAGTGCAAAAAAGACCAGCAGCGGAAGGCCGACGATCAGGGCAAAAGCCACTCGGAACATCTTGAACTGTTGCCCGGTATCATCCTGACGCTTTTTGGCCCACCTTCTAATAAAGACTGTGGCCACAACTGCAAGAACAAAGGTCCAGATTACAAAACTAAACCCCTCACCTAACAATGGCTGCGGAAGATACATCCCTCGGATATTTAAGAATGCGATCTCTCCTGCAGTCCAGCTCTGTCTTGGGGATGGCAGGCTACGAAGAACAGCAAAATACCAGAAAAATATCTGAAGCAACAGTGGAATATTACGAAACATCTCCACATATACCCCAGCCAGCTTTGCTATCAGCCAGTTATTGGACAACCTTGCCACACCAACGGTAAAACCGATAATGGTGGCGAAAATAATACCGAGCCCCGAGACAAGTAGTGTGTTCAAGAGACCGACCAGGAAGGTTCGACCGAAGGTATACGACTCGTCATAGGGGACCAGACTCTGAAGAATTCCAAAGCCGGCTTTTAAGGATAAAAAGCCAAATCCTGTTGAGATTCCACGCTTATCAAGATTGGCCAGGGTATTCGTTCCGATAAACCAGAAGAATCCTGCAAGCATGGCCACCAGCACAACCTGAAAGAACAGGGAGCGATACTGGGCATTATTCCACCAATGCTGTTTTTGAGATGTTTTAGACATAGTAACTACCTAAAGTAATAGACTGAAGGCAGAAGGCTGAAGTATTTCAAGCTGACCCTTCAGCCTTCTGCCTTGAGTCTTCATTCCTACCATGGATACGAAACAAAAAAGGGACACTTTCCAATCCAGAAAGCGTCCCTTTTTCAGTCAACAACTGAATCAGCGAACAGGAGGCGCATACATAATGCCGCCTTTACTCCACAGTGCATTCAGGCCACGGGCAATCTTCAATGGAGAACCAGCACCAACATTGCGCTCAAAAATCTCACCATAGTTACCAACCTGCTTGATGATCTGGTAGGCCCAATCATCGTTGAGACCAAGTCCTTTACCGCCAATTCCCTCGAGGCCAAGAAGTCTGCGAACAGCCGGGCTGTTGGAATTTGCTTTCATCTCATCAACGTTGGCTGACGTTACACCGTACTCCTCAGCCTCAATCATTGCATTGAGGGTCCATTTAACGATATTAAACCAGGCATCATCCCCCTGACGTACAACCGGTCCGAGAGGTTCCTTAGAAATAACTTCAGGAAGGACAACGGCTCCCTCTGGATCTTTAAGATGGGTGCGCAGTCCGTACACCTGAGACTGATCCGAGGTAAGAACATCACAACGGCCATTATCAAATGCCGCTGCAGTTGCGTCATGGGTATCAAAAACTACCGCTTTGTATTCCATGTTGTTTTCTTTGAAATAGTCAGCAAGATTTAATTCGGTGGTGGTCCCGGACTGAATACAGACGGCAGCGCCATTAAGTTCCAGAGCTGATTTCACGCCAAGCTTTTTGGAAACCATAAAGCCCTGACCATCATAGTAGTTTACACCAGTGAAGTTCAGACCAAGTGAAGAGTCACGGGTAAGAGTCCAGGTGGTTCCACGTACGAGAGCATCAATTTCACCTGACTGCAGAGCAGTGAAACGCTCTTTAGCGTTCAATGGTACAAATTTAATCTTGGTTGCATCACCAAGTGTGGCGGCAGCAATCGCTTTACAGACATCAACGTCAATACCGGCCCAAGCACCTTTTTCATCGGCGATGGAAAACCCTGGAAGACCAGTTGAAACACCACACTGAAGGGCTCCACGCTTCTGAACTTCCTCTTTTGTGGATGCCTGAGCAAATCCGGCAGAAATAACAAGAGTTACAACCGTGGCAACAAGTGCCCATGTAATCTTTTTCATGCAACATTCTCCTGTAGAAAAAATTTTAAAATTACAATAGGTTAATAAAAAAAAAAGACCTATCTCTACAAACCATCGTTAAACTGCAATGATACTACCAATCGTTATCAAGAATGTCTATCATAAATAAAAAAAAATCTACCGCTAAATCTTGCTCCGAGCGGGCTCTCTTCTCTATGCTTTTAAAGATTGCTATGGTAGAATCCCGCAATGAAAAATTCCACAGCTCATACTGTTCTTGTGGTCGACGATCACAAGGTGAACCTTATCCTTCTCTCCAGAATTCTCGAAGAGGAAGGCTATACCGTTATAACCGGAAACAACTCCAGAGATGCTCTCCAACATCTCCATAATCAGTCACCTGATATTATTCTGCTCGATGTAATGATGCCTGGAATGGATGGCTTCTCCCTGTGCCGGAAACTCAAAAAAGACAAAAAATTCTCTGACATTCCAATAATATTCCTCACATCACGTTCCCAGAAAGAAGATATCGTAGAAGGTTTCAATGCGGGAGGAAATGATTACATTACCAAGCCTTTTAATCGCCAGGAGCTCCTGGCTCGGGTTCGTAATCATCTTCACCTCTATGACACACTGCTCGAAAACAAACGCCTGATAAGACTTTCCGATGAGGCCAGCCATTCGAAAACCGAGTTTCTAGCTTCCATGAGTCACGAGATTCGCACCCCATTGAACTCTATCATCGGTATGGCCGAAGTTCTCAGCGACACGCCTCTCAGCGATGAGCAGCGTAATTATGTACATATCTTCCGTTCTGCCGGGGAAAGCCTTCTCGAGATCATCAATGACATCCTGGACCTCTCAAAAATTGAGGCTGGCCAGACAGACCTTGAAGCCATTGATTTCCACCTCCCATCTCTTCTTGATTCGGTACTCTCCATCCTTTCAGTGCGAGCCGTGGAACAAAACACCCACTTATCAGTTCACATTCACGAGGACGTTCCTGACGGAATCTGCGGCGACCCTACAAGACTTCGTCAGATCCTCATCAATCTTGTGGGAAATGGTCTCAAGTTTACTGAGAACGGAACGGTTACAATTAATGTAGCAAGAGACTCCAAATCCAAACTCCTCTTCTCGATCAAGGATACCGGCATAGGTATTCCTGTTGAAAAGCAGGAACTTATATTTAACAGCTTTACTCAGGCCGACTCTCTTACAACCAGAAAATATGGTGGAACGGGCCTGGGCCTGACCATCTGCCAGAAACTCACAAAAATCATGAAGGGTAAAATCTGGCTTGAAAGTGTTCCCGGGCAGGGATCAACCTTCTTTTTTACCTGCAGTTTCCGCCCTGCCCTTTCCGATCCGAAACCTGCTGTTGAACGATCACCACTTCCAGCGAGCTGTAATATTCTTCCCCCTGCAAGAATTCTGATTGTCGATGATAATGAGGATAACCGTAACCTGCTCTGCCTCTATTTACGTAACACGCCTTTTATTCTAGTTACTGCCGAAAATGGGGAAGAAGCTGTGAATGTATTTAAACGCTCCCCATTTGACCTGGTCTTTATGGATATTGAAATGCCACTTATGGATGGCTACGAAGCGACCCGTCGCCTCAGGCTATGGGAAAGGGAGCAGAAGCTCGATCCTACACCAATCGTTGCACTCACGGCCCATGCTTTTGTTCGATTTCGGAAAAAATGCATGGATGCTGGCTGTTCCGACTATCTCACCAAACCTGTTCGCAGGGCCACTCTTATTCACACTATCTCCACTCATCTTAACCTCATACAAAGCAACTCCACCAAAATTGACGAAGGCCTCCACCCTCCTCCAAGGAAAAGAACACTACAGGCCAACACCATTCCACGAGTATCACTTGATCCCAAAATCAAAAATTTAATTCCACGATTCCTTAAAAACAAAAGAACAGATGCAGAGAAACTCTTTCAGATAATTGAATCAGGAGACTTGGAAGAATTACGCAAGCAATCCCATACCATTAAAGGGACTTCATGGATGTATGGTTTCAAGGAATTAGGGGACCTCTGTTTTAACCTTGAACAGGCGGCAAGAGACAATGATACGACTCACGCTTTTCAGCTTACAGTCCAAATAAAAGACTATCTGAACAATGTCCAAATAGTATACAAGGAGTCATAGAGGTTCCTGTTCTTCTTTTTCTGCCTCTTCTTGAAAAAAGTCTCTTACTTTTTCTGCAACTTACTGATAGAATGAACAAACATGTACAAATAACTCAGGAGACCGAACAATGGACCCGCAAACCCGCATTGTACTGATTGATGATGACCAGGACGCCTGCGATCTGCTGAAAATGCAGCTTGAAGACACCGGAAGAATGCTTGTACGTTACAACACCAATGGTGCCGAGGCTTTAAATTTTATCACTCAGGAACTTCCGGATATTGCCATTCTTGACATAAACATGCCAGACACTCACGGTGTTGAGATTGCGTCCATGCTTGCAGAAAATTCTGCCACATCCAGCATTCCAATTCTCTATCTTTCAGGTATGGTTACCCCGGATGAAGCAGGAAATATGGCGAGAGGTGAGAACACACCATCGCTTATCTCTAAGGGGTCTCCGATAGAAGAGCTTATTGCTGCCATTGACAATCTCACAACATCCTGAGGACAACAGCCCCCTTGCCTTCCCCACGGAACAAATCCGCCCGTTTTGTCGCAATTACCACTCTGTGTGAGTTACAAAAAAGTCGAACCCCAGTCAATACCATTTTTACCAGCGTACTGACCGAGCATCCTCTTGAAAACAATGACCGACAATTAGCTGCAAATCTCATTTTCGGTTTGCTTCGTAACCGGGAGTCACTCGACATCATGCTGCAATATCTTTGCAGGCAACCGCTCAAGAAATTCCATCCTTTTGTTCTCCAGGCCCTTAGAGTTGGCCTTTTTCAGATCATGTACCTTGATCGCATCCCGGAATCTGCGGCGGTCAATGAATCGGTGAAAGCGTTACAGGCTATGCATTTGCCTAAAAGGCTTCACGGATTCGTCAACGGCGTGTTGCGCAATGCCATTCGTAAACGTGAGGAGCTACTCTCCCTTACTGAAAACCCTGCCAGCCCCATCCTCAACCACCCCGAGTGGCTGACAAAAAGTTGGGAAAAACGATATGGCAGGCTTGAGACCTTACGTATCTGCAGGCAAAACAATGATCAGGCTGCCCTCAGTCTGCAAATCAACTCCTGCGTCACCGACAGAGACACATTTGGCAAAATTCTGTCTCAGAACGGCATAAACAGCCATTCCGGTAAATACTGTTACAATACTCTGATTCTAGAAGACTTTAATGGAACTGTCCATGAGATTCCCGGTTTTACTGAAGGACATTTCCAGATTCAGGATCAGGGAGCTCAGTTATTAGCACATCTTGTAGGTCCCATGACAGATAAAGGTGAATATCTTGATGCCTGCGCTGGGGTGGGTGGTAAGACAAGTGTTCTGATCCAGATGGCAAAAACTCCTATGGCGAGTGTTGCAGCAGCAGAGCCGGACAAAGGTCGCCGCACCAGGTTCACCGAGAATATGAAACGCCTTCACCCTGATCTTGACATCCCCCTGTTCTCCGGCACACTACAGGAACTCGCAACTATAACCAGTAAACGATTTCACGGCATCCTACTTGACGCCCCCTGCTCTGGAACCGGTGTTATTCGTCGCCATCCCGACATACGCTGGAACAGACGGCCTGAAGATCTGAACCGATATCAGGAAATTCAGCTTGAGCTTTTACAAGCAGGGACCACTCTTCTTCTTCCTGGTGGCACTCTGGTATACGCAACCTGTTCCCTTCAGGAGGAAGAAAATGAGCAGGTCATCGAACGCTTTCTGGCAGCCAATACAGATTTTATCCTGGAAGAATGCTCAGCCTCCCTTCCGTCCAAAGCCCACTCACTTTGCAATAAAAACTTTTTCGCACCATTACCTGGGAATGAAATTGATGGATTTTTCGGCGCCAGACTGAAGCGGTTAGCAGAAGCATCACTTAAGACCCTTAAAAGATAATAAGAAATATTGCCTCAGGCATATTTAGCCCCAAAGTCGTAGGCTCAAAACCTTCTCCCATATCGTCCCCAAACCCGGTATATTTCCTGCATTGTATCATCAAGACCATGGCTGTTATTTTCAATGAAGATATCGATCTCCTATGGTACAAAGAGCATCAGGTTTTTTTCTTTTTTATTATACTTTAAACAGGACATTATGGCTGAGATACGAAGTACTCTGGATATGGTTATGGAGCGTGCGGCAAGGATGGCTGCACGTGCTGGGGACGTGCCTGCAGATCAGGAAGACGAAAAACAGGGAATGCGCCTGGTTACAGATTTCATGAACGGACAGCAATCAGACCTGTCGGCACTCCTGCAGCAGGAGGGAACCACGGATCAGGCGGCAGTCAGACGTGGAATGGTAAAGGCTCTGGTCCGAAACATTGTGGTACCACGAGATGAAATGCTTATGAATAGCAGCGCTACTGCTCTTTCCGGTCTCCTCAATCTTTCTCACGAAGCTGACGATGAAGTGCAATCTGTCTGCACCGAATTAACCCAGCTCCTGGAACAATACGCCCAGCACAAAGAACAGATAAAGCATCAGCTTGAAGATGCCATCAGGGCCCAGCTGGCGCAGCAACTTCAGGAACAGACCGGGGAAAGCGGCGACCCAATGAAAATCGACCCAACGAGACACCCCCAGTATCAAAAGGAATGGTCCCAGGCTCAGGCCAACCTGAATGACCAATACACCCAGGCATTTGAGCAGCGCAAAGAAATCCTGAAACAGCGGCTCAGCAAATGAGTACCACAAAACGAATCAAAAAAATACAGGCGAGACTGCGGCGTAAAAAAATCGATGCAATCCTCATAAGTCAACCGCACAACAGGCGTTACCTGAGCGGCTACACAGCCACTGACCATGATATCGGAGAAAGCTCCGGATCACTTCTTATTCCCGCACGGAAAAACCCCCTTCTGCTCACTGACTTTCGTTTTCAGATCCAGGCTGAACGTGAAACAAAAGAGATGAGGGTTCTGCTCTACCCAAAAGGACTGCAGGCCCTCTTGAAAGAACTCCTGCCGGATCTTGGGATTTCAAGCCTCGCCTTCGAGAGCCACTACACCTTGCATAATGTGGCTGAAAAACTGCAGACCATGTGCAGCAAACTTTCGATCTCCCTCCATCCGACTTATGGGATAGTTGAAAAGATGCGGACGATCAAAAACAAAAAAGAAATTGAGAAAACTCGCAGCTCTGTGCTCCTCAACGAACAGGTATTTCAGACAGTCTATAAAACAATAGTTCCCGGACAAACCGAAATCGACATAGCACTTGCTCTGGAATCCACAATGCGCCGGAGAAGTGCTGAAGCGCCCAGTTTTGAAAGCATCGTAGCCACAGGTGAACGCAGCGCTCTCCCCCATGCGGTTCCCGGACCCGTCAAGATTGAAAAACATAAACCTCTTATGATTGATATGGGTCTCATCCTTGATGGCTACTGCTCCGACATGACCAGAACCTTTACTCTTGGAAAAGCGAGTAAAAAATACCTTGAAATCCATCGACTGGTTCGCAAAGCACAGCTTGCCGGAATACAGAAGATACGTGCCGGAGTCACTGCTGCTGCAGTGGATAAAGCAGCACGCAGAGTTATTAGTGATGCGGGCTATGGTAAATTCTTTGGCCACGCGCTCGGACACGGTGTAGGACTTGCCGTGCACGAAGAGCCACGCCTCTCGTCTCGCAATCGTAAGCAACTGAAGGCCGGGATGATCGTCACAGTAGAACCCGGCATTTATCTGCCAGGCTGGGGCGGTATACGCCTTGAAAACATGGTCGTTGTCCGAGAAGATGGCTGCGAAATACTAAATAACGATACGACCTGGCTTGATATCTAACACAAAACCTTACACCAACCACAAAGCACATGAGTGA
Organism: Desulfocapsa sulfexigens DSM 10523; assembly: GCF_000341395.1. Taxonomy (GTDB): domain Bacteria; phylum Desulfobacterota; class Desulfobulbia; order Desulfobulbales; family Desulfocapsaceae; genus Desulfocapsa; species Desulfocapsa sulfexigens. The sequence continues at coordinate 1,695,323 of NC_020304.1, read as the reverse complement.
CCAGAAATATTTTGTTCTTGATACCAATGTTCTGCTCCACAATGCAGATTCCCTGAACTCCTTTGCAGACAACTATGTCGTACTGCCCATGACCGTCATTGAAGAACTCGACAAATTCAAACGACATAACGACGAACTGGGACGCAATGCCCGACATGTTATCCGACAACTGGACAAACTCCGTATTGCAGGCTCCCTGAAAGAGGGCGTTTCCATGGAAAATGGGGGTATACTCAAAATCACAGTTGAACGACGGGATATGCCGGGTGCTCTCCTGGACATGAGCGTGGCCGATAATCGCATCCTGGCCGTGGCAAACAGTTTACACGAAGAAGGCCACTCGGTTATTTTCGTTTCCAAGGATATTAATGCCCGTCTCAAGGCCGATGCCCTTGGTATTGACACCATGGATTTTGAAAAACAGAAATGCAACGTCGACGATCTTTATACTGGCTGGCGTCAGACATCAGTTCCCTCGGAAGTCATCGACCGTTTTTATACTGATAAAAATCTGGATGCAGAGGGGTTTGATTTTTATCTTAACGAATTCATCCTTCTCCAGGACGAAGGAAACCTTAAACATTCCGCTCTTGGTCGGGCAACGGGAAACAACAACCTCACCCACCTCAATTCTCAATACGAACAGGCATGGAGTATCCATCCGAGATCCAAAGAACAACGTATGGCCCTGGAATTACTCCTTGACCCGGAAATCAGCCTGGTCACCATGATCGGCCAGGCAGGTACCGGCAAGACCCTTCTTGCTCTAGCCGCCGGGCTTGAATGTGTTATTCATAGGGAGAGCTACGAGCGGCTTCTGGTATCAAGACCGGTTATTCCCATGGGTAAAGATATTGGATATCTCCCAGGAACTAAGGATGAAAAGCTCACCCTCTGGATGCAACCTATCTTTGACAATCTCACCTATCTGATGCGCCATGATCGCAGAGAAGAAGACGAAGGCCGTGTCCAGATGAAAGTCGACAACCTCCTTAAAACCCATCAGGTGGAACTCGAAGCACTCACTTACATCCGCGGTCGATCTATTCCCCGCCAGTTTGTCATTGTGGATGAAGCCCAGAATCTCACCCCTCACGAAGTAAAGACAATTATCTCCCGCGCTGGCGAAAACACCAAAATGGTTTTCACCGGGGATCCACAGCAGATTGATAACCCTTATCTTGATTCGGCCTCCAATGGACTCTCTTACGCGGTTGAAAAATTAAAAGGACATAGTATATATGGGCACATTACTTTAAACAAAAGTGAACGGAGTCCACTATCTGCCATAGCTGCCGACTATTTATAAATCAGGCTTGCAGGCTGAAGGCCTAAGACTGAAGGGAATAACGCATACCACGTCCTCTTTCTTTCAACCCAACCCCTTCTTCCTTCTGCCTTACAACTTAACCACCTTAATACCATGCGCCAATTCGTTGTTGATGATCTATCCCCCATGGAACGGGATAATATAGACTCCTACCTGAAACGTAATTTAAAAATGGGCCCCATGATCGGGCTTTACTGGATAGTCATACCGGAAGAGTTACTTACCGATGTCCAACAGAAACACACAGATTGTGCCCCCTTTTATTTCGGAGTCGAAATCGAGAAGGACTCAGTCTGTTTTGAATTACTGGTTCGCAGTAATGCACACTTACATTGTGACTGCATTGCCCATGCGACACCACAACAACGCCAATATGTACTTGATCTTATTGACACCATGCTTGAAGAAGAACATATTCGCTCCTGAAAAATCCTGTCACCTAACACAAACGACCCTAGAAAAAGATCCGGAGACTCCATGAACACATCGGTTGATTCCACACCTGCTTTTATTGAAGCCACATATAAAAAGATGGATGCAAATATTGCAACCGTCCGTAAACGTATGGGCCGAGCCCTCACCTATGGTGAAAAAGTCCTCTATGGACACCTGGACAATGCTGATGATGCCGAGCTTGTTGCCGGCTCATCTTATATCAAAACCAGACCTGATCGCGTTGCTCTCCAGGATGCTACCGCTCAGATGGCCGTGCTTCAGTTCATGCTTGCTGACAAGAATGAAGCCGCAGTTCCGGTCACCGTTCACTGTGATCATCTCATAAGGGCCCAGAAGGGTGCCGAAAGTGATCTCAATATTGCCCGCATCGAAAACAGAGAAGTCTACGATTTTCTCTCCTCAGCATCCCAACGCTATGGCTTTGGCTGCTGGATGCCGGGAGCGGGAATTATTCATCAGGTGGTGATTGAGCAGTACGGTTTTCCAGGTTTAATGATGCTGGGTACCGATTCACACACACCACATGCCGGTGGCCTTGGAGCCTTTGCCTCGGGAGTTGGTGGTGCCGATGCCGTGGATGTAATGGTGGGACTTCCCTGGGAAGTACTGCATCCCAAATTTATAGGTGTTCACCTCACAGGTGAACTTCAGGGATGGGCTGCCCCAAAGGATGTTATCCTTAATCTTCTTGGCAAACTCACCTGTTCCGGAGGCACAAACCGTGTCTTTGAGTACTTTGGCCCCGGTGCTGACACCATCTCCTGCACAGGAAAGGCAACTATCTGCAACATGGGGGCTGAATTTGGTGCTACCACCTCCACCTTCCCCTACGACGAACATATGGCAACATTCCTTGCAGCCTGTAACCGTGAGGATGTTGCTCAGGTGGCAGATAAATACAAGCACCTTCTCCGGGCAGACGATGAAGTACTCGCCAATCCCGAGAATTATTTTGATCAGGTGATTGAGCTAGACCTGTCCACCCTTGAACCACATCTTGTAGGCCCCCACTCCCCGGATCGTGCCTGCACCGTTGCCAATATGACCCAATACGTCAAAGATGGCGGACATCCTGAAAACATCACCTATGCCCTGGTGGGATCATGCACCAACTCTTCCTATGAGGATATGGGAAGAATCACCGTTATGGCAGAGCAAATTGCCGCCCATGGTGCCAAATTAAAGATCCCAATGCTCATCACCCCTGGTTCTGAGCAGATTCGAGCCACCATAGAACGGGATGGCCAGCTTGCCAAACTCGAAGCCATTGGGGCTACCCTGCTTGCCAATGCCTGTGGCCCCTGCATTGGTCAATGGAACCGTGAGGGTATAGAGGAAGGATTCCGCAACTCCATCGTCACATCCTATAATCGTAATTTTCCCAAACGAAACGACGGAAACTCCGGCACCAGTGCTTTCATCGGTAGTCCTGAAACCTGTCTTGCCTATGCCATGACTGGAAGTTTCACCGTGAATCCGTTTACCACAGAATATACAGCAGCCGATGGATCCACATTTACTCTCACCCCTCCAGGAAAAGTGGATGAAACACCGCGCCTGAAACTTGTTCGCGATGATAAAGGCTTTCTCGCGCCAATTGACGACAGAACCAATATTACGGTACAGGTTTCTCCAGACTCTGAACGTCTTTCTCTGCTCACTCCGTTTGACCGCTGGAACGGTAAAGATTTTACTGGACTGCATTTACTGTTGAAGGCCAAAGGAAAATGTACCACCGATCATATTTCTCCAGCTGGCCCGTGGCTCCGTTTCAGAGGCCATCTGGATAACATCTCAGGAAACATGTTCAGTGGTGCTGTAAATGCATTTACCGGTGAACCCGGTAATGCAAGGAATCAACTCACCGGTGAATTACAGGAATACAACACGATTGCGAGAGAGTATACAGCAGCAGGTGAAAACTGGGTCGTTGTAGGTGACACAAACTACGGAGAAGGGTCATCACGTGAACATGCCGCCATGTGTCCACGCCATATGGGTGGTAGAGCTGTGATTACCCGCTCATTTGCCCGCATCCATGAAACCAATCTGAAGAAACAGGGTATCCTGCCTCTCACCTTTGCAGATGCTGCTGATTATGACCTGGTTCAGGAGGGTGACACTATAGATCTAACGGGTATTACTGAAATCAAACCTGGTTCAACCATCACTGCACGGTTGAATCATGATGATGGAACAACATCGGAAATAACTTTGAATCACTCCCTTAACGAGGAGCAGATTGACTGGTTTAAGGCCGGTTCGGCATTGAACTTTTTGAGAGGATAACGGCAGTAAAGGTAGGCAAAAAAAGCCGATGGATAATTCCATCGGCTTTTTTTTATTACAAACGTTTACAAATACTTCAGATCAATCAGTTGTCTCCATGGGGCGCCCGCAGCATACAGGTATTGCATCACCGCCCTTTAAGGCCATATATTTATTACAGGTGGTGCAGATAACGGTACACTCCTCCACGGCTTTATCTTCAGTATACTGAGTTGTTGCTGAAACGCCTTCAATGTGAAACCTGGCAAGATTTTGCTTGGAAGGGATATACTCTCCGATGGCAGTCATCCGCTTATTATCAGCAGCACAATCAACAACGACTCTCCATAGAGTTTCCATGGAGGCAGTTTCCTGCTCGTTCTCGGGAATAAACTCTACAATGTTCTTATCAATATGTATTTTCATGAAATATCCTATTCTGCCTGTTTTGCCTTAATTGCCTGGCCCACTTTCCGGCCAAGTTCAACACACTGCTGATAATCAGCATCTTCAGGGACGTACTTCACCTTCAGTCCATCATCTACAATATCAAATTTCATATCCGTCATAGCTTCGTTGAGTAACTTTACAGACTCACCTGACCAGCCAAAAGAGCCAAAAGCAGCACCAACTTTATTAAGAGGACGTAATCCACGCATATACATCAGGAATCCAGCCATTCGAGGCAGCAAACCATTATTCAATGTAGGACAGCCAAGAATAATAGCACTGGCATTCAGCACATCACGCATAACATCACTGCGATGATTATAACGCAGATTAACAAGCTGGTAGGAAATACCTTCATCCTGCAATCCTGCTCCGACACGTTTGGCCATTTCTTCTGTGGAATGCCACATGGTATCATAAACCACAAGGGCATTACCATCACCTCTTCCCTGGCTCCACTTATCGTAGGCTTCAATCGCCATGTTTGGATTTTTACGCCATATAACACCATGATCCGGAGCAATCATCTTGATTGGTAAATTCATTTCCTTCACCTTGGCAATCAACTTCTTTACCAGTGGTGAATAGAGGGTCAGGATATTGGCATAATATTTTGTAAGCTCTTCCAGAAGAATTGCCTGATCCACTTCATCATCAAAACGCTCACTGGTACCAAGGTGCTCACCAAAGGCATCAGAAGAGAAAAGTATCTGGTCTTCTACAAGATAGGTAAACATGGAATCGGGCCAGTGCAGCATCCGTGTTTCGAGGAAAGAAAGTGTTTTTTCTCCAAGACTCACGTCTTCGCCAGGCTTTGCAATCTGATAGGGCCAGTCTTCATGATGAAAATGTTGCACCAACGCCTTCTCACCCATCTTTGAACAGATGATTTTTTCAGGCTTAATGAGTTCGACCATGTCTGGAAGACTTCCGGAATGATCCATTTCCACGTGATTAACTACGATGTAATCAATCTTTTCAGGATCAACTATTTCCTTAATCCTGGCAAGCATGTCGTTTTTACACGATTTTTTTACGGTATCGATGAGAGTAATCTTCTCATCCATAATTAAAAATGCATTATACGTGGTACCTCTGTTAGTAGAATATCCGTGAAAATCACGAACGTCCCAGTCCACAGCACCGACCCAATAAACATTTTCGATAAGTTTAACCGGATTCATATCCCTGTCCTCCTTAAAAATTTAAAATCAGAAATTTACTATTTCAAAGCCCTTTTCAATATATTTCACCATCCCAGGATGACCAGACATGTCATCAAGCAAGGGAAGGCCTGTTTTTTCTATTTGTTCAAAGACCTGCATTTTCATAGAACATGCTTTACAGACGCCTTCAATCAACCCCGCTTCCTTCACTTGATTGTAGAGTCCGTGAAGAAAATGCGATTCTTTTATTATTTCAGGGATCAAGGTAGTGGCCTCACCTTCTATTATAATCTTACATTCGTGCCCAGCTGTTTTCAACTCAAGTCCATTGAGCAAAACATGAATAAAACACATGGGCTGCCCCTGAAAGGCCACAAGGAGAATCTTTTTCATATATACACCTATTTTTCAAGAAAAATCAAGGACGTAAGAAGACACTCAAGCCTGCCATCAACAACCAGGCAAACTACAAGCGTTGTAAAAAAGGGGCCACCATGATGGAGGCCCCTGTAAATAAATTCCTACACTTCGCTGAATTCGTCCTTCCCTGCTCCGCAGACAGGACACTCATAATCATCGGGCAGGTCATCAAAGGATGTCCCTGCAGGAATCCCTGCAGCATCATCTCCCACATCCGGGTCGTAGATATATCCACAAACATCGCATCTATACTTTTTCATATCACTCGCTGTTCCTTTTATTTCAGTTTCAGTCTTGGCAGGAGCTGCAGATGCATTTTCGGCATGCACTGAACCGGGTCCTGCCAGTGGTTTAAACGCTTTTACAGTTGCCCCACAAACAGGGCATCTCCATCCTTCAGGAAGGTCTTTAAACTGCGTACCTTTTTTAATTTTACTCTTACGATCCCCCTTATCCGGATCGTAAATGTAACCACAGTTCACCATTTGACACTGATACATCTCTTCTGGCAACGACATCGACCTGTTCCTGAAATTTTTTTCTATAGGGTTATCTTTATGCCTTCCAGAGACCGTGCAGATTGCAGTGAGCTCGTGCCACCGCACTGTCAGCAGCCACCTGAAAGGTAGCCCGTGGAGCATCACCAGGATTCAGAAACTGCCTATAGCAGGAATCACCGGCAATAAGTTCTATCCATTCAATATAATGATCCTCAGTCATGGGATGATCAACACTTCCAACGGTTACCTTAAAACCACCCGCAACTTTCTCAACCACAGGAACATGCTTTTCCTGAGCAGCATCCACACTGTTTTCACTGAGTAGCTCCATGGGAGCACCGCAACAACTCATATCCCCTGCTCCAGCGTGGACAACTTCAGCCACATTCCCACAGATATTGCACTTATATACACCTAATTTTTTAGCCATAGTACTGCCTCCATTTTGATAAAAGTTACAGTTCTATCCAAAGAGAAAGAACCCACACCGTCAAAAACAAGTCTACTGCTTCAAACACCGCTTTTCCAGCACTTCCTGCATCTATCTAAAAACACCCAACCAAACAAAACCCTACGCAATATGATCGGTTAAATATTTAGCAACACCCTCTGCCGTCGGAACCATGGCATCATCCCCCTTACTCCAGTTAGCAGGACAGACATCACCATGCTCTTCAACGAACTGAATTGCATCAAGCATACGCATGGCCTCGGAAACACTTCTGCCAAGGGGAAGATCATTGACAACCTGATGACGAATAATTCCTTCTTTGTCAATCAGATAGAGACCACGAAGGGCAATGGTGCCACCAAAGAGAATACCATAATTTTCAGAAATAGATTTATCCAGATCAGCAACCAGAGGAAACTGAATATTACCGATACCACCCTGGTTGATTGGCGTATTCTTCCAGGCAAGATGGCTGAAATGCGAATCAACGGAAACCCCGACTACTTCACAATTCTTCTCCTTAAACTGCTCCACGGCAGAGTTGAAAGCGAGAATTTCGGACGGACAAACAAAGGTAAAATCCAGGGGATAAAAAAACAGCAGTACATATCTACCCCGCATATCGGACAGTTTGAACGCTTCGTTAAAGGTGTTGTCGGGCATAACCGCAGTCGCAGTAAAGTCAGGGGCTTCATTGGTTACCAAAGGTTTCATCATATATCTCCAACAGTTTTATTAATTAGTAATCTACTTACACCGGCAACGTAGAGAGCCGGTACTTTTTTTCAATACCCCTTTGTGGGACGAAAATCCCCTGTCGGGACATTTCAAAAAAAATAAAGAGGCTTTCCACAAGGCTTATATATTATCTACCAGAATCTCAAAATAAGCCTGGGAATGGGCACAGGCAGGACATTTTTTCGGCGCCTTCAGCCCCCTATGGACAAAACCGCATTTTGCGCAATACCAGGTTACCTCCACATCCCTCTCAAACACTGCACCCGCCTTAATGTTTGAAATAAGGCGTCGATAAACCCTTGCGTGCTCTTTTTCAGCTACAGCTATGGAACGCATGGCTGCAGCCACATGAGGAAAACCTTCCTCTTCTGCAATCGCAGCAAACTCGGGATACATGGCTTTATATTCATGTTCTTCTCCTGAGGCAGCATTCTGGAGATTCTCTACTGTAGTACCTGGAGGCGTCACAGGATAGGATGCTGTAATTTCAACCTCACCGCCTTCAAGAAATTTCAAAAGGGTTTTCGCATGTGCCCGCTCCTGCTCTGCGGTACGACTAAAAATCCCAGAAATCTGAACATATCCCTCATTTTTAGCCACCTTGGCATAATACGAATATCTGTTCCTTGCCTGCGATTCCCCGGCAAAAGCCACAAGAATGTTTTTTTCTGTTTTACTGCCTTTCAAACTGCTCATGCTACACCTTAAAATACGTATCAACCCTTAAGGGCAGCCCTGCCTTCACTGGTAATCCCATACTTACAGCGTACCGGACTGTCCACATATCCTTTTTTCTTGAGCGCTGTGATCCGACAACTTACCTGTTTAGTCTCAAGACCAGTTGCTGTTGCAATATCTTTTGAAGCACAGGGCCCCTCACAATTAGCCATTGCCTCAAGGACCTGTTTCTGTTCACCACTCAACTCACCTTTTTTACACCCGCACGCCATTGTAGTCTCTCCTTTCTTAGCTTTTATATTTGTTTTTGTTTGTTTTTCCTGACACTTGGGACACAAACCAATCACCTCCAAACGACGTCCGGTGATTTCATAGCCCTTTGTGTCAACAGCACCCAGGGTCACCTCATTTTCCCCAATATCCAGATTCTCTATTCGATGACACTGGATACAGTAAATGTGGTCATGATCTTCAAGTTCACTGTCAAAGCGTTTCTGCCGCCCACTGATCTCAAGTTTACGGATCATTGCAGCATCGGACAGGATCTCAAGATTCCTGTATACCGTTGCCAGGCTGATACGCGGCATAAATTTTTTCACCCGCTCGTATAGCTCATCAGCCGTTAGATGTTTTTTGCTTTTCTTGAGTTCCCGAAGGATCATCTCGCGCTGGTTTGTCATTCGTAATTGCATATCCCCTCCTTACGATAATAATTTCTAACTGTAAGTAGTAATCCTTAGCAGGTCAAGACTTTTTTAATCGCTCGCCCACCAAATATATTCCCGGCAACAGGGAGAGATATACCACAGAAACCTGGGGATACTGACACAGAACCGGACAGGCTCCCCCTGAACTCAATCGCATTTATTTAGTTTTAGCTATTAGAATGAAAACTACGGAGGGAACAACAGTGGAACGTAATAACTGAGCTGGATTTTTGAATGCCCGACAGAGACTGTCGGGCATAAATGGTTTTAGCCCAGGACTTTATCATACTCATTACTGAGAAAAACAAGATGCTGTTTTTCCTCACCAACCATAAACTCGAAGAACTCTTTGGACTCAGGATTTTCAGCTTTCTTGGCCAGACGACTGTACAAATCATAGGCCTGGGTTTCAAGCATCATACCAAGCTGAATAACATCATTTTGGGCAACAACCCGTGATTTGAAATGATCGAGTAGCTGCTGTTTATTGTACCCCCCCTCAAGAGTATTCAAGTCGTTCTCACCACCCTTTTCGTCCACCTCAGGAAAGAGGGCTTTTAACTTTGCCTTGTGCCCTTCTTCAAACCGCGCCAACCTGGCGAGAAGGTCCTTGACCTCTTTGTCCTCGCAGAGATCCTTCAAGGTCAAATAGAGTTGCCGCAGCCCCTCTTCCATGGCGTAACTCATTCGAAAAACATCGCTGAATTCCCCACTGACAAAAAACTCCATGCCAAAGGCCTCATCACCAACAGCTTTCCCACCATTATAGGCAATAATACCGCCACTCATATTGTAAATATGAGGCAAATTCTCGGCCAGTAATAACTGCGCAGCAGCCTTGCTGCGTACTCCGGAATGTCAGTAGACAAAGGTTGGTTTCGTTGGATCCAACTCACCTATACGCTCTCTCAGCTCTTTTATAGGAATAAGAAGCGCTCCCGGGATATGTTCCTTTTCATACTCCTTGGGTTGCCGAACATCGAGCAGTTGGTAGTCCCCTGGCTTGTGCTCAGCCATAAAGTTCTTCACTTCATCGGGGCTCATATTCGCCCCTGAGACAAACAGATTTTTCCAATTCATCCGATCAACTCCTCATACATTGTATCATTATAGCCAACATACATACGTTTTCCGATACGTAAGGCAGGTGCTCTCAGGTTTCCTGTACGACCAAGAGTAACCTTCAGTATTTCATCTCTGAAATCCGCATCGGGAGCAAAAACGACATTTTTCTTACCCTTTCCAACATGCAACGTTTTAATATTCTTTATAATATCCCAGGCAGCATCAGCCTTAATCACATTTTTTCGCGCATCAGCAATTTCACCTATCTCCACATCTGCCAGCTCAAGGGCCCCCTGGGCTTTAGTGCACGATGTTCAACCTTTACGGAAATACAGCCAGTCAACCTTCATTTCAACTCTCCCTCTTTTTTTCTTACTAAGCCCACAACGTCCTGTTCTTACTGAAAAGTGCGCATAAATTTCCTGTCTATCCAATCTTTAACCCAGAACGCAACTTTCCCCGATATCTGAAACCACTTTTTACGCAAAACACCCTGACCATGACCGAGGTTAAAAATTAGAAGATAATCCCCACCGGGATCAAAGGACTGTAGTGCATCTCCCTGAAGGAATGCCTTCAGGTTGTGAAAGAGTACGGGATTTTCACGTACCGCATAGACACCCACTTTGGCAAGAGGTTGATCCTCAAACCAGATGCAATCCCCGCCACCAAAAATTTCTGGATAATCGGGACATTGCAAATATTTGTTCACCAGTAGCCCTCCGTCTTCTCCTGTGCGGAGGCCCGCCTTCCGAAAAAAAGGAGAAGGATGTACCCCAGTTGCCAGAATGACAAAATCGGCGAGCTCAGTCGATCCTGAATCAAACTGCAGAAGATTATCGGTAATAGACAGCAGATGCCCCTCCTCCCTGATAACCACTCCATATTTAGTAAGGATCCCACGACTGGTGCTGCGCACAGCCGCAGGAAATTTTGCAAGCAGACCACGTCCGGCAAACAAAAACACCTTTGCAGGATAATCGGTCTTCTCAAGAAGCTCCGCTACGTTCCCAGCCACCTCAGCACCCGCCGGCCCACCACCAATTACAGCAACGGTCACATCCTGCCGTTGCGACAGAGATAAAATCTCTGTCCGAGCCTGGTACAGGCGTTCAATGGGTTTAACGGTGAATATTCGGTTTGCATTTCCTCGAATATCCGGCATGTCCACATGACTACCGGTATTAAAGGAAAGCACATCATAGGAAACAACCTGGCCTGACTCCAGATGCAACTCACGCCTGCCCGGGGCAACCCCCGTTACCGTATCCCGGATAAAGGTTCCGCCCTGACTTTCAACAGTACGCCTCACGGCAAAACGGATTTCCTCGGGGTCATAGCCGCTACCAAGCATTCCTGGCCCCATCCCTGAATAGTAATGATGATCCGATGGACCGACAACCGTCACTTCATGACCAAGGCTTCTGAAATCTGCAATGCCAGCCATGGTTACCATATGGGCATGACCGGCACCAGCCAGAACAAGATGTTTTTTCTTCATAATTACTGTTCACCGAGGACGAAAAAAATCCCCACCTCAATGTCCAAAAAACGTTTTTAACAAATCCAAAAGCCAAATACGTTACACTTTAAAACGACGTATCATCTCTCCAAGTTTTCCAGCAAGCTTGGACAGGGCATCAGCACTGCCGTTGACCCTCTCGGAACTGGTTATAATCTCTTCTGTAACAGCACTTATCCGGTTAATATCTCCTGCGACTTCTCCTGCCACGGTTGATGTATGGGCAACATTTTCATTGACCTCGGAAATACCCAGAGCTGCCTGCTGCACATTGCTGCCAATCTCAGCGGTGGTGGCGGCCTGTTCATCAATGGCTGTAGCTATTGTACCAACAATAGCATTAACCTGATGGATGATATCCGTAATATCACGTATTTCAGTTACAGTCTCATTGGTAGAACTCTGTATTCCTTCAATTTGCTGTTTGATTTTCTGAGTAGCATCTGAGGTCTGACGAGCAAGCTCTTTAATCTCATTTGCAACAACTGCAAAGCCCTTACCGGCCTCTCCAGCTCTTGCCGCTTCTATGGTAGCATTCAATGCCAGAAGATTAGTCTGAGCAGAAATATCAGAAATCACCTCCGTCACCTTGCTGATCTCAATGGCTGCATCACCAAGGACGTCAACTTTTCCAGAGGCAGATGCTGCCTGAGCCACAGCCTTTGTAGCGATCGAACTGGCTTCATCGGTGTTTTTTGCAATTTCAGAAATAGTTGCTGTCATCTCTTCCGTGGCAGTGGCGACCATGTTCACATTGGTAGAGGCCTCTTCACTGGCAGCAGCAACGGAGTTCATATTTGCGCTCATCTCTTCAGCTGCAGCGGCAACGGTATTAGTCCGTTCCGATGCCGCTACTGCGCCTTTCTGCATACCGTCCGAGAGTGCTGACAATTCGGCTGAGGCGTTTGTAGTATCCTCAACACTTCCCTGAATATCAATGACCATACGGCGGACATTGTGCAAAAATGAATTAAAAGTAGTAGCAAGCTCTGCAAACTCATCCATTACATTTTCTTTATACAGACGACATTCACGGCAACTCTTATACTCTCCCTTTAAAATTTTTGGGCACTCCACCTTCGATGAAAAAGAGCCACTCTGCTCCCAGCAGTTAGTAACCTTCCCATAACTTGAACACTCCGGATTCCCGCATTCCATTTCTTCCGAACAATTGACCGAACAGAGCCTTTTACTCTCAACATCAACGGTAAGGTCACCCATTCCTGCCAGTTGAAATTTTCCAACCAGCTCCTTTAGCGGATTAACAATAAGAGAGTTCATCAGCAGATATATTGCAAGCATGGTGACAAGAAGAACAGCAATGCCACCACCAACCATCTTGTACACGTTCATCCTGATGGCTGCCATGGTCTTAGTAATATCTGCTGGAATGGCAAGCACGCCTATGGTTTCCCCACTGTAATCTTTGAGGGGGCCATAAACGGTCATCAAATCTTTGCCATTTTTATGAACCTGCTTAAACTGAAGGTCCTCGGCCTTCATCATCTTACTGAGCCAGGGAAAACTCTTTTGAGGAATGTCCAGAGAGTGCGTTTTAGCCAGATATTTAAACCCCTGCCCCTCGGGGACAACCACTGATATATCAACCCCCAAGGTCTCCTTCAGGGGCATAAGCAGAGCATCATTGAGTTTTATGCCAAACTCCACGGAGCCTATATGGCTCCCGTTCATTGCTACAGGAACCACTCCCCTTATTCCAAGGCCGGCAACACCTTTTTCAATCCCTGAAATTGGCTTTTTGGTTCTGTTTACTTCAACCACCGTTTGACGAATAGAAGAAAGATCATCGTCAAATTTCTCTGGTTTATGAAGTCTCAGAAAGGAAGTTGCGGGTGGAAGGTGAAACTGGAACTGCGCCAGTGAGAGCCGTTCCTTTTGACTGTTAAAAAAAGGAAGAGTCAATGCTGTCAATTCTTCCCGATTACGGGAAGAAAATGCCTCCTGAACATCAGGCATGGCAGCAACCACAAGAGCCATAGCCGTTGCAGAGGTTGCCTCATCCTCAAATGCCTTTTGCACCCCGCTATACCTGGCCTCAAGTCGTAACTCCTCTGCCTGCAGAAATGTCTTTTTCCGTTCCATTGCCGTCAGAAAGACTGTGGCACCAATCAGGAGACAGAATGAAACCCCTATTAACCCTAGCAGCCTGAATTTAACACTTTGTGGTAGAAATTTTCGCAACATGCTGTTCTCCCGATTTTTAATGTATACTCAACGCTTACCGTCTCAACAAATAGATACCTGAAGTATATGTGCTGAAGAGGGCAAAACACAAATATTTTTTTTAAAACAGAAGAAAAGTATTATTTACCTGGAGACTTCATCCGCTGTACGACCACCATGGCTGCCAAAACAATAAGAACACCTGGAAGAATTCGCACTCCCGGCCATGTTCCATAAAAAAACAGGTCAAGCACAAGAACAAATGCAGGATTGAGATAAGAGTATGCCATAACTCGGGTGGGACCAAGAAAGAGAATGGAATACTGTGTAAGAAAAAACGTAATGCTGGTAGAAAAAACTGCGAGGTAGACAATACCGGTCCAGACCTCTAGGGAAACACTAGCCCAGGAGACATCTGACAATCTGGACCCTGCCAGCAGAAGCAACCACAAGGTACCGGTAAACATGATCCAGAAGGACATCTGCAGCATAGGCTCGCCCCGATGAAACAAGCCAACCAGTGGGCCATACAGGCCGACAAAAAAACAACCAGCAAGAAAGATCAGATCTCCTCTATTCCAGGAAAATTCTGCAAGCAAAGCAACATCCCCTTTAAAAATTATCCACAGGGCTCCTGCTATTCCTAAAAAAAGAGCTATCAAACGTGCTCTCCCAAGTCTTTCCTTGTTGATAAGCATGGCGTAGACACCGGCCAGACCAGGAACGATGGTATAAATCGCACTGCTGCTTAAGGCAGTTGTATAACGAAGCGAGAGAAACATACACCAGAAGAAAAAGACCAGGGTGGCAGAAATCAGAGAATAACGGAAAAAAGTCCCGGGAGAGATCACAAAACTGTAACGAACCCAGACGATTGGGGCAAAAACGATGGTGGCGAGAGCAAAACGAATCAGGGTGAGAACGATGGGGTCGAGGGCATGACTGATAGCTGCCACCACCGGAAAAGAACCGGAAACAATAGCCGCACAGATAAACATCAGGAGATGGACCTTAAGGGAACGCATTTTCCATCTCCTGCTGCTCTCGCACAACCATTTCACACTACCTGAACTACTACATAACAAACAGACTATTTACTTTCCGGCTCCACGAAAGGCTCCTTCAGCTCAGTATCTTGTTCTTCAGACTCATCATCTGAGCTCTCTTCATACTCTTCTTCATCATCCTCAAAATATTCCTCAGGATCTTCATCCAACTCTTCTTCAATACTTTCATCGATACCAAAAAGATGTACATAAAGGACACCGACAAGAACAAAGTACATCGGAATAACCCATATCAGGCCCAACCCGAGAGGAATAGCTGCAACCGTGGATATAAGCAGCATCACCAGGTACAGTCCAAAAACAGTCCACCATTTCTTATGAATCGCTTTGCGGGATGCTTCAAGTGCCTCCCATGGCCCCATCCCCTTATCGAGAATGAGCGGCAGAGTCAGGGCATACCCAACAGCAAGATAGATCCCCGGGAGAACAAGGAGAATAAACCCAATAACAATAAGAATACTCTGAAGAATAATCGCGACGGTCATGGACAAAGCTTTAGAAAAACCGGCAAAAGCCATCTTCCAACTCACCCGCTGTTCAAGGGCACGCCGGACACCGATAAGCATGACACCACCAGTCATAAGCATGGAAAGCCAGCTAGATACGAGCTGCAAGGTAATGTTTGCACCTGCCAGCACCATCGGATCAGTTCCCTTATAGAAGGCCTGAGAGGCTGCCATTCCACCAAAACTCACGGCAAAGACAATCAGATACATGGCCATCACACCACCCCAGATAGAACCCTTTGCTCCCCTGGTTTTCTGCCATGCCTCTTTTACAAGTTCACCAATAGTGAATTGTGCGTCGGATTCAAAAGAGTCCTCATCTTCTGCAACCATGGTATCTGTACTGTCATCGGTACCCCTATCCGCCTCCTCATCATTTACCACTTCTTCAATGACTTCCGGCTGACACACCCCACAGTACAATTGGCCATCAACTTCCTGCATAAAATCGGGGTGAAATGCTTCACCACAGACAGAGCAGGGCTCTTTGAGATACCCATCTTCATCCGCAACTTCAGCATTCTCATCTTCAGAGGAAGGCAATTCCTTCTCCAGCAACTCTTCATCCTCTAGCAAGGCATGTTCAGGCTCCTCTTCCTCCTCCGTTTCTATATTTTCTATGCCTCCATCATCGCCAGTGTCATCAGAGTCATCAACGTCCTCGGGAACACAGAGGGCACAATAATGCTCAGCCCCAACTTTTTCAAGGAAATCAGGGTGGAGTGATTCCCCACAACCTGAACAGGCCTGAAGCAAAACTCCCTCCTCTTCAACATCAGCCTCTTCTCCATCGGCCATAAGAGCAAGAATGTCACCGTCATCTTCCTCGGGGTCGTTGTCATTCTCTGTCTTGTCAGGAAGCTCACCCCCCTCTTCTTCAGAATCAGGCTGACAGAGGGCGCAGTAGCGTTTAGATCCAACCACTACCATAAATTCAGGTGTAAAGGACTGTCCGCAGACCGAACACTCTTCCAGATTCGAATCCTCTTCAACAGGTGTCTCTTCGGGAGTCGGAATTTCATCCGAATCTTCAATCAGCTCCTCAGGTTCTTCGATCTCTACTGCTATTTCTTCCTCTTCCAGTGCCTCGATTTCTTCGGGATCGGCATCATCTTCAACTTCCAGCACTTCCTGCTCGGCAATTTCAGGTTCCTGGGGCTTATCATCATACAGTATTTCCTGGTGCACAATACCAACGTCTTCAACCTCGGGAAGGATATTCTCGGTGATCAAAAAAACCTTACTGCATTTAGGGCAACGCAGTTTCTTTCCTGCAAGAGAATCATCTACAGACCCATGCACCCCGCAATGGGGACAATCTATATTCATTTACAGCCTCCACGGTTCTTGGACTCTAACCTGGAAAAAATTACGGTAAGAGGAAAATAAAACAGGTATAATGGCAAAGTGTAGTACAAAACCACAGATAAAATACAGGAAAAACAGCAATTCACCTTCATTTTATCTATTTTTTTTCTTAAATTCACACATTCTCCCACAATGGAACTTATTCTCATAGCAGCCATGGCCCACAACAGGGTAATCGGTCGCAACAACAGCATTCCCTGGCATGTTCCCGAAGAGATGCAGTTTTTCAAAAAAACCACCATGGGCCATGCTGTGATCATGGGGAGAAAGACCTACGACTCCATTGCCAGCCCCCTTCCTGGCCGTTTTAATGTGGTGCTCAGCAGAGATAAAGATCCCCAGATAGCTGGATGCATGGTGACAAGCAACCTTATCGCCGGGATCGAATGCTGCAAAGGTTATGAGAAAATTTTCATCATTGGAGGAAGGACTCTTTATTCCGAAGCCATGAATATGGTCGACACAGTTCTACTCTCCGTTCTTGATAAAGAATATGAGGGAGACGTCTTTTTTCCTCATCTCCCCAAGGAACAATTCGACCATGTGTCAGAGAAAAGAATGGGGGAAACGGACAGATTCACTCTGCACACCTATCGACGCAAACATCCGACTATCCATTCAGAACTCAGTTGAATCTGTGTATTCAGGCAGCCAGCACAGAGGAAGCAGGCTTCACTTAATTAAGGGTGCCCGGACCATCATCTTCAGCAGATTCATTGCTGCGCAGAAGTAATTCCCTCTCCCTCTTATACTCCTCATAACTTTGCTGTTTTTGATCCAGTGGTTGCGCCGGATCATAGGATGGATCCTCGGCCTGACGATTCTGGTCACTCATCCTAAAACCTTCATACACCCCTCTGTAGGCCTGATCTTTACTGGTACAAGCCATAATCCCAAGCAGCACCAGCGCCAGAACAGTCAGCCAAAAAGCTCTTCCCATACAATTGCCTCCTAACCTGCATTTTTCATGTTTCTCAGTACCCCCTTAAGGGGTAGACATTTTATAGACAAACAACATGTCCATCCATAAATAGTATCAAATCTCATTTCATACAACTCTGCCAGGAAGTTGCAGTAAATTTATAGTATTTTTTTCGTGACGTGTTGAGGCCAGCCAGAAGTGATGGTATATACAGACGATGAAGACTGAACTCCCCAACCTCCCTATACATACAGTATTACCTGACATCCAATATGGCCTCAACAAACACCAGTCCATTGTTCTTGCTGCAGAAACCGGCTCCGGAAAAACAACGATTGTCCCTCTTGTCCTGATCGATGAACCATGGTTGGGGGGAAAAAAAATCATCATGCTGGAACCCAGACGACTGGCTGCCCGCATGGCTGCCAAACGAATGAGCGACCTGATCGGTGACACCATCGGCAACACAATTGGCTACCGCATCCGCTTTGACAAAAAAGTATCCGGAAACACCAAAATTGAGGTGGTGACCGAAGGAACCTTTATAAGAATAATTCAAAACGACCCTGAACTTGCAAATATCGGACTGGTCATTTTTGATGAATTCCACCTTCGCTCCATCCAGTCTGATCTTGCACTGGCCCTTTGCTTAGATATCCAGCAGCTTCGAGATGATCTTAAAATTATGATTATGTCTGCAAGCATGGACAGCTCCAAGGTGGCAGAGATTCTCGGGGGAGCGCCGGTAATCTCTGGAAAAGGGCGATGTTTTCCAGTAACCACCCACTACCTCAAACGATTCTCATCCGACTACCCTGTTCAGCGTACAATAAAAGCCATCCAGCGTTCCCTTGCACAGGATACAGGGGATATCCTTGTTTTTTTACCGGGTGCAGGTGAAATCAAGGCAGTTCAAGGACAGATTACTGGAGACGTTCTCTGTCTGCCATTGTATGGCAACCTTCCGCAGGAAAAGCAGGATAGAATTTTTGCAGTAACGGCTAAAAGAAAAGTGATCCTGGCAACCCCTATTGCAGAAACTAGCCTCACGATTGAAGGCATCACTGTTGTCATTGATTCCGGACTGATGAAAGTTCCTCAGTTCTCCCCCACGAGTGGCTTAACTGCTCTGCACACAGTACCCATATCAAAGGCTTCGGCTGAACAAAGAGCCGGCCGTGCCGGACGCCTTGGCCCTGGAATCTGTTATCGATTGTGGCTTGAGAGCGAACATCATTCAAAAGCCGATTTTCTTGCCCCCGAAATTATTGGAGCAGATCTGGCCCCCTTGATACTTCAACTTTTACGCTGGGGAGTATCAGATCCTAAAGAACTCCAATGGCTTGATCCACCTCGTGAAGGAGCTGTATTACAGGCCCGGGAACTTCTCATCCAGCTTGGAATAATTGACCTTAAAGGAACACTTACTGACATTGGCAAAAAGGCAGGGGCTCTCCCCCTGCATCCCCGTCTTGCCCTGATGCTCCTCTACGGCAAGCAACAGGGGCATGGCATACTTGCCTGCCGCCTTGCTGCATTATTACACAATAGAGATCTTTTTCGTGGTGGCAATGCTCAACAAAGTTCTGATATTGAAGACCGCCTGGATATCCTTGACCTGTTTGAAAAGGAAGGAGCCACCATGGTTCGGGCAAGGGGTGCAGATCCGTCACTCTGCCGCCGTATCCTTAAGGAGGCCCTGCAATACCAGCACATTTTGAAGATAAACGACAAAGAAGAGACTAAAAGCCACTTTCATGAATCCGGCAATCTCCTGGCAATTGCATATCCAGACCGCATTGCCATGAGAACAACCGGGACCAGTCAGCACTTACTTGCATCAGGCCGGGGTGCTATACTTCCGGAAGGTGACCACCTCCATCGAGCAGATTTCCTGGTAGCGGCACATCTCGATGGTGGAAAAAAACAGGGTCGTATTTTCCTCGCTGCTGCCCTGACTCTTGAAGAAATCCTTTTTTCCCACGCTCATCTGTTAACAAATGAAGAGAGAGTGGAGTGGACAGGATCCAGAGTTGAATGCCAATCCGTTCTCTCCCTTGGCAGCCTTACAATCAAAAAAGAAGCTCTTGTAAATGTTTCCCCAGAACGAATTCTCCACTGCCTTACAGAAGGGATTCGCCAATCCGGCCTGCACTGTTTAAACTGGCAACAAAAAAGCCGCGATCTCCAGACCAAGATCCAAATAGCCCACGAATTCGCTCCAGACCAATGGCCCGATGTCTCCGACCAGACACTCGCCAAAGACCTCTCCTGGCTTGAGCCATACATTGGATCTCTTACCAGCCTCAAACAACTCAAAAAACTTGACCTTCACACTATACTTTTATCCAGGCTTTCCTGGAAAAAGCAGCAGAAACTTGACGATTTGTTTCCAAGCCATTATTCAGCCCCCAGCGGTTCCAGAATTAAGATACAATACCTACCCGGAGAAGCACCAGTTCTTGCTGTACGTATTCAGGAAATATTTGGAGCCACTGAAACTCCGACCATTTTTGATGGAAAAATTCCCGTTACAATTCATCTCCTCTCTCCTGCGAGACGACCTGTTCAGGTAACCGGTGACCTTCCCTCTTTCTGGAAAAACACCTACCCGGAAGTAAAAAAAGAACTCGCCGGCCGGTACCCAAAACACTACTGGCCAGACAACCCGCTGCTTGCCCAGGCAACTGCCCGCTGCAAACCCCGACGCTAAATTTCCCTTGCTTTTTTGCCAATTCATTTTATTATATGAACAAATGATCATATAATAAAATGAATTGGATTAGAAAAATGCCCTCTGAAGAAAACTTAAAAGACCTTTGCAACTGCAGATGTATTCATGAATCTCGCGTTTCAGATGCAACTGCACATGCCCTGCCAGAACATGAAAATCTGCATATGGCACAGCTTTTCAAAGCCATGGGAGATGCCAATCGTTTAAAAGTCCTCTGGGCCCTTGAAAAGGAGGAGATGTGCGTCTGTGACATAGCAGCTTTTCTTAAGGTTTCAGAGTCTGCAGTGAGCCATCAACTCCGCATGCTGCGACAACTGCATCTGGTCAGCAATAGACGAGAGGGGCAGGTACTCTATTATCGGCTCAACGACCATCATATCAATGAACTTATGCTGATAGCGTTGAAACACACCAGAGAGTAACCATGACTGCAATAACCTTTCTCACCCAAGTACTTCAGGCAAGCTGGTGGCTTCTTGTCCAATCGGCACCCTATATGCTCTTCGGCCTGCTCATTGGTGGAATGTTGAAGGTGTTTCTCTCAGCAGATTACGTTGCCAGACATCTAGGTCGTGGACGTTTCAGCTCGGTCATCAAGGCATCATTATTGGGAATTCCAATTCCACTCTGCTCCTGCGGAGTATTACCCGCTGCCGCCTCCCTCAAGAAACAGGGGGCAAATAAAGGTGCCACAGCCGCATTTCTTATTTCCACCCCCGAATCCGGAGTAGACTCCATCTCCATCACCTATGCCCTCCTCGACCCGATCATGACAGTCGCACGCCCAGTTTCCGCATTTATTTCTGCAATGGTAGCTGGTATTGGCATTAATTTATTTCAGCCTCCAGACCGTGAAAAGAGCCCTGTGGCTTTAACGCTTGCCCAATCGAATTGTGGTTGTTCAGGAGAATGTTCCAACTCTACGGAGACAGATCAACGAATCATTAACAGACTGACTTCAGGACTGCGTTATGCAGCCTTTGATATATGGGGGGATCTGGCAGGATGGTTTTTTGTGGGGCTTATTGCAGCGGGTGTTATTACCGTTCTTATACCGGACGAACTGATACGCAGCTATCTTGGAGGTGGATTATCATCTATGCTCCTTATGCTCTGTCTTGGAATCCCGCTGTACATCTGTGCCACAGCATCAACACCTGTCGCTGCGGCATTTATCCTGAAAGGGGTAAGCCCGGGTACTGCCCTGGTCTTTCTGCTTGTAGGACCTGCAACCAATATAACTTCTCTGTCAGTACTTTTTGGAATTCTAGGCAAAAAAGCCACGGCAATCTACCTTGCTGCCATAGCAAGTATTGCAGTAATCTGTGGCCTGATCCTGGACATGATCTACTTGTCCCTGGGAATATCCGCAACAGCCATTGTTGGCAAGGCCAGTGAGATTCTTCCTCAATACATTTCAATGCTGGCAGTTCTGCTTTTAGCTATTCTGTCGATTGTGCCTTTGCTAACTGCACTAAAAAAACGCTAACGATTCTTCCTTTATTATTCCTACACCTTCTCACTTACTGACTTCACCTCTGTAAAATCTTGCAACTATTTTCCAAAAACCTTTCAGCTTCATTTTGATTTGTGATAAAATACGTAAAACTTCCACAAAGAGGTGCACTATGACAAAGGAAACAACACGCTGTCAAATCTGTGAAAAAGAGGTCAAGCCTTCCTCTCTCAACGCCTGCCGCAGCTGTGGCAAGAAATTCTGTCCTGAATGCAAGAGCGAATCCACTGACCAGAAATACTGCAGGGACTGTGTGGGAATGAGTGGAGTTGTTACTCACAAATAGTCGTCTCAATTTCTTCCAGCGAAGCCACGCCATATCCGGTCACCTCTGAATCAGCGCCGACAGAGTTGCTTATGGTTTCGTTTGACCGAAAGGAATTGGCCCAGCAAATCCGCATACAAGGTTCACCTACAGGAGCGGGCTCGCCCCTACCACACTGTATCTCACCACCATTGCCCGGAATTCAATCTCCCATATTACACGAATATCATTTATAGCAATCATCCCAAATTTGTGGAATAATCAGCACCATGGAAAACGCACAAAGTGAACAAAAGCCTCAGAAGTCAACAATCCTGCTCCTTCTTGCTCTCTTCTTTCTATTCAATGGAGGGCACCTCTTCCGAACCAGTGTCAACACCATGTATTTCACCGAGGACACCAGTAGCGATTACAGTCCAATAGACGCTACAGTGATTGAATTCAAAATCCATTCAGCCAAGAACTCCGAAGCACCCCCTCGGATGATCCCGGTATTCTCATTTTTGTACAAGGAAAAGGAGACTATTTTAGAAGCACCCGACTTTGCATTCGATCAAGACAAGCAACTGAGTCAGCCTTTTCAAATGGGGAAGGAATATTCACTCTGGGTTCACAAGAGATGGGGCAAGCTGATTGTCCCCCCCATCATGGCACCTGCAGAACTGGGTCGTTCACAGCTGCGAATCAGTATACTCTTTTTCTTCCTGGCTGTTGGGATATGGATTTTACGCAACAAACTAGCAAAGACACCACCAGATTTGACGGATCCTCCTGAAAATCTATAGGTTGTATCTGTACTTGTGTTATATCCGAACTGACACTTCTTGTAATACGGTTCGATATGGGCTGGCAGGATACTAAGTGGCAATGCTCACGGTACATGACAACCTGCCGCAAAAGTGTTTAAGATTACAGACAGTTCCCATCTGAATCAATTTTGCTTTTATCTGAATATTGTCGTGCTTTTATTATTGCGTGTTCAATATGTATCTGGGATGAAAAATCATTCCGCGCAAACAATGGCAGAGCTATAAACGTTACTGATAGAGATATGATTATATAGAGTTTTTTTTGTACTCAAAGAATACAAGGAGGTCTTTTCAGGAATACGCTTGGTGATATCTGCAAAACTCAATCACCTGACCCAGTTTGGCCCAAGTCTAGTTTTTTTTGTGTTCTAATTTTCTCTAAATTGTTCTATAATATGACGGAGATTCAAAGATAAAGGGTGTCAAACAAGTGGTACCTTAGTGGACTATCACACTAATTGTGTCTGTCGATTCGCCTCGTCCCGCAAAGAGAGAAATTGATATTTTGCTTGCTTATTTAGGTCAAGAGGGGGGGGGGCAAGTCTCCCTTTGACCTTTGTTGAGCTTGGTTTCAATTTTGGACACCCTTCTTTGTAGTTTCCGATCTTTTAACAATCGCAACTTTGTTCTCTCAAACGCACTGCTTACACTACTATAACTGGCAATGTTATAATCCACGCCCAATTCAGTAAGGGTTTGACCGCAATATTTTCTCTGCAGAAAAATGGCCACATCCCGTGAAAGATTCATTGATCCACGTTTTGAATGCATGAGCTCATCATGTCCAATCTTGAATTCTTTACACACCAATTCTCTGATAATATCCCCTCTCAACCCAAGTTCTTTCGATTTAGGTATATCTTGCTTAAATCGTAACTCTTGAAACCTTTCCCTTATCCAATCTTTAAACCCATCATTACCGAGGATGGAAGACAAATTTTTCTTCGTATAAAAGTTTAGAATTTTCTCTGATTCCTGTTCCTGCATAAATTCCAGGTATATCTTCCTGGCATGACCTTGATTGTCAGAAAACATGGCCAATAAAAAATCCTTATATAACCAATCCCACTTTTTGGCCCTGGAACAATATCCTTTATAACTACTCCATTTGAAATCATCCGCATTTTCAATCATCCCTGCCCGCAATGGATTGTTGTGGATGTAGCGCAACACCTCAAGGAGATGATTATCGTTATCCACAACGACAGCCTTGAAACGTCCGCGGAACAACTGCCCGTCTTTTTTGTTTGCTCGATTGAAGCGTTGGGTATAAACGCCGTTGATGTGCCTCATGCAGCGAGAGATATTACCATCAGGGGTATGGAGTAGTAGATGATAATGGTTAGGCATAAGGCAGTAGGCGGAAACTTTGAGATTAAATATTTCCGCGGTTTCATAAAGGACGGTGAGGAAAAGCTCATAATCCTTTGGCGAAAAGAATATCTTCTCTTTTCGCCTACCCCGGTTCATAACATGATACCAGGCGCCTGGATATTCTATACGTAGTGGTCTTGACATATTTTTACTATATCACACATTCGGTTCAAAGGTCAAAGGAAGACTTGACCCCCACTTTTTTTCATTTATTTTCCATGAACAACTATAGCTAATAATTACTTATACCGTTGGATTTCGGCTATACTGGAAAACAAATAAGCAAATCAGCCCCTGCGTTCGCGCAGCATCAAGTCTGCGAGAACAATGGCAGTTGCACATTCAATAACCACTGGAATCCTGATCGCAATACACACATCATGGCGCCCTTCAATAAGAAGGGTAGATACAGATTTTTCTTTAAAATTATAGGTATCCTGGGGAAGACCTATGCTTGATGTAGGCTTAATAGGTACCCGGAAGACAATATCATTACCATTGGTGATGCCGCCATTTATGCCACTGGCATTATTTGTGGCTGTTTTCCCCTCTTCGTCGGTGATACAGTCATTGTGTTCACTGCCCTTCATGGACGCTGAAGCAAAGCCTGAGCCAAACTCAATACCTCGGGTAGCTGGTACGGCAAAAACCATATGGGCAATCAATGCTTCCGCAGAATCAAAAAACGGTTCCCCCAGCCCCACAGGCATATTGGTACAGCGACATTCAATAAGACCACCGATGGAGTCTTTAGCCTCAATAGCTGCTTCCACCGCTGCTGCAATATCTTTACTGCCACCCGCCTCGATCAGCGTGGCAGTGACGGAAACTGAACCAAGGATCTTCTTGGCAACCACCCCTGCTGCCACAATACCCAGGGTAATCCTTCCTGAAAAATGACCACCACCCCGCGGGTCATTATACCCGCTGTACTTCTGCTGGGCTGTATAATCGGCATGGCCCGGTCGCGGTTGATCCCAGAGGTTAGAATAATCGCCCGATTTAATATTGGTGTTTTCAAAAACGATGGTGAGTGGCGCTCCGGTTGTTTTTCCCTGAAACACACCGGAAACAATACTTGGGATATCCGGCTCAACCCGCGGAGTTGTGCCACGACCACCAGCACGCCGCCGAGCAAAATCTTCTTTAAGATCATCCTCAGTAAGTGCTATTCCTGGAGGGCAGCCATCGATCACCACACCAATCTGGATACCATGGCTTTCACCGAAAATGGAAACTCGAAACATATGGCCAAAACTATTCATAATGACATTCTCCTGTATTCATACAAAGTGCTGTCTTTTTATCATACACATTTACGAACAGATAACACCACACCATAGGATCGGTCATCTCGGTTAGTGATCTCACCGCCACTCTCGGGTACCAGTTTTCTCATCCGGTCAGCCATATGGGGGACACAGAAAAAATGAAACTCCATTCCGTAATCCATACTCTTGAGACGTGCCCGCACGTCCTTAAAACCCCATCAACAGTCCTTACGGTAATCGATATCTATTCGTATCCGTTTTCTCATACAACTGCCAATTACGACCTATGTCTCGATCTTGATTTTGACCTGCTGCACGCCGGTCGATTCCCTTGAGAATTCGAACCGGAACGCTGACCATCCAGATGTCCTGTCTTTGGTTTCTTCGGTCTTTTTCGTTTCACGGGACGAAGATCAAGACGTGACTGAGGCAGCTCATGCACCGGCTCAAAACCCTCTATCAGTCTCCGCTCAAGCAGCTTTCTAAGGAGACGTTCTATATCAACAAGCTGCGGCATCTCATCGGCACTGACCAGAGAGATGGCCTGACCAGCAGAGCCAGCCCGACCAGTGCGACCAATACGATGAATATAGTCCTCTGCCACATTGGGTAAATCAAAATTCACTACCTGGGGCAGCTGGTCAATATCAATGCCGCGTGCTGCAATGTCCGTCGCAACCAGGATTCGAATTCGCCCTTCCTTAAAATCAGCCAAAGCCTTTGTACGGGCGTTCTGGCTCTTATTGCCATGAATCGCTGCTGCAGTGATTTTATTCCCTTCCAGATAACCGGTGAGCCGATTTGCCCCGTGTTTGGTTCTGCTGAACACCAATACTCTCTCCCACTTCTGTTTAGTGATCAGATGGGCAAGGAGGGCTGGTTTCTGTTTTTTATCAACGGGTGCAATCCAGTGTTCTATGGCCTCAACGGTACTGTTAGGAGGAGTGACCGAAATCTCAACAGGATTACGAACCAGTGTTTTTGCAAGGCTCCGAATATCGATTGAAAAGGTCGCAGAAAACATCAGCGTTTGCCGGGTTCTGGGTAAGACGGCCAATATTTTACGGATATCGTGGATAAATCCCATATCCAGCATCCTATCCGCCTCATCAAGAACCAGTACTTCAAGCTGTTTAAAGCTCACCGCATTCTGACGATGAAGATCCAGAAGCCGGCCCGGGGTTGCCACGAGAATATCCACCCCTTTACGCAACTTCATCATCTGGGGGTTGATCTTTACCCCACCAAAAACCACGGCGGAACGAAGAGCTAAATGCTTACCATAGGTCGTAACACTCGCCTCAATCTGAGCTGCAAGCTCACGGGTAGGAGTGAGAACAAGAACACGCGCCTGATTCACCCGAGCCCGGTTTCCCTTTACCAGCAGCTCCAGTATGGGCAGGACAAAACCTGCAGTTTTCCCTGTTCCTGTCTGAGCAGCAGCCATCACATCTCTGCCTTCAAGTACTGCGGGAATTGCCTGAACCTGGATGGGAGTAGGCATTTCGTATCCAGCCTCAGTAACGGCCTGTAAAACAGGGGCAGATAGCCCCAGAGATTCAAATTTCATATATTTTCTTTCAGTAATACCTTTTGTAGAGGACAGTTATCGCCCGGTTCATCACCTTGGCGATATGCCTGCAATACCTTGACTGATTGCGCCGCTAGTTGTCTGCGGATTTCCCTTCTTTTACCTTTCACTCTGGCAATCCTCATGGAATCATAGGCCGTAGTCCGATGACGCATCCAGGCGATAGTGGCCGCCTCTGCACGTGCAGCTATGGGGATTCGTTCAGTTCGAGCAACCGTGCCACTTCCAACGGGAGTGGCATGTTCGCTTATCTTTTTTCCAAGAAATGCCGCTTCCATCTGGTAACGTGGATGAAAGCCAAGGAATTGAATAACCTCAGTGCAAAAATCCACATGATACTGTTCCTGTTTCAGGGAACGCCTGGCAAGATCTGCTGAACGCCTTTTAGCATACTCGGGAGTGGCTTTTTTTGCCTCAACCTCTTTGCGTGATTCATGGATATCCTGTTCTCTGGCCCAAATTCCTCTCGTGCTCATCCGTCTCCCTTTACGGATCTGTACCACCCAGGTTTCACCCTTTGCCTTGACACTTCTGGTTACCGCGGCATCTCCTGCCTCAAGAAATGCCCAGCCTCGCGGCGGGGTGAGTCGCTCCCCCGATTCTGAAAAGACGGTGCCCTCTATCCTACTGGGCTGAACTATGCGATGTGTATAAGCCATATTTTCAACCACCAGCCCGTTTTACTGTATAACCACGTGACGCTAATTCTTTCTCCAACGTGTCCCTGTGATCGCCCTGGATTTCGACGACTCCATTTTTGACACTGCCGCCACTGCCGCATTTCTGTTTTAGCAGTTTTGCAAATTTCTTCAGCTCCACAGGGGCAAGCGGCAGACCATTAATAAGGGTAACCCCTTTTCCTTTACGCCCCTTGGTTTCCCGCATCAGCCTGACAATACCATCTTTTGGGATGGCCTGTGTTTGCTTACACGCACACTTCTTCTGCTGTTTATTGCATCCGGGACACATGGTGCCGGATTCAGTAGAGTACACAAGACCGGAATTGCTTTTTGAGGATTTCCTTGCCATATTCTTTAACTATTATCCTACAACAGCTGTGCCTCCACAGCCTTTATTGCATCTGCCGCAGAGCTGGTGATACCACCGGTATACCCCGCGCCTTCCCCTATTGGGTAGAGGTTTTTCGTATTGACTGACTCAAACTGCTCATTGCGGCATATCCGAACGGGTGAAGAGGTTCGTGTTTCAGCCCCCAGCAGTATCGCATGGTGAGATATAAAAAGAGGTATTTCTCCCCTCCATTTGTGAAATGCAACAAGCAGCTCCGAGATCACAAACTCCGGGAAGAGCTCTCTCATATCAGCAGGAACTGCACCCATCTTATAAGAGTTCTCCTGCACACCCGTCGAGCCTTTTTCACCTAGAAAATCCATCAGATTCTGGGCGGGAACAGACCAGTTTCCGCCACCTGCCTGAAAGGCCTTCTGCTCAATATCCTTCTGGAAGGAAAAGCCTGCCAGGGGACTGTCTGACTTATAGTCACTGGGGTGACAACTGACAACCAGTGCACCATTTGAAAAATTCGATGCCCTGTCCGAATAGCTCATTCCGTTGAGCACCAGCATCTCCTCACTTGAGGAGGCGTTCACCACCTCTCCCCCGGGACACATGCAGAATGTATAGACCCCACGACGAATTTTTCGATTGGTATGATTCAGAGAATAGGTGGCAGCGCCGAGTCCGGGAAAACCATTATACTTCTTGCCATAACGCATCAGATTTATGGTCTGCACTGGATGCTCAATTCTCACCCCAACGGAAATCTGCCGCTGTTCCATGGCAACGCCTCTTGTATGCATCATCTCGACGGTATCACGTGCAGAGTGACCAAGCGCAATAAAGATATGTGAAGAAAGAAACTCTTGCTCACCATTAATGACAATCCCTCTTGCCCTGCCTCCTGTGATCAGGATATCAGTCATTCTGGAACCGTAATATATGTCACCACCTCGCTCGAGAACATGGAGGCGGATATTGCGCACTATCTCACACAGCACATCCGTTCCCAGGTGGGGTTTGCTGATGTACTCAATTTCCGGTGGGGCACCGAATTTGACAAAGGTTTTCAGAACCCGATTGACGGTGGAAGTATTATTATTCCTTCTTGAAAACAGCTTCCCGTCCGAATAGGAGCCAGCCCCCCCTTCACCAAATTGAATATTTGATTCGGGATTGAGCTTCCGCTCTTTGATAAAGCGCTCCACATCAACAGAGCGCTCTTCTATTTTTTTGCCCCGTTCAAAAATTAAGGGTTTAAGACCATGAGAAATAAGTTCAAGAGCTGCAAACATACCCGCAGGCCCAAATCCTACTATAATTGGCCGTTCCTCCATCTGCGCGGTCTTTTTTTCTGCAGTTTCAGCGTGTATATAGGGACTGAACTTCTGCCCGTTGGGATACTTGTCATCGGTACTGACGACCAGTGACATTTTATAATAAAACTGCTCCTGACTGCGCAGATCAAGGGCCTTACTGAGGATTTTTGTAACCGTAATTTCTTCAGGAGCCAGTCCCATCCTCTGCCCTGCAAGGCGCAGGTATTCATCCATCCCGTCTTTTTCGACGGGGATCTGGATGTTATTGATTACCAGCTCCAAAGCAATGCTTCTCCTCTCTTCATTCCTGTACTGCCAGTTGTACCGCATGCCTGGCATGAATCTCTGTTGTGTCGTAAAGTCTCACAGAGGTATGCTTTTGCTGTACGAGCAATGCGATTTCCGTACAGCCAAGAATAACAGCCTCCGCGCCTTTGTCACACAGAGAGTCTATAATATCAAGATATCTCCGCCGTGACCGTTCTGAAACTCTTCCGAGACAAAGCTCAGAATAGATAACCTTGTGGATAATGTCCATATCATCACTATCAGGAACCACGACCTCAATAGTGTATTTATCCGTCAACCTGCCCTTATAAAAGTCTTCTTCCATGGTAAATCGGGTTCCAAGAAGGCCTACCCGTTTCACCTTGTCTGCAACAAGCCTTTCTGCCGTGGCATCGGCAATATGAAGCAGAGGAATCCCGATTGCTGCCTCAATTTCCGGGGCGACCTTATGCATGGTGTTGGTACAGATAAGTAAAAAATCTGCACCTGCCGCTTCAATACTGCGGGCGGCTTGAGAAAGAATTTCGGCTGTAGCCTGCCAGTCGCCCTGATGCTGCAGCTTTTCAATCTGGTCAAAATCAACACTATACATGGAGATTCTGGCAGAGTGCAAGCCACCAAGAACATCTCTTACACCTTCATTAAGAGCCTTATAGTAGCTGGCTGTTGATTCCCAACTCATACCACCAAGCATCCCTATTGTTTTCATTCCCTCGTATCTCTCCTTCATACTTTTTTCAGTTGGCTATTACATCCTTATTCATATCAGACGCTGGGGCCAATCTGTTATTACTCCCCCCCCTGTACGAAGTATCTCCTGCGCCCTTTTCATATCATTGACTGTCCAGCAATTAACCCGGAAACCGGCACGCTGCAACCCATTGATGAGCTCTTCGTCACATATATCCACATTCGGATGATAGGCAGCGGCTTGAAAACTCCTGAGGTACTGAATAAGATCCTGAGGATGCTGTTCTTCTGCCAGAACTGCTATGTCAATTTCCTTATTCAACGCTCGAGCCCGGTGAAGGTATTCATGGCGAAAGGAGGAGAGAAGCACCATATCCATGGTTCCTGTTTCAAAAAGCATCTCCATGATCCTGTCCACAACAAGAACGTCACCGGATGGCGTTTTCAGATCTTTAATTTCCAGATTGACAGGAAAAGAGTGCTTCTTGCTGAAATCCAGAACTTCACGAAGCAGGGGGATTCGCTGCCTCTTGATTGTCTCATATTGAACGTCCGCAACCTCACCACTGGCAACCGCCCCGAAGGGATCATCGGACAGGAACCAGGAACCGACATCAAGCTCACGCAGTTCTGCCAGTGTATAGCAATTAACACTGCAATCAGGATGTTTTTTTAATGCCCTGTTTACTGCAATATTCGTGGTACGTTCCAGGCTATCGTCATGGAAAACAATCAGTTTACCATCTTTGCTCATCCGGATATCTGTTTCCCAACAGTGCGCACCGCATGCCTTCGCCATGGTCATGGCCAGAAGTGTGTTTTCAGGAGCAATAGAACGGGCCCCACGATGAGCACATATCAGCCCCCTTCTGGGTACATGTTCAAAAAACATTACAAATCTCAGCCCACCTTTTGGTTCGAAAAAAATCCCATTCGTCCCTATTTTTTAAGACTATTATGCAACTCCTCCCCGGCAATCCAGCGCTGAAGATTATCTGCAAAAAAATCTGCAAACCGCTCGTGCCAATCATCTACGGCATCGCAGTAGTGAGGAGTTAATAAAAGATTATCCAATTGCCACAATTGACTCAATTGAGGCAATGGCTCCTCACGAAAAACATCGAGATAGGCACCAGCGATCCTTTTTTCCTTCAAGGCAGCAATAAGAGCATCCTCGTCGACAATATTCCCCCGGGCAGTGTTTATAAAATATGCGCTCTCTTTCATAGCCCCAAACATCTTCGCATCAAAGAAATGATGCGTTTCCTTACAGTAGGGCAGATGCAGTGAAACAAAATCAACTTCCGGTAATAGTACAGGAAGCTCATCCGCAGTACAGACGACATCGGCCTCCGGCGAATCCTGTATTCTGGATCGGATGGCTGTGATGTGCATACCAAAGTGACGTGCATTCACAGCCACAGCCCTCCCAATATGGCCCATTCCGAGAAGCAGGAGTTTCTGCCCCTCCAAGGAACGCCAAGGCAATTTCCGATAGAGCTTTTCCCGTTGCTGCTGCTGATAACGGTAAAAACCAAAGTTGAGATTGATCATTGCCCCGATGACCGTTTCTGCCTGAAACCTGCTCAACACGCCGGAGCAATTTGTAACTTGGCACTTCAGTTCATCCAGATCCCCCAAATGATCATATCCGGCACCTGCCACCTGTACCCATTTCACACAGGGAGTTCGTGCAGCCATACTCTGGGCTTTGGTGGAAATGGGATCACAACGAAAACTCAGCAGGATCTGTGGCTGCAATTCAGCCATCTTCTGTGCAACTTCAGCATCGTTACGAGCACTATGAAAAAGAAGGTCAGGAAAACGCCTGCACAGGGTATCAAAATAGCGATCCTGCTCATGGTGGATAATCAAAATGGTAGTACCTGTTGTCATTCTATGCCCCAATGTTGAATTCAGGTTCATATCCCACTGTAAATCGTGCGACTTCAGGGTTACGAATGCTTAAAAAATGTCTATTTTTTTTATCAAAGGGACAAATAGGATTGGTACAGGGTTTGAACCCAAACTTCTTATAAAATTCAGGATTCCCGAGAACAAAGAGTGTCATCGTTTGAATGACTTCCTGGCGCAGGGCAAAACGCAGCAACTCCGACCCTATCCCCTGCCGTTGAAATTCAGGTTTAACAGCCAGAGGTGCCAGATGCAGACCACATACCTCAACACCATTATAAGCCCTGGAAAAGGCAATATAGGCCACAGCCTTATTGACATGGAGACAGACCCACTCATGGACCTCCCTGCCGTTTTTGTGAAGATTTTCCATCAGCCGCACTTCATAATTACTTCGCGGAAAGGCATTGCGCAGCAGGGCCGCCGCCTTGGGCTGTAACTCTGGACTCACTTTACGTATTTTCATTTCTTCTTCACCAACCTTATACCGCTACTGCGATCTATGGTAATGATGCGTTTCTTATAAAGGGCACCAATCGCCTGTTTGAAAACCTTTTTACTCACTCCAAAGAGGGCATAAATTTCCTCCGGCGGACTTTTATCAGAAAGAGAACTTACGCCGCCATTCTCTTTCAGGATGTCAATGATTGCCTGAGAGACTCCATCCACCTTCTCATATCCCGGCAGCTGTAACCTCAGGTCAATCTTTGAATCTTCCCGGATATTATATATATAGCCCTTCAGTTTCTGACCGATAAAGAGTTTCTGAAACACCTCATTTTTAAACAGCATTCCAATGTGTGCCTGATTAATAACTGCCTGATATCCAAGATCAGTCCTGTCAAAAATGAGAAGATCAACCTCTTCGCCTTCTTTATAATCTGGGGGGGAGAGGCCAAGGTATTTATCCAGTTTTGAAGAAGCCGTTATACGATTTGTTTTCTCACTCAAAAAGACGTAAACAACGTAGGACTCGCCCTCTTTCATGGGACTAAGCTGTTCACTCTTCGGGACCAAAAGATCATTTTTCATCCCCCAGGAAAGAAAGGCACCTGATGGAGAAGTTGCTGCCACCCGGAGTCTGGCAAACTCCCCTACCATTGCATAGGGTTTACTGGTAATGGCAAAAAGCCTGTCATCCCCATCAACAGAAACAAATACTTCAACCTCATCGCCCTTGTGATATCTTCCATACACAAACTTTTCATCGAGAAGAATGTCTCCGAGCTCTCCACCATCAAAGCGGACTTCGTGGCCCTGAGTACTCACCACCGCAAGTCTATTAATTTTTCCAATCTCTACCATCATTTCACCCTGTCATTGTAGCGCAACACGCGCATCCTGCCGCAGCAGAAAAAATAAACTTATCTGTGCCAGGACTTCAATCCCGATTCCGCTTCTTTTTCGAGCGCCCCAAGCAACTCTGGAGAGTTAAACATTTTTTCACACAGTTCGCATTTTCTATAGCCAACGATTTCGCGTGCTCGAAATCCGGCAAAAGATGCAATTGCAGTTATGCCTGTGGAGCGGATATGATTATACAGGCTGTTCCCTTCACTTTTCCTGAACATTTCCTCAATCGTATTATCCTTCAGATTACCAAGATGGAAGAAATTTGTCCGTGTAAAATGGCTGCCTGCATCACAACAGGCGTACATATCGAGACTGGGAGCAAGATAGGGATTCATGGAACAGCAGTTTTCCTGATAATCAGTACGCAAGGCGGAACGTTCGAAGGATTGCGCTCTACCGGAAAAAATTACCGGTTCTGGAAAAAACAGCAACTTCTGTTCCCGAAGATACTGTTCATAGCCATCATCATCCTCTGAGAAGTCGGTTACGAATGAAACAAAATAATCAAGACCTGCTTTCTGACAACTTTCCGCAGCGTTAACAATATGGTGCCGGGGAACATTCTTTTGATGCCAGCGGCTGTAGCTCAAACGTAACTGCGATAGCCCACTTTCTTTGAGCAGAAGGGTATAGCTGTCTGCAAGATCAGCGCTTTTCGCCCAAAAGGAATTGGTGACAACCCTGGTGTAGATTTCATATTCTCTGCATAGACTCACCAGTTCGGCAATATCATCAAGATAGAGGAGTGGTTCACCCGCAGTAAAACTTATACCGCGAACCCCGGCAGCAGCCAGTTCAGCAATAATCTCTTTGGCCCGGCACAGCTTCATCTTTTCATTTTTGCGGGCGTCATCAGCCGCGACACAGTGTTCACACCTGATATTACATCGTGTTGAATAACCGAAAGCAATCTTCCTCATCATTTCCTTTTTCATTTTTACAATTTCGACAACAGCAGAACCTACCACTTTTATATTTATTGGGTTATAACAGAAAAGATCCCTATTACCATATGACTGTATGATTCTTCGCCCACAAACAATTATACAACCAAGGATATATATATGCCCTCAAAACTGACAAAAGGCCTATCCCCATCACTCCCGATCAACCTTTTAATTTTCATTCTCTGTATCCAGTTCAGCACCATACTGTTCTCAGGAATATCGGCTGAGGCAGAAACCCGCTACATACGGCCAAGCATAGAAGCTGTTGTCAGAAGAGGCCAGGGAACTGAATATAAAATTGTCGCCATGGTAAAGGACGGAACGGCGGTGGAATTCATCGAAGAAGGTGAAGAATTTGCCAAAATCCTGCTTGACAACGGCAAAGAGGGCTGGGTACTCAAACGCTTTCTGAGTACCGAGCCACCCCTCGATAAACTCGTCGCTTCAATGCGTGCACAAAAAGATGAGATGCTACAGAAAGAAGCCGAGAACCGGCAACAGCTGGACACAGTATCGGAAGCGCTCTTTCGTACAGAGCAGGAACGCGATTCGGCTATAAGTGAAAGAAACAAGATCCAGGCCAGTTATAAGAAACTGCAGCAAGACACCGCAGACGTTGTTCAGATCAAAAGCAATATGGAAAAAGTCTCCCGGGAAAACGCGACACTTACCAAAAAAATGGCTCTTCTCGAACAGGCAAACGAAACCCTGCGAAGCAACTACACTCTCAAATGGTTTCTTGCCGGTGGCGGCGTTCTCGTCTTTGGAATGATCATCGGGGGAATTGTCAGAGGATCACGAAAAAAAAGATCGTCTCTGCTTTAGCACCAGATCCGTCAGATCCCTTTTACATACTGATGCTTTGTTGAAGGCTGGATACTTTTTTCAAGTGCTTCTGCTGAGCCAGGATGACCCGCCAGATAGCTCTCAAAAAGCTTCACAAGTTCTGCTCTATCCAGTGCCACCCTGGTCTCCGTTTGTATCCTCCGCAAATCAACAAGAAAACTGGAAAAAAAATTTGGTATTTCTCTCAGAACATCTGTATTTAAATAATGGGTCGAACCATAAAGTGTGTGATAATTCCCCTTCGTTTTCTCTATCAGGAACGTTTGTTTCTTCAAATTGGTTATCTCAGCCGACTTTTCACAGCAGTGAAGGCAATTTTCGTCAATCCTGTCTTTTGTACATCCTGTGACCTGATGGAAAAGACACTGCCTGCTCGTCATTAATACAATTGGATGATAGATGCTGTAGTAGAGCTTAAAATCATCAGGCTTCTTAATAGCCTTTATCTGAACTCTTTTAAGCTCATTTGAAATAAAGGAGCCAGAACAGTTAAAATTTCCCATCAGACACAGAAGACTAAAGGAATTCGCAACATTCAGATACGGCCCGGCTATCCAGGGAACCCCCCGTTGCCAGCATTCATAGGCGATTCCACTATTGTTGGTCACAACACGTTGTGGCTTGACCTTTTGTAAAAATTCCACTGCTGCGTGATAACTTTCTCCTATAAGAACTGCGGGAAACCAGGGAAGCAAGCCGCGATTGGCTACAAAAATACTGGTGAGAGCTGAATCGCAATTCTCTAAATTATCGGGAATCTGGAAGTAGGTATCTGCAGAGCTTCCCTGACAAAGATGCAGATCCTCCTCTGCAGAAAGGAGCAGAGAAAGAACAGGTTCCAGCATTTGGTCGCCCTGTCTCTTGATCCGTGGAACATCAATAGGAGACACATATTCCTGCGAAGCATGTAATTCCCGAAAAATCTTTTTTCGTATTGCGCTCACCTCTTTAAAAGGAAGAAAGAGACCACGACACAGTCCGTCAGTTTCCAGGGACTCAATAGTAAATTCCGTCTCATTAAGTTGCGCCAATCGCTTTGCCAGCATATCGCAGTCGAGCGACTGCCCACCATCCTTTGTGCGCTTCAGTTCGACCAGACCACTATCTGAAACAACTGTAAATGATCTCTCGGGAGTTTGGACAACGACATGCAGGACGGTTCCGGCCTGGCCAGATACCGAGATCTGCAGGGGGATTTTCTCGCTGCTCAAATGTTCAATCCTGCCTCTTACGTCTGTTATAATTTCCGTTTTCAGATCATACAGTTCCCTTTTGGCCTCTTCCATATTTTCATCAGTAGCACCATCCTTCGTTTCCGCAAGATAAACTGCAGAATAATCCCGGGGATGATCGACAAACATATCTCGGTCAATATCGCCCTTCAGGAATGCGTTTGAGAATCCGCGATTGAAAACCCTGTGGAGATCTTCGTCGTCATGACACAACTCCTCTTGACCATACAAACTCTGAAGCTGTTTTCTCCAAGCTTTGACCACCGTATAGACATAATGGAACTTCTTAATTCGCCCTTCAATCTTTACCGAATCAACCCCGGCATCAGCCAGTGCCTGCACATCAGAAAACGCGGAGTTATCTTTGAGGTTTAGCGGATAATCCTTTCCTGCAACCGTTTTTACATACTGGTCTCTGCACGGCTGACTGCACCTCCCACGATTTCCTGAGTTTCCACTGTTGAACGAACTTAAATAACATATCCCAGAAAAGGAAAGACAGTAGGATCCATGGACAAACACTTCGGTTAGAAGGCTATTTTGATGTGCCGTTTCCGTCAAGGAATGTATCTCCTGAATACTTAATTCCCGTGACAGATTCACTCTACGAACGTTCAATTTGCTTAGAAAGTGTATCTGCCCTTCATTATGTGTTGTCAACTGAGTCGAGGCATGAATCTGAAGAGTTGGATAGTAGTGTGTGAGAATGTACAACAATCCCAAATCCTGAACAATCAGCCCATCGATCCGCGTGTTCACCAATCTGTTAAGCAGCGTTATCAGGGCAGGAATCTCACTCTCAACAATGACAATATTAAGCGTCAAAAATAGTGCACAATTATTTGTATGGGCAAGTCTGACAATTCCAGGCAGATCGGCAAAAGTAATATTCTCCGCACGATTTCTCGCATTAAACCGGTCCAGACCGCAGTATATAGCATCTGCCCCGGCCACAATCGCCGCCTTTATGGCATCAATGTCACCACCTGGGGCCAGAAGTTCAATTTTTCTCTTCATACCTGTATATTTTGCCACCAATAAAAAATGGATTTATTGACATCTCTATCGTTGTGACAGATACTCATAGGAGTATTTCCCCAAACGTCTTTCACTGCGATAACCGGAGTGAAGAAAGAACACTAACTGCAAGAGGAAGAATCATGTCTACTCCCAAGACGCAGGTCATTATTCTCACCAAAGATTTTCGCATTGAAGGAGCAATCGATCTCGTACCAGGCGCGAGGTTAACAGACTTCATGAATGAGACCAATAAGTTTATGGTTGTCACCAATGCCACGGTTACCGATCACGCCAAACAAGAGATCCTTCGGGGAGAATTTATCAACCTCCTTATCAGTAATATCGAGATTATCCTTCCTGCCGAAAAACTGCTTTAGGAGCTAACCAACTTACCGGGAGACACCCCATGGCATTACTGGATAAAGTTTTCAAAGGGGCCACAGAAATGCATGCCTCGGACGTACATGTTATCCCCGGAGAACCGTTTATGGTTCGTCATATGGGCAAACTGGTGCGCCTGAAGAGCAAGACCCTCACTCCTGAAAACACCATACGTCTGGTTGAAGAATTACTGAGTCCTACCCAATGCGGCATTTTATCTAGAAAACAGCAACTTGACTTTGCCTATGAGCTTGAAGGGGTGGGACGATTCCGGGGAAGCGCTATGCTGCATAACAATGGAGTCAGTGGCGTATTCCGCATTATCCCCCCACAGATACCGACACTTGCCACGCTCGGGCTCCCCGATGTGGTTGCTGCGGCCCTTGAAAATCACCAGGGGATAATACTGGTGACGGGAGCAACGGGACATGGAAAAACTACTACCCTTGCGGCAATGGTGGACTATATCAACTCAAGGCGTGCCCACCATATCCTAACCGTTGAAGACCCCATTGAGTTTATTCATCCCTTCAAAAAAGGAGTCGTCAATCAACGACAACTCGGAAGCAACACCCTTTCCTACAAAAATGCCCTCAAAGGTGCTCTGCGTCAGGATCCGGATGTTATTGTTATCGGTGAACTAAGGGATCTTGATACCATCTCCCTGGCTATTTCAGCTTCGGAAACAGGACACCTTGTCATCGGTACCCTTTCCACTTCAAACGCCGCTAAAACCATTGACAGGATTATTGATTCCTATCCTTCCGGAGAACAGAACCAGATCCGTGCCATGCTTAGCGAGTCGCTCAAGGCCGTCATCACCCAGCGTCTCATTCCTGCTTCAAACGGGAATGCCATGCAGCTCGCCCTTGAAATATTGATAGGAAATTTATCCGTTGCCAATCTTATCCGTGACAACAAAACCTATCAGATTCACTCCACCATGCAGATGGGGAAAAACCTCGGCATGCGTCTGATGGATGAGTCCATAGTGGAGCTTCTCCAATCGGGAAAGATTTCAATGGACGCGGCACTGGCCAACATTGACAAGAAAAGTATGCTCAAACGCTTTATGACTCAAGAACCGGAGCTCGAGCTGGAAGAAAATGACCAGGAGTAGTGGCAGTGATATTATCAGAACCCGCCCTCATGGAAAACAGATCATAGTTTTACGAACGGTAAAAGGATACTCATGGCTCAGATAGATACTTTTTTCAAACAGATGAAGAAACATGGTGCAAGTGACTTGCATATGGTGGTCGGTTTTCCACCTCTGCTGCGTCTTCGCGGAGACCTTATCCCTCTCGATGCCCCTCCCCTCACAGCAGAATCCGCCAAGGATATCCTCTTTGAAGTACTTGATCCAGGACAACAGGAAACCTTTAACAAAAACAGAGATTTTGATAAGGCCTATGAACTTGAGGGTGTGGGACGATTTCGTTGTAATTTTTTATATCAGCATCGAGGTCCCGGCGCAGTCTTTCGGATTATTCCCACCAAAATTCTCACTCTCGATCAGCTCGGCATGCCAGATGTAGTCAAAAAAATAGCCTCTTACGAGAGAGGCCTGGTTCTGGTAACCGGACCTACCGGCAGCGGAAAGTCAACAACCATGGCGGCAATTATCGATTTGATTAACGATACCTATCCAAAGCATATCATCACCATAGAAGACCCCCTGGAGTTTGTCCATCCCAACAAAAAATGTATCTTTTCCCAAAGAGAGATCGGTACCCATGCAGAGACCTTCGGCACGGCTTTGATGGTCGCAAACAGAGAAGATCCCGATGTCATTCTGGTGGGCGAAATGCGAGATCTTGAGACCATATCCCTGGCCCTGACCTGTGCCGAACTCGGTATCCTGGTTTTTGGGACACTGCACACCAACAGTGCGGCAAAAACGATTGATAGAATCATCAATGCCTTTCCCGCAGAGCAACAGGCTCAGACCAGAACCATGCTTTCTGAGTCACTCAAGGCAGTTATTGCTCAGCAGTTATTAAAAACCCGCGATGGAAAGGGAAGGTGCGCCGCAATTGAAGTCTTAATCGGCTCATCAGCTCTGGCATCCATTATCAGAGAAGGAAAAATCACCCAGATAGACTCACTGATTCAGACAGGTAAATCCCTGGGAATGCAGACCATGGACAGCCACCTGCGGGAACTGGTGGACACCAAACAAATATCCCGGGAAGCAGCAAGAGAGAAAGCTATAAATAAAAACCTGTTCAACGAGCATGAATAAGTTAGGCATTGGACAAATAATTTCACCCAACCTCTTGTAAAAAATATCTTTTTCCTATAGTGTCAGTAAATACTAGTACATCTTTAATTTTCTAATATAATTTCATTTTCACCGACTCACGAAAGGAAAATCCCGCTATGCCTGCCAGTATCTGCAGCACTTCAGCAATTACCACAGGCTCTATCTTACCAATAGATTTCCTACGAGACAACATACCTGTCACTCAGTATTTTAAGCTTGAGAACAGGACTGGCAAACTCATTCCATCCCGTAATAGTGACAGTATAGATATAGCATTTCTTCAACGAAACCATGATTTTTTTGAAGTCGGCAGGATCAGTCCTGCAGCCGAACGAATCATCCAGACTGAACTGATAGAACCAGCCAAAAAAGTTCTCGACTCTCTTATTCATCAATTCAAGGAGAAACTCAATGACTCCAGATTTTTAAGCGGAATTTTCTGCGGTAATCCATTACGTAAGAGCTTCCTGAAATGTCTTGGAGGTATCTATGATGACCACCTCACCTTGTTGAATGTAAAAAAACTCAACGACTCGAACAGGGAGATACTGGAACAATCCCTCGACATATGTTCCCTTGCCACCATTCTCGCACTGAGAAGTGATGTTACCTCGCAGGATATTACTACAATTTGCAAGGGAGCTCTTTTGATCAATATTGGTCGGACTCAGATATCGTCGCCGCACGAAGATGCAACTCATATCGACAAAGGATGTCAGTATCTCAGCACTTTGGGCTACGAAGCAACGGTTATAAATATTGTCCGTTTTAAATCATCCTTTGAAAAGATAACTCCCGAGCCACGGCTCCTCATCGGCATCGTTAAGGCGGCCTACCTCTATCATTTGAGCCTTGACAAATGTGGCCCGGAAAACGCTATAGACACCGCTAAAACCCATGCCGCCACCATGAAAAAGCTCAAGACCTACGTCAGGCTTAGCTACATGAACCCACGAGCATATTTCCTCATGGCACGGGTCTTCAATGAGGCTGGGATCTATACCGAAGACGACTAGTACCTTTTTAGGGAGCAGACTACAGCCTCATCTTTGGCAGAAAGACACTGCTCAATGCCCCAACAGCCATAAGTCCTCCCGCCAAAAGGTAGGCACTGGAAAAATTCCCACTGTTTTCAGCCATAATCCCGGCAAGAGCGGGACCAGTAATCTGTCCGACACTAAAAAACAGTGTCAGGGTGGCAAATCCGGCGGCAGCCTTTAAAGGCCCCAGATAATCCCCAATAGCTGCAGCCATAATTGAAGGAACACTCCAGGCACAGAGGGCAAAAAGACCGATGGAAGCGTAGACACTCCCGGGAAGCGGATTCAACGCAAGAAGCAGAAAGGACAGCCCCTGGAGACTGTAAACTAAGGCAAGAGTCCGAGGCCTGCCGAAACGATCGGAAAGAGAGCCGAAAATCGGTCCTGACAGTGTCCCTAAAAGACCAAACCACACCCAGAACCTTCCGGCAACGGCCTCGCTGAACCCGTATTCATTGATCAAACTGGTGATGACAAAGGTCACATAGATAACAACAGTGAAACCAAAGAAAAAATAGATTCCACCGAGATGAAACAGGGTGCGTTTTCCCGCATCAAACGGTTTTGCAACGAGAGGCTTCTGTTGTTTTTCACGACATTTTTTTTCCACTCTTTCAACAAGTTGCAACCCTAAATCCCCAGGCCTGTTTCGAATCAACAAAGAGCACAGAACTGCGATTGTGAGTACCACTGCACCCAGAACCATCCAATTTGTCCGCCATCCCTGTCCCGGCCCGGCCCATCCATTAATGGCAGGGATCAACACGCCGGTGATCATGATTCCCAAACCGATCCCAGACACCATAATTCCTGCAGCGCGACCACGAAGGGTCGAGCCAAACCACTGGGAAACAAGCCCCATGACAGGAACGTTGGCAATTCCACTCCCGATACCAGTGAAAAAGAAAGCAATCAGTACCGGCCAGAATCCATTTGCCCTGCCCACAAGAACCATCGAGACACCCACCAGGAATATTCCGCTGCTGATCACAGACCTGTAGTCAAAACGCTTTACAAGCCTGCTGCTCATGAGCACGCCGAGCAGATAACCAAAGAAATTCCCCGTCCCGATAAACCCCATCTTGCTGTAACCAAGACCAAGATCACTCCCCATGGAGGGAAGAAGCATCCCCAGGGAAAAACGACCAAGTCCCAGAACTGCGACGATGGTCAAGACTCCGGTCAGAACAACAATCCAACCATAATGCACGCTGCGAAGATAAGTCACTTTCTTTCCGTTTCGGGGTTAGCCCATGGGATATAAAATCTCATTATGCACAGCGTCACATTGGCAAAGTACATCTTCTGATAATTCAAAATCAATTGCAGCTATTGAGTCATCCAGCTGCGCAGGTGTTGTTGCCCCGACAATCGTTGAGGCCACAAAATCAAACTGTTTGCTCCAGGCAACGGCAAGTGTTGCGGAAGAGATACCGGCATCGGCTGCAATATCCATATAACGTGCGGTGGAGGCAAGTGTTTTTTCATTCACAAAACGACTGACCATTGCCTGTATTCTCGAATCATTATCCCTGGCATAACCGCTAAAACGCCCGGCAACCTCCTGCCTTGTGTTATATTTTCCTGTCAGTACTCCCCCGGCCATGGGTGAATAGGGAAGCAGAGAAATTTTTTCCCGCCTGCACATCTCGACCATCTCATCAAGGAATCTGCGATTCAGGAGTGAAAAGTTATTTTGAATAGATTCAAAACGCTTATACCCCTGATATTTTGCAATCATATTGGATTTAGTTGTTCCGTAAGCGGTATCATTGGATGTCCCGAGATAACGAACCATTCCCGATCGAACAAGACTGTCAAAAGCCTCCATAGACTCTTCTCGTGGGACAACGGAATCAGGCCAGTGCATTTGATACAGGTCGATATAATCACATTTCAAACGACGAAGACTTCCTTCAACACCCTTTATGATATGGTGGGCGTCAATGGCAGTGAGCCCTGAACGTACCGGCGGCACAAACCAGCCAGAAGCGGCACCGGCAACCTTTGTCGCGATAATCAAGGAATCCCTGTTTTTTCCCTGCAGCCACTCACCGACAATTTCTTCCGTTATACCAATAGTATTTGCCCTTGGTGGTACCGGATAAACCTCGGCAGTATCTAAAAAATTAATCCCGGCATCATAAGCCTTATCCATAATAGCAAAGGATGTCTTTTTATCACACATGGAGCCAAAGGTCATAGTTCCAAGA
Organism: Desulfocapsa sulfexigens DSM 10523; assembly: GCF_000341395.1. Taxonomy (GTDB): domain Bacteria; phylum Desulfobacterota; class Desulfobulbia; order Desulfobulbales; family Desulfocapsaceae; genus Desulfocapsa; species Desulfocapsa sulfexigens. The sequence goes on along the minus strand of NC_020304.1, from coordinate 1,651,439 downwards.
CAAACAGGACTTACCCGAAGGCCACTTTGACCGATATATCTGTATTCCATTCAAAACTCCCACTCTTGCTAATCATCTAAGAACCTCTATCGACAAAACACTACTACAGAGTTCTGCTATGATCAATTAAAGTTGTTATTTGAGTCAACGGGGAACTACCGGCTAAATACTCACACCTTGACAGGATCACCATAAAGTCATCCAACAAACTTATATCACGGTACTTATTAACCTCACCGCCGGACCCTCCACTATATATGTGATACATATTCACAGCTTCTAAAGCAATCTGTTGTTGACAGGCATTGTCTTTCCATCTAGTTGCCTTACTATTTGATATGGTAGAAAATATAAGTAAAAGGAAATAAATGGGTGATGTTTTTCACATACTCTAGCACAGTACGAAAATAAGTGGAAAAAGTGACCAGACATAAGGTAATATCATGGACACTATCCATTTATTTAACACTGCTATGCAAAGAGACTGAGGAAAATCTACATTGATTTGTCAAACGATGCCTGCATAGTGCGGATCGCTAAAAGGCGCGCTGAACAGCCCGAGAGGGCGGCAACTGATACGCCAGAGATGTTTGAGCAGGTTACAAAGTATTTTGTTGCCCCCACCTCTGATGAAGGTTTTAGTACAACAGTTATTTCAGGAAATGCATAATACGGAGCTTCAGTTCGACCGGCCACCGCACCACTCCTGGCATCGCCTTGCGGCAGCGGTCGCCTGAGTTGGGTCGTTATGTTTGATAGGAGTGCCCATGCGCTATATATCTATAATCATTTTTTGTCTATTGGCGTTAAATGGGTGCACAACGTTTAGCACTGTGCTCGCAATGACAAAATCAACAGACGGGTTTCAGAGTTTGAAACAAGATTCCCGGATAAAGTATGAAGATGGTTCTATAAAATATGCTGAAGAAATAGCTCCATACTTGGAGGCAGCCGTACAAACTATTGAAAACAAGCAAGGAGCATTCGAAAAACCTGTAGTAATCTACGTAACAAAATCTATTGACAGCTTTTCTTCTTATTGTGCTTCAAAATATCCATCTAGCTGCGTTATTGGAGATAGGCTGTTTGCTTCTCCAAAGTTATTAAAACAAAAAAATAGAATTCCAGGGATACTCACGCATGAGCTGTCACACTTACAGCACACCCAGGATATTGGTCGTTGGAATTATCAAACCAAATTACCAGTGTGGTTCAAAGAAGGTTTGGCAGTCTATGTGTCAAATGGGGGTGGAGCCGAAAAGGTTACTGAGCAAGAAGCAGCTGAAGCTATATACCAAGGAAAGACCATCAAACCAAATGGTTCTGGTGCCCTTATATTCAGGAAAACAGCAAGCAGCTTTGGCTTAAAAACACATATGTTTTATCGACAGAGTGAAATGTATGTAAGGTGGTTACACGATATGAGTCCGAGCAAGTTTAGGAAACTATTTACCGCACTAGAACAAGGTAAAACACTTGATGAAGCACTATCCTCAGTATATGGATTTACAGTTCACCAAGGATGGAGCCAATTCACAGGCGAAATAAAACATAACAAACGCGTAAACTCGGATTTGCAAAAGCTCCGCTCCCTATCGGTCACTCGGTTTTTGCCAGTCGGTTACGCTTTACGATAAGCCTCCCAAATAAAATTATTGAGGTAACAATATGCAATTAGGATTCATAGGGCTTGGACACCTTGGCAAAGCAATTGCCGGAAGACTTTTAGACTGTGGTCATAATCTGACTGTTTGGAACAGAACTCATTCGAAATCCGAGGGCATGTTGGTTGAAATTGCATCATCTCCCGTTTCAGTTACTCAAAATGCCGAAGTTGTTTTTTTATGTATGTTTGACAGCAATGCTGTCAATTCTGTTCTTACCCAAGAAAATGGAATTTTGTCCGGTGAAATTGCAGGAAAGATTATTATAGACTTATCTACAAACCATTTTAAAGAAGTTTCAAATTTCCATGAACTTTGCAAAAATGCAGGGGCTACTTATCTAGAAGCTCCAGTACTAGGTAGCGTTGTTCCTGCATCACAAGGCTCTCTTACAGTTTTAGTTAGCGGTGATACAACAGGATATGAAAAGGTTAAACCATTATTGGAAAATATTGGGAAACATCTTTTTTATTTTAATGAGCCAGCACTAGCTACAAAAATGAAACTGATCAATAATCTTGCATTAGGCAGCTTTATGGCAACTATTGCTGAAGCCTTGTCCCTAGGTGAAGAAATTGGAATCGCAAAGAAAGAAATATTAGAAATTTTATCTGTAGGCGGTGGAAATTCCCTCGTGCTCAACGCCAAGAAGATGAAGTTACTGGAAGAAGATTTTTCAACTCATTTTTCATGTGCCTTAATATATAAAGATCTTCATTGCCTCCAAGACTTAGCATATGAACAGAAAAAAACTCTTTTTACGGGCTCTGTAATAAAAGAACTTTACGCTAGAACATTTGAAGAAGGTATGGATCAAGAAGACTTTTCTGCAATTTACAAATTATTCAAAAAGAAATAAAGATACCATAGGTGCCTGCTTTTAAAAACAAACTAATCAACCCGACTAGCGACCACACCCGTTCTTTTGAGTTGGCTTCAACAATTACAATCGTCTAAAATTGGTAGCCAACTGGTTGGCAAGCCGGTTAGCTCGGGCGCTATTCGCCTCAAAAGGAATCAGCATGAAATCAACCGAAAACATCTGGCATGAATACCACATGAAGTTAACCGCCTTCATAAGAGGTAAAGTTGCTGAAGATGTGGTGGATGATCTCCTCCAAGATGTATTTATAAAAATACATACTCGAATTGATTCTCTGAAGGAAAATAAAAAGCTTGAGAGTTGGTTGTATCAAATAACTAGAAATACGGTAATAGACTACTATCGTTCAAGAAGACCAACCAAAAATCTGCCTGATTGGATAGAGCAACCTCAACACGATGAAAAGGAAACAATCAGAAAAGAATTATCATCATGTCTTGAGCCGATGGTTAAAGAACTACCTGATAAATATCGTGAAGCTGTTCGGCTTTCTGAATTAGAGCATAAAAACCAAAAAGAAATAGCAGAAATGGAAAACATTTCATTGTCTGGCGCAAAATCAAGAGTTCAAAGGGGCAGAGCTTTACTAAAAACAATGCTACATGACTGCTGTCAAATTGAAATCAATCACAACAACACATTGGTTTCGTATAAGAAAAAGAATAAATATTGTAAATATTGCTAGCTAGCTCAATAAAATATGCATCCTTTTTTGCTTGTCTCCGTCTACAAGAGTGTACGTATCTTTTTTAACCTCATCAAAGGAGACAACAATGACACAGTTAAGTAATGACAATATTCGCAAAGCCGTTCGTGAACAGTATGGCAAGGTTGCCGAATCAGGCAATTCCGGTTGTGGATGTTCAGCATTTTCATGTTGCGGCAAATCTGCCCCCGATGCAAAAGCCACCTCAATGGAACTCGGTTATTCAAATGCTGATGTAAATGAGGTACCAGACGGTGCAAATATGGGTTTAGGTTGCGGAAACCCCAAAGCTATAGCCTTACTAAAATCTGGCGAGACTGTTTTAGATTTGGGGAGTGGTGGTGGTTTTGATTCCTTTCTTGCCGTTAAGGAAGTTGGCGAATCAGGGCAAGTTATAGGTGTTGATATGACACCGGAAATGGTAAGCAAAGCTCGCCAAAATTCTGATATTTCAGGTTATGAAAATGTCGATTTTCGCCTGGGGGAGTTGGAAAACCTGCCAATTGCCGATGGGATTATTGATGTCATCATTTCCAATTGTGTAATCAACCTCTCTCCCAAGAAAGAAAGGGTGTTCCGTGAGGCATTCCGCGTATTAAAACAAGGGGGGAGGTTGGCAATTTCCGATATTGTTGCCACCGCTGAGATGCCTGGCGACGTAAAGGAAGATATGGCAATGTATACTGGTTGTATCGCTGGCGCATCTTACGTCCAAGAACTCGAATCTATGTTACAGCAAGCCGGCTTCGAGAATATCCAGATCAGGCAAAAAGACGAAAGTAAAACCTTTATTCGTAACTGGGCGCCTGGAAGTAAAGTTGAGGATTACGTTGTTTCGGCAACTATTGAGGCAGTAAAACCATAGCCATAACAATCACATGCACTCAAACATCAAAAGGCGTCGTTCGTTCCTCGCTCTGTCTTTTTGCTGACGGTGACGTAAGGCGTTATAATTAAAGGAAGTCATCAATGAAAAAAAATATCGTTTTTTTTATGTTAGCCCTACTGATTAGCGGATGTAGCAGTACTTTAGCTCAAAGAGGTGCACTGAGTAAAGCATACAGTAGTTATGATGATGGAAATTATGAAGACGTGCTAGCACTTACTTCTCGTGCCGAAAACTATGAGGAGCCATCTCGAGAAATGAAAGCTGAAATTGTATTTTTAAAAGCCCTTGCATTAGAAAAACTCGAAAAACAAGATGAAGCTCTTGGTTTGTACAAATATTTATCAGAACAATTTGGCGATACTCAATATGGCTACAAGGCTAAGGAAAAAATAAAGGGATCACCCACTAAGTAAAAAGTGATCATTTCCCTTGCAAGGGTTTAGTCAAAGTCCAGCTGCTCTCTCTGTCTTTGTACTATTCCTTTCTTCCGCACCCTATATTTCAGAGTTGTCGTGTTGGTAATATTACCGCACCAGTCAGCCTCAGGATCTATGAACCAGCAGGAAACAAATGGCTGTGTGGCAAATATTCCTCAAAACTCATAGTGAAACAGCCATTTGTCTTCCATACAGCCCCTACCCACAATTGTGGGCCTAGAAAATTATTGGTTCCATGACGTGTCCAAGCGTTTGTTTCAGGCCTCGTGGTTGTAAGCCAACCCCTTAGTGGTTCACGCCATGGGCGGTAAAAATAAATCATCACAGGGCGAGACGGTTGCCAATCAAGTCTGGTGGTTTCAACCAACCCCTTTTCAGGTTCGCCGTCTCGGCCATTCCTAGGTAAAAAGCTTGTTCGGGTTAAAACATACCTGATCCCTCATCATGTAGTAAGAAGCCCTTGCCAACTTGTGCGCCAGCGCACTGTAGGCTACCGATTTATTCGTCCTGGCTGCTTTCCGATTGAAAAATGCTCTGGCTTGATCACTGTGGCGTCGAGAATACTCCGCAGCCTCAGAAAAGGTCCAGGCCAGATACTTGTTACCGTTTTTACTGTTTCCCTTGCCCTTCTTTTTGCTGTTGCTTGTCCAGGTTGTCGGTACTTTGCGACAATATGATGTGAAATTACCAACCTTCTTGAAACGAGTGATTGGTCCGGTTTCCAGCATAATTGTTAAAGAGAGGATTTTGCCAACTCCCGGTATGCTCTGCAAGCATTGAAATGGTTTGCGTAGTTGTACTTTCTCAAGCACCAAAGGCTCAATCCGAGATATCTGCTGTCCGAGAAAATCAATTACCTCTCTGGACACTTCACCACTAAATGCAAGATCTTCATTAGCGGTCAGAAGAGGCGCCACATGATTCTCGCGCATGCGCTTCATCTTGTTGCCGCTCAAGCTACAGCCGCAGTTTCGACTGATGATCCCCTGCAGGCTGTTGATTACGGATGTTCGCAGACGAACCAAATGACCTCTTTTTCTCAGCAAATCACGAAAAGGTCTTTCCTCTTTAGGGTAAATATAACCCTGTGGAAGAATGCCCAACCTCGCCATATGGGCCAGCCAAAAGGCATCATGTTTGTCGTCAACATGCTTAAGCCCCTTGTACTGCAGCATGGCCGCAGGATTTGCCAGCAATACCTCGTACCGTTGTTCCATCAGGCAGTCTACAAGCCAATACCAATTGAAAGTCGATTCCACCACAACAGCAGACAATTCATCTTGGAATGGTTTGAGCTCAGCCAGCAGAACATCTTCCATATTGGGAAGTTTCTTGTGAAAGACTCGTTTGTCATCCTGATCCAGTATAGCTAAATGACTATTGTTTGAATGCAGATCGATTCCAGCGTATAATGAAGTCATAAAGGCACCTCCTTTGTAATGGTTTATCTACCTCAATTATACAACCATCTTGGTTGGGCCTGAAGCTCGATCTTGAGTTTCAGGCCGAGGTGCCTTTTATATGATTATCAAATCTGCTTTTGGCTTTTGCTGGGCCTCAAAGGCCAAAGAAGACTTTCCCTTTTAAAATACACAGCTGACGAGTTAACCATCAAAAAAGGACATCATGAAAGTATCGGTTCTCCTATTATCTATTTTTCTCATTCTTCATTCTGTGGCTTTTGCGAGTGACAGACCATCCAACGAAATGCCGATGTATGGCGGTGCAAACAAGTCACACATACAACCAGATAAAAAGCTTAGTAGGGAAACGGCACAATTAGGCTGGAAATATTTCTATAAAGGAGATCACGATACAGCAATAAAACGGTTCAACCAAGCCTGGATGTTTGATCATAACAACCTTGATGCATTGTGGGGTTTTGGCTTAATCATGGGTAATAGAGCGGCTCAGGAAGATCCATTATTCAACATTAACGAGTCCATCAACTACCTCAATTTGGCAAAATCAATGGCTCCCGAAAATGGTTTAATTTTAGGAGACCTTGCATACTCATATACTTTTCTAGGTTCTTACTTGAAAGAAAAGGATAAAAATCCTCATGAGTCTTTTATCAAAGCAGAAAAACTATTTCAAGAAGCTACAAAAATCGAACCTAAACATCCTCTAATTTTATTAAATTGGTCGATTCTTGAATATCAAAAAGGCAACTACTCAAAAGCTAAAAAGCCATTGGACAAAGCCAAAGGATATGGTTTTAGACCTGATCCTGCCTATGAAAAACAATTACTAGAAAAATTATGAAAATGCTCACAAAAGCTTACACTCTGACCGGCTCACACGCGCCATTCTTGGTTGTAGGCCAAGTTTTTGGCCACGCTCAAAGTTCACGCTAATTCCATGGCCGGCAAGTCCTACAAGCACACTATGTGTTAAAATTATCGCCATCAACAAAATAAAGTATAATGAAAAACATTGGCAATTATTCCATACATGAATTGAAAATTCCAAACATCGTTGACAGTCATGGTGTGTACCTGATTGATGAGAGTGGAAAACAATATATGGATTTGGAATCTGGTATATGGTGTACAGCGTTAGGCCATAAAAATAAGCAAATAAATGATGTTATAAAGAATCAAATTGAATCCGTAATGCACACAGGATTCTGCTATTCAAATAGAATTTTAGAAAAAGCTGCCGATACAATCTTATCTCTCACAAGTTTTAAAAATGGGGAAGTCACTTTTCTTAGTTCTGGCAGTGAAGCTATAGAACTCTTGCGACAAATCACAACGCACATCTCCAAGAAAAAAATCACTTTGGCTTTACACGATGCATATTTAGGGTCATACCGCTCTGTAATCGATAGAGATACCGATTGGCATATTTTTGATTGGCAATACTGTGAATCATGTCCAAAAAATAAAAAATGTTCCACTGAGTGCTACAAATTTACAAACCTACCAAACAATATATCAGAGTTTATCTTTGAACCTGGTAGTGCTTCAGGTTTTGTTAGATTTCCCCCTAAATCTATGGTTCAAAATTTAGCCAATATTGTCAGGAAAAACAAAGGTAAAATTATTGCCAATGAAGTAACAACTGGCATCGGTCGTACAGGAAAATGGTTTGGTTTTCAGCATTATGGCATTACTCCGGATATGATTGCAATTGGTAAAGGAATTGGTAATGGATATCCAGTAAGTGTGGCTGTCCTCAGCCCCGGGAGCGTAAAGGAGGTGCGCAAAGCAAAGCCGTTCAGCTACCTACAATCACATCAAAATGACCCACTCGGTGCAGCAATCGCCAACGAGGTAATACGACAAATACAAAGCAACAACATCATTGAACATGCTGAAAAAAATGGCCGCTTGTTTCTTTCTCAACTAGAGTCTCTCGTAGATGGTGAAATTGTTTTGGAAGTTCGTGGTAAGGGGCTAATGTTTGCTGTCGAATTGGTAAGCAAAAAAGTAGGAGATGATATCTATAACGATTTGATTGAACAAGGTTTTATTGTATGCAACCGAAAAGCCTTGTTTAGGATTGACCCTCCTCTTGTGACAACGGAAAAAGAGTTTAACAAATTTGTCAACACTTTCAAATCCATCATAAATGCAAAAAAAAGGACTTTAGATAGATGAATATTACTTGGCAATTAGATCAATCTCAAATTAACTGGTTTGAGCTGTCTGAATTGTATCGAGTTGCCCCACTTGGTACAAAATTAGCTGATGATTTAGAAACCGTATTCACAAATAGCAAATTTAAATGTTTCGTATTTGATGAGGGCAACTTAATTGGAGGAGGTCGAGCGCTAGCTGATGGACTTGATTGTTCTTATCTCGCAGATGTTGCAGTTCATCCTGATTATCAGGGGACGGGGATAGGAAAGAAGATTATTCAGAATCTGATTGATCAATCACAAGGGCATAAAAAAATCATTCTATACGCTAATCCTGGAACAGAAGGCTTTTACGTAAAGCTTGGATTCAAGAAAATGAAAACCGCCATGGCCATATTTCAAAATGAAGTCGAAATGATTAAAAATGGAACATTATCATTATGTTAACAAATGGATTGAGAGGAATATTCCTCGCCGCTCTTTGAACTCTTGGTAACCCCCCTCACGAAAGGGATCAAAGAAGGTCAGGTTGTAAAACATATTTCTTACATTTTCCGGGATTGCTACCATATTTTTATTCTCATGGGGCATTACCTCCTTTGTATGAGTTGTATAATAATAGCTGGTCCTATTACATTGCTCGGAGATGTGTCCCCAAGAGTTTATGATTTACTTACCGATCTCCTATTCGAGGTATAGAGACATGCAGGCATACTTTCTTTGGGCTGCAACCATTATGAGTGCCATCACTTTTTCGGTGCATACTTTTGTCGGTGGCCCCCGCGTAGCAGAGCCACTACTTGCAAATTCTGATTTGCCAACTGCATCCAAATGGCTCAATTATTATTGTTGGCACGTTACAACCATACTGACATTTACTATGGGTGGCGGGTATGCATACGTCGCACTCAATCCTGATCGCCCAGAACTAGCCGTGTTTTTAACCATAGTTACTGGAGCATCCTCTTTATTGAGTGCAGCTGTTGCACGGAAAGGTAACATTAACCCCTTCCGCTTTCCATCAACTTGGCTTTTCGCTACAGTTTCCTTGCTTGGCTTAGCTGGACTACTATCAACATGATACATGAATCCAATAAGGCAAAAGAAGCTTATAACATGGCCATCAAGTTGATGGTCACACACTACGCTCTTGTCGTCAAATATTGACTGCGTTATATTTCAAATAAAATTAGCAACAAGTAAGTAAAAAAATCATCATGCAGAACTACCTTAAATCTTCAGACATTATTGATTGGGAGCATAAAGAAGTTTCTGTCAAAGCTAAAGAGCTTGCAAAAGGCCTTAGTAGTCATACAGATATTGCGAAAGTATGTTTCGAGTGGGTACGAGACACAATAAAACATAGTAATGACTTTGCCCTAAACCCAGTTACATGCTCAGCATCTGAGGTCTTAGCTGCTGGGACGGGTTACTGTTATGCCAAAAGTCATTTGTTAGCTGCATTACTAAGAGCGAACTCTATCCCAACCGGACTTTGTTACCAACGTCTGAGCCGAGATGATAATGGCGCCCCATTTTGTTTACATGGTCTAAACGCAATATTTCTACCAGAGATAGGATGGTATCGTGTAGACCCAAGGGGAAATAAGGAAAATGTTAATGCACAGTTCACCCCACCAATTGAGTGTCTTGCATTTTCAACTCAGATTGATGAAGAAATTGATTTACCAGAAATATGGGCAGAACCACTACCGATGGTAGTAAATGTTCTGAAAAAACATGAAACATATAGTGATGTTTGGCAAAATCTCCCCGACATTGAGACCTGGCTAACAACCAGAGATTAAAACATAAACCTATCTTCAACTTTGAAGTGCGACAAATTTAATACAAACCAAGCGCGACTAAGCTCAGCACAAAAAGAATGCAACATATCGACCAACAAGACTTGCGAAGCACGCACGTTCTTTGGAGTTGGCTTCACTAATTTTAACCTTTTAAACGTGATCGGCATATTTTATGGAGACAACCTTGCTGTTCCCTAAATTAAGTACAGATAGGTTGATATTGAATGAATTAGTAAAAGAGGATTCCGAGGTACTGTATCGACACTTTTCAAACAAAGATGTTATTAAATATTATGATCTTGAGGCTTTTTCCAGTATTGATCAGGCATCAACCTTGATCCAGCTATTCAAAAAAAGATTTGATGAGGCTCTAGGTATTAGATGGGCTATTCGCCTGAAAGACAATGGTGATTTTATTGGTACGTGTGGGTTTAACTCATGGAATTCTAAAATGAGAAGTTCAGTTGTCGGCTACGATATATCTAAAGACTTTTGGGGTAATGGTTACGCTACTGAAGCATTAAGAGAAACAATCAAAATAGCCTTCTCAGGTGGTCTACCTTGCGGGGAGTTAAATAGAATTCAAGGAGATACTGTTCCAGGCAATGGTGCTTCGGAGGCAGTGTTAAAGAAGCTAGGGTTCAAAGAAGAGGGGCTACTAAGGGAAAGCGGATATTGGAAGGTACGATTTCATGACCTTAAGTGCTTTGGACTTATTAGGTCTGACTATTAAGAAATCTAACAATGCAATCCCACACGGAAGCCTCGCTGGCGTCGGCTCCACTGAATTGCGGCGTTCGACGTCCAGATCCGGCAAAACACAAAACAGACTTGACAGACAAGTCTGTCTAGCGTATCATTGAACAATGTTACAAAAAATTATTGAAAGCAGCGCTAGAGACCGCATCATTGAAACAGCTCTTAATCTCTTTTATACTCAAGGGTATTTAGCTACAGGCATTAATCAAATAATCTCTGAGTCAAAAGTAGCAAAGGCCACATTTTATGCTCACTTTCCATCTAAAGAGGCATTATGTATTGCATATCTTCAAGCTAGACATGTTTTATGGATGGGATGGTTGAAGGAAAGCGTATCAGAAAAAAGTACTGCCGAAGAAAAACTAATGGCAGTGTTTGATTTTTTAAAAAAGTGGATGTCGGAAAGTAATTTCAGAGGCTGTGCTTTTTTAAATATAGCCGCAGAAGTACCAGCAATAGATACAAAAATAAGAGAGGAGGTCATTAAGCATAAAAATGACCTTCAGGCCTATTTACAAAATATTATTCATGACCTTATCGAGGCGAATTCCTCTTACGCAGAACTGGAAATTCAGCAAACTGTGCAAATGGTCTATGTGTTGGTCGAGGGAGCTATCGTTTCCAGTCAAAATTACAATGATACTTGGCCCATTGAAGCCGCTCAGCAAGCAGTCAAAAGCTTACTGAATCGGTAATATATTTTTTACAACAACACAGACAGACCTGTCTGTGCGCCAGCTTAAAGGAGGAATGATAATATGCATAGATGGCTTTAATTTTCGCGACCACAGACAGACCGGTCTACCTTTAACAATAATCAACAAGGAGAAAACTATGAAAAAAAGATTAGGTGTTTATATTTGTGACAATGCAGAAGTCATTGACTGGGCTGGGCCAACAGGAGTCTTTGCGGTAGCCAAAAGAATGGACCCGGAATTGGAAACATTTATCATTGCAGATACTATGGCACCTGTTATGGCAACAGCCGGCCTGCGAGTCATACCAAAATACGGTCTGAACGACAATCCAAGCATGGACGCATTTCTTGTTCCTGGTGGCATTGGTTTACGATCTGAGATTCATAATAAAAGGCTAATCAACTTTGTAAAAGCACTTCCAGAAGAGACTATGCTGGTCAGCGTCTGTACAGGCTCTTGGGTTTATGGTGTTGCCGGCTTGCTTGATGGTGTTCAGGCAACCAACAGAAAGAGCCAAGACCCAAGTGAGCTAATTGCACCAATTGATAGGCTAGCACAGATCGCACCCAAATGTATAATTGATCGGCACAGAGTCGTTGATACTGGTCGCATCGTTACTGGAGGTGGTATTACTTCCGGAATAGAGGTTGGTTTTCATCTCCTCAAGCGTTTTGGGTATGATTCTAATTTTGTCAAAAAGGTAGCTCACATAATGGAGTATGAAAAACAACTGGAGCTAATGCAAACAGACCTCGTTGAAATCAACAATTAGCTTAAAGATACTCTCATTCACAGAGTATAGTACCAAACCATCGCATTAAAGGGACGGCAAGAACATAGCGGTTTTTAAAAACCTTCAGATATACCAGATATTCTTTGGGTTTGCCACGTCATTGCCATGCACTCTTGCCTCCTCTTATGCGTAACATTCGTCAGCGAGAATACTACCAATGCCCCAAAAAAAATTGTTATATGCAAGGTCTTCTATAGGATCATTGGGGATGATTAGGATTTGAGATAGGTGGCAGTCAGACAAGGAACCGTTCGGCCTGGAGATCTCGATCGGTATTATCAAGGAAGCGCGGGCGGGGGCATTCTGATCCGGCAGTAGCTGATCTGTTTCTGGAACAGGCAGAGGCACTGTATGCAGAAATCTGCAAGTTAATATCAGCAGAGAACTCATTCAACTCCAATATCTGTATCTTCCAGAAAGGCTGATATAACTATCATCTTTTCATCTGTATAAGTTTTGATGTTTTTGTGGAGGAGCATTTTTCCTTTATCATTGATTACAACGACATACATTTTTCTGGCATGAAGATCGATTCCGCAGTAATACAAATGTTGTTTGGTCTAAAATTTCACAAAATGGCTTCCTTTGGTTTGAGTAAATATGCTTGGTCGTGCTTCCACTATTCTATTTCATCCAAGGCAAGGCCATATTTATTATCATGGCTGTTCACTTGACGCCGAGAAACACGGCGGCGCTGACGCTGCAAATTCATTGATGGTGCAAGTGACATTGATCGTTAAACGTCTACTATAGGCAACCAACTCTTATGAAACGTTTTATTGCAAGTTTAATTGCATTATTTTGTTTCCTTTCGCTTACCGGATTTAAACACATTGAGAGCCATGAACAGAACAAGGTAAACGTCCTGGTTGTTGCACTCTCTGGAGTTGAAATAGCCAAGGATGAATGGCAACCAACCATCGATTACCTCCAATTGTCTCTGCCTCAATATGACTTTAGGCTGATTCCTGTTCCGCCTATTGAACTCGACCGTATTAGGAACCTTGTTTTAAACCAGGAAATAGATTTCGTTATTACCCAGCCCGCAATTTATGTGGATCTCGAGTTGAACTTTGGCATATCCCGCATCCTCACAATGGTAAAAAAAGGGGGAGTGGCCGAGTTCGGCTCAACATTAATCACCCGTGCTGATAGTGGGATAAAAACAATAGAAGACTTATATGGCAAAACCATCTGTGGTGTTGCTAAACTTGGCTTTGGCGGTTGGCTGGTCGGCTATAAGGAGATGCTGACTCATGGTTTTTATCCATATAACGATGCCAAAGAAGTAAAATTTCTTGGCGATCAGCCTAAGGAGATACAGGCTGTATTGGATGGGGTTGTAGATGTCGCGGTTATTAGAACTGGTATGTTGGAGAAGTTCTCAGAATCAAATCGGATTGATCTTGATAATTTTCGTGTTTTAGCCCCCAAGCATTATCCTGACTTCCCCATGATGGTAAGCTCAGAGCTTTATCCAGAATGGGCTTTTGCTAAGACCCGTAATGCAACCAATGAGTTAAGTAAGGATGTCGCTAAAGCTCTGCTGTCTCTTGAGAGCAACAGCCCTGTAGCTCAAAAGGCAGGGTTCCAAGAATGGACGCTTCCCTACGATTATCAACAGGCGCATGAGCTTTTAAAAGAATTGCGCGTCGGACCCTATAAGGATTACGGCATAATTACTGTCCGTGGCTTCATCACCCAGCATATGATCCAGACCGTAATCATTTTTATCCTCCTAATTTCAATCGTACTGATGGCAGTAAAAATATATAAGTCAAACATCATACTGTCTAAAAAAATTGAAGCACATAAACAAGCAGAAGCAGAACTAGAAAGACATGTTAAAGAACTCAATAAGGCTTTTGATGAAATTAAAACCTTACAAGGGATTCTGCCTCTTTGTTCATTTTGTAAAAAAGTTCGTGACGACAAAGGATACTGGGAACAAGTGGATGTTTATATTCACAAAAATTCTGACGCAAATATCAGTCACGGCATATGCCCTGATTGTATGAAAGAGCATTACCCTGAAGAATATGAAGCAATTGAATCAGGTAAAAATGTGGAATAGCCAAGCCCATCATTCCAGCGGACGGCGCGGGCTTCCGCTCAATTTCACCCCACGCTGCTGCTTAATTCTTCGATACGCAAAGGAACAATAGCTATGAATCAAATTGAGTTTTACGAGGCAAAATTAAACTATGAAACAGACTCGTGGGATCTGTTTGAGGCTTTGGAAAATAATCAAGATATCATTGTTGTAGATGCTCGGTCAAAACAAGCTTTTGAAGTTGAGCATATTCCTTCATCAGTGAATTTTCCTCATAGCACTACGTCCGAACTAACAACAAGTAATCTTGACAAAACGAAAACATATGTAACTTACTGCGATGGCATTGGTTGCAATGCCTCAACAAAAGGTGCGCTTAAATTCTCAAAACTTGGATTTAAGGTTAAAGAATTGCTTGGTGGCCTCGATTGGTGGAAACGAGATGGCTATGCAACAGAAGGTAAGAAAAGCACACCTGGAAAAATACCATCACACCCTTAAATCATTTATTACAGAAACAAAGGGGGCAGAGTGAAATCAACCCATCAGCACTTTACCGTCGCTCTCGCTATAATTTTACTCTGTCCTTTATTACTACTCAACTAATCAAGTTTTGGGACATTACCCTCTGGGTCAATGTGAGTGAGGAGAAAACATGTCAGTAAAAAAACAAGAAGGTCGAGATTTAAAATTTCTAAAATCAATTGTGGATAACGCATGTCAGGGAGAGTCCTCGGAAGTATGGCTTAAATTGAAGAACGCTTATAAGGAAGCAGGCTATGAAGACTTCATCGGTATCGTTAATGAAGCGAAGATCTGGCCTGACGATTGTTTGGCAGGAGTTTGTTCGCACGTGGCCTGTCTTGCAAGCTCGAGTTGTGATGGTGGTGCTTGTACCGGTTCAGCGTGCAATTCTGATGCAGATGTTACCTGTAAGTCTAGCGGGACATGTGGAAATGAAGTCTGCGGTAAAAATTCTGGTGGTGGTCCCGTTACATGTACATATGGGCAAGTCTGTGGTTCAAAAGCAACATGATTATTATCTGAAACTTATATGCTTGATGAAAAAGGATTTAGAGACAATGAAGTATTAGGAATTTCTCCTTTTGTCTTCATGCGTCGAGAAAAAACAAAAGTTGTTATCTCCTATCTTCCTCATCTCGAACTTGAGTATGGTGTATTACCCTCCCCAGCTGCTTCAATTTTTTCACTTCTGGATGGGAAACGAACTGTTGGGGAGGTCGTAGGTATAATTTCATTCCTTTCAGGTCTGCCCATCACCGATTCCAGGAAACAGTTAATGGAGGTTTTGAATTACATCACTCCAGACGGTAAGATGCTTATTCGAGATGCAGTCGGCAAAATAGTTAAACGATTTAATCCATCGGATTTCATTATTCCAGCGCAACACCTTGACATGAAAACAAGGCTTGAAGCGCCGATTTCTTTGATCTTTCAAATCACTTTTAACTGCCAGGCTGACTGTATATATTGTTACGCTTGTCGAAGAAAAGTTCCTGGCAACTACCAATTGGCAACTAGTCGGATTCTGGAATTAATCGATGAGATGGGAAGACTTGGCACTAACCAAGTTAATTTTTGCGGCGGTGATCCCTTCTGTCATCCAGACGTAATTGAAATTATTGCGCATGCTTTAAAGCTTGGGATAGTTGTAGATATGTCCACCAAAGCTTTTCTCGACAAACAGATTGTGCGGCGGCTTGAAGAAGTAGGACTTGATTATCTTCAAGTAAGCGTTGATGCCGCAAATTCATCGACCGGGGATTTAATCTTAGGACGATCTGGACAACATGCTCGGATTATTAAAACCCTTGAGAATTTACGAGACACACAGATATTTACTCGTACCAATAGTATTATAACTCAACACAACTTTGATCAATTGGAAGATATAATCATTACACTCCGTGACCTCGGGATTTGTGAAATGAAATTTTCACCTGCTTTTCGATCAATGAACAAAGACAACAATTCTATACTATTAGGAGAGAACCAACTCCTAGAATTCGATGATAAAATGAACTGGCTGGCAAACAAGTATGGTTCAGATGGAATAACTATTTTCCATAATCGATTACCCGAGCCGACGATGATGAGCGATCAGGAGCGGGCTCATTACTGGCTCAAAGATCGACCCAGTTGTTCTTCTGGCCGCAGTTCACTTATTATCGCACCGGATGGAAAGGTGTCTATTTGTGAGGAAGTACCGCAAAATGGACCTTTTTTAGTTGGTGATTTAACTGACTCGAGTCTTGAATCAGTATGGAACTCTCAAGAGTTAAAGGAACTAGCATATCCTAGAAAAGAAAACTTTAAAAATTCTTCATGCTATGAATGTGATAATTTTGAATTTTGTGTCATGGTAAAAGGGCATTGTTTTAAAGACACATATAAAGCCTATGGTCGCCTGTTTACCACCAATCCATTTTGTCCAAAGGCAGCTCCTCTTACAACCCGTCTCTATTAACGGATAGAATAGCGCCAAAGATAAATTAACAAATAACAAATAAAGGGATCAGAGTAAGTTTTGAGGACATTATGAGATATTCTTTGCTAGCTGTTACGCTCGTACTTCTTATCACTCTTTCACAATCCAGTGTTTTTGCCTTTGGCTATGCCAATTGGGAAGTAACAGGCTTTAAGGTTCTGGAGTCCGTGAACAACAAACATTGCGGTGATAGTGTAACTTTGAACAGCACATCTGATATGATTGAAATCGAGGGTAGCGCTATCGCAACTTCGCGATGGCTTGTCGACAATGAGAAGAAAAGTATTTGCACCTTTGCTGTCGACCTCGAAGGTACAATAGAAGTGGATACCCCAACAAAAGTGAGAGTGGGTTGCTACACAGTCACTAAACATGTGCATTTGCATGGAGGAAGAACAAGAATACGTTTGTATACCACAGAAGGGCCATTCAAGGTCGTATGCAAAGAAGAGACATACGGTGGCATTTCGGAACGACAGGACAATGATCAAGACACCATATGCTTTGCAGGGGACCTTAAGATCAAAGCACGCATTTTAATGAGTGCTAGTCTTTCGCAATTGAAGGATGAACTCGTAACAGTGAGCTTACATACAGGTGAATATACTCCCGCGGGTGGTAATAGCTTTTTCAAAATCACCTTCTTACCAGCCGATTGCGATGACAAGGAATTGGAGGGGCCAGAGTGAAATCAAACTATCAGTACTTTACCGTTGTTCTCGATTTAATTTCACTCCGACCCTTTTTACTTCTTCTTTTTACTTGTGATCATTACTTGATCAGGGATATCAGGACAAACCACAGATATTGGCGACCAACAGTTGCAAACGGACGTGAGCTGCATCGATCTCAGCCAGACAGGCAAAAGCCTTAACATCCTCAACCTTAGCCAGATCAAAACCACCGCGCAAGGGATGACGCCCCAGTAACGCAGACACAAAGGCACGCTCCAGACGATCCTCAGGATCATCGGACTGCTCGCTCTCGGCAAGATCATACCAGGCGCGAAATACAGAATCACGAAGAGCCAGTCGTATCTCCTGCTGGAGGTCTTGTGTGGCAGCAAAACCGTGCCGAAACAGGTCACTTATATAGCAACTGCCCAACAAGTCGGATGCTTTGGCGACAGCTGTTACATTGTCCACTTGGTTCTCAAATGCATCTTTAGCCAACAATGATTCCAAACCTAGAGAAATTGTGTCCCGCACCCGTTCTGCAATGTCGGAAATCTGTTTCGTATCCTGCGTCTTTTCCCCATAGGCAACAATTGCACTGTTTATAGTCCAGACAATCTCCTGCTCCAGACGTGACAGCTCTTCCTGGCTTGTTATCAGGGACAAAGCCTGTTGTAACAGGGTGGTCTCGATCAAGGATTTTGCATAGACGGATGGTACGTGACTAACTGGACCACCAATTGGCTTTTGAGGTCGAGGTGATGATTTGCGAATATCCGGCCGAGTAAAAAGAAGGACAGCTTCGTCGGGAGGCACAAAACCAATATCCTGCATACGACCACTACGGAAATGTAAGGCTTCTTCTTCAATCTGAATTGACAGATCCACGCGAACCTCGCTAAGGAGTTGATGAGCAGCCGTCAAGTCGTATTGGTACAAGGCGTCCAACAGAGTAAAAGGATGTATTTTGAGGTTAACGTCTTCCTTGGACTCCAAGAGATAAAAACCATCCGGAGTCATGGCCCGAGACGTGTTTCCCTCCATGACCATTTGCGGAACCTCATCGGTATCAGGGTCGTACACCGTTACGGTTTTAGCCATAAAAAGAAGCTGAACCACATAGTCCAGTGAGAAGAACGTCTCCGCCAGAATTTCTGGACCAGCAAGTGAAAAAGCAGTCAGCCATTCATCAAGACTGGTGACAGCGAAGTCGTGACGGTTCCAGCAATCAAGATCGACACAAGTCTCCAATTGTTTTTGATTGAGCTGAAGAAGAATAGGAAGGGCCTGATCAAAGCCGACATCCCTGACAATGTAGTAGGCTTCCAAGGGTTCCAGAGCTGCAACCTGCTCTGCCAAGTCGGTGGACGCTAAAAGTCGTTCACCACGACGCGCCATTGCACGGGTAAGATCTGCACGGAATGGGGTTAATTCTACAATGTTATTGTCGGCCATTTTTTATCACTTAGAGGTACTTTGAATATTTTTAACTCGTCCAACAGCACCGCTTTCCAAGCGCACTTTAATGCCATATGGATGGGTTGGGGATTTTGTCAGGATTTCTTTTACAATCCCCTCTGTGAGTTTTCCAGAACGCTGATCCTGTTTTAAAACAATTAAGACTCGGCACCCAACGTTAACATCTTTTCGATTAACACCATTCATGATTAACTTTTTCTTTTATTACATTCATTATTGATATACTACAGAATATAAAGGTGGTCACAATTTTCAGACCACCAGACCTGTTCTTTAGGCTGTATGGTATCGGTTCCAGATTAAAATAACATTTTTTCTTCCTTAGAAGGAAAAAACACTGACCTGCTATACAGATAATACCCCTTTTGAACAAGCGATAAAATTGTTGATTGAAACGTGTAGCAAGATCAGATCAAACCCCAGATTTATATTATCAAACAAACAGCCATATTTTCTATACCATCAAACGTAATTAGAGGAGAATTTATCATGGGTATGATGAAAGAGTTCAAAGAATTCGCCGTGAAAGGAAATGTAATGGATATGGCAGTTGGCATCATTATTGGCGCAGCATTTGGTAAAATCGTTTCTTCCTTTGTCGCTGATGTTATTATGCCTCCAATAGGCGTACTAGTTGGTGGAATTGATTTCTCAAAGTTGGCTTTCACGATTCAAGAAGCGACGGGGGATATACCCGCTGTAGTTATCAGTTATGGAAAGTTTATTCAGACTGCGGTCGATTTCACAATTATCGCATTTACAATTTTCATGATTATCAAAGGAATAAACTCTCTTAAGCGAAAAGAAGAGGAAGCACCTGCAGAGCCTCTAAAACCCTCGGCGCAGGAAGCATTGCTTACAGAAATACGTGATTTGCTCAAAGAACGTGTATAATTTTCTTACAAGCTTTCCCTAATAATGAAAGATTCAAATCTTCCCTCTAAGGCATGAATTATTTCTTAACAAGAGACCTTTCAATGAATGACCTCTTTGTGTCAAAAGCGAGATGGGGGAATTTATTGTGTCTGAGACACAATCCATTGGATACAAGATGTCGAAAATTCATCAAGGGTTTCATGAGGCAATAAAAAAGATTTTTCAAAACGCACAATCTCTGAAGCCCCCTTTTTGGGAAAATCCTTCACATAGGTGCTCACCGGCAAGCCACAAAAATAAAGATATGCGGTCACTGCCCAAGCGCGAGCATAGGTGCTGCTACTGTTGTCCAGAGAAGACCCGGACAGGAGGATCAATCCTTGGATATCCAAGGGCCTTTTTTTGTCAATGTGATAGCGCATATATTCCAGCCGTTCATTATTGATTCGTGGCTGTAGGTTCTCTACACCTCCCTCAAAAAGCGTGGCCACTCCTTCATTAAACCAGAAAGGGAGCCCTATATTGCCTGGCATGCAGCTATAAAGCACGGCATGACTGATTTCATGGTTCAGGACGGTCCAAAAGCGGGGATCATCTACCTCCCCTACAACAACCAGCACCTGTTTGCCAGGATCATAATAGCCAGTTGCCTGATGACGGGTTCGGCTTTGTTCCAAAAAACGGCTGCCCAGTGGTTCTTTGGCAGAGAAAATCAGTATTTTTACTGGAATGACAGGGGGGGGAAGATCCAACCATTCCCGGATGGATACAGCGATCCTGCTTGCTTGGAGGAGAATCAGGCTACCATTGTACCCGGCCGGTAGTCGATGGATAGCAAAAAAATCGTTGGCCAGAATCGCTTTCTTTTGCAACCACTCATCGGTGACAAACTGGTCATCAGGGTATTGCAAGGACGGCTGTGTGCAACTGCTGATGATCATTACCCACAGCAGCAGCATCGGCCAAATCAAAATATTCTTCACGGTATTTATCACAAATGGTCGCAAGCAGCTCTGTTTTGCCAATGGTATCAAGCTTCTCCAGTTCCCCGCGCCGAGACAATCGGTTCCAGGTTTTAAAAACCGCTTTCTGAAAACTTCGAAGGGACATTTGTGCTCGGCCGATCTTCGGCATAGTGTCCATATTGGCAAACAGATGTACCCCATCTGACAATTTCAGACGCCACCCCTGCTCATACTGTGCCATCAGGTACAAAGCAATCTGTTTCGAAAATTCTATTCTATCCTTGTCAATCTGATCATTTTCCCAGGAAAGAATATGGTTATAATAGTTAGAACTAAAGATAGTGTCGATACCCAATATTTTGTCAAATTTGACGCCGAGCAACACTTCAATCTGCCGGGTGAGTTCATTGGGGACCAAAGCCACCGATTTAAAGGGTAGCTCCAGTGCGGCGATTCGGCAGGCTTCGTTGATAATTCCTGCGCAGAAAAATTCGTCAGTCCGGCCAGGCTGGTAATTCATGGAGTAATCAAATTTAGCTTTGGCCACCTGTGAATCTTTGGCAAGCCAGCCAGATAACACCCGAGCGGCCTTTTGTCTTTTTTCCGGCCCTGCCTTAGCCCGAAACACAGCAATTCTCCGAAATTTTTTAATCCGTTCCCTGAGAAGCGCAGAATTTACCATTCCATCGAAAACCCCACCGAGCATCAATTCCCCCTCTAAACTGCGGAAAACCATCTCGGTGTGGCTAAACGGATGAATACTCTCAATATTGTCCGGCCGGCCACCCAGAAAAAAAAGCCAGGATTCAATCGATCCCTCGAAGGTTACCACCACATCCCCTTCTTCAAACACCTCAAGGTTCGGAAGGACAGGCTCCGGTTGAAGTACTAGCATGCACCCGGGTAACCAACATACAAGGATCAGTAAAAAAACAACGCTTAGTTTGAAGGTTGAGTTCACAGGTTTTTTCCGGTTCCAGATGGTGGAGTTCACCATCCGGAACCACCATTTTATTTACCAGGAATATCCGGCGAAAAAATTAACCCCTTCCCGCCCATAGCCATCTAAACTTTTCACATAAGTAATTCCCATATTAAAGCGTTGCCAATTATAGGCTAGGCCGACATCAAAAGAGGTACTACTGTCATCCATACCATCAGGAATATCCATGATATATAAATAGCTCAGACTTGAATTCAGGAACAGGGCCCGGGTCAAGGGGAGGGTGTAGGCAAGGGACATATTGTTCACATTCAGGTATTTTTCATCCGTGATTTCAAGATCATTATCGGCATTGCGGTCATGACTGAAAAGATAGGCCATTTTCAATTTCCCCACTGGAGTCCAGCCATCCACGGATATACCGGCTCCTGGGACATACCGGGTCTGATCTCCGGCATCACCGTAGTCGTTGCCGGACAAATCCAAAAACCCGTGAAACATCAGATTCACCCCATTTTCAGACTGGTGTAACCATTGGTATCCCCCCATCATGAGTAGGCCGTATTCGTCGGAGTCTTGCCCGTCATCAATACCGGTTCCCCGCAGGGCACGGTAGTGAAATTGCCCGTTGAAGAGAAAATCATCCTTAGCCCCATGCAGGTTAAGGGCCAGGGAACTGACGTCGGATTCTCGATCTGGTGCGGAAATCTGCGCGATTTCACTCGTTTCTACCCCGCCCTGTAAGGAAACCCCAAAATCCCACACCGGTAAATCTGACGGAGTGTACCTATATTCCTTTGGAGCACGACCATCATTTTCCTCTAATATTGGGTCTCGATATACTGGCCCGTCATCCAAATTTCCGGAATTTAAAGCGTCCTCCACTGATTTCCGGGTTCCTTCAGCATCAGGTCCCCACTTCATAAGAAATTGCTCATCGGTAATAATTTTCATACGGCTATTGGCACCCCCGATGGCAGCTTCATGGGCATACTGCTGCTTTATTTTTACCCACTCTTTTTGAGTAATAATTTCCCTAAAATCTAAATCTGGAAGAACCGGTCCAATTCCGCACTGACTATCTGAATTAGGATCACGAGTCTCCACGGTTGTATCACAGGTATATCCATCTGGCGTTAGCCACCGGATGGTCTGTGAACTATAGGCACCATCCGTCTTGCATACAGTTGTAGAAGGGCCTTCGGAATACACCGTACTTCCAGAAGGGGCGACCCCTCCAGGGCAGTCGGCAAGAGCTGTTATTGGTACCAAAACTGCCAGCCCATACAAAAATATAGCTAAAATAATTGCCAGATAAATCGAGTTACCAGAGCATTCCTTACTGTGTAGTTGCATGTGTTTTATTCCCCCTCGTCCCTTGTTAAAGAAAATGATGAATTGTTGTTGATGAATTGTTATATCAAAATTATGCTGTATGAACGCGAAAACTAAATCATAATTGGTAATTAGATTCAATCGGGCAAATGCCCTATTTTTTCTTTTATTGAATAAATAAGATTAAATGGCAGGATGCTGAATCAGGAAAATCAAATTTTCATCGGAAAACTAATCCATTCCATCAACAGATTTCCTGCGGGACAATTTAAACAGCAGGTAATGGATCACCTGATGAAGTTGATCCCCTTTGATATGGCTCTCTGGGCTGGAGGCTATACTCAGGAATTGCAGCTGAACAATGTCTTTTTATATAACCTTCCAAACAGTTTGATGGATTCATGGGAGCAGATAAAACACCAAGACAAGCTTTTAGCCGGATTAATTGCAAATCCCGGAAAAACTCTTGATGTTTTCGATTTTTATTCCCGTCATGAACGTGAAAACCTTGCAATCTACCAACAACATTCCAAATTGTTTGGTATTGAAAATGCAATTTCCACGGCAATACCAAATCCGAAAACAGGTCTTCTGGAAATAATGAGTCTCTATAGACAAAACCCGGAACAAACATTTACCGACAAAGAGCAATTGGCAAAACAGTTTGTATTTCCCTTGATGATAAATGCTTTGCACGCTAATCAGATTCAGCATATGGTGAATTTAGCAAAAGTGAATTCTACAAGCGCTCTTGTCTTATGTGATAACAAGGCCTGGATCAGATTTTCCGAGCCGGAGTGTATTCAGCTGCTAAAACAGCAATGGCCACAGTGGTCAGGGCCGGTGCTACCAAAATCAGTTGCGGCCTGGCTCCACACAAAAGCCAGCCTCCCCCTG
Organism: Desulfocapsa sulfexigens DSM 10523; assembly: GCF_000341395.1. GTDB lineage: Bacteria > Desulfobacterota > Desulfobulbia > Desulfobulbales > Desulfocapsaceae > Desulfocapsa > Desulfocapsa sulfexigens. The sequence goes on along the minus strand of NC_020304.1, from coordinate 1,627,485 downwards.
AAGAGAAGGAAGCTTGTTTTTATCCGCAAACAAATAGACGATATGATATTACTTCAGGTATACCCGGCAAATGATGTCACTGATTTATTGAGCAAGCGTGAAGACCAGATAGCCAGGATATTTGCTTCGGGCTTGACCTATAAAGAAATTGCTACGGATTTAGAGTTGAGTCCCGCAACAGTTCGACGTCATATTGAATCTGTTTACAAAAAATTGATGGTTTCCAATAAAATTGAACTGCATCAGGCACTCCATTCTGACTAAAAAAATGCTGACAAAAGACAGTTTAAATGGACACTGAGGAATAGGGCCGTATCAACAGCTATACAATAGCACTGTTTCAGCATCTTTTTAAGGAGCTTCAGGAGAGATATACCTACTATTGTTATCAGCTATGGAAAGTTTACTCAGGACAGAGTTGAAGCAATTAAATGCTTTAAAATCGACAGCTTATCGACCAACAAGAACAACCGAGCCAAACGATGCTCTTTACGCCAGGGCACAATCAGTTTTTTTGTTATAGACGACCTGGGCTATTGAAAAACGGATTTTACTTACAGCAACTAATATTTCAAAGGAGGAATGTAATGAACACAAAATTTTTAAAATCAATTGTAACAGCTTTTTGCTTCGTGGCTCTCACCACAGGTCCAGTTCTGGCCAGTGGCACAAAAGCAGCCAAGCCAAGTCCGGATGAGGCAATAGCCTTGCTCAAAGCCGGTAACGAGCGTTTTGTTAACGGTAAATCCACTCAACCCCATCTTGATGCTGCCCGACTGGCCCTGGCCGGCAAAGAAGATCAGGGAGACTACGCCTATGCAACCATAATCGCTTGCTCTGACTCCAGGGTTCCTGTTGAGATTCTCTTTGATGCCGGAATCATGGATATTTTTGTTATTCGTGTGGCCGGAAATGTGCTGGATGTTGATGAAGCAGGATCTGTTGAATACGGCCTGGCTCATGTAAACACCCCTGTCTTTGTGGTGCTTGGACATACTCAGTGTGGGGCTGTAACTGCAGTGACAAATGCCGTACAAGGTCATGGTCATCCACTTGAAAGAAACATCCCAACTCTGGTTGACAACATCATCCCAGCTGTGAAAAAAGCAATTGCAGACAATCCAACAGCTCATGGTGCTGACGTAATACCCTATGCAATTGAAGAGAACATCTGGCAGGGAATGGAGGATCTGTTTATGAAAAGCCCTGTTTCTCGAGATCTTGTTAACTCCGGGAAAGCCAAAGTTGTAGGAGCTATCTACGACGTATCAACTGGCAAAGTCAACTGGTTACCTGAAGCAAAAACCACAGAAATCCTGAAAAAAGTTGAGGCAAATCCTAACAGAGCCATGGACGCAATGGCAAAATAAGTATAGCTCAAAAATCAAGAACAATTGATGATCAGGTGGCCTGGAGAGTTTGTCTGCCAATCCGGCAGACAAACTCTAGGCCGGCCTATTATCCTGACCATTACATTACTGTGTATTCAATCAATTCCTTAACGCTTCACTCTGCACGGCAAAACTACCGCAGTAGCTTCGTTTTTTTCTCTATTTTACAGAACTATAGGTATTCAATTCATCTTTGAACTTTTTTCTGGTCCTTACTTGGAAGCCTAGAAATGAACTTCAGACAAACATGGCATACCCGGTAGCACCAAGCATAAGTGTAACCATAATACAATTCACGCCGAACAATATCCGTCTGGAACTGACCAGACGAGGAATAAGCGCCCCTGCCGCGCACCACGAGCTGTGAAACAGCAACAGGCCTATCAAAAAGGTGAGGACAAAAACCATAACCTGAGGCAAAAGCGGATGGTCCGGATTCATAAACTGACTAAAGGCAACAATTGCCATGGCCCAGCTCTTTGGACTTAACGGGTGAATCAGAAACCCCTCAAAAAATGAAAACCGCTTTTCGAGTTTTTTGGTATTCAATTGCAGCACCAGTATCTTCCCGGCCAGATACAAAATATAAACCACACCTCCAATACGCAGAAGGGTGGCAATCGCAGGGGAAGCAACGATAATCTCCCCCAGGCCACAGGCAACCAGAGTATCGAGCATCAGGCACCCCACAGCCGTCCCGATAAGAAACGGAATGGAACTGGCAAAGCCAGTGGTCTGCCCGATAGCCATCATAGTAAGATTGCCGGGGCCAGGCGTTCCGGTCATAGCAACAACAAACAAGACAAAGGGCAGGATATTATCCAGCATTTTATAATCCTTCTATGGAAACCAAAGTGGTATGCACCAGACAAAACATCTATCATCCAAACATATTTTTGACATTGTCAATGTAATTATTGTACTCATAACAATCCAGAGCACACAATCCATGGAAGAACTCACAGTCGGTCTTCATCTGGTTAAACATGTTCCCTAAAGGGAATGCAATGAACATTTAATAACCATCTACAACAACCTATCTTTATGCCATATCTACTGCTCACCCTAAGTGCCCTTTTCTGGTCTGGGAACTTTGTCTTAAGTCGAGGCATGCATGCCGAGATTCCACCGGTAAGCCTCGCCTTCTGGCGCTGGACTCTGGCCTTACTGATCATTGCCCCCTTTGGCCTGCGACGCGTCTACGAACAACGAAAACTTCTGATTCAACATCGGCGGTTTATGCTTTGGCAGGGGATCCTGGGAGTTGCCGGATTCAATACTTTCATCTATCTCGCCCTGCAATCGACCACAGCAATTAATGCTGTTCTGGTAAACTCCTGTATACCGATAATCATCGTTCTCATATCTTTACTAATCTACCGGGAACCATTGAGCATGAGACAGTCCATCGGAGTCTTTATTTCTTTAAGCGGTGTTCTGTTAATCATTGCAAAGGGGAACATAAACACCTTGCAGCAACTGACATTTAACCAGGGTGACCTGCTGGTACTGGTGGCAGCTCTTGTCTGGGCCTTTTACTCAGCAAACTTGAGACATTATCCGGCAGGCCTGCATCCCATCACCTACTTGACCGGTATTATGCTGACGGGACTGGTGTTTCTTCTGCCCTGTTATCTGTTTGAAATACAGAGTGGCAAACACATACAAATAAATATTGAGACCATACTGACCATCAGCTATGTAGCTCTGTTTGCCTCAATTCTGGCATTTATCTGCTGGACCCGGGCAATCAGGGAGGTGGGGGCAAACCGGGCTGGGCCTTTTATCCATTTGATGCCGGTATTCAGTACCATCCTGGCAATTGTTTTTTTAGAAGAGGTTCTACTGGGCTATCATGTCCAGGGGATGGTGCTGGTTTTCACAGGTATCTTCATAACGACGTTTTCATTTAGGAAGCAGAAGGATCTCTCCTAATTGACACGGTCACCCCTTAGAACAGGTGACTCAATTATTGAACCAGAGCATCCAGGATTTTCGGTGTGATGTGACCTTCAACCAGCCCGGCAACAAACAAAAAAGACATGACGAACAGGACTATTCGTCTCAAAGGAACCTCCTGTTTAAAACTATTAATAAATGCAAATATTTCTTCCGAATTCTTTTCCACCGATTCTTTTTTGATTACCAGATGTACGGCAAACACGACTGCTCCGGCAAGGGCAATGGTCGGAATTTCCACTACGCCGTGGGGGATCAGGGAAAGAAAGCCTACGCCATAGGATCCAAACGCATAGCTTGACGTTGAAACGGTCAGCCCACTTTCCATACCAAGCAGTATCATTCCCAACCAGGGTACCATCAGCCACACATAGACCCTGCGAAGCGACTCTTCTTCAAACTTCAAGCATCCCGGGAGAAAACAGAGTAGTTTCATTCTTCTTCTGCCACAGAGCATCTTCCGTATCGTTTGTGGAAAAAGGAGGGTGTCCCGGGGATTAAAGAGCGGTGCAGTATAGAGAAATGAAATAGTAATGATAGAGGCCAGGCTGTTCCAGAAAAACAACACAAGCCCCAGATCAACTCCGAGTTCTGTTCCAGCTTGAAATACTGGGAAGGCATAGGAAACACGTTTAGTAGAAAACTCAAACAGTGTTTCCGGGGACATCCCCATGATTTGTATGAGGAAAGATCCAACTGCAAAACTGAGGAAGAATGCAGACAGATAGGCAAAAATCAACCTGATCCAGGCACGGTGAAAATGGGTTTTATTCTCTTTGGTAAACATGTAACGCCATTCCCCGACACCGAGTCACCCTGTATCCCGAACCAGGTTTGGGATGTTTTATTTTTCTGCCCACCATCAGGGGTGAACAATCATCACCGGACACCCCGATTCACGACTTATTCCCTCGGCGATTGAACCATATATCCTGTTCTCTGCGGTGCGACACCCATGACTCGCTGTTATGATCAGATCAATACCCTCTTCGTCCACATAGGTGGCAGTCTCTGTAACAACTTCACCTATTCTCACCACAGCCTTTTTCGGCTCAAAGCCCTGCATATGCTGATTAATAAAGTTCTCCATGGCATTCTCTGCTTCCCGTTTCAGAGAGTGCCCATAATTGACAAGCCACTCAGAGTCCATATTGAGCCCCTTGTACTGCTCGGAACCCGGCATAGCGTAAAGGAGATAGATATCAGCATCGAATTTCTCTTTCATCAGTTTGGCGTGAGACAAAACAGCAGTAGAACACTCGGTAAAGTCAATCGGCAGCAAAATTTTGGAAAATGTCGTCATGATTGCCCTCCTCTGGGTTTGTAACTTTTTGACACCCTGCTTTTTTTCTTTGACTGCTTATATTTTATCACCACAAGGAAACATTGACCAAACAGTTTTATATCAAAACAGGGCTTGTGAAGCGTCGTTTCTAGTCTTCCCCTGACTGAACTATAAATTTATCCATATTATTAATAGTATAGACAGTGTCTTTTTGCAAATCAAGGTGATCCAGCTCAAAAGCCACCCCGGTCTCCTTGAGACAGGCAAACGACAGCTCTGCCGCATTGATTTCAAAATGTTCTCTGGAAATTATTATAAAATACTGGCCATGTGCTCTAAACAGCAGGGTTTCAGGAAAGGTTTCCTCCAGCTCAAGTGCAATCCTCTGCATCAAAATGTTCCCAGATTCCCATCCCTGATGCTGGTTATACTGCTGGAGTTTTTTTACGTGAATACTATGCAAACAGTGGTATTCATGGAGATCCTTATTGTTTTGCAGAATAATCTGGAGGTAATCTTCGTTGTATAAACTTGTCAATTTATCATTAAAAAAATAGGAAAAACGGCGTTGCTCCATCTGTGTTATTGGCAACTGAGAAATGGCTTTTGGCACCTCCACATCCCTGAGCACATTGAGGGCTGCAGCTACAACAGCGGGGTCAAACTGACTTCCGCTAAGTCTTTGCAAATCCTGTAGCGCTTCAGAAATAGCCTTTCTTGGCTTGTAAATACGATTGGTTGTCATAGCATCGAAAGCGTCGGCGACAGTAAGAACCCTGGATAGAAGTGGGATGCCCTCCCCGCAAAGATGATCCGGGTAGCCCATTCCGTCATATCGCTCATGGTGGTGCCGTATGATCACTGCCAGATCTTCATACATCCCGATACCCGAGAGTATCTCATATCCTGCCAGCGCATGGAGCTTAATAAGATCATAGTCCAGGTCGGAAAGCTTACCGGGTTTAAGCAGAACACTATCCGGCGTGGCAATTTTACCAATATCATGAAGAACGGCTGCCTTTTGCAGGATCCCTGTTTCTTCTTCTCCAAGGCCCATTTCCCTGGCGAGCAGCTTACAGTAATGGGCTACCCGTGTGGTATGTCCGGCAGTATAAGTGTCTCTGTGATCAATAATATTGGCAAAGGAGAGAATAGTCTCTTCGTAATTTTCAGTGCGTTCTCTCTCTAGCTTTGCGACCTGCTCTTTCTGTCTGAAGGCATTGATAGCAAAACCGATATCACCGGCGAGCTCCTCGAGCATGGCAATTTCTTCCTCTTCAAACCCCTCCAGTCGCAGAGTGTAAACACTGAAAGCACCCAACGGTGAGCTGTACTGATCGGCACGAAGAGGCAAAGAGATAACAGATTGATATTCCGTAACTTCAGCCAGATCCAGCCAGGGAGAAACAGTACTGACAGTACTGCTCTGTCGCACAACCACCGTTTGGTTCTTTGCCATACAATGCGCAGCGGGTGTTAATGAAAAAGAATCCTCGGTATCCATCGGATCATAAGGAGGATCACTCGGAAACCTGACAGAGTCATCGCTGGTAAAAACTCTGCTCACCACATTGTTTTCCAACAAACCGATCCAGCTATAGGCGTAATGCCCATGTTCCCCCATTACCCGGCAAGCCTCCTGTAACAGCATATCCATATCTGTTGCTGAGATAAGGAGGCCATTCACCTCAGCGATTGTTTCCATTATTTCACGAAGGTACAGTTCCTGGTCAAGAAGGCTGTTTACCTTTCTGGTACGTTCCAGGACCTTAGCCTCAAGAGTTCTGTTCAACTCATCAACTTCCTCTTTCTTCTGCCTGATCCTCCGATTGAGCCGGAGAATATAAAGAGAAGTCAATACAACAATGGTAAAAGAAAGGAACAGAAGAACAAGCTGCAGCCAGTACTTTTTCACTACATCATAAAAGCTGAAATAACCAAAATCCGAATAGGGTCCTATACGTAGCTCCATAAGGCAATCGTGAACGGGCTGGTAATTCAGTGCCACGGTCCAGCCGGCACTTTTTCCTGCAATGGCTGCCGGGGCATCTGCCTTCATAGCCAGTAAAGCCGAGGCAACCTGGCGAGCCAGGTCAAGAGAAGTGTCTTTCACGGCCGCGAAGGGCCATTCGGGGTAAAGAGAAGTACTTATCCTGAAAGGAAAGTTTTCCACCTGCTGCTCATTGAGAATATGAAAATCATCCAGATTGATATCACCCCCTTCAGCCATCCGCTCCAGAGTGTCAGTCCGGACAGTACCTCCATCGACGTCTCCCCTTTGAACTGCCGCCACAACAGCATCATGAGTCTGGCCAAATTGCAGTGAGGAGAAAAATTTTTCCGGCTCAAGCCCCATTCGATGCAGCTCCCGCCAGCACATGATCCAGCCCCCAAAAGAACGCTGCTCCACGGCCATAAAGCTTTTCCCTTTCAGATCCCGAATTTCCCGGATATCCTCTCTGTCAGAGCGGGCCAGGATTACCCCGCCAAACATGGTGGTCTGCCGACCGGAGCTGTCCTGGTTGAGAAGAGTTGCTATCCGCTTGACCCCATACAATTTTTCCAGTTCCACATAAAATGCCGAGTTGGCGAGCACAAAGTCAATTGTTCCTTCTTGAACAGCTGCATGGATTTCCGTAAAATCAAGGGCTGCAATCTGAAAACGATACCCAGGAAGTGCCTGGGACAGGTAATCCGCCGTTGCCGACCATTTTTTAAGAGCTATTTCAGGACCCCGCTTGGCCAGTACACCGATTTTCACCTCCTGCAATGGTTGTGATAAGCCATTGGACAGCCAATTGCCAAACATCAGCAACAGCAGGATCAAAAAGAAAATTACTCTTTTATTTTTCGCCGGGCTGAGCACCGTGTTTCTCTCCGTCATTTTTGTCTGATTGCGTGGTATCAAGGTCATCAAAAGCCCTGCGGATTACACTGTTTCTCTCTCGAAACCCCATGGCATCACCGTAATCCAGAAATTTTTCATAACGGCTATGCTGCACTTTCCCTCGTTGTGCATGCTTTATAGGACACCAGTATTGTTCTGTTCTAGCAGCTATTTCCTGAACATATCCTATCAGTCCGTTGAAATAGCCACAGTAGCAACAGTTAATTTTTTCAATCACATTCAGATAACTTAAATATTGACGATCAACTATAAAGTAATCACTGCGCCTGACCCTGGGAATGGAATAGATAGGGAAACAGCTCAGCTGAAAGAGAGAAACCACCAGATCCATGAACAGGGCTGGAACCAGACAAGCCCATATTATCGGTACCGTAAGTATGTTTAGAAGGGAGGCATCACCAAGATAGCGCCGGATAGTCTTGGCAAGACGTCTGTTTTTCTCTCTGACTTCCCGTTTAAAAAGAACCTTTTTATTATGGATCTCGTAAAAATACTCCTGTTCTTTTTTTTGCAGTTCAATGAGCAGTTCTTCTTCAAGCTGCTTCAGTTTAGCCAGTAGTTCCTGCAGTCGATTATTCATTCAATTTCCTGTTATAAAAAAGATAGATACCTGCTCATTCACGTTTAAGTATATTCTTTAGTGACTCAATCACTTTACTCGCCTCCCCCTTTGTCAGCCTTTCGATCTCTTGCTTATGGTAATATTTGTTCAAAAAGTTTTTCAGGTGTTCTTCATCCCAGCCTAGATCGTCGGCCAGGTGGCCAATATACATTTTCTGTCGCAGCGTAAGACCGTGCTTGTTGATACGATAGTAACCACTTGCTGCAAAGGCACGCATCAAACGCCTGAACCCCTTCTCATCCAGATCTTTTGCTGAGCGGACACCAGTCTCACGCTCCAGAATATCCCGATAATCGTCATCACTCAGGTCCAACTCCCGCTTGACGATGTGAATAACCGCAAGCTTTTTATGATCCAGTGTCATATACGCCCTATCCGCTCTCTGTTTTTTTCTGTCAAAACGTGACTCATCATTTCCCGTTTCAGGAAACTTTTATCTTCAAGAATACATCAAAACTTTACCGGTGCCTTCTCAAACAATCCTTTGATTGTTTCGATGGGCAAGGGAAAAACAATAGTGGTGGTATTCTCGTTGGAGATATCATTGAGAGTCTGCAGATATCTGAGCTGCAGGGCCTGCGGATTCTGCGAGATGACATTTGCAGCTGCCAGGAGTTTCTCAGAGGCCTGCAGTTCTCCCTCCGCGTGGATTATCTTTGCCCGCCGTTCCCGTTCCGCTTCGGCCTGTTTGGCAATGGCACGCACCATGTTCTCATTCAAATCCACATGTTTGATCTCTACGTTACTGACTTTAATACCCCAGGCATCAGACTGCTTGTCGATGATCTGCTGGAGATCCGCATTCATCTTTTCTCTTTCCACCAACATCTCGTCAAGATCATGCTGCCCTAGTACCGAGCGCAGAGTTGTCTGAGCCAGTTGACTGGTGGCATTATAGTAATCCTCGACCTGAATAATCGCTTTTTCCGGATCAACAACCCGAAAATACAGGACCGCGTTAACACGTACCGTAACGTTATCTCTGGAAATAACATCCTGACTTGGCACATCCATGGTGATTACCCGTAAATCCACCCGACGCATCTGCTGAATCCCGGGGACAACCAGTCTCAAGCCAGGTTGTTTAACTTCCTGAAATCGACCAAGAAAGAAAACCACCAGACGCTGATACTCCGGAACAATCTTAAATGAAAGTGCTACCAGGGCTACAAGCAGCCCGATTGGAAAAACAATAATGGGCACAGTGATCATATCATTCTACCTCCTGTAAAGGTGTAACGGAAAGACACAAGCCATCCTGCCTGAGAACTTTGACTTTTTCCCCCTTTTTCAGGGGAGCTGTACTGTTGGCCTGCCATGATTCCCCAAGGATCCAGACCCGTCCGTCTTCTGTAAAATCGTCCATGGCCACACCGATGCTGTCGAGCATCTGCTCCTCACCCGTGATCACCCTTTTACGTCTTATTGACAACAGAGCGCCGAGAATCCAGAGGATACAGACGAATGAGAACAGCCCGGTACTGCCGATAAGAACAAGAGATATCTGCAGGCTTTTTTCGTCCATCAGAATGATGGATCCAAACACAAATGCTGCCAGTCCTCCCAGCCCCAGAACTCCAAAACTGGGGGTAAAAGCTTCTGCCACCATAAAGGAGAGCCCGAGGACAATAAGTGCAAGTCCTGCATAATTCACCGGGAGCATCTGAAAGGCGTAGAGGGCAAGGAGCAAAGCAGTACCACCCAGTACACCCGGCAGAACAGAACCGGGATTGGCCAGTTCAAAGAAAAGGCCATACATACCGAGAAGCATCAGCATATAGGCGATATTAGGATCACCTATCACCATAAGCAACCTGGTACGCCAGTCTTTTTCCATATGCACCAGACGAAGATCACTTGTATCCAGTTGCCTGCTTCCTGTGGCGAGTATCACCTCCTTTCCATCAATCTGGGCCAGAAGATCATCGATATTGTCTGCCACAAAATCGACGACCCCCAGACGTAAAGCCTCTGCTGAACCTAGACTCACAGCCTCCCGCACCGCTTTTGCCGCCCATTCCCTGTTTCTTCCATGTTTTTCTGCGAGGGATACTATATAGGCCTCAGCGTCATTGACCATCTTGTTCTTCATGGCATTTTGCGAGCCCTGCAGGTTCTTCTCCCCTCCCGTACCATCATCCTGCTGCTCCCCTTTCCCTTCCATATCCGGCATCCCTGCTATGGTCACCGGAGTAGCAGCACCAAGGTTTGTGGCCGGAGCCATGGCTGCCACATGGCTTGCATAGAGGATATAGGTTCCAGCACTTGCAGCCCGTGCTCCTTCTGGAGCAACATAGCTCACCACCGGGACAGGAGAGGCCAGGACATCCTTGACAATCTCCCGCATGGCCATATCGAGTCCTCCCGGGGTATCAAGCTTCAGGATAACGATTTCGGCTTTTTCTCTATCAGCTTTTTCAAGACCGCGTCTCACAAAATCACTTACCCCCGGTCCGATTGCTCCCCTGACCTCAAGAATAAAAGCGGAAGAAGCTCCAGGTTGGGCCCATCCATTTTCAGAATGTAAAATTAAAAAGGTAAAGAGAAGAGTCAGGGCCGAAAGGAAACCAGCGTGCACACCATGTTTACTTGCCATTACTCCTCCTTTTTCCCTGCCACTCATCCCAACAACTGGACAAGAAAAAGACTTAACAGGGGGAAATACGTAATAATAACCAGAGTAAGCATCAACAGTGCCAGAAATGGCAAGGTGGCACTGTAGAGCTGGATCACAGGTCGTTCAAAGCGGTAACTGGCCAGAAAAAGATTGAGTCCCACTGGCGGTGTACAGTAGCCGATCTGGAGGTTGGTGAGAAAAATTATGCCGAGATGAATCAGATTGACTTCATAGCCTCTGGCAATCGGAACAATAAGCGGCACAATAAGGACCAACGCTGAAAAAATATCCAGCATGGAGCCGACAACAAGGAGAAAGATGTTCAGCAGCAGGAGAAATGTGTACTTGCTGGAGATATAGTTGCGGATAAATTCGAAGAGGCGCATGGGCACCTCCTGATCCACCAGAAAATTGGTTGTAGCCATGGAGGCTGCAAGAATAACCAGAATACCACCGAAAAGCATCATGGACTTCACCATGATTCCGGGTAACTGCTGCAGTTTTATGTCTCGATAGATAAACACCTCAACCACCAATACATACAGAGCGGTTATAGCAGCAGCCTCGCCTGCCACCAGAAAACCGCCATAAATCCCTCCAAGGACTATAAAAGGCAGAGGCAGTTCCCATACTGTCTCCCTGAGGGCTGCAAGTATCTGCTTACCATTAATCTGTCTTTCCTGCACCTTTCTGGACGGACTTCTGTAGACGGAATAGGCAACCAGCAAAAGCAGCATCAGGATACCCGGCAGGATACCTGCAAGAAAGAGATGATCTATCCGTACCTCGGCGATAACCCCATAGAGGATAAGGGGTAAACTTGGCGGGAACAGTAATCCCAGACTACCCGATGAGGTAATAAGGCCAAGAGAAAATTTTTCTGTATAACCATCCTTGAGAAGTGCCGGAAGGAGCAGCCCGCCAAGAGCAAAAATGGTCACTCCCGAGGCACCGGTAAATGCGGTGAATACCGCGCAGACTATAAGTGCAATCAGAGCAAGCCCGCCAGGAAGCCACCCCAGCAATACATTGGACAGACCGAGGAGACGCTTTGGAGTTCCACTATCGGACAAAATGGTGCCCGCAAAAATAAAGAGAGGCAGAGCAAGCAAGAGTGGCGTATCGATCAGACGTGACATCTCGATGATTACAACCGAGATATCAATATCCACACTGTAAAAAGACAGCAGGGCCACGGCAGAGATAACTATAAACAAGGGGCTGCCAAGAAGGGCCAGACCTAGAATGACTCCTTTTAAAATATTCACTTTTCTCTCCCTGGCTCAGTTTTCCGTTGAGAAGAGACAAGTGTTTTTATATCTGCGCTTATTGCCGCAAGGAAATGCAGGGTAATCAGACCAAACCCCAAGGGAAAGACCAGGGCCCAGCCCCAGGAAGGAATACTCAAAAGGGGGATACTGCCAAAAGAAAACTCATTACGAACAAAAAGAATGGCCGCCCAGGTAAGAGCAGCCGCAACAAGAGATGAAAAAAAATCTATCAGGAGTCCTATCCAGGGTTTAATACGCTCGGCCGCCAGGTAGCCTAGTACATCAATGGCAATATGTTTTTTCTCTCTGGTCGCCACAACCGCCCCGAACATGCCACACCATATAACCAGATAACGCAGCAGTGGGTCAGCCCAGAGCAGACCGCTCGAAAAAAATGTCCGCAGACCAATCTGCAGACAAGCAAGAAAAATCATCGCCAGCAGGAGGATACAGAGCAGACCGTCCACAAGTCGTTTTTCAAAAACCCCGATCTGACGTGCAACCTGCCTGATGTCCATACATCCCCCACGTCCGGTTAGGTACTCTCTGTCACTTATTTATCTTGTCGGTTTCGATACTCATTAAGTAGTTTCACAGCCGCCTGATAAATCTCTTCACTGAAAGCAGTACCCTGCAATCGACGGACAGTTTCATCATGTTTGTCATTAAGGACAAGTACATCTGCAGGCTCAGGAGGAATAAAAGCAACGCCATTATCCACCAGTACCTGTCTTGATTCCAGGTTACTTTTACGGGTGTCAGCGATGAGCATTCCAAAATGTTTCCCCGCTGTCTCTCGTATCATTACCTGGTACGACTCCGGAAGACGGGAAAATTTTTTGCGATCCAGCAGGATGGCACCATAGGCATAGCCAAAGGGAATATCCGATATATATTTCGTTTTGGTGAACCATTGCAGAACAATATTTCCATACAGAGAGTTAAATACCGTCTCCACCATTCCTGTCTGCAGGGATGTGAGGACATCGGGAATACTCAATGGCAGTGGCGTAATATCCAAAGTTTGAAGAAAGGTCGCACTCACGGGATCATCTTCCGGAGCCCATACCTTACTCTTTTTCAGCCCACTGAGAGTGGAGACAGGTGTGGTGGACATGGAGTAGACAAAGCCCACTTCGGTCATGGCAATAAGTTCCAGAGCTTCTTTATTAAAGGCCTTCTGAAAAAGAGGCATAAGTCCCTGTTGCACATAATCAACCTCCTCATAGGATCGAAAAAAAAAGGGTACCCCCATGATTCGGTAATCCGGCACCACATTACCAATACCGGTCATGGTGAAGCCACCACCATTGAGCTGTCCAACCCGTAGCTTACGATACATCGCCTGATCATCTCCCATGATCCCGCCCGAGTATACCTTAAACGCCACCTCCCCGTTGCTTTGCTCGTTCACTTCTGCGGCAAAATCGCGGAAGCGTTTTGTCCAGATACTACCCTCCGGGGCAATGCTTGCAACTTTGAAGAGATATTTCGTGCTGGCCTGCAGCTGAGTACAAAAGCATAATGCCATTAAGAAAGGGATCAGAATCTGGATAGCTCGTTTCAGTTGATACATATAACTCTCCTGGCTCGAATGACTCGGAGTTGGTTTTTTAACATACTAAAAATACTCTTCTACTCCACCAAGCAGTTCACGTGCTTTCAGTTTGGCAAGTTGATTGGCAAGGCCCAGGTCCGGCCTGCTCTCAAGCGGAAAATCAAGAACCTCCTGGAGGAGACTGCTGAACAGTTCACGATCAAAAGACATCCGCGCATAGGTCTCAGCATACAAGACAAGCCCCGGAAGATATTCTCTATTGCTGAAGCCAAGAGCCCGTTCGAAATGATGACGGCTTTTCTCAAAGTCGCCGCCCAAAAGTGGCGGTTTAGAACCGTAATAGGCGCCAAGGAAGAGGTGGGCGGCACCGTAATAATACCTCTCATCCAACTCGAGAACACGCAGCATTATCTGTTCAACCCGGATCAGCTGTGCCAGGGATGCAGGCGTTCCCTGCTGATGTAAGATCCAGGTTCCCCAGCCGTTACCAGCCCAAAACAAAGAATCGACATCACTGTCACTCAAACCCGCCAGACGTTTCTGTAAATCAGGCAGGGGGAGCGTTGCAAGTATATGAAGATCACTATTCGGCCACAACAGGGACAGACCGTATCGTCTGGCCTTGACACTGACCATGGCTGCCCGATGCGGCTTGTTGCACGCATCCAGTGCCGCGGCATAACCACTGAAGGCCTTAGTTGCCGTCATCAGCAGATCCTTGTTCTCCGGATCAGAAGCAACCATGGAGTCGATCATCAGCAGAATCGCTGGAGTTCCTTCACAGACAAGTTCAATATCTGTCTGCTGCTGCAAATTTGTTATCGCAGGGCGCATAAATGAATCTGCAATCATCCCGGCACAACCACTCAGGATCTGCAGTACAAGAAACAAAAGAGGTAGCCGTACAATCTGTATCTTCATGTATGAATAGTATCAGTCGCTCAACATCCTTGTCAAGGGAACTCACAAAGCGCTAATGAATCTCTACCGCAAATTCTGTTCCCCTTATCCCATTGGAAAACCTTTATTTTCATAATATTCAGCTGGAATCCTTCCTGCTTCCCTCGACTATGTGATAGAATAGTATTGAGCCATCGGAGACTGCCTTTTATGCTCACCCAGGACATCACAGGAAAACCATCAAAAGGTGAACAATGAAAATAGAACAGCATCATAAAATATCTATCTGGTACTTTGTTATCGGTGTCTGGATCGTGCTGCTTCTTCAGGATTATCTGGCTTCTGTGCATCGTGTCCAGACAATCCCCTACAGCCAATTTGTTCAGGCACTCAAAAATGATCAGATTGCAGAGGTCTCGATCACGACAAATCAGATTCAAGGCCTGTTAAAACCCGAAAGTGATTCCGACAAAGAAACATATTTTCGAACAGTTCGAGTTGACCCTGAGACCTCCGAACTCCTGGACAAATATAATGTGAAGTATTCCGCCACCATCGAATCCACACTTTTGCGAGACATACTGTCATGGACCATACCTGTTCTTCTCTTTGTGGGAATCTGGTTTTTTCTTATCAAGCGCTTAACAGCCCAACAACCTGGCTTTATGACTCTTGGAAAAAACAAAGCCAAGGTGCATAAGCAGGATGATATCGGTATCAGCTTCGACGATGTTGCCGGTGTTGATGAAGCAGTAGCAGAGCTACTTGACATAATAGACTTTCTCAAGAATCCTGAAAAGTATCTCGAGTACGGCGGTTCACTCCCCAAGGGACTGCTCCTGGTTGGCCCGCCGGGTACCGGAAAAACCCTGCTTGCCAAGGCTGTGGCCGGAGAAAGTCATGTACCTTTTTTCAGCATAAGCGGCTCCGAGTTTGTTGAGCTCTTTGTCGGCATGGGGGCCGCCAGGGTTAGAGATCTTTTTGATCAGGCCAATGCGAATGCACCCTGCATCATTTTTATTGACGAGCTTGATGCACTGGGGAAGGCACGGGGTTTTAGTGGCATTTCTGGCCACGATGAAAGAGAACAGACGCTGAATCAACTTCTCGTCGAGATGGATGGCTTTGATCCCAACATCGGAGTGATTCTTATGGCTGCAACCAATCGCCCGGAGGTTCTCGACCCTGCTCTGCTGCGACCTGGACGTTTTGACCGTCAGGTTCTCGTTGACAGGCCAGACAAACAGGGGCGCATGGCAATACTGAATGTGCACCTCAAAAAAGTCAAAAAACTTGGGATAATAGATATTGAGGAGCTCGCATCCATGACCCCTGGAATGGTCGGGTCGGATCTTGCAAATCTCGTAAATGAGGCTACCTTGCTTGCAGTCCGAGCCAGGAAGAGCACTGTCGAAAAAGAACAGTTTGAGGAAGCCATCGAGCGAATCACTGCGGGTCTTGAAAAAAAGAATCGCCTCATTAACCCCAACGAGCGAAAAATTGTCGCCTACCATGAGCTGGGCCATGCCCTGGTGGCCCTGTCAATCCCGGGAAGCGATCCGGTAAAAAAAATCACCATCGTTCCTCGTGGTATTGCCGCCCTTGGATACACCATGCAGGTTCCAACGGAAGACCGCTTTCTGATGACAAAAACAGAACTGCTGGGGAAAATTGCCATACTGCTGGGAGGCCGGGCAGCTGAAGAAATGATTTTTAACGATATTTCCACTGGTGCCCATAATGACCTGGCCAAAGCGACTGATATTGCCCGCAGCATGGTGAAAGAATATGGTATGAGTGAAAACACTGGACAGGTCTACTACAAAGGTGAACCCCAGGGAATGTTTCTTGGCCCCGACCTCAGTCGGAACAGCAGAGGAGAATACAGTGATGACACTGCTCGACTGATTGACGGAGAAGTACGCAACATTATTGACCAACAATATGAAATAGCACTGACCCTTCTTGCTGCAAAAAGAGCCGTGCTGGAAAAAGCCGCCATGGAGTTGCTCCAAAAGGAAAAGATTGACGGAAGCTTCCTCGAAGAACTATTGGAAAAAGAGGAAAATCTTTCAAAACAGAAATAACAGAAATAACAGAAAAGTTCAAAATCAAACCGGGGATATTCCCCTGTCCATAACCATCATTCAAAGGAGATGCATCATGTCTAAAAAAAGAGGTCCAAAACATTACCGTCGTCTGCAAAAACGTTTTCCAAAAGTTCTGGATGCTGTGCAGAATCTTGGTTCCACAGTCCGTAAAGCCGGCCCCTTGGACAACAAGACCTCAGAGCTTATCCAACTTGGCGTTGCCGCTTCCCTGGGATCAATAGGGTCCGTCAACTCTCATGCCAGACGGGCACTGCATGCTGGAGCAAGCGAAGAAGAACTGCAGCATACCCTTCTCCTCCTCATTTCAACCATCGGTTTTCCCAAGGTCGCTGCAGCTCTTTCCTGGGTAGATGAAATATTGGATGAACAATAATTCATTACCCGGCGCTTCCAGCCGGCTGACTCTTCCACAGCAGCGCAACTCTGTCGTGGGAGATTCAGCCCCCTGACTACTCTGTATACGAATACGACAGAGCCTGTACATGTTCTTGTTGTAAAGACCAGGTGCTACTTTGAGGCTACAAAGTCTTTTTCTTTTTCCGCTTACCGGCGTACGAGAGCGCATTAC
Source organism: Desulfocapsa sulfexigens DSM 10523 (assembly GCF_000341395.1). Lineage (GTDB taxonomy): Bacteria > Desulfobacterota > Desulfobulbia > Desulfobulbales > Desulfocapsaceae > Desulfocapsa > Desulfocapsa sulfexigens. The sequence goes on along the minus strand of NC_020304.1, from coordinate 1,610,295 downwards.
AGTCCGATTCCATCTTCAACTTCAAATAGTTCTGAAAGTGCTCCTCCTGTAAATCCCCCTCTTCTATTGCCTTCACAACGGCACATCCCGGTTCACTTGTGTGGCTGCAATTGGAGAAACGACAACTCAGTGACAACTCCTGAATATCGTCAAAGTTATCATCCATTCCTTCGCTGACCCCGAGAAGTCCGACTTCCCGCATTCCGGGTGTATCAATCAACATTGCACCCTGCTCAAGAACAATAAGCTGGCGACGCACGGTTGTATGTCGCCCTTCACCCGAATCACCAACTGCTCCTGTTTTCAAGCTGTCGTCCCCGGTGAGCCGATTAATCAGGGTGGATTTCCCTACTCCTGAGGAGCCTACGATACAGTACGTCCTGCCACAATCCATAACCTCCCTGATCTCCTCTAAACCTGATCCGGTTATATTACTGATTGCAATAATTCTGGTGTTGATCCCCGCCCGACGAATTTCAGCTATTAATTCTTCCAGTTCATCTGCACTGACCAGATCGGTTTTACTCAGAATGAGCAGTGGTTCGACACGACCTTCATTCACCATAACCAGATAGCGTTCAAGTCTACTCACATTAAAATCATAATTGCAGGATTGAACAATAAAGGCTGCATCAACATTGGCTGCAATCATCTGCAACTCAACTCTTTTTCCAGCAAATTTCCGCTGCAGAAAGGATTTTCTTGGCAACATCGCATGAATGGTCGCAGCACTTCCATCATCTTGATAACGCAGACAAACCCAATCACCGACGCATGGCATATCGCAGGTCGATTCGGTGGAGTGCAGGAAACGCCCCGTTGCCCTGGCAAGCACTTCACCATCTTCGTTTCTCACAGTATACCAGCCACGGTCAACCACCGTTACCCGAGCAATCTGCTGCCCGGATTCACAAAACTCCCCTGCCTGATCGATGAACCAGCGATCCAATCCCAGCTCGCTTAATTTCATAAAAGTGTTTTCAATTTTTTCCGCCACCCTGCCCGATTCTCCTTTAACAAAACTCCCTGCACTGTAGCAACAAACCATCAAGTGATCGGATTGCATATAAAAAAAAGAAGGTCTGACACAAAAGCACGCTTATGTCAAACAAAGGTATCTTTTTAACAGAACCATCTTACCCTGTTCACCTCAATATAATTCTCTGGATTTCCCGTGAGAGAAGCGATATCCTTGAATGGTGAAGATATGCTTACTGAGCCCACTCTCTCCTACATCCCAGAGAAAATAAGCACTTCACACGTCAAACAATACGTACTGACAATAATGTTCACTCTCAAAACCTGATTCAATGGCGCATCGATGAAAAAAAATCTCCACCTTGGTTTTATCGTCATTTGCGGATTGATCATCATAAGTAATATTTTCCTTTTTTGGCACTCCAGAAAAGGGGAAGGGGTTCTTCGGGAAATTATCTCAGACATCACACCCGGGGCCATTGCCATGGTCGAGATGGCCAATCACGCCTCCGACATAGGCCATTACTCCCTCCATTGCGCTATCGCAAAAGACAAGGACCCCGAATCCCTCGAGCGCCTGCAGACGGCAACTCACCTGCTGCGGGAACAGGGAGAAATTCATCTTCTCCATGAGAAACATATCGGCTTGAAAGAACAAAAAGCCGCAGAGGAATTACTAGTAAAAATCAACACTTTAAGCAAAGCCGTTGAATTCTTTTCTCAGCCCGGCCCAGAAATGAACATGAAAAGGTTACAAAAGTACGAATTGAACGTGGTCCATCCCGCCATTGATGATCTTAATACGCTTCTTCTCATTCACAAAAACGTCCATTTGCTCGAATTAAGTGCTGCCCATGCCTCAATTCTGTCAAAAAAGAATACCCTGAACATGGTTATCCTAAACTCAAGCATTATTCTGCTGTCCATTATCATCCTTATCTGGTGGATGACCATCGGGATTCACAACCGATTTAGCAGGAAACAGAAAATCCAACAAAAACAGATCGAGCTGGACTTCCTGGAAAAAAAACACATCGCAGAAAAACTTCACCAGGCCAGGAAGATGGAATCCATAGGCCTGATGGCCGGAGGAGTGGCCCACGACCTCAACAATATTCTCTCAGGAGTTACCGGCTATTCAGAGTTGATACTCTACGACTTACCTAAAGACAGCAAGCTGAGAAAACCACTTGAGGCCATTCAGGACTCTGGTTCAAGGGCTGCAGCTGTAGTCGCTGACTTGCTCACCGTCGCCCGTGGCGTAGCCACCAGTAGAACAGTTCACAATCTGACCACATTGACCCAGGAGTATCTCGGCTCTCCCGAGTTTGACACGCTTCAATCATTGCACCAGCAAATCACCTATCAGCAAAAACTCGCAGCCATTCATTCTCCCATTCTCTGCTCTTCTGTACATGTTAAGAAATGTCTCATGAACCTGGTAACCAATGCAAGCGAAGCGGTTGATGCGACTGGTACGGTCAGTATCATTACGGAAAACAAAACCATCGATAACGAGACCGCAACCAGATATCATATTCACCCCGGTGAATATGGGGTGTTAAGCGTACAGGATAACGGGCCCGGCATTGATGACAAAGACCTGGAACGCATCTTTGAACCATTTTACACCAGGAAAGTCATGGGAAGGAGTGGCACCGGGCTTGGCCTGACCGTAGTCTGGAATACCATGAAAGAGCATGATGGTGGAGTATCAGTGGAAAGCACTAACGAGGGAACCTGCTTTCAGCTGTTCTTTCCTCTAACCACAGAGAAGAAACATGCCAAAATCGACGATGACACCCTGCAAGATATCAAAGGGAATGGAAGTTCTGTTCTGCTCGTTGATGACGAACCACAGTTACGGGAGATTGGAACTCAGATGCTGGAAACTCTTGGTTACAAAGTTATTTCTGTCGCCTCAGGAGAGTTGGCCCTCTCCTTTTGTGAGAAGAACACGGTTGACCTTCTGGTTCTCGATATGCTTATGGAACCTGGCATGAACGGCCGCCAAACATTTGACAAGATCAGGCAGATACACCCTGAGCAGAAGGCCATCATTACCAGTGGCTTCTCGGAAAATGAGGATGTTAAAGAAGCCTTCAGGCATGGAGTTAGCGGATTTATTAAAAAGCCCTATTCAATGATGCAACTTGGACGAGCCGTTAGAGACGCACTAATAGATTAATTTCAATCAATATTGCCTCTCGTCCTCCAAATTTCCTGTAGACGTTTGTCGCGACCACAATTCCAGCGATAAACCTTATACCGAACCGGGTTATTTTTGTAGTAATCCTGATGATTACTTTCGTTCCCCTGCACAGGATAAAAGGTTGATTGCGCTAAAATTGGAGTGACGACTTTCTGGTTGGGAAATTGGCGTGCGATCCTGTTCTTTGACTGCTCAGCAAGCTCTCTTTCTTTATCATTAGCCACAAAAATAGCCGTCACATAACTTGCCCCCTTATCACAAAACTGTCCTTCTGCATCGAAGGGGTCGATATGGTGCCAGTAATATTCCAGTAACTCTTCATAGCTTATTTTTTCAGAATCATATGAAATTTCAACAGCTTCAACATGACCAGCGTGGTTCCCATTATAGGTGGGATTTTTCAAAACACCTCCGGTAAACCCGGAAATCACCTCTCTCACTCCCTCCAGCTTTTCAAAATCCGCCTCCATACACCAAAAACAACCACCAGCAAAAACTGCCTTATCAGCAGCAACAGCAGGAGCACAAAGTAGTACGCTGACAAACACGCAAAGAATGATTTTATTTTTTATCATAGTATTCTCACCTTTAAGCGGTAGTAAATATTCTTGACGTAAAGCACAAGAGTTCGTACGTTGCCGGACTTCAAAAACTTTACGTATGGAAGACACTGTAAGCCTGATTCTTGCGATAGTAAACAGTACAGAATCCCTGCACCCTGGCTTACACCTTTTCACTCTCTGAATGCCATGTCACGCCCCCAAGCCATATCTCTGATGATTGTAGTTACCCTGCTCTGGAGCATGGCCGGTGTTGTGACACGACATCTTGACACAGCCAGGAGCTTCGAAGTGACCTTCTGGCGCAGCGGTTTTTGCGTCATCGCTCTCGCATTTGCCCTCACCTTGACACGCGGTCCCGGCCTATGGCGCAAACTCCTGCACCCTTCAAAGGTTATCTGGATTTCAGGGATATGCTGGTCTATCATGTTTACAGCCTTTATGGTGGCAATCACTCTCACCACGGTGGCTAATGTTCTAATCGTCATGGCACTTGGCCCGTTGATCACAGCACTTTTCACCCACTTCTTCCTTCATCACCGACTGGCGACGACAACCTGGCTGGCAATTGCAGTTGCAGCCCTGGGAATTGTTTGGATGTTTCTGTATGACAAGGATGCAACATTCTCCATGATCGGTTCCCTGGTTTCCCTTGGAGTTCCTGTCGCAGCAGCCATCAACTTTACACTCCTCCAGCATATCGGCCTGGACAGGACCATCACTCCCGATAACAAACCCGTTCAAGACATGCTGCAGGCGGTATTAATCGGTGCAATGCTTTCAACCCTGGCAATGCTCCCCCTGGCCTGGCCATTCCAGGCATCTCCCCACGACCTTGGCCTCCTCTCACTACTGGGGATATTCCAGCTTGCCACTCCCTGTCTCCTCGTTGTTCGTCTGACGAAAGAACTCTCGGCACCCGAACTCTCGCTGCTTGGACAACTCGAAGTTATTTTCGGTGTGACATGGGCGTGGTTATGGGCAGGTGAGCAGCTCTCGATACACACCCTGAGCGGTGGCCTGCTGGTACTGGGAGCACTTGTCGCCAATGAGTTGTTTCGGATTTTTCGCAGGAACAGAGCTGAAAGACTGCTACGCTGAATATTTCAAACCATTTGCGTACTAATGCCTGGAAGCTTTCACCATTATTTTTCCTGATTATCATTCAAACTCAGCTTTGTAACCCGGAGTTGTTCCGTGTCGATTATATGGGACGCCATAAACCCATCCCTGGGGGCTCTGCTGCGGCCGTCCAGGCCACAGATGCCCATATAATCAACACGAAACAACTCCTCCTCAGGCGGGTAGGCTGAGGAGTGGTGGTAATCATGTTATTTTTTATGCAGAAGCTTGTCCCAGTCCAGTTCTTCAAAGCTGTTATGAAGCATATGATCATCGTCATAGCTGAAAATCTGCAACTTTGAAAAAGTTTGTTGAGCAAGGGGAAGCACTTTATCCGGAGGGGTTACCGTGTCCTGACGCCCTATACAAAGACTTGTGGGAACCGCAATTTTCTCCTCCGGGGGAGAGAATTCCGGAAAATTCAGAGCTGGAGCCAGCAGGACAAGTGATTGACATCTATTCGGATGGCGCATGGCAAAACAGGTGGCCATAAGCCCACCGAAACTTGAGCCAACCAAAACGAGCTTATTACATCCACGACACAGGGCCTCCAGCGCACTGATCCGTGTCGTCAGGTCACCCTGAAAATCCGGGATGCACATCTCTGGAAAATGTCTCGCAAACCACCTTCCTTTTGTCCCTTTGCTGGAAGAATCCAGACCGTGAAGAAAAAACATTTTCAAAACATGCCTTCTTTTTTCATTTTTTATCGACAATCAGGCAGTAGGGATGCAAAACATGTTTTGCATAATAGCCATATTTTTTTTGAGCTGCTAAACAGTACTCAGCTGTAAAAGGACAGGTAAAGTCGGGCGCAACATTTTTGATTCGTGATGTAACTTTTTCTTCAATAACAGGATCTGCATAACTGTTACAATTATTCCCTTCATCCCAGGAGCCATCTACATAATCCGACAAATCAAATCGGGTTTTATATTCCCAGGCCCTGACAATTCTTCTGTTTTTGATAGAAGCAATAATCTGACTTTCACACTTTACATGTGGCCTGTTAAAAAAATTAGCAACTGCTCCTTTTAAAGGATCATTTTGTTTCAATAAAACGCTATTCCAAAAACGCCAGCCATTGAAGTTAGCTGCAAGATCCGCAAAGGAAAAAATACCGGTAGTTGTATAACCAAATTTCCCAGACTCCTGCTCCTTGCCCCACTCAAGGACCTGATCAACAGTATGCCCATCATACTGGGTTAACTCGAAATATTTCCAGCCCTCAGCAAAGAAATGACCTAGTTTATCCAACCCGACAAGATGACCATTGATGCTGACGACATCACTCAGCTCTTTAACATTTAAGGAAAAACCTTCCAGATAGCTTATGTCACGATAAATCGAGTCGTTTAAAGATAGAGAATAACTTTGCCTGGCGAGCAAACTGCGTAATTGTTTATCCAGGGCGTACCCTTTAAGCCCCAGAGATGCCGTAAAGGATTGAAAAATTGCTTTTCTCAGTTCAGTATAGAGGACATCTTCATCACAGGATCCAAGCTGTCGAGCATTGGCTTTTTCGATTCCCTCCTGAATACGTTGATTAAAAATTGTGTTTAGAATAGTGAGACTATTATCGAGTTTGAGTTTTCTTGGAGTTACACTATCAACTTCAGCTGCAACACCCGCGCCGCATAGAACGATACCTGTTACAATCAAAATAACAGGTACCATCAACACAGTAACAGACAAACACTTTCTTATTTTAAAAGACGAGATACTCAATTCTTTTTTTACTCTTTAACCTTGATCACAGCAGAGCAGTTGCTCGTGGTTCACGACTCTATTCCAACAGGACATGTCCCTACATATTTGATTCTTTGGGAACGGGTGCGGATGAGTCGCTGCTCATCCCGGAACAAAAATTTAATAAATTTACAGCTAATCCAAAAAATAACAGAACAAGGCAGACCCTGGCAATATACCAGGATCGCCGGTTTTTTCGCTTCAAAAGCACCCCGCACTCGGGACACACTTTGTCCCCCTTGCCGATTGACGCGCCACACCTAGTACATGTTGCCATTACCACACCTCCAAATTTTCACCAGACAAGCGATCAGAATTTCCAATATACTCTTTTCCCTTTTTTATTAATGCTGATATCAATATCAAAAAGTAGGTAAAATGGTTTGGTCTCCTTCAGAAATGAGTGCCTTACAGATAATTTTCGTGTTTTTTTTCGCAGGTAAGCGTAGACTCCGAGAAAATTTCTGATAAGGAACTTATACTGGCCTCACTTGCTGTTCACCAGTGTTAGTTTACCTTATGGGGATCTTATGTCGAGGTCCTACTCACAAACAACTTAGCATTACTATCGAACAATATGCCACTTTTTCTTATCACCAATGACGATGGAGTTCACAGCCCAGGCCTTGAAGCGCTGGTTCAGGAACTCAGCAGGCAGGCAGAATGCCTGATCATCGCACCCGACAGGGACAACTCTGCCGTCTCCCACTCACTTACCATGAACCGCCCTCTGCGAGTAACCAGACTGGGAGACAATTTTTACACTCTAAATGGCACGCCCACCGACTGTGTCGCCATTGGATTGAACAAGATTGTCAAACAAAGGCCTGATCTGCTGGTTTCAGGCATCAACCCCGGCCCCAATCTCGGTGACGACATTTCCTACTCTGGTACCGTTTCAGCAGCCGTAGAAGGTACCATGTACGGAATTCCATCACTCGCCGTTTCTCTGGCAGGAGAAGCACCCTATGATTTCAGCAAGGCAGCCCAACTTGCCGCAAAGCTCGCAAAACTGATTTTACAGCAAGGTCTTCCACAGGATACCTTACTCAATGTCAATGTTCCGGCAACTGACTTAATCAAGGGAATAAAAGTCACTCGCCAGGGAAGACGTCTTTGGGACAATGCCATCCAGGAAACCCTGGATCCTTTTGGTCGTAAACATTACTGGATAGGTGGTGGAACCCCCTCCCCCGCTTTAGGAGAGGACACTGATGTCTATGCTGTGACCAATGACTATGTCTCTGTCACTCCAATTCACCTCGACCTGACAAACCACCAGGGTATTCAATACTTGAAAGAAGAGTGGCAGCTGGAAAAAGAGCAGGAAGACCCCTCTTCTTTATTCTGCCGAGAGTAAAACACAAAATGTTCTCTAGCCCGCATTTTATTCTCAGTACTTCAAAAACATGGGATGGTAAGGCAGTTGCTGATTCTGAAAAGATGCAGATACGATTCTGCATCAGGGACCAGGAACTCGAAGTGGGGATACAGGGACCTTTTCATGGGGATCCTGCTCCCTCCGCCCCAGCCGGAGAGCTCGAAGGGCTCTGGTGTTATGAAGTGGCGGAGCTGTTTCTCCTGGGGGCCGACGGACACTATCTGGAAATCGAGATTGGCCCCCATGGCCACTACTTAATCTACCATCTCACTGGAATCCGTCAGATCAGCAGGAGCATCTCCCCTACCCGCTGTGAGACAAACATCACCGGCACCCACTGGCAGTCCACCTTAATCCTGCCCCTGAGCCAGTCTATTCTTCCCTTCAGCCATGCAAATGCATACGCCATCCATGGACAAGGAGTGAAACGCCGCTACCTTGCCGCGTTCTCTGTCCCAGGTAAGAGACCCGATTTTCACCAGCCGCGCCACTTTGCCAGCCTTGATGATCTGTGAAGTTTTATAGCTGATCAGCTATATCTGTTTGCGTTTTATTCCTAGACAGTAGGGACTATCCAACTGATAGACACGTACTTTACGACTTCGCGGAAACTCTCTTTTAGCAATGGATTTAAGCTGCTTTCCCAGATCAGCCATTGTCACTTGAAAGGTACTTTCCTCATACCCTCTTTCCTGGACGGATAGAGTATCTTCATCGATTTTAATGATGGTGATCCCGCGATTACGCTTATAAGTCAGTATTTCCAACCCCTGTGGCGGATCCAGTTTTTTAACGATCTGCAATACCTGTTTTATTGCAGATTCAATATTAACCAGAGCCATGGCAACTTCCTTTATGCTTTTTATAAGAGAACGGGACAGCTACGGAATTTCAACAATGCCTGACCCTGGCAAAATATTCTTCCCGACACATGTTTTCAATTTCGAGAAGCTGTTTGAATGCCTCATTAAAATCAACAGTTGCCACTGTAAACAGGCCATGCCCCCATACAATTACACCCCGTCTGCCTTGAATGGCAGGAGGCAGGGTGTGGCAGAGACCGGTGGGGCCAGTTCCAACTTCACCGGGAACAATGGGAATATCTTCGATCAAGCGTTCCTTCGAACATTTAATATGGCAGCGACCACGGTTGATACAATCAAAATCACTGCAATCCATGGATAGAATAACCGCAAACTTCGGATGGCCATGGAGGATGGCTCGATTAGCTGTGTTTCTGTAGATCTCTTCATGGGCCACCAGTTCACTGGAGGCGGTTATCCCAGCACAGGATGAGTCATCCAGAGGACAGGGGTCTATACACCCAGCCAGCTCATCAAGGGATGAGCCAGTCTGGCTGATATATATGGTCTGGTCAAGACGATAGGAGATATTACCAAAATATGAGTCAACCAGTCCATAGTCCACCGTAAAACGACCAGCCTCAATGATTGCCCGGTGGACCTGCTCTGCACTGCGAAATGGCCCTGCCTCCAGCGCTGGTGTTGTCCTGTGTGGCGGGGAGAGCTGTGCAGTCACCCTGTCAAAGGCTCGCTGCTGTTCCTCCGTGACTACACCCTGCCTGCGGTCGGCCAGGTAGTCTGTAAAAAAGAGGACAAAGGCGCTGAAACAGACGGAGCTGAGACTGACAAAGGCCTGCTCCGGGCTGACAGCTCCAAAGGTGATCAGGCGGATACTCTTGCCGGAAGCAACAACAATGGACTTGCGTCTACGCAGGTGGGTGAGGATAGCTGCAGCTGAAAAGTTACTGATCACAGGCACATCATGGAGAAAAGTACGTGTTTCACAGTCCTCTGGAGTTATGGTTTCTGGATAACGATCGCATAGAAACCGGAAAATCGTCAAATACGGGTCTGCCGGTTCAATGCAAATGAGAGAGTTTATGTTCATGCCAGCCAGGACCTGCTCTAAGACCTGGATATCGTCGTCGGCCCGACTCCAGACCACCTCATCATCCAGTCCGCAGATAAGAGGATTCTCCGCAAGCCCTGCAGCAATGAGTTTCAGGGCATATTTTTTCAGGAGTTTTTCCATACAAGCCCCAGCTCTTCAGCTTTTTCTTGTGTTGCTCTGCCGTCCTGGTCAAGACCGCGAATTCTGTAGTAGCGGCTGCGAGCCTCAAGAAATGCTTCCCGCTCAAGAGGCTTAATCTCTATGCCATTACCGCTGGTTCCAGCTTCTACAAAAAATCTGTCGGGAAGATCATCGTCCTTGGCCCAAAATCCGTTAAGACTGTTCATCAAGCGCTCATGGTAACAGATGCGCTCGCCAATCTTTAACAGATCCTGAGCCGTAACAGTCATTCCGGTGACAGCATTGAATGCCCCGGCATACTCTTCAAGGCCAGCTCCTAAAAAGATAAATTTACAGGCAGTGAGCGAATCAACAATGGCATTCTGATCCTCTGCAATCTTAACTATCCTGGCCTTGCCGCTGAAGGTGAAACGGTCCGTGGCAACAGGTTTTCGTAAAATTTCATGACTGATCGGATAGGCCCGCAAATGACAGCCTCCACGGGTAGCAAGGGCATAGGCCAGAGACATTCCGTATGCCCCCCTGGGATCATAGGCGGGCAGTTCCAATCCCTTAACACTCATTGAAGCAGTCTGCTGATTATGGCTTGAGGCATAATGGAGAGACCCCTTACCAAGCTGTCTGCCAAGATCAGAAGATCCCAGGCCGATCTCTTCCAGCAATTGCACAAGCTGGCCAGACAGATCACTAATGCCGGACATCTCCTTGTAACAGGCAAGTGTTGCGGCAGCAGAAATTGTATCCATACCATAACGGCTGCAAAGTGCATTGGCCTGCATGACAAGGTCCATATCTGTATTTTCGATGAGGGCGGTGAAATGAGACATGGTTTCGAACTCAGGCATGGAAGCACCGGCGTGCTTCTCACTGCGACCGATTTTTTTACAGCGGATATGGCAGCCCATACAACCATGCTTGCCCGGGTCATATTGTTTTTTGTAGGCATGGGCATTGAGTTCGGAGGCCCGGCCAAAATGAGTCTTCCGAAAGTTATCCGTTGGCATCATACGCCGTGAATCCATCAGGTCATAAATGGATCCTGTGCCAAAGCAGGAAAACCCGTGCTGCCCCATGAGAATAGGAGAGGCTGCCGTGAGCCTGAGAATTTCCTCTCGAGCGACATGCAGTTTTTCTCTGTCGTGGATCCTTACATTGCCACTGCCCCGCACCGACAGATATTTGAGTTTTTTGGCTGCAAAGGAAAGTCCAATGCCTGATCGTCCGGCAACATGGTGTTTATCAACCATCAAGGCTGAAAAGAAGACTCCATTTTCTGCGGCCGGGCCGATGGTGGCAACCGATCGGCTACCAGCTGCCAGGATATTGAAGACGGTTGCTGTGTCCTTTCCCCAAAGTTCAGCCGCTCCAACAATCTGAACCTTGTCATCTTCTATCTCAATCCCGCATGGCGTCTCGGACTGACCGGTAATAATAATCCCGTCCCACCCTGCCCGTTTTAACTGAAAGCCAAGGCGACCACCGACGGAGGTGTCCCCGATTGTTCCACTAAGCGGCGACCGTGACATGATTGTTGAACGACCAGAGGTCGGAGCAGCTGTCCCAACCAGGGGACCGGTAAAAACAAGGAGTGGCATACGCGGATGATCCCAGGGCAGAGTCACCTGAGGTCTCAGGTAATACCCTGCAAGCCCTTTACCGCCTATGTATGTATGGTAAATTCCAGATTCCGGCCGGATAAGGTCAATACAGCCATTATCGAGATCAATGTGGAGGATTTTTCCAGTCCAGCCGTATAGAGAAGTAGCCACGATATTTATTTTTCAGGTAAGCAATAGTAGTAAGTCTTCAGTTCCGTTCCACCATGAACATAATATATTACCTCCTGATACACAATAAAGGCTCTTTTTGCAGCAATCGTTTTCGCCTTTGCGACCTTGGATACTGGTTTCATGAAACCTTAAAAAAGGAGGCGGTGTCTTTCAATCCGGATAACGACGGGGAACCTTGTGGGTTATGATTGAGCAATATGGAATCATTGGATCGCTTTAAATATGCTAATCCAGGTTCTTCTTAAATCGTAACGATGCTACCGCCAAACCCGCCAATGTGAACAATGCCAGCCAAGAGACGTCAAAAGTCATATCAATTACTTGCACATCACGTAAAACCACACCACGTATCAAGCGCACAAAATGAGTCGCAGGCAATGCTTCTGCAATATGTTGTGCCAATTCAGGCATACCTTCGTAGGGAAACACAAAACCGGATAAAAGTATTGATGGCAGTAATACAAATATCGTCATTTGGGTGGATTGTAGTTGGTTTTTGGCTATTGTTGAGATAACTAATCCTAATGTGAGGCTTGCGGCGATAAACAGGAAGGTAGCACCTGCCAACTGCCCAAGGCCTCCATTAATTGGCACATCAAATACAATTTTCCCAAGAGTTAAAATAATCGTAACCTGCAGGGCGCCAATAAACATATAGGGGATAATCTTCCCAAGCATTAATTCAACGGGCCTAACAGGGGTTGTTATCAGCATTTCTAAATTGCCCCGTTCACGTTCACGTACAATGGCCGCTGAAGTAAACATAATCATGGTCATCGTTAAAATAACAGCTACAAGGCCTGGAACAATGCTCACTGCACTGCGTTGTTCGGGGTTATATAACAGAGTCACTTCAAAAGTTGGCGTACTGCGGTTTGCGGGTTTGCTAAGTAATTCAGCCAATGGCATATTTCGCAGGCTTTTTATAGCTGCAGCTATCGTCGTATCTGACCCATCGACCACCCACTGTGCAAGCGGGCGACTGGTTTCTTCATCACTCGAAGGTGGCAATCCTAGACCAACGGCCTGATGTCGTACTAATCTTTGACTGACATCCTTCGGTATCACCAGAACAGCTCGTACCTCAGCACGTGCAATAGCTTCCTCTGCCTGTTGAGCGTTACTATAATGTTGTTTAAAATTTACCACATGGGTTGCACTGATGGTTTGAATCAAGACTCTACTTAACCCGGTTTTACTGTCATCCACCACGCCTGCAGGTATATGTCGTATGTTGGAGTTAATGGCATACCCAAATAAAACCAACTGTATTAACGGGATCATTATCACCATACCAAAGGTCATCTTATCACGCTTAAGTTGAGTGAGTTCTTTGCTGAAGATGGCATAAATTCGTAATAAAACGTTCACTGTCTCCCCCTGCCGGTACAGGTAACGAATACATCTTCCAGGCTTGGTCTGACTACGGACAGATTTGCTTCCGGGTTAACACTCTTTTGTCGGGATAAAAACTTCACCGGATCTGGAATGCTTTTTTTGACCAGAACTCGTAATTGTGCTCCAAGCTGGGCAGCAGAAATCACATCGGGCAACATCACCAATTCCTGTTTTAGCTGCCTAAGGTTTGATGAGGCTATTTCTACGACATGTGCCCCCATCTGCCGCATTAACTCATCTGGCGATCCATCTGCACGCTTATTACCCGCCTCTAATATCGCCAATTTATGACAACGTTCAGCTTCATCCATATAATGAGTCGAAACCAGTATACTGATACCTTGATCACTCAAGTCAAATAACTGCTCCCAAAACTCACGACGATTTTCAGGATCAACAGCCGAAGTGGGCTCATCTAAAAACAATAACTCAGGTTTATGCAATGTAGCAGCAGCCAGGCCAAGACGTTGCTTCTGCCCACCACTCATACTTCCAGCCAGCTGATTTGTTCTTTGATCCAGGCCATAGATATTCAACAGTTCATCTATGCGTTTCTTTCGTAAATTACCAGACAGACTATATATTTTTGCGACAAATTGTAAATTTTCTTTTACTGTCAAGTCATCATAGAGAGAGAACTTCTGGGTCATATAACCAATATGGAGGCGGAGTTTTTCTGCATCCTGTGGAAGCTTCAATCCTAAAACCTGAATTTCGCCAGAACTGGGTTTCAATAAGCCGGTCAACAAACGAATGGCTGTGGTTTTACCACAGCCATTGGGACCTAGAAAACCATAAATCAGGCCTCTTTCAACCTCGAGATCCAGCTCTTTTATTGCTTTCAGGTTCCCAAAATTTCGACTTAACTTTGAAGCCTTTATTGCATATTCGCTCATGGTAGCTCTACTTGTGCAGGCACCCCATTAGGTAGATAGGCTTCACTGTCTTGTAATTGTACTTCCGCTAAATACATCAGACGTGAACGTTCTTCCTGATTTAGCGCGTAGTAAGGTGTAAAGGCGGGTTCAGTTGCAATCCAGCGCAATTTGCCATTGAGTGTTTTTTCAAGACCGTCAACATGTACAACTAAGGTGTCTCCGACTTTTACTTTTACGCGGTAAGGTTCGGGAACATAAATTCGGGCAAAAGGAGCCTTACCTGCAAGGACTATTGCCAGAGGACTACCTGCAGTTACCCGTTCTCCAAGATTCCAGGGAAGATCATCAAGGAGCCCATCCCGGGTAGCCCTGACGCTTAAGTCAGCTAACTTTTTCTTTTCACCTGCCAAGCTTGCAATAACGGCATCCAAACGAGCCTCGGCTGCACGCAAGTCCTCCTCGCGTGTACCACTTGTTAACTCATGCAATTCCTCCTGAGCACTCTGCAAACTTGCAAGGCTGGAATCACGCGATGCCAATGCACTTTCCAGAGTGGCCTGGCTGATTACGCTGTATTTTATCAGTTTCAGTGAACGTTCATAATTCGCTTCATTTTCAACCAGCACTGCTTTTGCCCCTTCAACTTTAGCCCTTGCGGCCGCAACTTCTTCCAGTCGGGCGCCGTTGCGTAATTTTTCAAGATTCGCTTCAGCTTGAGCAACCTCTGCTTCAGCCTTGCTGACCTGCGTCTGTTGCAGGGTGTCATCCAGCTTTACCAGGAGAGTACCTTTTTTCACTTCACTGCCCTGCAAAACTGGCAATGCCACCACAATTTCATTAGTTGTGGCTGTATGAGCAATACGGTCTCTCTCCAATGTACCCAGAGCGATATTTTGGGGACGGCTGTCACAGGCCGTAAGCGATATAAAAATGAGAAGGAGAAAATAACGCACGATTATAGTCCTTATCTGAAAAGAGAAATGTTGCAGTACCTATTACAGTACCCACCTGTTCTTTCTCCCTCCACAGTTTTCGTCACGCCTCATACTGAGAGGATAGTTAGGAGGAAAAAGAGAGACTAATTTTGTATCTACAAAACCGCATCACACAGCTACGAATCAGTCCAATAACTATAGTGTACCATCTGCAATAAAGAGGCATGAGCCCCCTCGATTAGATTTTTTTCATTGGTTTTCAAGCCATTTGTCAAATGCCTTTCTTTGGTACTCATAAAGTATACGAGTAAATGCCTTTTTATCCCCATAGTATAGGGTGTGCCGTATTATTGTATACGGTGTCAGAAGATGCTGGCCTTTAAGAAACTCTTCGTAGTTAAGTACTGTTTCTATATTTTGTTTAATGAGTTTCTTAAAATACACTTCCGTAATTTTTTTGTGATTCAATATTTCATCAACGAGGGCATCAATTTTTCGTGATGAAAAATGAAATTCAGGGAAATACTGTTCTGCAATCTTTTCAAAATGGAAAACGTTTAATGTCTCATTTTCGTTGGTGTTGATTTTTTCCTTGGTAATCTTCTCAAGTTTTTCTGTTTCTTCACGAATACTGAAAAATTCTCTGTCGGCTGTCTCAAAAAGAGCTGCAAGACTGTTTATCCTGCGCTTTAGCACATGTGGTATTGATTTCTTATATTTAATTTTATGATCAAGAACGCTCCAGGCATCCTGTATAATTGTCCGTATTTGTACCTCAAAATTTATGTCTTTATAAATACGGTACTCAGGCATAATTTCTCTTGTTGAATCAAGCTTTAGATCTAGATGTAAGCCTTTGTAGCCAAAAGAATTTTCTGTTTGTTCCAGTAGTCGAGATTTGTCTGTTGAATCAATTAGACACAAATTATCCATCAGGATTTTTCCAATTTCTTGAATATTTTTTTCATAAAGACAGATGATTCTTATGCCAATTAAATCAGTTATATAATCTTTAATTTCATATTCTTTTTTTTCTTCTTCAAGTTCTGACTGGTATTTTCTTGAAAATTTACTGATGCATTCTTCGAGACCTTTGACGCGAGATGTAACGGTTGATGCAGAGAGTTCTGAAGAGGTGGCCAGGAGTGATTTAATTAGAGTCGAAAATGACGATTCAGCGTTACGTAACAATTCGATATTGTCACTAGCGTAATTGAGAAACCTTTGTTTTTCTTTTTCAAAATCTAAAGAAGGCATTGGTTGATGCTCCCATTATTGATTTTCAAATCCAACAAATTCTTATCACGAAACTGAATATTTCTGACAAGCTTAAGTGAACAGGGAGGCAGAATGCGAGACTATTCGCGCTTCTTCTCTGCTACAATGTTTATCCGTTCATTAAAGCATACCTGAAATGTCTTTGACAGACTTTTTAGAAAGACATCAGAAGGAAGCCCTTTGCAATCTTAACTATTTAAGAGCAACAGTAGACAGGTTGCGTTTAAGGATTATGTGAAACTGGAAAGCTTATCACTGGTCATCGACAGCAGAAGGTGGGAAAAGAAAAGACTGCTACAATTCTTAATTAAAAAACTACTGAGATATACGCTGGTTTTCTTGATGCTGGTACACAGGAGCAGGTTGATTTTCTTGGTGATTTTCAGACTGAAAATTTGGCTGGTCTTGATAGTGATACTGTTGATGATGGGAGAGGTGAGCGATCAGCTCATTCCCTTTTGATGTTCAGTTCTTTTGATCGCTACTTTTTTGAACACTCTGGATCCAACTCATTACTTGTTGGCATGTGAACTGTAATATCACGCAAACTGTGTGTTTGGCATGAAAGTCTCCAACCTTGTGAGATAAGATCTTTACCGAGTCGTTTCACTTCTCGTTCGTTTGGCTGGGTTAATCCTTTTTCTCCTTCCAAAATCCTTATCCGGCAACATCCACAGTTAGCATGGCCACCACAGGTTGTATGGATAGGAGCATTATTTATCAGGAAATTGTTCAACAGGCTGTAACCTCGTTGACAGGAAACCTTCAAATCATGATTAAGTATGGTTACGGTATAAGATTTGACCATTTTAGCTTTCTGACTGGGGTTCACGCTGACATGAGCTGAGCTTTCGATTTGGATCACATTAACTATAAAAACGATTAAAAACAAATAAAACATCACAAAATATGTCGACATAACAAAACAATAGCGACAGCTGCGCTTTTGAATACAAAGGAATACGGCAATATCCCAAGTACCCCCGCACGAGTTATACCAATCATGTTTATTTTAAGAACGAGGCATCAGCAAGACTTGGTTTGCTTAATTATGACTTTACAAAATTGGGGCAGGATCAATCCGTTCCTTTTGGCGATGGCTCAGAAGGTTAAGGTTAAGATACCGGCTTGCCTCAACGCATTCAAGCCGATAATAACGCCAAGCACCATGATGATACCGGCACTGAAGACCGGAAGACGCTTAATCCAGCCGACATTGGAACCAAACCCTGTAATACGCCTGGAGGCAGTAACCGACAATATACCGATGAGAATAAGCACGACAGCAAGCCCCAGGCTGAAACTCAGAATTATCAGAAGACCCGTTGCAATACGATTGACGGAAATAGCAAACAACAGAACTACGATGGCACTGGGACAGGGAGCAAGACCGCCTGCAATTCCCAGGGAGACGACCTCTTTCAGCGAATGATCATAAGTTTTTTCAATAGGATTATCGTGATGGTGCTCGTGATGGTGACTTGTGGCAAATGCCATCCTTGCCAATATAAAATACCCGGTCAGAAAGACAAGAGCCCCTGAGGCAACTCCGAGCCAGGGGAAAAAGTTTTGCGACAACGTATAGCGTGACAAGGTCAGAGCAAGTAAGCCGAGAACAATAACGGAGAAGACGTGTGTCGCCGTTACAACAAGACCCAAGTTTATGGCATCGATGATTCGGCCCTGCGAACCCAAAAGATATGCCGCTACCATGGATTTGCCATGGCCAGGACTCAAAGCATGAAAAGATCCTAGAATAAAGGCGGAAAACAGCCCAAGCAGGTAGAGACCGTAGCTTCCATTCGAGGCAGGAAATAGAGCCTTGAGAGCGTCTGTTTCCTTGCCGGTTTCTCCTTCATTGTTCGTCGTTCCGGTTGTTACTCCGACAGCCTGAAAAGAAGGGGGGGGAAGGTACGAGTCCTGAGATACCAGTCTTAGGGCAGCCAGGTCCCAGATCAGTTCCCGTCCCTCATCGGCAAGGGTCGTTTGGCCGCTATCACCCAGGACAGTCACAAAGTAATTGAGTCGGTTCAACTCGCCCGCCCTGAAGTTGTTGTCTTTAATGCTGAAAAGGCCCTTGGGTAACTTGCCGTCTTCCATCAACGAAACACGCCAGGTAAATTGAACGTTCAGACCGTTTTTAAAATCTGCAGGATCTTCGAGGGTTAGCTGTCTGTTCATCTCCTGGAGCGCAAGTTCTCTCTTTCCCACCCGACAGGTAATATTTCCAAGAAGAAGATAATTGACACGATCGAGGAATTGAGCCGTTTCTTTCTCGTCCAGGGCCCCGTCAAAATTTTTGTCTGGATGCAAAGTCAATACCACTTCCGATCCAATATGGGTGTTGTATTCTATCAGAACGGCGTTAGTGAGATCAGAGAGCACGGTTTTTTGTAGCACTCCGCCCAAAGGATGGGCTTCAACCTGCTGGACAGCCTCGGTGCCCCCAAAAAGGACAACAAAGAAGAGCACCGAAAACGCTATGTTCGTTTTACCAGCCATCATCCAAATTCTTACAAAGACATTTTTCCCGATTCACCAAAGGTCGTGGACTGGAGAAGGCACAGGATGTATTTTCCTTTGGTAAAAGCCTTGGCCGACTCATAACACCATTTTGCCTGCTTTTCGTGACGCCTTATCTTGGTACATGCGCTCATCTGCTAATTTTAACGTTTTTTTTAAGTTGTTGCGGGTTGTCGGTTGTCGCAGCCCCAAGGGAAAGGATAAAGGCCTCAAATTGTTCAGCCGGAAGTGGACGACTCAGCAGGTATCCTTGCATGAATTCGCAGTTATGAGCTCTTAGAAAACTTTTCTGTTCCTCGGTTTCCACACCTTCCGCCACAATCCTCAACCCAAGACCTCGGGCCATACCGAGGATGGCGTTTACCAGAGTTGTGTCTTCTGATAACGCATTGATAAATGAACGGTCAATCTTCAACTCCTGAATCTGCATGCGCCGCAGATAATTTAAAGACGAGTAACCTGTGCCAAAATCGTCAATAGAAACAGAAAACCCAGCCGTTCGTAATGCTTGCAATTTATGCAGGTTTTCTCTGAAATTATCCATCATTATGCTCTCTGTAAGCTCAAGACAGATAATAGAAGGATCAACGCCGCTCTCAGTGACAATAGAGAGCAACTCTTTTACGATATCAGGCCGCTGAAACTGTCTGAGTGAAACATTCACCGAGGCATGTTGAATGGCAATACCTTTTGTTTGCCAACACGTCACCTGGAAACACACCTCCCGTAGCACCCATTCTCCCACAGACACGATCATGCCCGTTTCTTCAAGAATAGGAATAAATTTATCGGGAAAAATCATCGCCTCACTTTGTGGCTGCCAACGTAATAATGCTTCAAAACACTCTACCTTGCCCGTTGCCAGCTCCTGCTGTGGCTGGTAGTACAGAAGGTATTCCTTCTGTTCCAGGGCACGTCGCAGCATAGCTGTTAAGCGCAGCTTTTCGTTTAAAGCCTCGCTTAACCGCCCACTGTAGCGCTCCACAGTATTGCGTCCCTTGTTTTTGGACTGATACATGGCGGAATCAACATTGCGCAAGAGTTCCTCCAATGTTTCCCCATCCTCGGGAAATACAGCTATCCCTATACTGGCCGTGATAAATACTTCCTGCTCCTGGAGATCAAACGGTGCAATAAAACTATCCAGAACATGGGACGCCATGGCCTCTATATGGTCATTGGTACATATATGCCGTGGAACTATGACAAATTCATCTCCCCCCATTCTGACAAGCATATCCTCTTGGTATATACAGTCTTTTAACCGCTCGCCTACAGCTTGCAGGAGGGAGTCGCCAACGGAGTGCCCCAGTGAATCATTAACAGTTTTAAAATCATCCAGATCCATCAGCATAAGGACAAGTTTCTCGGAGCCCGTCGTGAAATCAGCCATGATATCATTAAAATATGTATTGAGAAGATTACGATTGGGAAGCCCGGTCAGTTTGTCATAATTAGCTTGACGATAGAGTTCCTGTTCATGAATCTTGCGCTGGCTTATATCTTCTTTTATCGCTACAAAGTGAGTGATTTTTTGATTTTCAATAATAGGGGTAATGACAGTACTCTCCCAGATGAAATGGCCGTCTTTATGTTTGTTGCAGATCTCGCCTCGCCAGGATTTTCCGGCTTTAATTGTTGCCCAAAGTTCCTCATAGAATTCAGGTGGGTGTGTCCCTGACTTGAGTATTCGTGGTGTTTTACCAATGACCTCAGCAACACTGTAACCAGTTATCTCCTCCATACTGGGATTGACATATTCAATTACACCATCTCTGTCAGTAATAACGATGACATTGGCACTCTGCTCAAGAGCAGTAGAAAGACGATGGATCAGGGCATTTTGTTCCTTTTTCTCGGTTATGTCCTCAATCATCCCCATTAAAACGGGCTCATTATTCCAGATGATAGGAGTATAATATATTTCGGCATCAAATTTACTTCTATCGGCCAATCTTTGGCAACGCCAGGGGAGAATAAGGGTTTCTCCGTCCTGAATTCGTTGTATTATCTGAGATAAAGCAGCATGTTTGTCAACGCTTTCAGCAGACAGATCCAGCACTGTCAGAGAAGACATCGTAGACTCGTCACAGTCAAAGAGATGTTGGGCTGGAAGGTTCGCTGCCAGGATCCTGCCCTCTTGGTCATGAATGATAATACCTTTATCCGTGTGATCAAAAACCACCTGCAGATTTAGCTCAAACTCGGACATTCGCTGCTGTAACTGCTGCAACATTGTATTGAAAGCTGTTGCCAGCGTGCCTATTTCACCGCTGTACTGCTGAAAAAGAGTTAAATCTGTGGTAAGTGTACTGTGTTGTGTGATACGACTGATCTTCTCTGCTTGAGCCGTGAGTTCAAGTAGCGGCTTGATAATTTTATCAGCAATTCTAAGGGCCAGCAGGGTGCTCAAGAGCAAAATCGTGATCATTCCCACAAGGAAATAAACAAAATACGACCGGATAGATGAGAAAGCATCGGCAACGGGATAATTGATCGCCAATATCCAGCCGGTACTCTCGAGATGTTTGAAGGCGACGAATGTATGCAGTCCTCTGGAGTTCACGGTTTCCCCCGCTCCCTCAAACCCGGTAAGAGCCCGGTCAAACAGTATGTTTTTCCCAGGTTCAACATCTTTTTTCATGATGCGGGATGCAACAGGATGCAGGATCATGGTTCGATCCGGCGCAAACAGGTAAGGATAACCCGTTTTTCCAATTTTCATAGTTAACAGATTGCTAAAAACATTCTGCTCGCCCAGCAGATCTATCACACCGCCCACCACTCCTTTGACCTTTCCGTTCTTATCGTAGAAAAGAGCGGTCATTATGACGATGGGATGCTGAGTTACAGGGCACAGTTTTGGCATAAAGATGCACGGTTTATTACTTTTACGGGTTGCGCTGAAAATGTCGCTGAAAAATTCAGGCCCCGCCACATAAGATATCTTACCATTGAAAAAAACGGGGGTTCCCTGGTCATCAAGCAGAAACAAACCGTATGAAAAAAGCTTTTTTTGTAAGTCATGATTCTCCAAAAAATTCCTATCAGCCTGAGGGTCTGCAAAAACAGTCGGGGAGAATTTCTTTGAGAACTGTACCAGCACATCCTGAGTTGAGGTAATATACTCATCCAATTCGTGAGCCATGGTTGACACAAGAAGAGTTTGCTGCTCCAGGAGCAGGGTACGGGTGGCCTGCCTGAAATAATAAGAGGTAAAAAGAGCAATCAGCCCAAGCAGGACCGTCAGGAACAGGCAGATAACGAAAATTAATTTCTTTTTGATCCCGTATCGATTTTGATCGATCTTGAGCCTGCCCATAAGAAGACGCAGGCTTCTTTCCGGGATTTTTTTCTCTTTACACTTCTGTATCGGGGTGCTCTCAGCCATGATTTGCTTATTTTTGATCGGCAAGTAAAAATGTCATGAAGTTTTATGTTAGAAAGGGGTAACGAGAAAATTAAAGAATCACTTTGTAAAGAACATAAATCTTTAAGCATCGGCTTCCTTCTGAGTCAAAAAGACACAATATTGCTGGTCTTCACGCATAATATGGTTCAACAGCCAGTTTTTGAGGATGCTCATCACCTCGGTGCCTAAAACCAAATCCCCCCTCCGAATCTCTTTGCTATAATTATAGAGCTGATCGTCAAAATCTGTATGCATCCTCTTGTGCATCACCCGGTCAGGGTAACCAATCTCTTCCATATACTCTTCTTCCTGCCGGAAGTGATAACTGGCATATTCCTGCATCGCCTTAAAAGCATCAATAACAGCATTGTCCAGTTGACCAAGCTCTCCATGAAGGAGGATGTTGTCCATTCTATTATAAATTGCGATCCATTCTTTATGCTGGGCATCAAGTACAGCATTGTTGACACTCATTGAATCGCTCCATTTTATCTGACTCATTGTAACCAATCCTTTTTTGCGTTGTTTGTAATTAACATCACGAGTATCCAGTTTTCTCTCATCCTCCTCCGCATATCCGTGCGGGACTAAGTCCTTCAGCTGATCTCTTTCAATCACAAGCAAAAGCGGCTGACCAGTCCTTGCAGTTGTGTTGCAAGAGAACTAAGTTCTCCAGATTTTACCTTTACATCACTACTCCCTTGAGAGATGGATTCGGATGCCTGGTTGACTTCGGCGATATCCTGGGCCACATCACCAGCAATAATTGATACCTGAGCAACATTTTCAGTCACTTCCTGGATACCAATCGAGGCTTGACTGATACTCTCCGCTATCTCTGTGGTTGTTGTTGATTTTTCCTCAACAGCAGTAACAATGGAAGCGACAACTGCACTAACCTCCCCAATGACCTGAGTAATCTGCTGGATCTGTTTAACCGTGGGATTGGTGGAACCCTGGATCGAATGAACCTTTGCGGAAATCTCACCGGTTGCAGCCGCTGTCTGCTTGGCCAGTTCTTTGATTTCATTGGCTACCACCGAAAAACCCTTTCCGGCCTCTCCAGCCCTGGCAGCCTCAATGGTGGCATCCAAGCCCGCACAACTTACTGATTGAGAAAAAAGTTATCGAATATTGCAAAACCATCGCCATGTCTACAACACACTGACCGACAGTATGTCTGGCTTAGGATGTAAACTCGAGAGGAAACCGTTATCGAGATAATGGTGGGCCAAAAGATCTAAAAATCATATCACTCGAATAGTTTTCTCCTGAGCTCACAATAACATAGCGAAACATCATCATCGTTGAGTTTGTAGAGATACGCACAATTCATTCATACACCATAGTTCAGGTTTGACGAACAAATAAGTTTCAGCTGTTTCAATAAAATCACAAAGCTCCTTGGGAGGATGATATCTTTGCTATATGTGCTAACGCCTACGCCACCAGTTCTTTGTGTTTGATGTTCATGACTCCATACCCATTATTAATGAATCCTATCAAGAGAGATACAGTTCATCAAGTAATCTGAAAAGCTCTTTCCTGGCTGCTTCAAAATTCTCCAGTTTTGCCTGGGCTGCTTTTGTTTTTTTCTGGTTGTAAAGACTGACGATTTCCTTGGCAGTGGCATGTACCGCTTTGTGAGGGGATTCAATCTTTTTGAAAAGTGGGCTTGTAGTAAATTCCCCCTGAATTGTATCATACCATTGCCCTAATGCGCAGTTATGGTGATCGCTTACCTGGTCGACATGCATAGTTTTCCGTCCCTCCAGAACTGCTTCAAGCTGAATCTTCCAGTTGAGGTGGGCTGTTTTTATGAGACCGATATCAAAAAGCGGTGGGCCAATATCAATATGGCCGACAGAGTCACTCATTGTGTGAGACAACTCATTGAGCTCATGCGCATATGCCTTCACCTCCAGGCAGCGATTGGTAATCTGATCAGTGGTGTCTTTTACAGTAACGATATCTTTTGTTACTTGTTGATTAACCACCGAGGCTTGAGAAATGTTTTCACTGATCTCCTGCATACCTATGGACGCCTGAGAAATATTAGTTGAAATTTCAACACTTGCAGTTGCCTGCTGTTCAACAGATATCGCAATTGTTTGCACTAAATCGCTCACAGATATAATCGTTTGCGAAATCGTGCTGATACGCCTCACTGCCTCCATTGTCGTTTGCTGTATCCCGTCAATCTGTTTTTTGATGTCCTGCGTTGATTCATGGGTCTGTTTAGCGAGATCTTTTATTTCGTTGGCGACCACTGCAAAGCCCTTACCTGCTTCACCTGCCCGTGCTGCTTCAATGGTTGCGTTGAGGGCGAGCAAATTGGTCTGTTTGGAAATTTCCTCTATTGCAGTTGTGACCTTGTTTATTTCCTGGCTAGCTTGACTGAGTTGTCCAACACTCAACGATGCCTTCTCCGCCTCTATAACAGCCTCTTGGGTGATCGAACGTGCCCTGCCCGAGTTATCAGCAATTTCGTTTATCGTTGAAGTCATTTCTTCAGTTGCTGCTGCAACCATGGAAACATTCGTATTTGATTGCTCCATTGAAGCAGCAACAGCATTCATATTGGAACTCATTTCTTCAGCAGCCACAGCGACGCTGTCTGTGAGTTCATACAATTCTTTGGTACTGTCGGTTAATTCATCGGATGCGCTACTCATTACTCCAGAAGTCGCACCTAAAGTGGATATATTGCCCTGCACATTGCGAAACGTTTGCCCCCAGCTTCCACAGAGTTCAGTGAAGGCTATTTTAAGAGGTGAATGTTTTCCCTGGTTAGCCTGTAAGCTATCCTGAGTTAAATTTCCCTTTGCGAGAGCCTTAGTGTTTTGGGTCACAGTCCTCACCTGCGTTACCATGCGGCGTGAATTGAAAAAAGAAACAAGCCCAAAAACAAATCCAATAAGACCGAAGCCAATTAATGTTTCCTGCACTATTTTCTCCGTAAAAAAAGGACCAATAGAAATGACAGTTTGCATCGTATTCTTTCGGGCAATTGAACATTTTCCCAGCAGTCGTTGGGTTTAAATATTCACACTGTCAATTAATACTGACAATTGATAATATTAACTATCATTCTAGATGAAAACTAAGATGGCTGTCAACACAGGTACAATACAGCAAAAATGCAGGGGTATATGTTGAGGTTTTGTGTGTGGGGGGGAGGGAGGGAGGAAAAAAACAATATCTTTACGTTATATTAGAACCGTCACCGACAAATTTCTTAAGAGAATTTTTCATTTAAATACCTCTGAAGGTTAATTTTTTTTCCGCTGATTCTTAACTTTTTCCTAATAATATTTCGATACACTTCAACAGTTCGCTGGGTCAGTCCAAGCAACCTGCTGATATCAGCAGAGCTTTTCCCTTGTTTTACAAGGTCTGCAACCAACAACTCTTTTGGACTGAGGCCGATACTGGGGTCACCGAGTGTTTTTACGAAAGAATTCGTGATTTCCTGGAGATGAACAGTTATTAATTGCAAATATTCCCGGCTGATATCATCCAGGTCTGTTCGGCTGAGAAGCTCCACGTACGGCAACACCGTATGTCTGAGATTTGCCAACAAGTTTTGTCCTGTCTGTTCAACAATATTTTTTTGCTGATCCACAAGGACACGGAGTGCAATATTGGCCTCCTGGACTTCTTTGCTTTTTACCCGGATTTCTTCTATAGAGTCAATAAGTTCGCTGATATCACGACCAATTACCAGCAGCCCTTTACGTGAACCGTCCTGATGAAAGAGTGGTACCTTTATAACATCAAATATTTTCACTCTACCGTCCGACATTGGTATTTTTTCTATGCCGTGTAACAATACTTTTTGTTTCCAGGCAAGCTCATCTGTATCCTGGCATGTTAAAAAGGCATCACGGTAAAAATCGCTGTACCGGCTTAACTGAGCATCGGTTTTTCCCACATAATTGACATCTATCAGTTCGAATAACTTGAGGTTTGCCTCGTTGGCCAGCAGCCATCGTCCTTTTCCATCCTTGAAACAAATACTATCGGGCGTTGCGTTAATCAGACTGAGTAGCTGTTCGTTTTTATCTGCCAATACCTGTTCAATCGATTTTTGAATGGTAATATCAGTAGTAATTCCTCCAACTGCATAGCAAACACCTTCACTATCAACGATGGGGAATTTAACTGAAATATATGTGCGCTCGACACCCTCATAAAATAATGTTTCTTCAAAAGAGCACACCTCTCCAGTAGCAACTACTTCCTTATCGTTTTCCAAAAATTGTTCTGCGTCTTTTTTGGGAAAACAATCAAAATCCGTTTTTCCTGCTATTGAGCCAAAAGAGTTAAAGAGCTCTTCGAAGCGTTTATTGGCAAACAGATACCTGCCCTCTAGATCTTTGACATAAATTATTGAGGTTGTGTTCTCGACAAGAGCAGATAAGAGCATGTTGTGTGAAAGCAGTTCTTCCTGCGCTCTTTTACTCGTACTGACGTCGTGAAAAAAAGTAATTTTAGCCTTACCGCCCTTTGGAAGTTCAACCATGGACTCAAAAACATCGTACACTCGATCAGTTTTGTTATCTTGGTGTAACCAGTGTATTGGTTCTTCGTTGGAAAAAAGAAGAGAATTTTTGCACCAGGGGCAGGGGGCTTTACGGTTAAATATATATTCATAGCAATTTCGGTTATTGACGGGGCCACGCGTTTTTTCCAGATGTGAATTACTATACAGGATGGCATGATCCCTGCTGACCAGATATACGCCACCTCCTATGCTGTCTAGAACATGTGACAACAAGGCCTGTTCGGCGTCTTTTACTTCCTGGACAAGTTTAGAATCCGTCAAATCGTGGATAATAGCAAAGACACCTTGGATGTGTCCATGGACAGTCCGGTCCGGGTAATACGTAACAGCCTTAAAACGCCTTCCTGAAGATTTACATGTAATCCAATCCTGATAACGAACAATATTACCACCCAAACAGTGATCAATTTGTGGTTGAATGATTTGTAAAAATGGTTCCTCCCCAACTATCTCGGCGATAGAGCTTCCGATAATTTGATCCTGCTGCTTGCCCTGACTCTGACAAAAATGTTCATTAACAAACTGATAGATATAATCAGTATCAACATAGGCTATGAGATCTTTAGATAATGAAAGAATGTTCTCAAAGCGGCGCTGGAGACATTCCCTTCCGTTCCTTTTTGTGGCATCCTTGACAACTACATGGATCACAGATTCTTTACCGAATTGCACTAAGGTGGCAGACATTTCGCAAGCAATGGGCGTACCATCCTTTTGAAGATAAGTTGTCGCCAGAGAAAAATGTCCCTGCTCTTTTATGAGGGCAAAACCTTGTTTGAATTCAGCTTGAAGTCTCTTCGGCTTTAGTTTTACTGCCTCCATTCCCAGCAGCTCTTCCCGGCTGTATCCCAAGCCAGCAGCAAAAGATTCATTGACCGCAACAAACTTACCTTCAATATTCAGCAGTGCCATGCTTTCTCTTGCAGCATGTAAGGAGGCCTTAAAGAGAGAAAGTGTGCGATTCTGAGCCTCCAGGCCAGCTATTTTTTGTAATAGTGCATCACAGGATGGAGGGGCCGGCATACAAATCATCTCCCGAAATAATTAAATATGAAAAATTCATAGCCTTCCTAATCACACCAAATCATGGCAAACTCATTGTATGAGTTATTGTAAAACAGAGAGATTCGGTTTGGCAATCTGAACGAATTGGTATTCTGAAAATCTAATTTTAATGATTTTTTTAATTACATAGCAAGACTCTGAGTGTCTTGTTCCATGGAGATTATATAGTGTGTGTAATGATTTCCACTAATAGTTTCCATAGCCAAACAGTGGAAAACCGTGATGCGTCGCCTATTATCACGGGTTTGATCATACCTCTTCAGGTGCTTGAAATATCTTTATCCAACACTTGTCTGATCGTTTGGGCAAATTCCCTCATATCAACTGGCTTCATAAGGAAGGCACTGATACCAGCCAATTTGGCTTGTTCCGTATCTATTTCTGGACTGTACCCGGTACAGAGAACAATCGGGATATCCATTCTAATCTCCTTTATTCTTTGTGCCAAATGTTCCCCCGTCAGGACGGGCATTGTCTGATCGGTAATAACGATATCGAATGCATCGGGTTGAGAGCGAAACAATTCAAGAGCTTCCACGCTGCTTTTTTTAGCAAATACACGATAGCCAAGATATTCGGCCCTCTGTTTAGTCAAGTCAGCAATGCTTTCCTCATCATCTACAACAAGAATTGTTTCTGAACCAGTAGGAATGGGGACGTCATCTTCAATTTCTCCCTGAACTTGTTCTTCAATTTTCGGGAAATACACATTAAAAATCGTTCCTTCACCAAGTTTGCTGTCAACCGTAATCATTCCATCATGGCTCTTAACAATTCCCATTACTACGGCTAACCCCATACCGGACCCTTTACCAACCTCTTTAGTCGTGAAGTATGGATCGAAAATTTTCTCAAGATATTTTTGCTCAATACCTATGCCATTATCCTTGACTGAAAGCTGCACATAGTAACCAGGTTTCAGGTGTGACTCTGCTGGCAGATCATTCACACTAAGCTGAGAAGAAATCAGCCCGACCTCTAAGACACCACCCTTCTCAGCCATAGATTGGGAGGCATTGGTACAGAGATTCAGCAGAACTTGGTGGATTTGATTTGGCTCCGCCAGAATGTTTCCGCAGTGAGGATCAATATGATGTTTAATTTCGATGGTAGTAGGGATTGTTGATCGGAGAAGTTTAATAACCTCTTTTACTATAAGATGAATTTCTACAGGAGATCGCTCCATAGATTCCTTGCGACTAAATGATAAAATATGTTTTACAAGATCTTTAGCACGGTTACCAGCCTTTAAAACTTCAGCAATCTGATCCTTTGCAGGACTAGAATCAGGTAGGTCATACATAGCCATTTCTGCATATCCCAGAATTGCTGACAAAATATTATTAAAATCATGTGCAATGCCACCAGCAAGCGTTCCGATGGCTTCCATTTTATGGGATTGGCGGATTTGTTCCTCCAAATTTGTTCTCTCTGTAATATCTCGATCTATACCTCGATATCCACGAAACGCTCCTGTATTGTCAAAAAACGGCACACCACTTGATTCCAAAATAACTTTTTCACCATTTTTATGTTGGTTAATATTTATTAGAGAGAAAAATGGCTTTCTTGCCTTTTTAAACGTAATGAATTCATTGAAAACTCTTTCACTTTCTTGAGAAGACATGGGATAAAAAGCAGATTGCCCTAGAATTTCTTCAGGCGTATATCCTAAAAGGTCTTTGATACGTGGACTCGTATAGGTGAAAATTTCATTTTCATCAAATTCCCAAATCCAGTCTGTTGAGTTCTCGACAAGATCTTGAAAGCGTTTCTCACTTGCCAATAAAGCATCTTCAACCTCCTTTCTCTGAGTAATATCTCTCGAAACAACAGTAAAACCTTCTATTTCCCCCTCTTCCCCCATATATGGGTTATAGGCAACACCAATGTACCTCCTGCCAAAGTTTTCAAACTCAAACCATCCTTCATAATACACTGCTTCACCTGATAGGCATTTTTCAGCATGTGGCTTAATAACGGTTTGAAAAATCTTAGTACCAAAAACATCCTCGACCCTTACTCCAACCAACTCATCTTTTGATTTACCAGAACTCCTGGCATAGGTATCATTAACGGCTAGATAAATAAAATTTTTGTCGACGAGGGCCATAAAGTCACTCGAATTGGCAACAATGCTTTCAAATCGCCGTAATTTTACTTTATCCTCACCTATCTGCTTCTCCGCACGAATGAGTTCATCAACTCTTTCTTGGAGAACATCACTTTGCTTCTCTAATTTTTTTTGGGTTTTCACTAACTCTTCATCTCTTTCAAAAAAGAGATAGATGCTTTGAATAATGATCCCCAATACCACCGTTACTGCCGGGTATATAAAAAAAAACGGCATTGCTAGATTCTTTGTAACGTCCCAGATCAAATCACTTGGCAGAGCTAACATTCCAAACATTGCTACAAAATGACTGAGAAGCCCAAAAACAAAAAGATGCCATACTCTGGTTTTAAAATTGTAACGGTGTTGCAGAGAGTGCCAACATATGCCGGATGCTGCACAGAGAACCACAACTAAAGCTCCGGCAAGGGCTCCAGACCCACCAAGAAAATATCGATACGGTGCAGCAATTACTGCTGTTACGATGGCGGCTATTGGTCCTCCAAAAAAACCACCTAAACTGACAATGACCGAGCGGGAATCAAAAATTACTCCAGGGGTAAATTTGAACGGCATATTCATTGCCAGTACGGCCATAGTACCGTAAAGGATGCCAGACAGAATCTTTGCAGTGACACTCTGTCTTTGAAAAAAATAAAAAACAAATGCCAATAACAGTGCTAAAGACAAAAGCAGAGAAAGGGGCTTTATCAATTCTATAATCATAGACTGATGATCTCATGAAATATTAAATCAAGTCAAGAAAATCTTAGGGAAAAATAAAGGATAGATTTTGAAGAAATCCTTATGTTGGTTAAGCAAAAACTCTCAAATTTGTTACTCTCGCCTGATATGATTACAGATAAAATCCACACTGCCAACTTCAACCCTGGGCAAAATCTGAAGGCTTGAGACGTTTTCTGATCGTTTCTGACATTAACGCAAAAAATTGTCCTCCCAGCTAACATTATGTGACAGAAAAAAGATTCTGGATTTATTCACGGATAATCATAATGATTGGAGGGATAAAATGACACCCGACGCTTCTTTCAGATAATCCACGTATTGGTGAGCAATTGTTCCAGTTCAAACCTCGAGATGTAAGACGTCTTATCGTTAAACAATACGAAATACGCTACGAAATCAAAGCTAATATCATTTATCTATTGCCACTTTGGCACACAAGGAGGGAAAGAAAATACCAGCGGCAAAGTCAATCACATAAGACAGTAGAAATATATGCTGATTGTTATCTTGAAAGCCAAGAAACTTATGACAATGACAAGCCTGCTAAACGATTAAGGTCAAATGTTCACAGTATTACGACCCTGTTACGGCCTTGATCTTTTGCCAGATAAAGTGCTTGATCTGCTTTTTTTATTATACCATCAAGCAAAACATCGTTATTCTCAACAACTGTCATTCCAATGCTAACAGTAAATTTTATAAGCGCACCATCGTCGGTGCTGACTTCTATCTTCGATAAATTCCCTCGCAGTCTCTCGGCTACGGTTGAGGCCTGATGAATGTTTGATTCTGGCAGTAGAATAATAAATTCTTCTCCTCCCCACCTGCCAAACATGTCGGTCGCTCTCAGGATCCCATAAATTTCTGCAACCAGAAGCTTTAAAACTTTATCACCAGAATCGTGCCCATGGGTATCATTAATGTTTTTGAAGTGGTCAATATCCAGCATTAGAAGAGAAAATTTATGATCATATCGTTGACTCCTGTCTAGCTCCTGCTCAAAAAGCTGCAGGAATGCCCGCCTATTCTTTGCACCCGTCAATGGATCTGTGGTCGCGAGTTTTTCTAGATCATTTTCCAGCTTTTTTCGCTTGGTAATGTCGGCAATTATCACTATTATTTCAGAAAATTTTCCGGATATGTCCAAAGACCTGGAAAAGGAAATATGAAAATACTGTTCGTTAACATTAAGAGTCCTTTCCCCCTGCTGCTTTTGTTCTTTACCCCAAACAAAAGCAGCATAGCTCTCTGCCAACCAGGGAAACTCTTCTGCAAATACTAGCTTTTCCTCATTATCTGTATAGTATCCTGATCCAGAAACTGAATTAATATTAAACATCCTGGAAGCGGCCAGGTTCATATTTTCGATATTCCCATCAGGGGAAACAATAAAAACAGGCTCGGATAAACTTTCGAAAATAGTGAGATATTTGTTCTTTTCGTTTGTCATCTGCCGGTTTCGATCTTGTAACTCATCAACCAACTGGTCTTGTTCTGAAGAAGCCCAGGCTGTACAAAAAGAAATCTCCACACGATCAAAGAACCTGTTGATTAAATTGACAAAATATTGTTTTTCTGATGTAGTAAACTGTGATTCTTTGATTAAATCCTGATAGGACTGATGGTAATATTTCATCAGCCCAAGAAACATCTCAAGACTGATCCCTCGCTCCCTGTGGCGCCTGGCTTCTATGATGCCAAACTGTGTCGCTGGATCTCTGGTGTAATCTTCTTTGGGACCCAGCTCAATATCGTCTCCTCTTACTTCAATCAACTCAACAAGGGATTTTGACAACCCTGAAATGGATAAACGCCAAGCCTCTTTCAAAGTGGAAGTATACTTTGTGTAATCTCTTTGTTGAGCATACTTCAGAATTCTCCCCATGAGCCAATCTTCATGGTCATTTATATATTGTACAAACGTGTCTATCATGTCCCTCAATCAGCTCCAAAATTCCGAATATTTCTCGAAGAGAAATTCCATCTCATTCTTCTATTGTTCCGTCTTTTTTACCTTCATCATACCAATCCTGTCCGCTATACAACTTATCCGAACATTCCATACACATCCCGTGGCTGAATACTGCCTTAGAATGTTCAGAAATATATTGATCGACCTGCTGCCAGAAACCTTCATCATTTCTTATTTTATGACATGTGGAGCAAATGGGAATAATCCCCCGTAAGGTTTTAATCTCATCAAGTGATTTTTGAAGCGCAACGACCAGTTTTTCTCTTTCTATTTCTACCTTCTTTTTTTCAGTGATATCCTCAAAAATACAGGCAAAGTGATTTTTTGCTGGCCGATAAGCTGAAATATAAAAATATTTGTCCAATTCCACACTATAATTTTCGAAACAAACTGAATCTCCGGACAGGACAACCTTGCCATACTTGTCAATCCAAGACTTCTCAGTACCGGGAAGAATTCCCAACACAGTTCCACCTATTACATCTTTTGCTTTCAGACCTGTTATTCTTTCAAATGCCGGGTTAACAGCCAAAAACTTATAATCAATTGGCCGATTGTTATTGTCAAAAATAATCTCATGCAGGGCAAAGCCATTAATCATTCCATTAAAGAGCGATTTATACTGCTCGTTAGATGCATTAAGCTCTGAAGTACGTTCAGTAACGATCTGTTCAAGATTATCAACGTGTCTTCGTAATTTCTTCGACATCTGGTTAAAAGCAGTCGCCATTTCACCTAAATCATGAGTAAATGGTACCGGTACTTCTTCACCTAAATGTTCATCGTTTTCAATAATCTGAATTGCTTTCTTCCTTATCCGACTAAGCGGCTCAACCATAAAAAATCTAAAAATAAGAAATTGAACAACCATCAAGAAACAGAAGGAAAGTGCCAAAACAATCAAAGTTTTCCTAGAGTACTTATCAGCGTTCGCATAGGCTTTAGAAAGTGGGATCTTGATTGAAATTGCAGATACAACGTCATCCACCTTTCGCCCGAAACTGCGCTCGGGGCCATACATGTCACTTAAGCCTTTAGGGGCATTTTCAGGAATAGTGTGGCAACGAAGACAGGATTGCACCATTACTTCACCACGTTTAAGAATCATAAAATAATATTGGCCGTCTACCTCGCGAATAAGTGTACGTTCTTTTAACAGGGGATCTGTGTTGAGATCCTGTAAAAAAGATCTCTCAAAAGCATCGGCTTCATTTTCAGGACTACGCGCATTGATAGCACACTCCTTATAATAGAAATCCTTCGAGCCTAATAATTTAAAATATTTATCTATTTCACGGACTGCATAGGTTGACGACATCCAGCTTGGCTCAAAGTAATCCTCAGGACGATACGGATCAGAAAGTTTAAAAACCGCTGGTTTAAGTTGTTTTGCAAAAAATGTATGAGTCGCAAGATTTCTATCTAGGATGATTTTTGCCTTTTCCTGGGCTTCTATCAATGCCTGTTTCTTCATATGTGCTTTGTCGATCATGAAAATAAAGATTGAAACAAGAATCATGACGACAGCAATGCTGAGATTAAGACATATGCTGAGGCTGATTTTATGCTTGTTACTACCTTGTTTCTTTTTCATACACAGGCCTTAAATACGATTATGGGAAGTGAGGGGGGGGGGGACAAATGCCAACAGAAAACTTGGCGAGAAAACAGCTTATTAAGTGCTTCCATATAAATACTGGTACTATTTTCTTTGATACCTTTTAGTTTGACATTCATGGCTATGACAGTTGCCTATACTTACAGTTGCGGCGCACTGCTAATGAGCGTATTACTAACATAAGAAATGTTCCCAAGCACCGTTTTTCACACTACAGGAAGCGATATGGAACAAAATGGCAGGTGGGTAGTTGGATACCTGAGATCTCTCAGGGGCAGCGGCTTGAGAGAAACCGCCATTCGTCTGGATAGAAAAGAAGATAAAGAGCAAGGGATGTATGCCAGCAGATCAAGATAGTCACCATATCATGACTTGGGAAATGGGCACCTCTGACTTGCTGGGCTATACCAAAGGCTAGCCCTATGACCAAAGAAAACACGAGTCCATAGATCCTGTAAGGAGAGCGATATCTGAGAAATACGAAATACAAACTGAGAAAGCAGTAGCCACCGGATGCGTGCCCAGCCGGAAAAGCATTCCCGATCGGGGCACCAGCTGGCACAGGATCAAACAACCTGATATAGGGGAGGACACCGTTAAATACCTGCAGATCCCAGGGAGAATAAATATGGGTCATGTTTTTGCCTATACCGACAAGAGCTGGAGCAGCGGCACTGGCAAGAAGAAAATATAAAAGTATCTTTCGATACTGGACGAGCTCTTTTTTGAAATTGATACCAATAAAGGAAAGCAACCAGATAAGGGCAAAAACCTTATCAAACAATTGTCCTCCAGAGTGGAGAATATCTTCAAATAACCAATGATTACGATAAGGCCAGAGTTGCTTGTCTGAATCAAAAAACAGGGATACCCACCAGAGATCCAGACCGCTATATT
Source organism: Desulfocapsa sulfexigens DSM 10523 (assembly GCF_000341395.1). Taxonomy (GTDB): domain Bacteria; phylum Desulfobacterota; class Desulfobulbia; order Desulfobulbales; family Desulfocapsaceae; genus Desulfocapsa; species Desulfocapsa sulfexigens. The sequence continues at coordinate 1,575,045 of NC_020304.1, read as the reverse complement.
CAAACGCAACACTAAGTGCGACGAGAAGAAAGGGAAGAAAGAGTATAAACGGAAAGGTCTGTTTGTTGATAGCACTTGTGGACATTGCTGTTGATTTACTCCAGACCAGCCAACGGTTATTTCGACATAGTCCTGATATTACCGCCAATCAAATCAAGTCCAAAACTTGGGTTATACAAAATATCCAGCTCGTTATTGTACACCCCCGTCTCGACCTCGAAGATACCGAGCAGGGTGTGAAACAGATTGTCATGACTGTATCGTTGATCCTTGTGTTTTTTGACCTTCTCCACATCAATCTTCTCCCGAATCTCATCTCCAAACCACATTAAAGAACCAATGTGAGTCTGAGCTTCCGGCGCAACAGCATATGGCATACCGTGTAAATATAACCCCTTTTCCCCAAGACTCTCGCCATGATCACTAAAATAAAGCATGGCAGTATTATGACTTTTGTCATATCCTTTTAATAACCCAATCACCTTGGACAGAAAATAGTCTGTGTACAACAGTGTATTATCATAGGCGTTGACGATTTCCTGCTGCGTGCATTCTTCCAGCTGGTTTGTCCTGCAGACCGGTTGGAACTTCTCAAATTCTTCCGGATACCTTTTGTAATAGGCTGGCCCATGATTTCCCATTTGATGAAGCACGATTAAAATGTCTCTTCCAGGATGCTGGTCTATGTAATGATCAAGGCCGGCCAGCATTCCTTCGTCTCTGCACTCACCATCTGAACAGACAGAGTTGTTTTCAGGTTTTGAATAATCTTCATAGGGAACCCGCAAAGCAACACCCTTCGAATCGGAATTATTGTCTCTCCATAAAACATCGATGGCATCTGTGTGGTTCAACACATCGAGAATATTTTCATTTGTCCTCCCTTTCCTGGGAGAATAGTCCTTCCTGTTGTAATGAGAAAACATACAGGGAACAGAGTATGCAGTTGATGTTCCACAGGAATACATTTCACTGAAATTCACTATTTTTTCCTGTGCCAGCAGTGGATTCGTCTCTCTTTCATAGCCGTTTAAGGAGAAGTGATCAGCCCTTACGGCTTCCCCTACCACCAAAATCACAAGTTCTTTACGGTCGTTGCGTTCTTCACCATGCCTCTTAACAACTTGGGCATCCTTCCCCAATGGCATCACGCCAGTTTCCTGGGGGCTAAGAATGTCTGCAGCGTATTTTCCTATGGAATAGAGGTAATAGGAGGGATTGGTATAATAGCGAAGCGGTTTATGTTCCCTGAAAAATGAGGTGTAAAACTTACTGAAACTGAAGATCATGACAGTTAATATCAGTATGGAAACAACACAATCTCTTGCCTTGTACAGAACAGTTTTTTTCAATGGAAGAGAAACAAGTTTCACTCGTTGAACAAGCAGGCTGGGGAGCACACCAAGGAGGAGGAGATAAGAGAGAACTCTCCAGCTTGCCAGATCGGATGTTTCTGATAAGTCCGTCTCCAATATACTCTGGATCATAATGTCATCTATGACCACATTATAATTATCCATAAAGTAGGCAGTAAAGGAGGAAATGATCAGCAGAATCACCAGTGTAGGTTTTATGGTATATCTTGACGTTATCAGAGTAAGAAAAAGAGTCAATATGGCTGTGAGACCTACAGCCAAGGAGCCAAGAAAGCCAATATTCTGAAAAGAGATCGGGTAAATACTGAAAACGTGTTGAAAAAAAGCAATATTGCCGAAGAGCACAAAAAACAGGGCCGTGGAAATAATAAGTTTTGTCGCGCTGACCTCTTTTTTCCCGGAATAGATGCCAAACACTCCTTTGAATACTCGCATTCCTCTGTTCACCGAAATATTGTTGTACACTATTGCCCCCTATCCTTAATGCCAGTTTCTGCGCCCCGCCAAGCTGAGGTAAATGGAAAGGAATGACAACCAATCATTACTACTGGCATCCTTCGCGGAAATTAATAAATAGCTTTATAACAGGGGAAGATGAAGAACAGATGAAGATGTCCACCGGTTAGAGCAACAAAATGGTACCTGATTACCACTAATCCTCAGCCTACCCGTCTGAGGAGGAGTTGTTTCATGTTGAGTATATGGGCATCTGCAGCCTGGACGGCCGCAGCAGAGCCCCCAGGGATGGGTTTATGGCGTCCCATATAATCGATACGGAACAGATCCGGGTTGCAAAGCTGAGTTTTGATGATAATCAGGCAATGGTATCCCTGCAGTCTTCACCGTTTCCTCATAAAAGGGTGCTAGAATACGGTGCGATTTTATTGTATGCTCCTGATCCACTCACAAAAGTGATGAATCGCGCTCGCTGGAATTAGCTCATAATGCAAACCGCCTGAAGGAAAAACATGAGAATTCTCATTGTTGACGACGAAGAGAACCTGGTTGAACAGATCCGGCTCGCCCTGACCCAGCAGAAATACACCGTTGATACGGCATTTGACGGAGAGGAGGCCCTGGAAAAAATATATGTTGAGCCCTATGACCTTATCTTACTGGATATAATGCTCCCCAAAAGGGACGGCTTTGGAGTACTCTTCGAGCTCCGTGACGAAAAGAACTCCACTCCGGTCCTGATGTTGACGGCCAAAGGAGCGATCGAGGATAAGATCAAAGGGTTGGATATGGGGGCGGATGACTACCTGGCCAAGCCCTTTTCCATGGAAGAACTCCTGGCAAGGATGCGTGCTCTGTTACGACGCAGCAACGAGCTTGTCTCACCAGTCCTGGAGGTTAATACTATCACCCTGGACCCTGCTAAAAGAGAGGTCCATAAGGACGGGCAACTGATTGAACTGACGCTAAAAGAATTCTCAATTCTTGAGTTCTTGATGTACAATATAAACAGGGCGATATCACGCGTAAGCATCGCTGAACATGTCTGGGGAGATGAATTTGATCCCTGGACCATGTCCAATTCTATAGATGTACATATCAAAAATCTACGAAAAAAAATTGATGATTCTAAGGGGCAGATTATTCGTACCGTTCGGGGTGTTGGCTATATAATCAAGGATGACGACAAGTGAAAATCCGCAACAAGATCACCCTCTGGATAACAGGTGCCGGGCTGCTCGCTGCACTCCTTTTTTCCATTGTCATCTCCTACGAACTGACTGAACAGCCTTTTGAACTATTGGATAAAGAGCTGGACAGCCAAGCGCATACCATTCTTGCCGGCCTCTCTCCCCAAAACGGCAGCCTGACGGCCCCATCAGATACAAGCATGCTGCTTTCACTGGGCAAACTGTACTGGTTCAAGGTCTTTGACCACAAACAAAATTGCATCTTCGCCTCCAACATGACCCAGTTTGTGGATATCCCGTTGAAGGGAAATGACAAACGGTACAATATCCATACGACAGTTCCGCTGGAAGCAACCTCCCTTGAACAGGATGAAAGTAATAAGGTTACCTTTCGGGTCCGCGTCGCCACTATTCTTTTCGAGGGAGAAAACTATCTGGTTCAGATTGCAAGACCAATAGAAAAACTCTGGGAAGAGATCCTCGAACTGGTTATTGCCATTGGAATCGGACTTGTTTTTTTCACGTTGGCTCTGCTTCTGTTTGGATATTTTGTCGCCGGTAAGATTCTCCAGCCAATCTCAGCCATTAATAGCCTGGCTCGGGAAATCAGTGAAAAAACCTTGGATCAAAGGATTCCACTGGGCAGGAATAAGGATGAACTTTATGCTCTTTCTTCGTCTCTGAATCAGATGTTTGACCGCTTACAGTTCTCTTTCAAGAAACAGAAAGAGTTCATCGCTAATGCTTCCCATGAATTAAAAACTCCAATTGCCTTACAGCGGCTCTTTTTTGACGAGGCAGTGCAACGCAATGACCTGCCGGAGAGTTTCAGACAGAAACTGGTAGCCCAGTCCGGTGTTACCCTTCGCATGAATCAACTGGTGAAAAATCTCCTTGATCTGTCGGCCCTTGAACGCAATGAAACTCTTGATTCGAAACTCACTGATTTGACGGAGTTGGCAAGATCGGTTTTCAAGGAATTTAACGAGATCATTCAAAGTGCTGGGATACGCCTTTTACTGGATATGGAAGATGCTATCCGTCTCCCTGTGGATACTGAGAAAATGCGGAGAGTTCTGATCAATCTGATTGACAACGCCATCAAGTATAACATTGAAACGAACGGTGAAATTCGTTTTTCTCTTCGGCGAAAAGACAACAGCATTATAATGGAGTTATCAAACACGGGCAAAACGATTCCCGAGGATGCACTGAAACAGCTCTTCAGCCAGTTTTATCGGGTTGAGAAATCACGGTCCACTGCCCTTGGTGGATCTGGGCTTGGTTTAACCATTGTTAAACGGATAGTAGAACTCCACCAGGGTACGATTGAGATCGGAAATGATGCTGCCCCTGTCAACCGGATCGTCGTCAGAATGATGTTTCCCCGCAGATTTTCTCTTTTTGAACCCATCCTTCAGATGCCACTTGCGTCAGTGGATAGATCGTTATTATAGAATAACGCATTATCGAAAAATCAGGGGAATCATGATTCTTCTTTTTTCGGATGTACAAAGGTGAATTATCGATGAAAACAATGCAGGTAATGTATGAAGAACCCGAATTTATCGTGGTAGTAAAGTCCAGTGGGCTGCTCTCGGTTCCCGGTCGTGGTTCGGAAAACCTGGATTGTGTCAGCGAGCGGGTAAAAGCATTGTATCCGGGCTGCATCGAACAGCCCTCGGTCCACCGCCTCGATATGGACACCTCGGGACTGTTGGTGGTCGCGCGAACCAAAGAAGTACATCGCAACCTCTCTATTCAATTTCAGGAGCGCGAGGTACATAAACGCTATATCGCCATTCTCGATGGCGAATTAGATGGCAGTGAAGGTGTCGTCGAACTTCCTTTCCGCCTCGACATTGATAATAGACCGCATCAGATTTACGATCCGGTTCACGGAAAAATAGGAATTACCCACTGGAAAAAGCTTCTGGTACAAGATGGTAAAACACGAATCGAGTTCACACCTCTCACCGGAAGAACCCATCAGCTGAGGGTTCACGCCGCTTCTGAACATGGTCTCGGAATACCTATTGTCGGCGATCCGCTCTACGGAACTGGAACCGGCCCTGGATTACTGAAACTACATGCCTGTTTCCTTTCCTTTGCTCACCCCAGGAGTGGTAAGAGACTCGAATTTTACTCTGAACCTCTCTTCTAATTGCCATGAAAAACAGTGCCGATATAAATTATTTGATTGATGCACTTCCCAACGACGCAACCTGCTACGGGTATTGTCCCGATTGCGATGAGGTTCATTATCTGACGGAGGGAAACAGCCGCAGATATGCGCTTGAGCTGATGGCAGAACTCGAGGAGAACAAACGGATTGACTTTCACCGACCAGATCCGGAGCCACTATTCTCCACAGACTGCCTCTGGGGAAAAAGAGGCGGACAGATGTTTGGGGTTTTGGAATGTGTTGATGGTGATGGGAACACCGTAGTGCTTCGAGCATTTTCTGGACAGTTTAATACACGCTGGCAGGCAGAGGGCTGGGTGTCACCGACCTTTGACCTGGCTGGATACTCACAGCTTATGGCAAAAATCGAGTCGGCGATCGAGCAAATGACTGCCGATATTGAGTCCTGCAAACAACAATCAGACCATTGTAGATGCAAATTCGAAGAAGCCATGGGTTCTGGTGGTCGTGCGACACAAAAAGACTGGCGCCGGCAGATGAAGGCGGCCTTGAAAGCGCTCGACCTTGCAAAGAAAAACCGAAGAACATATTCCCAATCCATGATGAATGTCTTTCTGGATCTCTATCAACTCCAAAACTTCAAAGGGAATCAGCGTTCCATCCTGAATGTCTTTTATGAAGACCGCGGTATCCCGACCGGCACCGGCGACTGCTGCGCCCCAAAACTCCTCCACGCCGCCGCCCAAAAAAGGCTTACGCCTCTCGGACTGACTGAATTCTACTTTGGCAGGGAAAGCAAATCTTCTACACGATTCCACAAAGTGTTCTATCCTGGCTGCAAAAACAAATGCCAGCCAATCCTGGGCTACATGCTCTGCGGCCTATAAGAGATAAAAAATTACTTTTCAATTCGTTTTCAATTGATACGTCTAATTTGCACTACGCGCTTTAGCGAGTTGAAAAGTTGAAGATGGATATCTGTTAGCCAAGCGTAAGATATTTCTTTAGCTATTATTTTGCTTTTTGTTAATGTACTTCCTTTAATGAACCGGTAGCATATTTATGGATCAGGCTTCCTATCAAGGTCTGGTAAGGCAGCCCCTCCCTTGCGGCCTGTAACTTGATGGATTCAAGGTCATTTTCTGAAATACGGATATTGATATTTTTATTCTTTCGCATTGTTGCAAGGGCAGCAGTAATCAACGACTCGGAAACAGGACTTTTCTCCATTTTACCGGACTCATATCTGTCCAATATTTCCTGTTCATAGACATCAAGTTTGTTTTTTTCTTTTTTCTTAGTCATTTTCCTCACCTCGTAATCGTTTCTGTTCCTTACGGCTTGGAATGATAGTTTTCAGAAAATAATTCTCACCGTCAATGACATATGGTACCAAATGGGCATATTTATGGATCACAACGGTCAGAATTCGCTGATTGGGATATTTTTCCTTATTCCAGTGTGGCACATCGTTGACAGCATAGCCATCAGCAATTGCCTGGACAACTTCATCAAAGAAAAAAGGGGGTCAAGTCTGCCTTTGACCTTTCTCTTAGGTCGAGCAGCAAAAGCTATGGACAACCCCTTGGTTTACCGACTATTTCCCCACGTAGCCAAGCGTAAAAACAACTGGGAAGCCCCTGAAGATTACTTCCTGAAAATCCAAAGCAAGATTGACAGCACCACAGAAATAACAATGCAGGAAGTCAGAGGCAGGTAAAACTTAAACCCCCAGGACTTGAAGACGAAATCACCGGGTAACCGACCCAGATTAAATTTCTGCAATAATGGCCAGCAAACACCAAGTAAGACGAAAATAAGACCAATGATGATCAGTGTTTTTGCCATAATTCAGTAATCACTTCGGCAATCGCTCAACAACATTGTCATAGCAGGGCGATTCAGGCCGAAGTTGGAGTTTCTTGCCAAACGTTCGCTCCAGTCGGACAACCCGTTCCTTGGTATCACTACCGTTACGCAAAAAATCTTCCATCTGATTAATTTCCCGTCGGATAGCAATCTCTTCCGGAACATAGCCTCCAAGTTTCAAAACCCCGTAGGCCATTCTTCTGTCTGAAGGAATATTGTGAAATGTTTCCTGGTATAACATCAGGATCCAGGTACCAAAACGATTTCGCTCAACCGTCGTTTTGGTACGTGATGTACACCATCCCCATCACGCCAATAGCGAATATCACCATCGTGTTCCATTTCTTCCAGAACCACTTCTTCCGCCGGGTAACCAAGAGCTAAAACAAGCAACGGCTTATAACGATTTTCCAGATCTAAACTTCTGCCAATGGCATCTTTTGAGAAAGCCCCGATCCGACATCCGAAGATCCCCCGTTCTGCAGCCCCGAGCAAGATATTCTGGCTGGCAATGCCCAAATCGATATACACTTCATTTTCCGGCTCTTCACATCGCTTGGTGTCAAGCAAACACAGTATGTAGGCGACTGGTCGTTCTCCTGCTTCTGGCCCCGGCCAATCACTCAGATATCCGGCCCAACCGAGCAACGGGAATATTTCTTCGCACTGCTCGCTGGCAGTAATCAACATATAACAAAGCGGCTGGCGGTTTCTGGCAGACCCCCCGAGCCGGGCCAGATCAACCAGATCCAGCAGGATCTCTTGGGAAATTTTTATTTCCCCCTGAAACTTGCGTACCGTACGGGTCTTTCTAATAATATCCTGTATCATGTTTTGCTCATGTCTGGTGTCTCAGCCGATCGTAGTGACGGCCAAATTGTTTTCATATAGATATTCGTTGAAACTCACGAGACCTCTGTATTGCTATTGTGCGGTGATAAGCTTTTCACGACTTTCCAGTCTCATCCTTACTGATTATATCACGATATCATCAGGGAATTGCAGATTATTTTTTAGGAATAGCGGGGAAATACAAATTGGTGTTATTCATACTCGATTAGTTTCGATGTACACAATTGAACCCCGGGAAAGAACTTGTGACCTTCATGCACCAATTATTTATCCAACTCCACAATCTCTTGAATCATTGGTGATCCATATTTTGCCCCACCTGTCTTCACCTGCAAATTTGCTAGAATCTGGCATACCCCACTACTGTGGGTATGGCCACAGAGAACTGTCATCTGCTTATCAGGAAAACCTTCCATAAATTTCACCAACACATCTCCCACCGCTTTGCATGAAAAGTGAGGAAGCCAATCATCAGCTGAGACTTCCCCTTCATGCCAGCAAGACTCTTTGAAAGGAGGAATGTGAGTCAACACAATCACATGCTTAAAGTGCTCCAAAGCTCCAGGTAAGACATCTTGGAAATGAGTAGCGGCTAGGTCTCCTAAGCTGTTGAGCACAGCCAGCCGGGCAATTTCTCCCGCCTTAACGAAATTTTGTAGTAATAGGGGACGCACCACGTTTAATGCTCCTGCACTGCACTAAAAACCGTAGTACGGTCCCCTATTATTCAATGTAAGACTGAATCGACAGTTCCGATTGAGGAAGCTATATTGACTTGAAAATCCCAGGAAAATAGTATCGTGTTTCTGTGTTTTTCTGATTTTTTTAACAGATAGTGCAAATAATGTTGATGCCGTCCACATCATCTACAAACAGCTACAGATCAATTTAATTGCCTTTTTTCAGTATATCGAACGGCCTGTAAAGAATCTGGAAAGGTTTCTTTACTGAGCCAAAAAAAACCACTATTTTTCAGTTGTATCTCGTCTCTGTGAACAAAACGTTTCTTCTTGTCTTCAGCAAGTAGATAGATACCGTTTGTACTCTGATCGACCAGGTAAAAAACTCCACTGGAACGCCACTCAACAAGGGCATGCCGGCGAGAAACCATAAGACCATCAACAACCACCGTATTAGTATCTCCTCTACCAAAAGTAACCTGTGGATTTTCCTGGCTTACCTTTATTTCAACCCCCTGGAAACATAGATTCATTGTTGTACAACTTTCTGTTACACAATTATTGCCGAAATCACTTAACCGACCAACTACAGTCAGATCGGACACCTCTCCCCAAGTTAATTCACAGAGCTGAATGCATTTATCCTTTCCATGTATATGAACTTCTTTCAATTGACGTGCGGTAGCTCGTAAAGCTGGGGGGAGTTCTCTCAGAGTTTCGCTGGTTGTAATAATCTGGTCTGCTTTTGCCTGTGCGACCATCCGGGCGGCGACGTTAACGGCATCACCAAAAACATCATCTTTTTCTATAATTACGTCCCCCATATGAAAACCAACTTTCATCTGCAAACGCACATCAAGATAATCATTCGATACGGAAACTTTTTCCTGGATCAAAATAGCTGTCTCAGCTGCTTTATCTATTGCTGAGAACACACACATCACCTCGTCACCAATAGTCTTAATCACAGTCCCCTTATTACCGGTAATAACATCACTTACCAGATCAAGACAATGGGAGGTCAGCTCTCGTGCTTTTTCATTCCCTAAGTTCTCATAAAGACGGGTACTCCCAACAATATCAGCAAAGAGAATCACCAGGTTTTTTTTGTCTGCATTGGCTTCCGACTTTTGTAAAAATACACATAGAGGAACATACGAGCAAGCGTCTGCAACACTCAACTAACATTGGTATATCAAACAGCTAGTGAAATTTCAAGACTGGGCAAATAAAAGAGAAATGGTATACTGGTGGTGACATATCAGCTCCTCAGTTAACTTTACAGAAGCCTACCAGGGTTGACCAAGGGGTCACAAGTCTACTTTTGAATTTTGAGTATTATAGCAGCTATTACTTCAAGGATTTCAACGCAGGGCATATGGCTTCAGAAATTTTAGAAAGTATCGGTTACGAGTAAGACTTCTGGGTGGGTAAAAAACTTGAAATTTGATCTATCTTGGGTGGCTGGATGTAAGACATCCCCTTTCTTTGGTGGAGAGCAAAAAAGAGCCCAAAACGAAAATAACCCGTTAATATTGATTTGACAATATTAACGGGTTATCAAGTGTTTCTGGTGGCGATGCAGGGAATTGAACCCCGGACACTACGGATATGAGCCGTATGCTCTAACCATCTGAGCTACATCGCCAATATGTAAAGAGGAAGATATTTACCTTATTCCTCTTTCACTGTCAACTTTTTTCAATATGAAAAAGTTGACAACAAAAAAAAGAAGGATCTCGTAAAGGAGATCCTTCTTTGTATTGCTCAAGCGTTCAGAAAGGACTGAACAGAGGGGAACTACATCATTCCGCCCATGCCGCCCATTCCACCCATTCCGCCCATTCCTCCTGGAGGCATACCCATTCCGCCGGCTCCACCATCTTCATCTGGATGTTCAGCAATCACACATTCTGTAGTCAGAAGCATTCCTGAAACAGAGGCGGCGTTCTGCAGTGCAGTACGGGTAACTTTTGCAGGATCAATAACCCCGGCAACGATCAGGTCTTCATATTCTTCAGTCGCAGCGTTGAAACCGTTAGAGCCTTTAAGGCCTTTTACGTGCTCAACAACAACGGAGCCTTCGCAGCCTGCATTGCTAGCAATCTGACGTACGGGCTCTTCAAGAGCACGAAGAAGGATTTTCTTACCAAGGTCCTGCTCACCCTCGAGTTTCAAGGCGGCAAGAGCACCAAGACAACGAATATATGCAATTCCACCACCGGGAACAACACCTTCTTCAACTGCAGCGCGGGTTGAGTTCAATGCATCTTCAACGCGAGCCTTCTTCTCTTTCATTTCGATCTCAGTAGCAGCACCAACATTGATCACAGCAACACCACCGATCAGTTTGGCAAGACGCTCCTGAAGTTTCTCACTATCGTAATCTGAAGTGGAAGCATCAATCTGAGTACGAATCTGTTTAACGCGAGCTTCAAGCTGAGCTGTATCACCAGCACCATCAATAATGGTGGTATTATCTTTGTCTACAACAACACGCTTGGCAGTACCAAGATCGTTAATGGTTACGTTCTCAAGTTTGATTCCGAGATCTTCGGTAATAACCTGGCCACCAGTAAGAATCGCGATATCCTCAAGCATTGCTTTTCTACGATCGCCAAAGCCAGGAGCCTTAACAGCAGCAATATTAAGAGTGCCTCGAAGTTTGTTGACAACCAGTGTGGCAAGAGCCTCACCATCAACATCTTCTGCGATAATGAACAGTCCTCTGCCCATCTTGGCTACAGCTTCAAGCACTGGGAGAAGATCTTTCATGTTGGATACTTTCTTCTCAACAAGGAGGAAGTAAGGATCTTCCATGTTTACTTCCATACGATCTGCATCGGTTACAAAATAAGGGGAGAGGTAACCGCGATCAAACTGCATACCCTCTACAACGTCGAGAGTGGTATCCATGGACTTGGCTTCTTCAACGGTGATAACACCCTCTTTACCAACTTTGTCCATAGCCTCTGCAATGATAGCACCGATGGTGGCATCACTGTTTGCAGAGATGGTTCCAACCTGAGCAATTTCTGACTGCTCTTTGGTAGGTTTGGCAATTTTTTTAAGCTCTGCGACAACGACATCAACGGATTTGTCGATTCCACGCTTGATCTCCATCGGGTTGCCACCGGCTGCAACAAGCTTTGCGCCTTCACGGTAAATAGCCTGAGCAAGAACGGTCGCTGTGGTGGTACCATCACCAGCAACATCAGAGGTCTTTGAAGCGACTTCGCGTACCATCTGTGCGCCCATGTTCTCTATCTTATCCTTAACCTCAACCTCTTTGGCAACTGTTACACCATCTTTGGTGATAGTTGGTGCGCCAAAAGATTTCTCGATCAGAACATTTCGACCCTTGGGACCAAGTGTTACTTTTACTGCATTAGCAAGAGTATTAACACCAGCGAGAATGGACTCGCGGGCCTTTACTCCGTATTTAATATCTTTTCCAGCCATAATTTAAATCTCCTCTATAGGGTATTGACGGATAGTATTCGTTACTTCTCTACGATTCCAAGAATATCATCTTCACGCATGATAAGGAAATCCTCACCATCGAGCTTCACATCGGTTCCGCCGTACTTAGAAAAGAGAACCATATCTCCTTCTTTTACCTGCAGAGCAATACGCTCACCATTGTCAGCAACTTTACCAGGACCAACGGCTATAACTTCACCTTCAGCTGGTTTCTCTTTGGCACTATCTGGAATAATAATACCACCTGCTGTCATTGTTTCTTCTTCGAGTCTCTTGACAAGGAGACGATCATTTAATGGACGAATTTTCATTTACTTCCTCCTGTGGAACGTATGATTGCATATAAGGTTTCGAGATCCAAGTCCCATTTTTATATGCTTTGATAAATTGGTTTACTACCGGTTGTCTTCAAACTGCGCAAAACTATAGGTTTGCTTTTATGAAAATCAAGGGGCCAACACTAAAAAAACAGCATCGGCCCCAAGTTTTTGAAACTATGTGATTATTTAATGCAGAACGCGCGGAGGGCAGGAAAACAGTTAACCGACCCGAACAATCCATTTAAAAGGATCGTCCTGTCTTCCGTTTTGGATAGCCTGTAACTCATCGAAGAGGCGCTGAGACAACTCGCCGGTTTTACCATCTGCCACAACATGCTTCTTCTCCTGGTAGCAGAGTTCTCCAATGGGGGCAATTACTGCTGCAGTGCCGGAACCAAAAGCCTCCTTCAGACTACCATCTTCAATGGCAGCCAAGACTTCATCTATGGTGATCTGTTTTTCTATTACATTCACCCCCCAGCTTCTAGCCAGCTGGATAACGGAATCACGTGTGATACCTCCGAGGATAGATCCGTTAAGAGGCGGGGTAATCAAATCTTCACCAATCTTAAAGAAGATATTTGAGGTTCCGACTTCTTCAATATACTTACGTTCACAGGCGTCAAGCCAGAGCACCTGGGTATACCCTGCCCTATGTGCTTCTTCTGCCGCCATGATTGATGCTGCGTAATTACCCGCGGTTTTGACATGCCCCACACCACCTTTGACTGCCCGGACATATTTGTCTGTCACCCAGATCTTGGTGGGATTAAAACCTTCAGCGTAGTAGGCACCAACCGGGGACATGATGACGAAGAAATAGTATTGACTGGAGGGCCGGACACCAAGTGCCGGCTCAACAGCAACCATGGTAGGACGAAGATAGAGTGTTGCGCCATCACCACTGGGGATCCAGTCCCGATCGAGATAGACAAGAGCCTTAATGCCTTTCAGGACCTTATCCACAGGAATACGCGGCATACACATACGAAGTGCCGAGCTGTTCATGCGCTCCAGATTATCTTCAGGGCGAAACATGTAGATCTGGTCATTTTCACCCTTATAGGCTTTTAAACCTTCGAAGATCGCCTGACCGTAGTGATAAACCATGGCAGCAGGATCCATGCTGAAATTCTGATAGGGACAGATTTCAGCATTATGCCAGCCATTTTCGCGATCCCATTTCATAAGGAACATGTGATCGGTGAAAAATTTACCGAAGCCGAGATTCTTTTGATCCGGCTTATCCTTTCGTTTCTCGGAGTCGCATCTAACCACCGATATATCTAAATCTTTCCACATGATGTGCCTCTTTTACGGTTTCCCTTTAAAACAACCGCAGTCCATTATATAGTGAATAGTAATTGTAAGGTGATCGGAAAATACTGTTTGGACAGTACTCTCCGGAAAGGACATAAAAGTACTCAACTCCGTGGAAATTGCAACATTTTCCTGCTTCAGGAGTAGAGAGGCGACAGAGAAAAGAATAAAATGAATGAACACTCCACGCCACCGGTAAAACTGACAAACAGGCCCAATTCCATGAGAATCTGGTATTTCCTGTTTATTTTCCTTATCTCCATCCTTTTTCTTGGCCACATCCTCTGGCCCTTCTGGTCTATCCTGGTGCTCTCCTTTCTGCTCACTAATATTTTCCGACCTGTCTATCGAATACTCTCCAGAAAAATACCTGAAACAGGGGCATCAATATTCACCTGCCTCCTCATAATATTCATAGTTTTCATCCCACTCCTCTTTTTTGTCGGGGCCCTCTCAAGCGAGGCATTAGGCCTTTATCACTGGGGACGCAGCACTCAGGTAGGGATGAAACTTCAGATCTTCCTCCAGGACAGTCCACTCATTCTCCAGTTTCAGGACTACCTCAAAGGATTTGGCTTCAGTTTTGAACCAGCCCAGATCACTTCGATGTTTTCCTATCTAGCCAAAATGGCAGGACTCTTTATTTACAACCAGGCGAGCTCCTGGGCGGCAAATATCCTTCAGTTTATCTTCCTCTTTTTTATGATGATTCTGACCATCTTTTTTCTACTCATCGATCAGGACAAATTGATCAAATTTATAATTGCCGTATCACCACTCCCGGACGATGAGGACAGGTTACTCCTGGAAAAATTCGAGGAAATTGCTAATGCCATACTAAAAGGAAACGGTATCTGCGGCCTGATACAGGGTATACTGGGAGGTGTCGTTTTTTCCATCATGGGCCTGAGTTCGCCTCTTCTCTGGGGTGGCATCATGGCCATTCTGGCCTTCCTTCCCATATTCGGCATTGGCCTTGTAATGATACCAACTGCCCTGATCCTTATGCTGAACGGCAGTGTAGGGCAGGGTGTTTTTATCTTTTTCTTCTATCTCTCCCTTTCCTTTTCTATCGAATATCTGGTAAAACCCAAGATGGTTGGGAATGAGGTGCAGATGCATACTCTGCTGGTGTTTTTGTCTATCCTCGGAGGCCTCAGTGTTTACGGGGTATTGGGCATTATTTATGGGCCTTTGATAGTCACCGGTTTTCTGACACTGACGGAGATCTATTTTGCCAAATACGACCAATATGTTCAACGAATGTGAGCACTGCCAATGAAGCATATCACCCTCACCGTGGAAAGTGGGTCACTTCCCAGGTTCACCACATTACTTCAGAGTGGAATATACCTTGAAGTGAACCAGGGAACCAGCATAGGTGATCTGCTCTTTGCCCTCCCCGGTTTCTCAGTTGAATATGTAAAGAGCAGGGTTCAGACAATTTTTTTAAATGGACTGCCCGCAGACAATCTTGAACAGCATCTCTGGGGACAGCAGGTTGTACTTGCCATTTCTGCAGCCATGCCAGGTCTTGCCGGTGCAATATTTCGTAAAGGAGGAGTCCACTCATCTCTTCGTACTGAAACTGCGACCGAACCTTCCGGGGTCAAGAGGGACGACCAACCCGTCCAGGTTCGCTTAAAGCTATTCAACATGATTGCCGTTGAAAAAGGCGTTGAACTCTTAGAAAAGAGTTGCGTTGTTGCATCAGTATCTCTGAAAAAATTTCTTGCTTATCGGCCACCACTTCTTGCAGCTATCCAGACAATTACCCTTAATGGCAAAGATCTTGGTTCCGACACGGTTACTAGTCACCTTGAAAGCGACGACAAGATCATACTTACTATCAGGAACCGGACATGACAACCGATAGACTGAAAGACATGCTTGGCCGCGTCAGCCTCACGCCGGTAAAAAAAGCGCAATCCGTTCTCCTCAACGCACTGACAGGCAGTACCAGACAGACGGAAACCTGTCCATTACCCGATGCCCTGGATAGACTCCTGGCAAAAGATCTCCTTTCACCTGAGGATCTACCAACCCACCCTCGGTCTACCATGGATGGTTTTGCAGTGCGGGCAGCAGACACCTTTGGTGCAAGCAGTTCCATGCCCTGCTATCTGGAGATTGATGGAGAGGTGGCCATGGGCCAGATGCCTACGGGCAAAGTAGTGCAGGGAAAATGTTTCCGCATTGCTACCGGCGGTCTCCTGCCAGAAGGCAGCGATGCAGTTGTGATGTTTGAGCACACCATTCCCGTTGACGGCAAGATGATAGAGGTGGTCAAAAGTGTGGGGGTAGGAATCAATCTGATCAACCGAGGCGAGGATATTAAAAAGGGGAACCCCGCACTCCCCAAAGGCCATCTGCTCCGTCCTCAGGATCTTGGCTTGCTTGCAGGCCTGGGTATTGCAGACGTTGCAGTATATACCCGCCCAAGGGTCGGTATCCTCTCCACCGGAGATGAGATTGTCCCATGGTCGGAATCACCTCCACCTGGAAAAATTCGTAACATCAATGGAATAACCCTGGCTGCATCATGTAGACGTCTTGGAGCAGAGGTCACCGATTACGGCATAGTCTCCGACAGTGAGGATATTTTCTTTGCCACACTTGAACGTGCCACCGGAGAAAACAACGTGGTGCTCTTTTCCGGCGGTAGTTCCGTAGGGATGCGGGATTTAGGAGAACGGGTGATTGAAAAGCTTGGCAACCCCGGCATCCTTGTTCATGGTGTGGCGCTAAAACCCGGCAAACCAGTTATTATTGGACTGAGCCATGGAACAGCAATTTTTGGTCTGCCAGGACACCCTGTCTCGGCCATGGTCTGCTTTGAGCTGTTTGTAGATCCTGCCATACGCTTTTTTGCAGGCGCTCCAACCCCAAACAAACAGTTTACCCAATCTATCACGGCAATTATTGATAGAAATATTAACTCGGCTGCGGGCAGGCTTGATTTTGTCCGTGTTCAGCTCCAGGAGCAGGAAGACATGCCACCACTTGCCATTCCCGTTCTTGGAAAATCAGGATCGATATCCACTCTCTCCCGCGCCCATGGGTACTTCCTCATTGATGAGCCAACCCAGGGAATAAATAAAGGTTCTCAAGTTAAGGTAACCCTCCTCCAATGAATCAGAAAGACATTTACGTAAAGAACATGCCACTCGGTGAAGCGAAAGAGAAATGGCATAATGCACTCCAAGAAATCAACTTTTATCATGGCGCAAAAGTCAAAGAGATTGAAGTAGAAAAAGCACTTGGACGGATAACCGGAGCCCCTGTCTTTGCAGGCCATTCTTCTCCTGCCTATAACGCAGCTGCCATGGACGGTATTGCTGTTCATTTTGCTGATCTGGCCTCTGCCAGTGATGCTGCGCCTGTACGACTGGGCCCCACACAGTTCAAAGCCGTCAATACCGGAAACAGCCTGCCACAGGAATTTGATGCCGTAGTAATGATAGAGGATGTCCACTACATTAATGAAAATGAGGTGGAGCTGGCTATCCCTGCAACCCCCTGGCAGCACGTCCGCACCATTGGTGAAGACATTGTGGCAACGGAACTGATCCTGCCGGAGGGACACACAATCCGACCCATTGACCAGGGGGCCATGCTTGCCACCGGAGTCACCAGAGTATTTGTGAAGGTTCCCCCCAAGGTGCTGGTTATCCCCACGGGATCCGAACTTATCCAACCGGGCACTCCTCCGGCCCCCGGCCAGATTATTGAATTTAATTCCCGTATTCTTGCAGGTACTCTCAACGAATGGGGAGCGGTGGCAACGGGCGCCAAGCCCATTTCCGATGACAAAGAACAACTTCGTGACGCTATAAGCAAAGCAGTAAAAGAGAATGATATTGTGGTTATGAATGCGGGAGCCTCCGCCGGAACCCGTGACTACACATCAACCGTACTCGCAGAACTTGGCGAAGTGGTTGTTCATGGTGTTGCAACCAAGCCTGGGAAACCGGTAATTCTTGCCATTGTGGACAACACCCCGGTAATTGGCCTGCCCGGCTACCCGGTCTCTGCCATACTCACCATGCGCATCTTTGTTCATGAAATGATCTATGACTTTATGGACATGAAGATGCCGCCGACACAATGGGCCACAGCCCGCATGTCACGCCCCATGCACTCAGCCATGGGAGTGGACGAATTTGTACGTATTACCCTGGGTCAGGTGGGTGATGAACTCATGGCAACACCTGCCGGAAAAGGCGCAGGTGCGGTGATGTCTCTGGTTCGGGCCGATGGAATCCTCACCCTTAAAGCGGGATCCGAGGGAGTTGGAGCAGGTGAGGAAGTAGAGATCGAACTGTTGCGTCCTCTCACCGATGTGCAGTCAACACTGGTTGCCATTGGTAGCCATGATAACATCATTGATGTCCTTGCAAATCTCCTTCACAAGGGACGAAAAACCATCCGCATATCCTCAGCTCATGTTGGATCCATGGGAGGTATCATGGCCATCAGGCGCGGGGAGGCACATTTGGCCGGAAGTCATCTTTTGGATGAGGAAACAGGTGAGTACAATATCTCCTTTATCAAACGCTTTCTTCCAGATGTCCCCCTGCAGCTTATCAACCTCTGCTACCGTCAGCAGGGTTTGATTGTTGCCAAAGGAAACCCCCTTAAAATCAAAGGATTTGAGGATGTGGCAAAGAATAAATACAGTTTCATCAACCGCCAGAATGGTGCAGGTACCCGGCTGCTCACCGACAAAACACTCAGAGACATGAATATCGATCCAACCACAATTAACGGATATGAGCATGAAGAATACACCCATATGAGTGTGGCAGCATCCATTGCCAACGGCAGCGTGAATTGCGGTATGGGAATTCTGGCTGCAGCAAATGCTCTCAATCTTGATTTTGTACCGGTAGCCGAAGAACGCTATGACCTTATCATTCCCAAAGAATTTTTGAATGACTTAAAGATAAAAACTCTTCTTGATGTAATTCGCAACAACAGTGAATTTCAAAAGCTGGTACTGGCACTTGGTGGCTACAACCTGCGGGACTCTGGAAATATCATGTATGAACAATGAGATTTGGGCAAGTATAGAAAAAACTGAACACTGAAGATATTCTATGAGAAGTACATGCTCGGGCCATGGAATGACCATAGCCAGTAATGGATATATTGAAGGAGAATGATATGACTAGATTCTGGAAAATTATTAAAAGATTTCCATGTATTGCACTAATAATCCTGATCGCCTTCCTTACGATGACAGCTCGTGTTCAGGGAAACATCGCCACCCTGACGGAGCGAACTCTGGTCAACTTCATATCAGGAGCTGCCGTTGTCACCTGCATTCTCTATACATTCCTCTGGGTTACAGGCTCCCTAAACCCCGGAGACAAACCAATTATAAACTTTAAGAAGCTTGGCGAGAAACTGTTAAAAGGAACCTCCGGAAAGCAGGATCACGGGACTTCTTCAGAAAAAGATAGATGAAACCCGTTTCTCTAGGAGCACAATACTTCAGTAATATCAGCAAGAAGCAGCTATAGCATCCCCCAGTTCCTTTAAGTCAAAAGGTTTGGCGATGGCGCAGCAGAATCCATATTTTTTGTATTCAGCCATTATCGGATCATTTGAATAACCACTGGAAACGATAATTTTCGCGCCAGGATCGATCTGCAGAAGCCTTTCTGCGGCTTCCTGCCCACCCATTCCCCCGGGAATAGTCAAATCCATAATAACAATATCAACGGGAGTACCAAGCGCCTTCATCTCCTTATACACAGAGATTGCCTCGGCACCATCACTTACCAGGACAGGCTCATGACCAAGAACACTCAACTGTGCTTTCGCAACATCCAGCAGCATTTTTTCATCATCCATTACCATCACTCTAACGGCCTCAGCTGGCTTGAGCTTTTCCTCAGCCTTTTCTGCTCTATTTTCTTTTGTGAAGTGCATGGCAGGAAGGTATAGAGTAAAGATGCTCCCTTTATCTGCAATGGAATTGACGGTGAGGTACCCACTGTGTTTATTGACAATGGAATGACAGATTGCAAGGCCGAGCCCGCTACCTCCCTGCTTCGTTGTGAAATAAGGATCAAACACCTTATCAATAATTTCTTTTGAGATCCCTGTTCCTGAATCCTGGATACGTACACAGACATAGTCACCCATAGTCACATTTAAGAGTTTTTCTTCAACGACATCATACACATTGGAACATTCAATAAAAATTGTACCGCCTTCGGGCATGGCCTGTTTAGCATTTATGATGATATTCTGAACAACCTGACCAATCTGTCCGCTATCAACATCGACATTCCAAAGATCCTCAGGAAAACTATAGTCACACACTACCTTACTGCCATGAAGCACAAAGCCTGCAGATTCTGTAATAAGTGACGCTAGAGAGGTTTCCTCTTTGACAGGATCTCCACCTTTGGAAAAGGTAAGTAACTGACTGGTAAGCTTAGTCGCCCTTCTTGTCGCTTTCTTAGCATCGGAAAGCAGAGTAGCCGTCCCGACATCCTCTTCAGCAATTCGGTAGGCTGCCAATTCTACATTACCAAGAATCGCGGATAAGATATTATTGAAATCATGGGCAATACCACCGGCAAGTACGCCAACGGATTCAAGTTTTCTAATTTTAAGCAACTCATTTTCCATTTTCCTTTCATTGGTAACATCCTGAAACACCAGGACAACTCCTATAACATTACCATCTCTATCGCGAATTGGAGCAGCGCTGTCAGCAATGGATCGAATGGTGCCGTTTTTTGCAATGAGGGCTGTTGGATTGGCAAACCCTACGATTTTACCGGATTCCAACACCAGCTGTATAGGGCTTTGGCATTTCTTCCCTGTTTTTTCATTGACAATATGAAACACCTCAGTGGAGGGTTTTCCTGCTGCGGCTTCCTTGGTCCATCCAGTGAGGGCCTCGGCAACTCTGTTTAACAGAACAACTCGTCCATCTGTATCGGTGGTCATCACACCATCACCTATACTCTCCAGGGTAACTGCAAGCCGTTCCTGTTCTGCACTCAGGTTGTCCCAGGCCCTTTGCCTATCCCTTGCCATTTGATTAGCTGTCAACGCAAGAGATTGAAACTCAAGAAAATTCACCTTATCGGCTGGAATGATCAATTCTTCCGAAGCTGATTTATTAAAAAATTCCAGAAACAGATCCAAGTTTTTTTTCATTTTGGCAGTAAGAGCCCAGGACAACAACAGGGAGAGGAACAAAAAACAACAAAGAACCAGAACAACCTGGATTATAATTTTTTTGACAACTTCGCTGGAAGCTTTCTGTTCCTCCAGTATTTCATTTTCAATATAATCAATATAAACTCCAGTTCCCATATACCACTGCCAGTCCGGAATCAAAGTAGCATAACTCAATTTCGGAGCAGGCCTTTCTCCTTCCAGCTTAGGCATCACATATTTAACAAAGCCTCCACCATCAAGCGCTTTCTGAACGAGCGCCTGTACTACTTTAAAGCCGTTGGAATCAGTCACATCCCACATATTTTCACCCTTTCCGGGCCCGGAAAGAATATCACCTTCCACGGTTCCAACAAAGAGATAGCTGACGAAGAGATCCTTGCTCTCCTCCAACCAGTCAAGAACCTCTTTTTTGATCTCCTCTTCTTCATCATCAATATATACGCCATTGCCGATCACCCAATCCAGGGGCTCGAAATATTTAACATAAGAGATCTTACGGATCAGAACTCCCGGATCTTCTGGCTTATTCCAGAAATAAGTACAAAAGCCCTCTTGCTGTTCCGAACGCGCCACGGCAAGAATCTCCCGCATAATGTAGGTCCCGACCTTATCCTGAACATCAATAATATTTGTTCCCTCTAACTCGGGATTATTGCGGTTTACAAGTTCATTTCCCTGCATGTCCTCCGCAAAATAATAGCCTCTCCCATCATCCCAGCTTGCTGCATACAGGGCATCATGAATAATTTGTCCAATTTCTAAAAGACTCTTTGTGGCTTTATGTTGTTCGTAAAGATACAGAGCGGTTTCGTATGCCTCTTCAGTTCGTGCCTTCACCTCAATCTGCACACGCTTTTCGAGCTGACCTCTCATGTAAGCAATATGGGCAGCTGCATGCTCAACGTCGTTTTGAAGAATCTCTTTTTGTTGCCCTAAAAACATCTCTCGAATCTTCAGTCCATTACGATCTGCCTGTTTAATTTCAGTGTCCACCCATAAATAGCCAAGAACGATAACTAACAGAGACGACAGAAGCCACAGGTGCATTCGAACCGTTTTCGTTAAATGTCTTTGTTTATTCATTGAAAGTCCTGAAAAAGCGGAACTCTAAAAGATAGTAGGAGAGGGTGCAGTTCAGCATTCCTAAAAGACTCCTCCCCTGAACAGTGTGGTACGCTAACTCATACTTTTAGTCTACTGATCGCCAACAAATTGTCAAATAGCAGTTTCAGTCGAATACTTCTTGCTCTTTTAATGGAAGAATCTATAATCTATTGAGATTATAATTTTCATTATCATTTACCCTGAGGAGACACCATGGCTGACAAAATTTTTCGCGTAAATATGACGGATCTTTCCACTTCCATTGAAGACGTCCCTGCTGAATGGGCCGGTCATGGAGGTCGCGGACTCACATCTACCATCGTGGCCGCTGAGGTTCCTCCCACCTGTCATCCCCTGGGACCAAACAACAAACTGGTTTTTGCCCCAGGATTACTGTCTGGTACTACAGCTTCTAACTCCGGCCGTATTTCTGCCGGAGCCAAAAGTCCATTGACCGGAACAATCAAAGAAGCCAACGCAGGCGGCACATCCGCACAGAAACTTGCAAGAATTGGCTGCAAAGCACTTATCATTGAAGGTCAGCCTCAAGATGACAGCTGGTATTCAATCAGCCTCAAGCCTGGTGAAATCACAATTAGCAAGGAAGAAAAGTTGGTCGGCAAGGGCAACTTTGCTGTAGTGGAGGATGTTGAAAAAAGATTCTCTGATAAAATTGGTGTAATCTCCATTGGTCAGGGCGGTGAGATGCAGATGGCTGCAGCCAATATCTCTATAAAAGATCCCGACAGCCATATCCGTTCTCTGGGACGCGGTGGCCTTGGAGCTGTCATGGGTTCCAAAAAGATTAAATTTATCGCACTTGACTCAGGAGATGCCAAGGTTGAAATCGCAGACCCTGAAGCATTCAAAGCAGCTAACAAAACATTCACCAAAGCACTGGTTGACCATCCTGTAAGTCAAGCTCTTGGGACCTACGGCACCAATGTTCTGGTTAACATCATCAATGAAGCTGGTGGACTTCCTACCAAAAACTTCAGCCAGGGACAGTTTGAGGGACATGAGCAGATTTCAGGTGAAACCATGCATGACCTCATAGTTGAACGCGGTGGCAAGCCAAAGCATGGCTGTCACGCAGGCTGCGTGATCCAGTGTTCTCAAATTTATAACGACATCAAAGGGAACTACAAAACATCCGGTATTGAGTACGAATCCATATGGGCTATGGGTGCCGACTGCACCATTGACAACCTGGATCAAATCGCCGAGATGGATCATATTCTTGATGATATCGGACTTGACACCATCGAAACTGCCGTGGCCTTTGGTGTAGCCATGGAAGCCGGTGTCCTTGCGTTTGGTGACAGCAACGAAATGATCCGCATCATGACAGAAGAGATTGCCAAGGGTAGCCCTCTTGGCCGTGTCATCGGCAACGGTGCGGGCAACGTTGGCCGGACATACGGCATAACACGGGTCCCTGTGGTGAAAAATCAAGCAATCCCTGCATACGACCCCCGCGCCATTAAAGGCATCGGCGTCACCTATGCCACCTCCACTCAGGGCGCGGATCACACCATGGGCTATACCATTGCCACAGAAATTCTTGGCGTTGGAGGAAAAGCCGACCCTCTTTCCAAAGAAGGCCAGGTGGAACTCTCCCGCAATCTGCAGATTGCGACAGCTGCCATTGACTCCACAGGCATGTGTCTCTTTATTGCATTTGCAGCACTCGATGATAGTACCTGCCTGCCGTCACTCATTGATATGATCAATGCCCGTTTTGGAATCAACCTCACCGCAAACGATGTTACCAATCTTGGCATGACTATCCTGAAGACCGAGCATGCATTTAACACGGCCGCCGGATTTACCAATCTTGATGACAGATTACCGGAATTTTTTGAGATTGAGCCCGTTACGCCGCACAATGCAGTATGGGATTTCACCGGTGAGGAAATCGACACCTTCTGGAATTTCTAGGATATTCCCATGCGGGTACAGGTAAAGCTCTTTGCCTTTTTTCGAGAAGGCCGTTTCATTAAAGAAGACAAAGAGCTTCCCGAAGGCACCACCGCCGGTAAAATTGTCGATGACCTTTCTATTGACCGGGAAGAGGTTGGCGTGCTGATGGTCAACTCCCGTCACTGCACATTCGAAACCGTTCTCCATGAAGGAGATATTTATGCAATATTTCCGGTAATCGGTGGTGGCTGAGTCTGACAGCAACGAGATCCTTCGGAGCATAGAACGGCATGCTCGAGATGCACATCTCTCTCTTGCTGACGCCTGGAAGATCGCTCAAAAGCATAACTGTTCGCTGCGCAATATCGAAACGCTCGCGCTTGATCATTCCATCACCCCTTCACGTTTTCAACGAAACAACCTGAGTTGCCGGGAGCAGCTCAGGTTGTTTCAATCCAGGGTGGCTATTATCGGCTGCGGCGGCCTGGGAGGCAGAACGGCTGAACTGCTTGCGAGGCTTGGCATCGGTCACCTCATCCTCACGGATCCTGACGTTTTTTCCGAATCAAATCTCAACCGTCAGATTTTCTGTAGCACTGAAACCCTTGGCTGCAGCAAAGTTGATATCGTGGGCCGAGAGTTACAGAAAATCAATCCCGTACTAAAAACCACGCTTCACAACTGCGAATTCACCCCTATTGCAATAAAAACCGCAGATATCGCAATCGATGCCCTGGACTCAACGAAGGCACGAAAAGAACTCTCCACACTCTGCCAAAGACAAGGCATCCCCCTAGTTCACGGAGCAGTAAAGGAGTGGTACGGTCACGCTGGCATCGATCAGATATCGAACAAACTTATCAGCAGACTCTATCCAAAAAAAACAGACTCAGGCATACCTCCCCAGGTACTCCCCATGACTGTTTCCCTTGTTGCATCCATACAGGCCGCAGAGACGATCAAATTTCTGCTCGGCTACAAATCTTTATTAACTGAAGGTTGGCTGGAGACCGATCTTCTTCACTACGAATTTGATACAATTCCAACACCCCACGACAAATAACTGAGTTGAGTGTGTTGAGTGATAAAGGTTGTGGACGATACTTTCTTTTCAAGTCAGGGGGAAAGATGGAGCCATCTGGCATAGCTTATTCCGTTGTTTTCACCAGTTCCCTGTAGAGAGAGGCCCGTCTGTCTTTCAAATAATCGGTGTTCTCGGGATGAGTCGGGCCATAGTTTGCAGGTATGCAATCTGCAAGAAGAAGGGTCACTTCGTTTTTAGCTGCAACCATCAGCTCACCGTGACAATTGGCAATCATACTGTTGCCAAGATATTTTCCTACGATTTTCCCTTTTAAAGTTTCTTCCTGACATCTGTTACTGTACGAAATGAAAATATTGTTTTCATACGCATGTGCAGGAATCAGGGTTTTTGAAACGTCTGGATAGGGTGTTGTTGTCCATTTTCCACTGGATAGAACCGTAGATTCATCAGCGGCCGTTGGAATGACAATCAACTTTGCCCCTTTTAGAGCCAGTATCCTTGCAAGCTCGGGAAATTCAGCTTCATAACAGTTAAGAACTGCAACAGGAAAATCATTCACTAAGAAAACCGAATAGGCCTCTCCTTCTTCCTCCAACTCGTAGCCAATGTTCCAGATTTTCTTTTCATCCGGTCCCCAGAGATGGGTCTTTCTATAATTTTTAAGAAGAAATCCATTTATATCAAACACTGCGATGGAATCATAGTATCTGGTTTTTCCGCCAACTGTTGCTTTTTCAGGGTAGGGGCAGATAATAGTTATATCATTTGCTTTTGCAATTTCAGCCACCTTAGCAAGCTCTGGACCAGCTGTTTCCATTGCCAATTCCTGAGCTGTCTCTGGTGTGATAGCGTAACCGCTAAGATAGAGCTCCGGAAAGCTGATCAATTGAGCATTGAACTGTCTGGCTGTGCGAACCACTTGTTCAAGCTGGTCCGTATTATGTCGGATTGCTTCTGGAGTCCCTGCCGGGCCTTTTCCCTGATATACGGCCAGGCGAATACCATTACCCGTGCCTGGGGCATTCTCTTTTATATAGGTATTTATAATCATGAAGTTTCCCTGGAATGTATTTAATGTGAGAACTGTTTGCCTTCCATTGTCCTGTTAAAACCGGGATGATCGGCAAACCATTGCACATGTTTTTGTATATCAGCAAGGAGGGCACCGGCCATATCACGACTGAACCCTTCTTTTACAACAATGCGTTGAACGATAAGGTCTTTCCTGTTTTCCGGCATTCTGTAGGCGGGTACCAGCCAGCCATTGTAGCGGAGCCTTTCGGCAAGATCAAAAAGGCTGAAGTTTGCAGTATCAGCAAAATGATCTTTGAGTTTCCAGGCAAATACAGGGATGGTATCACCTTTACTTATGAGTTCAAAAGGTCCAATTTTCGCAATATTCGATGACAGAAAAAGAGCGATCTCACGACAGGTTTCCTGGATAGCTGTGTATCCATCAAGGCCAAGGCGTAAAAAATTGTAGTACTGTGCTATCACCTGATTTCCGGGCCGGGAAAAGTTGAGGGCAAAGTTGGGAAGGTCCCCCCCCAGGTAGTCACAGTGGAAAATTAATTCCTCCGGCAGTTCCTTTTTGTCCCGCCAGATTGCCCATCCCACGCCGGGATAGACAAGTCCGTATTTGTGGCCAGACACATTTATTGATTTCACTCGCGGCACCCGAAAATCCCACATCAGTTCAGGCTGAAGAAAGGGAGCTACGAAACCTCCGCTGGCAGCATCAACATGAATAGGAATATCGAGACCGCTCTTTTCGTAGAACGCATCCAGAGCAGCATTTAACTCTGCCACAGGTTCATAGCTTCCATCAAAAGTGGACCCCATAATCGCCAGTACACCGATGGTGTTTTCATCGCAGAGTTCTATGGCATCCTCGGGACGGAGATTGAAGCTATTACCTTCGGCCATGACAAAACGAGGTTCCACTTCCCAGTAGTTGCAGAATTTTTCCCAGCATACCTGAACATTTCTTCCCATGATGAAATTTGGTTTGTCAGTCGGTTTGCCTGCTGCCTGCATGCGGTGCTTCCATTTTCTCTTCAGTGCCATTCCGGCAAGCATTGCAGCTTCGCTGGATCCAATTGTTGAACACCCCACAGCCTCTTCTCCCTCGGGTGAGCTCCACAGGCGTGACAGGATGTTGACGCAGCGCAATTCAATTTCTGCAGTCTGCGGGTACTCATCCTTATCAATCATGTTCTTGTCGAAGGTTTCCGTCATCAACTGACGCGCTTCAGGTTCCATCCAGGTTGTGACAAAAGTGGCAAGGTTCAGTCGTGAGTTTCCGTCTAATGCCAGTTCATCATGGATAATGTTATAGGCAGCGGTCGGCGGCATCCCCTCATCTGGGAGCTCATATTTTGGAATCTCTTCCCTCATTGTTCTTGAGCCGTAAGTCGGCTGTATGTTGGCGTGATCTTCCAGTTCCTTTTGGCTCTTTTTTACAAACATATCGTCTTTTTCCTTATGAAGGGATTTTAAATTCTTGGTGTGGGCGACTTTGTTTTGAGCTTGCTACCTTCAAGTATATATTCAAAAGGTACTCAGACCTAATATAATTTTTTGGTTTGCAGTGGAGAGTATTGCGTCTTACACCCGATTTTGGCCAGGGACACGCAAGCAGGACTTCCTGAATGATTTAAACGATGTGTCAGCAGGGGAGAATTTCTTGATACTGCAATAACATTGAAGAGTGAGTTACGGATTTTAAGAGTTGCCATGCCATATTTCAAGCATGGCAACTTTGTGAGGAATGGTGCTCAAAAAGTGACGATTAGAAGGTATAAGCCATACTGATTCCGCCGTAGATGTCGCTATCCATCGCGCTATCAGGAAGCGCATCCGACTCCATCGAATCTGTGTAGTTGACATTTATGCCAGTGCTCAGGGTGTCGCTTATTGCATAGCTAAGGGAGGCAGAGAGGATATAATTAAAAAATCCACTGTCAGTACCTCCTGCGTAGGCTGCTGTAAAATCCTTACCTGCATAACTTATCAGACCACCTAACTCAAGCCCCAGTTTCTCATTGATATCCAACGCGTAACCAATGCTTGCTGTAGCGTAAAAATCATCCACCTGGTCGATGTCATAATAGAGTTCCAGGCCAGCAGAGATTCCATAGACGATATCCATGCTGGTGCTAGCAAATATTTCGCTGGTACTTGCACCACCCGCTGGAAACAGATATTCAATATAGCCGACACTGGCGCCTACAGGCCCAATATCAAACGAGTAAGAAACGGTAAGGTCTACTTCAGAAAACTCACCAGAATCGAGTGTGTCGTTGTAGTCATCGACATCCAAGTTGCCCCATACGTTAAAGCCAAAGCCGCCAGCCGCCACATCAATACTTGGCTGAATAACGATGCCGTCGTTAAAGGTAAGTCCTCGCCATACATATGCTGAATTGATATCCGCGGCTGCGGTAACATCCGCCGCCATAGCCTGGGGCACACTCAAAGCGCTTACAATTGCGGTTAAGGCTGCC
The DNA here is from genome assembly GCF_000341395.1 of Desulfocapsa sulfexigens DSM 10523. Taxonomy (GTDB): domain Bacteria; phylum Desulfobacterota; class Desulfobulbia; order Desulfobulbales; family Desulfocapsaceae; genus Desulfocapsa; species Desulfocapsa sulfexigens. The sequence goes on along the minus strand of NC_020304.1, from coordinate 1,546,569 downwards.
ATTGGAATACTTTTTCTCATCACTTTTCTCCACATTGAAATGTTTTATTTAATGCCTGAAAGATACCTTTCATTGCCTTTTCTGCGATAAGAGCATGATTTGTGCCAACTTTCACCCAACAGAGAATACGACATCAAATCAATCACATAAAACACAAACAGAACGAGAAGCAGAGGGTTTCAACAGGCATTTCAATACATTTTCGTGCTATTTGACAACAGCTGCCATTCAAAAATGTCACTAATTGTTCATTGAGGTGTTCTCAAGAATATGGCAAGAGATTTTGCTAGACCAACAGAATAACGAAGATTTCAAAAGAAAAGGTATTGGTTGACTTACAGGATCCGTCTGCTGACGTGATATAATATAACAACTCCTGGCTACCGCAGACTGATCCGCCATTGATTGATAGATTAATACAATGATATCCTTGGCGTCATCCAGATTTATTCCAAGTCAGTCGCAACCGTAGCATCACTCAGGTTGTCATCGATGCTTACAGGAATAGTTCTCTGGTTTTTGGGAGAAATCACTTTCTGCAGAAAAAAAGACACCCAATAATACTCCAACCCAGGCAGCACCATCAAAAGATTGTGCAGAGAAGCCCCTACGATTCAATACCCATTTGGTATTTCAGACAATTACCAACACTACAGGTCAACTTTTCCTATTCCTCATCAGCCCAAGGACGTCATCATAAATCAGGTAAAATGCAGGCATGAGAAAAAGGATAATCGCTGTTGAGAAAAGAATTCCGTACCCCAGTGAAATGGCCATGGGAATGAGAAAACGGGCCTGCACAGACTGCTCAAATATCATTGGAGCCAGACCAAAAAAAGTAGTGAGCGAGGTGAGTATGATAGGACGGAACCTCCGTGTTGCAGCCATAAATGCTGCCTCGGCTACTGTTTTCCCCTCACCTCGGTACCGATTGGCTGTCACCGTAAACACCAGCCCGCCATTAATTACTACCCCGCAGAGAGCAATCATCCCGAATATGGAAATAATAGAGAGGCTGTACCCCATAATAATATGGCCGAAAAGGGCACTGACCAGACCGAATGGAATGGAAATCATTACCAGCAGGGCCTGCCCGTAGCTCCTAAAAAGAATGGCAAGGAGACAGAAAATCGCTGGCATCATTAAAGCAATCCCCATCAGAAGATCATGCACGGCCATGCGTTTTTCACGCTGCTGCCCCTGAAAGGAATAATTCAGCCCACTGTAGTTTGCAAGCAACTCGGGTAAGTATTCCCGTTTCAAACTGTCCAGAATTTTATTCTCATTGGACTTACCTGCCACCACATTGGCTGTCACGCTGAGAACCCGCTTTCCATCAACACGGTTGATCTCGGTGTAAGCCCGACTGGGGATTATTCTTGCTGCACGCTCCAGAGGGATTTCCCCACCATCAGGTGTTCGGATCAGCAGCTGCTCCAGGTGAAAGAGGGAGCTTCTCTCTGCACGAGGAAGACGGACAACAACCTTCAATTCATTTCTGCCCTGCTGTTGCCGCAATGCCTCCGCTCCATAAAAGGCATGCCTGATTTGACTGCCAAGATCCTGCGCAGTCAACCCAACAGCCTTCCCTTCGGGAAGCATCTTGAAATCATACTGTACCTTGCCCCGTGCGAAGCCGTCATTCACATCGGTGACCCCACTATACTGTGAAATAGCTTCTGCCAGATCCGCTGCAGCGAGTTCAAGGGTTTGCGGATCCGGATGAGTGAGTTCCACATTGATGGCCGCCGAGCCGCCCGGCCCCATCAGATAATCAAAAAACAGTTTCTCGAGGCCTGCAATCTCCCCAACCTCTTTTTTCCACAGAACACTGAACTCCCGGGTGGTAATTTTTCGTTGTTCCTGAGGCACCAGAGTGATGGAGACCTCAGCACGATTAGCCCCACCACGACCGATATCAGTCCGTATTCCCACCAGGATTTCACTGTCTCCACTTTTTTCAACCGCCCGTTTGCCACCCTCCTCGACAAGACGGGTAATTTCTTTTACCTCATCCATATTCACTCCGTAGGGCAATTCTACCTCGGCGTCAACACTGTCCGTCTGAATGTCTGGTCTGAATGAAAAATTAATATGACCACTGTCCCAATAGGAGTAGGCCACAATCAGCACAGCCAGACCAAGGGCAGAAACCAGATACCGAAACGAAAGGTTCCAGCGCAGAATCCTTGCAAAGGGACCGCTCACAAAACGATCAAGCCACTGTTCACAAAAGCGAGGTACCTGCTCCAGCAATTGGAACATTTTCCCCTTCCGCTCCTTCCTGCGATAACTGAGATGAGCTGGAAGCACATACAGACACTCAATCAGCGAAACCAGAAATACCGCAATCACCACTGCAGGCATAATTGCAAAGAAGCGACCGGTGGATCCTGAGACAAAGAGCAGAGGAAGAAAAGCGAAAATATTGGTAGCGACAGCTATAACGACAGGAGCCGCCATTTCCCGTGCCCCTTCAATGGAAGCCCGTAAAGGCTCCATTCCCTGTCTCCGTTTATAGAAAATATTCTCACCAACGACCACGGCATCATCAACTACAATCCCCAGCGTGATAATAAAGGCAAACATGGAGATCATGTTGAGACTGCCACCAATAAAATAGAGTATAAGAAAAGAACCGATAACGGAGATGGGCACCCCCATTGAGACCCAGAACGCAAGACGCGGCTCAAGAAAAAGACCGAGGGTGAGCAGTACCAGGCATAGACCGAATACTCCGTTAGTCAGCAGGAGCTCCATTCGATCCTTATACAGCTCCGATCTATCCCTGTAGGCCGTGAGCTGCACAGAGGGAGGAAGAGTAGGAATACGCTTATCCATATAGGCATGAACAGCATTGGAAATGTCAATTGGAGTCTGGTCTCCAGTTCGATAAACATAAAGCAGGGCTGCCCGTTTCCCGTTATACCAGGCCTCGCGATCACTCTCCTCAAACCCCTGATGCAACTCAGCGACTTCCCCGAGAATGAGCTTGGTTCCATCCTCTCTGCTAACCAGTACCAGATCAGAAAATTCGCTGGCCACTTCCCGTCGTTCCGAGGTTCGTAACAGCACCTCACCACCCTGACTCTTTATTCCACCGGCAGGCACATCCACTGCCCGTTCTTTAATGGTATCGGCCACTTCCTCTAAGCTGAGATTGTGAGCCCTGAGCATGTCTCTGGAGATCTCAATGGAAAGTTCAGGGTCTCTGGTTCCATTCAGTTCTACCTGGGCAATCTCAGTGATATCAAGCAGTTCTGACCGAATCGTTTCAACCAGACTGAAGAGGGAGCCCTCATCAATGTCACCATAAAGGGCAAGGCGAAGCACCTCCCGTCGCCTCGTTGCGAGGCTGACCAGAGGTTTTTCCACATCACCAGGAAAAGTGCTAATCCTGTCAATGCCGTTTTTAATTTCCTGGAGACTGCTATTGGGATCAGCACCTGAAAGCAATTCCACACTAATCGAGGCATTACCTTCCATGGAAACCGAGGTCACCCGCTCCACATTATCCAATGCCCTGATCTCCTCTTCGACAGCCAGAACAACCCCCTCTTCCACCTCTTCAGGACTGGCGCCAGGGTAACGAACAGAGACCGTTACAATATCAAGAGCATAACTCGGAAAAACCTCCTGGGTTATCCGGCCTGCAGCAAGGAGACCACCGATGACGAACAGCAGCATCAGCAGATTGGCAGCCACAGGATTAGAGGCCATCCAGGCTATCAGCCCCTGTTCTTTAGAGGGTAGTATGCTCATATAACTGTCCTTCTATTTCCTGTGCGCGTCGGTGCGAATCTGCATCCCAGTTACGGGTGAAACCAGACGGCTGACAACAATCGGCTCATCAAGAGCCTCTTCGGCAGTAACCAGAACCTCATCAATGCGTCGCCACAGAACCTTTACCGGACGTATATCCAACCGCCCTTCTGCGGATATCAGCCACAGCAGGTCACCTTCACGCAGTGCTGCACGAGGTACCACATACACATCGGGAAATTCACCAGCATTCAACTGCACCTTTACATAGCTACCGAGGAGTATTTTCCCTCCCAGATTTCCCTGTATTTCTTTATCAAGGTTAAAGGGATCTGGAATTTCAATCAGCAGTCTGGCCATACGACTCTTGGGATCAAGATCTGGCAGAAGCTTAAAAATTGTGCCCTCACGCAGGGTCGGTTTCCCTCCGTATCCTTTGTCGAGCACAATTTGAGCAGCACTGCCTTTCCCTCCCTGCCCGTCCGGAAACTGCAATCTATCAAGGAGAGAGAGAGGCACCGAGGCCTGAACCCAAAACTGATCCGTGGAGACTAGGGCTGCAATCACTGTCTGCCTGCCAACAAACTGTCCTGTCTCAACGGACTCTTTAAGGATCAGACCATTAAAAGGGGCACGAATGGTAGTCCGTTTCTCTGCAAGCTTTGCTGCAGCAAGACGACTCTCAGCGGCCTCAAGGCGGGCATGACTGTTTCTCAAGTGTGGCTCACGCAGCGCCAGATGCTTACTAACCTTATCTCCCAAAAGCTCCTGCTCGAGGATGCTCCATTCCTCACGGGCAATGATCTGTCTCCCCTCTTCGACCTCAAGTTCATAACGAGCCGTGGCCAGTTCCGCTTCGCGCTCGCTCACCTGCAGACGGTAGTCGAGGGGATCAATCTGAATCAGCATTTCCCCCTCAGCAACAATCCCACCTGGAACAAGCTCAGTATTCTGTTCAATAATGCGCCCTTCCACCTCAGTCTGCAATTCCACTTCCCGAGCCGGAATCACTAAACCAGCGGCCTCAAACACCACGGCCTCATTCGTCGGCTGAACTAGTATGGTTCTCACCATTGGAACAGGGCGCTCGGGTTTACTCTTTTTCGTCTGCGGTTTATTCGCGTATAACCAGAATGACACTGCTACCGCCAGAATCAAAACAAGGAACGAGAGAAAGGTTTTCATAGGAGATTTTTTGAGTTATCAATTAGTAGAGCATCGCGATCAGAACCCAGGACATCAGTGCCCAGAGCCCTGTAGAGAAGAAGCCGGTAGGAAATTTTTTCCTGCTTGCGCTGCAGGATATTAATTTCCAGTTTTTGAAATGAGACTAACGCTGTAAGAACAGGGATATAATCCGTCATTCCCTGGATATATCGACTCCTGCTTTCGCGCAGCGTTGCCTTTGAGATCATCAGCTGTTCCGCAAGAGCAGTGAGTAACTGTTCATGCTTTCGTTCCTGCCAGAGACTGTTCTCCACCTCCTCGATGGCCACTAGATATCTCTGGGAATAACGGGCTGTTTTTTCTTCCACCATCGCCTTCTTTTTCTCCACTTCACTCTTTTTCCCTCCCCAGTCAACAATTGTCGCCAGGGCATCTGCAAAGAGAGCAGTGATAAAGTCGCCACTGATAAATGCTGCAGACCCTCCAATTTTCAAAGCAGGCAGACGATCAGCCACAGCCTCGGCCACCCGGTAATCCGCGGCAACCAGTTCTCTCTGCAACTGTCTGAGATCGGGCCTGTTTTGCAGCAGATCGGCGGGGATCCCAAGCATCGGCAGGGCGGGAATTTCAGGAAAGGTTTGACGAAACACCAGGGGAGTTGATTCCGGAGGTTGTCCAAGAAGCACATGAAGCCTGTTCTGAAGAATAATATTTCGTGCTTCACTGACGGGGAGTTCTGCCTTGACAGCGGCAAGAAGCTGTTTCTGCTGGTAAACATCGACAAGAGAGACCAGGCCATTTGCAAAGCGAAGCCTTATCACATTAAGAGAAATTGTATTAGCCTCTATCTGACGTTGCAGCAACTGCTGGTAAAGATACTGCACAACAAGCTGGAAGTAAGTATCTGCCACCTCGACACTGAGGAGCAGAGCCAGTCCCTGAAGCTCGTCTTCGGCAGCAAAGGTTTCAAAGGATGTTGCCTGTGCAACTGAAGAAAGTCGACCCCAGAGATCCACTTCCCAGGACAGATCCAGCTCTATTCTGTTACTGTCAGTTCGAGTATTCTCCGCTTCCCACTCCGATTCCGCCCGAACCCGGCCATCCAGCGTTGGATAAAGCTGAGAACCGGCCTGATTTTGAATGGAACGCGCCTGTTTCAGTCTTGCAAAGCCTTCCTGGAGGGTAAAATTATTCGCCAGGGCCTGTTCTATATAGGCGTCAAGAAGTGGATCATCAAACACCTGCCACCATTTAGTCGGGAGCTTCTCAAGGGCTTGGTGGTGGCTGATGGTATAGGATGGTTCGGCAACAACAGATGGCTGGACATCGTCCTGAACAATATGGCTGCAAGCTGAGAAAGAGACAAGACTCAGCAGACAAAAAAGAAAACAATGGGCTTGCGATAACAAATGTCCAGTGCTCATGAGTGGTACAGTCCTATCTTAGAGTAGATACGTTCAGGAGATGCTGACAGTACAGATATTAGCCTAAATATTCAAGACAAAGTAAGCTGATATCATCATTTACAGAAGAACCGTGGGAAAATTTTTCCAGCCCTTGAGCGATGGCTGAAGAATAGCAACCAAGAGGGAGATCTTTCTGTTGCTTCACCAGTAATTTCATCCCTTCCACACCGAACATCTCTCCCACCGCATTTTCAAGTTCAATAATACCATCGGTATAAAAAAAGAGTCTGTCTCCAGGAGTAAGTTGCCCTGAATCCGCTTCCCGCCGAGGGGCGAACTCACCCAGACCAATTATCGGTCCACCGGCTTCTAAAAAAACAACCTCTCCATTTTTTTTCTGCAGCAGAATAGGAGGATGTCCGGCACTGCTGTAGCTGTATGACCCATCACGCAGATCAAGAACCATATACGATATGGTAAAATAACGATCAAAACGTTCAATCGGAAAGAGCCTGTCAAGCCGTTCAAGTACCTGTAGCGGGCTTTGTATGGTCGAGCACTTATCCTCTGTGAACAAGGAACAGATAACATTCCCACTCTGCGACATGGCCTGGGAAACCAGCGTTGCAATCATCGCAGCGGGTACTCCATGGCCGCAGACATCGACTATGTATATCCCGACAGAATGATCATCAAGAGCAAAAACATTGAAGATATCGCCCCCGATACGCTCACAGGGAGTAAAGACGTATTCTACCTGAAGGCGATCGGTGAACGGAATACGTTCCGGCAGCAATGCCCGTTGAATTGCTGCTGCTGCCATCAGATCCTGCTCAACAACATTCTGTCTCTCCTGGAGCTTCTTATTGCTCTTTTGGAGAGAGGCTGTCAGGTGTTTAATACCGAGTTGTGAGCGTATTCTGGCAAGAACTTCTCCCCTGTGAAAGGGTTTGGTTATATAATCGATGGCACCCAGATCAAAACAGTGAATTTTCGTTTCAGAAAGATCAAGAGAAGAAACCATTATGATAGGTACGTCTCTGGTTTGCAGGTCCTCCTGCAGGGACTTACACACCGCAAAGCCATCCATTTCCGGCATTACGATATCAAGCAAAATAAGGTCGAAAGGATGCTGCCTTACCAGTTCCAGCGCTTCCTTGCCTCCGATAGCAGTGACAACACCATAACCAGCATTTCGCACAATTGATGCCAAAAGCTCTCTATTGACCGGGTTGTCATCAACAACAAGAATCCTGCTATCTGTAAAATCCGCTATTGCTGTCACATCACTCATTGAACCAGACCTGTTAACATTGAAAGATCCCTCTCTGGTAAGCCAAGCCCCATTCCTTTACCGAAACGATAACGAAGCGCTACAGCAACCTGCCACTGGGTAAAATCAGCCACATTATTAATTGAAGCATCTCCACCGATAAACCATCCATTTGATAGCGGCAGAATACCACGAACCCGCGCATCCAGACCCAGCCCGGTGTCACTTTCCCCGGCGTATGTTCCAAGCAGATCATCCCAGCCAGGATCTTCTGCGCCAACGTTGACAGCACCAAGCCTGGCGTAACGGGGTGCGTCGTCGGTTTTACGATAATTAAGGCCTGCAGAACAGGAGGCCTCCAGCCAATAATTGGTGGCTACTGATGTCACTAAGCGAAAAAATGGTCCGGCAATAATTTGTTGCTCAGGGCTGTAATAGCCTCCATGCCCAAAGGTATAAAAATTAGAGTTACGCTCAAAGCCGCGAGCGAAGAGAAAGAGTCCGGTTGACTGTTCAAAATCATCCCAGTCCTCGGTATACCCGCCACTCAGCGATACAGTCAAAGAAGTGTTTTGTTCCACACGCTCCCCATTATACCAGCCATACTGTCCTTCTACGGCCAGCCACCAGTCATTGAGAGAAATCGTTTTATGTCCACCAAGCTTTGTCTCTACTACCCTCCCCCACGCCTGTCCACTGTACGGATCCGTTTGACCAAGCCATGAAAGCATGGACTCCTTGACGGAATCCCTTTCCAAGGCAAAGCCCCAATCGGAGCCACTGCCCTGCAACCTACCGACAAGAGTCGGAGAAATAACTCCATTGAGGGGTGTACTACCAATCCCAATATCCCAGTCCAGCTCCCCTTCAATCTGCAAACCACCGCGCCATCCCAAGGCAAAAGCATCTTCCTCCCACAGCTCTGGCCGAACCTGTGATTGATCGGGCGAGCGAAATGCACTTCCAACCTGAACGTCTGCCGCCAGGGATCCAGAATCAATGGACAGAGGGAAGATAGCAATCGACCAGGTTTTTCCGGAATGACTGGAAAACGTTTGTCTCGCAACAAGGGTTGCCGCATTGAGACTGGAGGTACCCTCATCTCCCCCCTTGCTGCGAAAGTGAAACAAGCTATCAAGTGCTGGCGCAGCACTTCCAGCATAGGGTCCCGGCCCCTGATAAATCTGGTCCGCCAGTACCGGATGGTTCTGCCGAAAAGCGTACTCTCCAGCTACTTTCCGTACCTCTGCTTTCTCTGATTCTGCAAAACGTGCCATCACCTCTTTTGTAAACTCAGGATCCTCTATAACTCCAAGCACATGAGAAAGTGATATTGCCGTATCGGCCGCCTCATCCTGTTCATACTGCTGCCAGAGAAACTCCACTAATGGCTTGCTCTCCCCCAGATGAAAGCGACTCCAGAGGAGCATCTGCTCAAGGTCCACGTTCTCTGGCCGCTGGATCAGAGCCAGCTCCAGGTGCACGACTGCTTTCTCATAGTCTTTGCTCAGATAAAAATTTCCCCCCAGAGTTGCATGAAGATCATAGCGGAGTTGATTGAGGAGTTCACTTTTCCTGTCGGAATGCTGATCGAGCAGGTACAGGGCTTCAGCTGATTCACCTTTTTTCTGCAGAGTGTAAGCAAGGCCGAGCAGTGTATCATCCGTTGGATTATTGCGCAGCAGAGTAGAGAAAATATCTCCGGCACAAGCATACTCTCCTCGCTGATAACAGGACCAGGCTGCCATTGAAGCCGCTTCAGGATTGTTCGGATCCAACTCGTAGAGTGCCTGGACAAAAGAATCGTAGACTGGATCCTTCGGCTCAAGCTGCTCCAATCTCTGCCACGTGGTTTCCTTGAGCAAGCGCTTCCAGGTCGACTCCGATACTGTTCCATCGAATGGAATCGATACCGCTGTAAACAGCTCGTTATTACTCATTACCTGCAACTGTTCACGGAGAACCCGTTCCTGCCAGTGATGATCCTCCGGCAAACATTTCCTCAAATCTGCGAAGATATTCTTTGCCAGGTAAGGACTGTCCTTCATAAAAAGGGTAGCCAGACGAAAAAACTGTTCCTGCTGCCGACACTCTTCAAGGACGGGTCTGTATTGCTGGAGAAAATTCCTCACTTCATCCTGCCTGCTGCCTTCATTCAATGCCACCAGAGCGTCTTGAAACTGGGCAAAAACAATTCGCTCCCGCCACTCTTTCTGGTCGGCCGGGGAGAGCTTCGGAAGTAATTCCTGAAGAGCTTCAATATCTCCCCGATCAAAGAGAAGTGCAGCCAGAACCGGGGCTGTCGATTCAAGTTGCTCACCCCGGGCAACGAAATGTTGCAGCAGAGGCAGAGCGGAATCTGTTTCACCGAGTTTCAGATAGCTATACATCAGGCCATATTCAGCATTACGGCGATTTTCAACGTTTTTCGAAATAACTGCCTGTAAAAAGAACTTTTTTGCCTGAGCATAGTTCTCCAGCCCATATTCCTGCCAGCCATAGGCCAGGACAGCTGCCAACGGATCTGCAGCTGCCTCCTGTGTATCCTCTGATGAAGGAGAAGGTAAACTGCGCAGAAACTGCTGCGGGGTTCTGGATACTCTGGCCGGACTCTGTTCAACAGATTCCCTGACTACAGTTCTGTTTGTGGACTTCAGGACGGATTGCTGCTCTTTCTGGTACACAACAGCTGCCTGATTATGTACTTTTTTTTCAGAGAGTGGGGTCTGAGCCATTCCCGTAGCGGGAAGCAGGTAACTCCAGCAGAGTCCTGCAATTACAAAAGAGATTCCACTCAGACAACTCATGGAATCCTCCGGGTACTGGCCAGAAGATAGAGAACCTGTGAATAATAATCCCCCCTTCCTGCTGGATTTTTTGTTCAGCCTGCAGCCACAAGGTTTTCGCCAGTTTTTTTCTATCCAGTTGCCTGGCACAGTTTGCAGCTATCGCGACGAATCCTCCAGGGGCATCCTGCTCACTGAAGCTGTCGGTATTCAAGTCAACAGTTACTGGAAACCTGCCACTGGATTCGATCAAATCCACTAACATCTTTGTCCCTGGAAGGCTGACGGGGAAATCATCCCAACAGGTCCAGAGAAACACTCGAATGGCCTCATAGCCAAAAAGAGGTGGTTTTTCGGCAAGAAGCGTAACACCATCCTCACTCAGAAAAAGCCAGTCTGCAGGAAGTTGCCAGCTGCCAAAGGACGTCTCTTTCAATAATGAAAGGCTCTCATCATACACCCGCTGCCAGAGAACCCTGTCCCCGTATCTGCCAAACACCTTGAAGGCAGGAAGAACCAGATAGGAAGGATTGACTGTCACCGTATCGGTATGCGCAAATCCATAATACCCTGGAAGAAGCAGCGTCTTGCCAAATTTTTCCAGCAACAGATAGCTCCGAATACTTGACAGTATCCTGCTCGCTTCATCCTGCAGAGTCGGCAGGTTCCATTTCTCCCTGGCCAGCAAAAGTGCCCATGCGATGCAGATATCCCCATCACTGGCATTGTTAAAATCGATGGGTGCCATCGCTCCGTTGGGTAATTTTCCCCAGCTCCAGGCGCTGAGAGCATCCGTCTTTCTTACCTGAAGATGACCTTTCGTCCACTGCCAGAGCAGAGAAAATGTTTTACGATCGTCAAATGCTACTGCCAGGAGCATACTGTAGCCCTGTCCTTCGGAATGACTGATGCCTTGTTGATGACGATCAATCACCCGTCCCTCGGCGGTGATAAATTCTTCCTTAAAACCTGCCCACGTGCCCGGTTCCGCAGCGCAAACTGGACGCAGGCAACAGAGAAAGAGTAACATGGGCAGAAAGACAGTGAGTCTGCAACAGAACATTATTCCTCTTCCATGTTCATCGCCTGTAGTCGATTGCGACGTCGTCTTTTCAAAAGAATCGTTAAGCCCAGGGATATAAAAGCCAGCAGACCGGTAAGAAGCGCAATAAAAGACCAACGGTACTTGTCTATAAGATAGCTTATGCGGTTGTAGGCTGTTATCTCGCCTACGGAATAGGATGGAATCAGGTCAGCCTGCTGCACCACCGGTTTTCTACCATCAAAATCGATGACAACAAAGCCGTTATCACATTGCTGAGCCACCTCATTTTCCTGCAGCAGCAGGGAGGCCTGAAGGACATCATCAGGATCTTCAGCAATGAGCAGTACCACGCTCTTCATGGGACTGAATGGTGACTCGAACTCACAGAGGACAGCCTGTTGCGGTCTGAATCGAATATCAGTCCCCAGAGTAGCTATATCAGGTGCAATGGTGCCAGGTTCAGGCACTTCATCAAACAGCATTTGCCACAACCTGTCCTTCCAATCTACAACACGCAGAGTTCCAGGTAACCTGCCATGAACAGGCAGTGTAATATTCTTTGCCAGTGGAGAGGCATGGAGAATATTTTCACCTAAACCTTCCCGTGAACCAATGACCAGAAGATTGTTGGCCTCACTTTCTGATACTGCATCGGTAACTGTCAGGCCATAGGGTAACACCCCTGTCTTCTGAACTATTCCTGCAATAACATTGAGCGCTGCTGCCAGAATTCTTTCATCTCTCTGTGCCAGTACTACACTGGTTTGCGAGAAATCCGGAGCAGCGGTAAGAGGAAAGCCATCATTAAAGAGATAACTGAGCTGGGGCAGCTTGACCCACTGGAACATTTCTGGCACCTGAATTGTTGAGCTCTCAAAAAGTGTCAAGGCCAGATGGTCGGTTTGCAGCGCCTCACAGGCTGTCGTATGCAGCGGTGTCATGACGGCATCAAGCTGAAAGACATTACTGCCAGGTCTAAAATAGCTGAGAGGCAAACGAACGGTATACCCCTGATACTGCCCCCCCGTCGGCGAGCTGAGAGGAATTGAAGAGACAAACTTTCCATTTACCGCCAGGGAGAATACAGAATCTTCACGCAGAGCAGCTCCATAGGAAAAATCCAGGCGAAGGAGAATATCCCGATTCCCCTCAAGTAAAAAATTTGTGGGCAGGGTAAATTGGACCGACACTGGATCGGTGTGCTGTCCACGAAATGTTGTCGTCGCCAACCCAAGCTCTCGGAAGGTATAGCGTTTTTCAGGAGCAAGCCTGTTTTTCCCCGAATAGGAAGAAATCGGGGGTAACCGAACCTCAGTGATATCACAGAACTGCACATTTGGCAGTGGCAGGGAAAGAATGGAAAAAGCTTCAACACTTTGTCGAATTTCCTCAGCATCCCCTCCCCCCAGATAGATCAGTCCATGTAAACGATCTATGGTACCATCCCCCTCTGGCATGGGAAATATTCCCATATCTCCTTGAACGGTCTCACTTCCTGTAATTTTTTGGAGAAATGAACGCTTACCAATAACGATGTTATCTCTCCCCGGCAACAACGCCTGCCCAGTGGAAAACTGTACAGGACGATAATCAAAACGCAGGGCAACGGCAGCAGCAGTTAAGGCTGCCAGGGATACATCTCTGTTTTCGGTGGTTTCCGTCACAATATGGACTTTATTCTTCTCGCTTATTTTCGGATCAAAGAGGAAATCTGCAACGGATGCCAGGCTCAAAGGTACTTCTTTTCGGGTATAGAAAAATTCAAGGGTTGAATCAATAAACTCTAGAGTTGTCCACACCTCAGGCGGGTTTGAGGGAATACAACCATCCTCTTTAAACGCCTGTGCCACTTGAATCTTCAAGTCGTTATAGCCTACCTTAAAGAGACGGCCAGGTATGGCTACGGTAATAAGCCCTTCTGGAGCGTCTGCTTCCAGAGTCACCTGGGCCAGGGGATAGTCGTTAAAAAGGATAACCAGACGGGAACGGGTGGGCAAAAGGGCCGTTGAGTTGACATAAGCAAGCTCCAGGCTTGCATCCTCAACCTGCCAGCGCTTTGGTGTTGCAATTTTAAGACTATAGCTATCGTCGCTATTGGTGAGTTTTACAATTCCCGGTGCGTTAAACTTGGTTAGAGGAATCCTGAGCTGCTCCTGGCAGTACGCAGGAACGGTCCTGAGCAACAGGACAGACAAAAGGCTCCCGGCTAATAGGAACAACCAGAACGTTTTGTTTTTTTTGCAACAAACCTGCTCCATATCTTCTCCTGATATATATGTAATTTTTTCCAAAAAATTCGAGCCAACCCTATGAAGTGGTGATACGTTCCCGTAAAACCAAGTTTCAGAACAAAGAAGAACCCGGCAACAATGGGTACCTTGTGCTGACGCCCTTTCCATAACTTCTCCCACCTGTCACTTTCACCATACAGATAGTTAGTGATAGCAAGAAAACTTTCCTCATCTTCAAATTGATACTGGCAACCCAGCTGGACCCCATTCCCATGTTTCATTATCCTGACAACTTCGGCAGTAAACAAAAAGTGCCTTCCAGCACTGTTTTCGGTCTCGATCTCTATCATCGCCCCTTCGGACACTAATCTCTTTCCATCCAGGATAATTCCCATGCCTTCTTCTGAAAGATCCGTGGCCAGACCGTTCAGCCAACCGTCCTGTCCGCTATCTTGAACCCTCAGACGAATCGGTTCCTTCACGGGCATACGGTATTTTTTCCTGATCTGTCTTCTTTCCCATACCACCCCGAGACAGAGGAGCAAAAGAAGAAAATTAAAAGTGCCCCAGACAGTACAGATAATAATGGAACCAAGAAACTGTGGATTAGTGACGGCCCTATACATGGCAACCGGATACATGGCGGCAAAAAGCCCAAGCATTATGTAAAAGGGAGTCGCCAGCGGGCTGACCGAATCCTCGGCAAGGCTGGTGTCCTTTGGAGTTACCTTAAACTGAGGAGAACGGGGATTACGCAAAACACTCAAAATTGCCGGGACATTATAAAAACTCATGGCAGTTTCATAGAGCTCTGAAAAGAACGGATGCCGCACTGCACCGTACATGAAATTTGTCACAATCATGGACAAAATCATGTACGGGATGGGATAGGCCAGACACTGTAACAGGGTTGCATGATATATCTGCAGATCTCCATAAAGATAAAAAAACGGGGCCAGCATAAACATCAGCCTGGAAAAACTGAAAAACCAGAATCCGGCAGAGTTCAGATAACAAAGTCGCTGAATCAGACTGAGTCCACGGGCAAAAAGAGGATTCTTAAGCAACAAAATCTGAGCCATCCCCTGAGCCCATCTGTTTCGCTGAATTATAAAGTCCTCAAAAGTTTCTGGACAGAGTCCGCAAACCATTGGTTTGCCAACATAGACAGAATTGTACCCCCGACCATGCATGGTCAAAGCAGTTTCCGCATCTTCGGTGATGGTTTCCCCTACGATACCTCCAACTTCATCGAGACAGCTTCTGCGGAGCACAGCGGCAGAACCGCAAAAAAACGCCGCATTCCATAAATCAAGTCCGGGAAGTACCTTCCCGTAAAACATCACATTATCTCCCGGAATCTTATTGAAGGTATCGAGATTCTTTTCCACCGGGTCAGGGTTAATAAAGAAATGCGGAGTCTGTACCAGAAACAGCTTCGGATCTTTCAAAAAGTAGCCAACCGTATTCTGAAGAAAATCCCTTGTGGGCACGTGATCACAGTCCAGAACCAGGACTAGATCTCCACTGGGATGTTGCTGACCATCGTCGCTTGTGTAGAGCGCGGCATTAATATTTCCTGCCTTTGCAGATATATTTTCCTCTCTGGTCAGGTAATTCACTTCAAGATATTCAGCCAGCACCTTGAGGGTTTCGTGACGAACGAGGGCAGCGGCGGCACTTTTCGGGTCAGCAGCATTACGTTTCTGAGTTGTTCCTCCATCATCGAGAATATAAATGTTGAGTTTTTCCCGAGGATAATCAAAAAGCGTACAGGCACTGGCGGTAATGGCAACCATCTGTTCCGGCTCATTGTAGGTGGGAATAAGGACATCGACAACGGGGAGATCGGGATCACTAAGTTCAATGGATTGCACTGCCGGTCGATACAGAGGCATTACATTGATGATCATCCCCATCACCTGAATAAACATACCGTAGATTTCCGCCGCAAAAAGAACCAGAATAAAGAAAAACTCCAGAGTTGAGGTGTAAAGCAGGGTCGAACTCAGACGAAAAAAGAAATATCGGCTCAGCAGAAACAGAGTGCAGAAGGAAATAAGGATACCAAAAAAGACAGAAAAATGATGGGCCACCTTCCGTAAAACAAGAACCAGAAAGATCAGTCCCCAGGCGAAAAAAAACTGCTCTTTGGTGGTAAGGCGGGTGATAACTCCTGAGAGGAATAGAGGAGTGGTCAGCAGCAGACAACCAATAACAACAGGAGCTAACCAGTTTTTTTGAGAAAAGAACCCGTTAACGTTCATGATTTGGGCAGATACTTCATCATGGTCAGTATATTAGAATTTTCATACACCTCGTACTCCACGGTATCCATAACAGAAGCTATAATATAGAGTCCCATGGAAGACTCCGGCAACCTGTCAATCGCACTCCCCGGATCAACGGGACAACAGGCAGGGAACGCAAAAGCGTCTGCAGATTTACCGTTATCAATTATGGTGAAAATAATCCTGTCAGCCAATCCCTGCGCATGAAGCTCGATCACACAGTCGGGACAATTATCATAGGCGTGACCAACAATATTATGTGTAACCTCAACCGTTGCCAACTCAATCTGATAACTTTGAACCTCATCAAATCCCATATGAAGACAAAATGAATACACGGCCCTGCCAATAAGGCGAGAGTCCTCCTTTTCGCTTGGAATAATCAGTTGTAAATAGTGACTTTCAGGAGAACTCATCTGGATTCAGTTATTGTTTTTATTGCTTCCTGACTATCGGGAAAAACGAGAAAAACTCTATCCATTCGAGTCAACTGCAGGAGGCTCATTATCTTGTCATTGACACTGCAAAGGCCCAGTTCTCCATTTCCGTTATCGGCCTGTCGCAACCATTTAAAACTTTTAATTACAACACCAAGGGCCGTACTGTCCATAAAGTCAACATGGCCAAAATCGAGGATTATCTGTATATTACCGGCAGCTATCCACTCCTTCATAACAACAATAAAGTCGGGGGCACAGGTGGCATCAAAACGTTCTTCAAGTATGGTTGCAATAAGGACCGAACCATTTGTTCTGCTTTCTATTTTCATGATTACAAGGGAATTAAAAAAAATTACGCCGCTCTTATTTCGAAAACGGTTTTTTCTCGTTTTACAGGGGTCAGCGTATCATCTGAGCAAGCAATATACAAACAGTATTATCGGATGCTTTGCCGGATTCCGGCAGGAAAAATCCAATCCATAAAGCAAGTTTGAAGGAGATTTTTTTGTGGCAAACACCGGCAGGGGACCCTGATATCTCAAGAAGTGCTGAAAGCACCGCATAGCAGAAAGTATGTAAAGCCAATAAGAGTAATAAATAGAATCGTAAAAAATCAGATAAATTTGACGTATCAGACAGCCCGGATTTCACTATTCCCACCCCAGACTGCATTTTTTAACCTGATTACCACTGCTCCTCAGCCTACCCGCCTGAGGAGCAGTGGTTTCGTGTTGATTATATGAGCATCTGCGGCCTGGACGGCCGCAGCAGAGCCCCCAGGGATGGGTTTATAGTGTCCCATATAATCGACACGGGACAGCTCCGGGTTGCAAAACTGAGTTTCGATGGTAATCAGTTTTTTTAAGACGATTAATGACGTCGTCCGCCGCCACCACCAGAATGCATGCATGCCATAGCTTGGTCTGCTGTGACGGTTTGATTTCTGGGTTGCCTGTTAGTGATTCAACCTGAGGTTGATAGATCGTAACTGTACCAGACGAAACGCTGACTTCCTCTGGCCAGTTACCCAGCTCATCAGAATAGAGCTTAGGGACAACCAGCAGAGACAGCAGCAGAATGAAAAAAAATGAACGAAATATCATCAATCCACATACTCTGCAATCTCTTCATACTTCAACTTTATTCTATGAATCAAAGCATCATTACGATGCATACGGCGAATGGAGCGAATGATAAGATACAGCCCTAAGCCAACCAGAAAAGAAAGTAATATGGCCAATGGTATAAGAAAAGAGAGTACATCTATAGCTTCATAATACTTCGATGTGGCAATCAGTAAGCTCAAGACTGACAGTGGAAGAGCCAGGACTGCAATCCCTGTACGCATCAGAGCAAGAGAGGTTCGTTTCTCAGCAAGAAGAAGCTGTATATCGGTGACTGCAGCCGCAACATCATGTTTATTGTCTTCTGACATATACTTGTTGAACACTCCTTAAAGCTGGTGATTCTCTGGCAATGCGCAGGTATTGCATTGAAGCCGATTCAACCATCTTCTTCTAGGCAGAAGACGATAGCACGAATCAGTTATCTATAACAAAACAGTGTAAACAATACCAATAACGGGTACTGTTCTTTTTATTAAAAGTCCAATTCTTTTGTCACCTTTTTGCTGTTATATGCTGTAAGGGACGGATAGAATGAACTGTACTCTTCTATATTGACAAAACAAATTTGTTTAATATATATGTTAAGGGAAGACGGGAAGGAATACCAACTGGCACATATGGGGAAATAAACTTGAAGCCAACACCTAAAAAACAAGAGAAGACAACCAGAAAGAACTATCACTGCCCCAAACTGAAAGTCTTCGGCTCAGTAAAAGAGCTTACCCGAATGAACAAAGGTGGTCCGCCAAGAGACAATGGCGAACATCCATACCACGCATCCTGAGCTGTCACCACTTTTTGCTATCAATCAGATAGACAAACATCCCAACCATCTGTTCAACATAAGCGGTCGTAGATTTATGTAAGAAGAGACTGCTCCCTGAACGCCTCCCGCCAGTCTGGGTATTTTGGATCTTTCAATGTACGGTTTGAGCCCTGGAACAGCTTTCCATTCATCCACCCACTGTGTCCCTGGTAATTCCAACAAGGACTGCTGTAACATGCCTAAAGGGGTTTTGGGACGTTCTATCACTTCGCCCGGCAATTTCCCTTTCATGGAACAACGCAAAACATGTTTATTGAAAAGCCAGGGAATTGCTGGAAGAGAGAGTACAAACTCAACCATTCGTATATCGAGATAGGGATCTCGCTTTTCAGGCGGTGGAAATTCGTTCTTCATTACACTATCATCGCTACACCAATCCATGGTCAACAACGACTCATGGAGCAGAGACGCCCTGGAACGAAGCTCAAACAGCCGCCCGGAAGAAGCCCATCTTTCCGCCCAAACATCCTTCAAGCACATTTTCTCTTCAAATTCACTCTTTATCCACGATGGATAGGGATAAGGGGCAGATCCGCCGCTCCCATTTATGGGCCAGATATTTCGAAATTTGTTGAGCAAACCGGTTCCCAGACCCGGAAATTTCCCATATCGTTTCCGCAATTGAATACTATCATATACAATTTTAAATGGATTACCTGCTGCTCTTAAGGAAGCCAGACTGGCCGGATAGCTGAGAAGATTATCAGCCGCAGCACCTGTTAGCACAACCCGCCCGAGAAGACTCTCCTGACGCATAATATCCATCCAGAGTGACGGTTGGTCAATTTCAAGAGGGCGTGTTGTATTGATAGCCTCACCAAGGAAAGGATACAGATCACCATCAATATAATGAATTGACAACCCAAGTCTTCTAGCTACAAGACCAGCAAAATAATGTTCCCGACACGGATGAACAGTATTGTAAACAACAGTAACGGGGCTGATATGGAAGGGGTGGTTATCCTCATTCTGAATTTCACAGAGCATGGCTGCAATAGAGGATGAGTCCATACCACCGCTCATTGCAAGGACCACACGATCGGTGCGAATTCTATCACAAACAGCCTTTTTAAAAACTTCACGAAAATGCTCTCTGTAATCATTTTCGTTTCGATAACGAAGTAGTGGTATATTGGCAGGAATATCCCAATATTTTTTCCTGACCATAAATCCGTCACTGCTGAGGACAAGAGAGTGCGCTGGCAAGAGAGATTTGACATCAGCATAAACGGTCAGCTCTTTATCCAGCCAGGTGTGGTCACCAAAGAGAAGAAATCCTGCCATAGCCCCTTCATCAAGGGTTTTGGAAACAGCGGGGTGTTGCTGTATGCAGTAGAGACTGTTGCTGATTATCAGGGATTCTCTGATTTGGGAATAATACAGCTGACGCATACCAAACTGGTCACGGGCACAAAAGACTTTTTTTCGCCCTTTGTCCCAGATTACAAAGGAAAAATCCCCAAGAAGATAATCAAGACATCTTTCTCCCCAGGCACGATATGCATAAAGGATGAGGTCAGAATCCGGAATCTGATCCAGCCTGAGTTCCGATTGCAGGCCAAGCTTATTGAGCAAGTCGGAACGAGCATCAATGCGCGCAGTTCCAGTAATCCAGAACTCACCATCAAGACTGGAAGGCTGAAACTCATAGTGTGATTCAAATGTTGTGCCATACAGCGCATGACCGAACCCTACATGTCCCTCCGACCAAACTTTCTGCCTGTCTGTTCCTCGAAAATGCAGAGCATCGGTTAACCATTTCAAGATTTCGCAATCAACGGGCGCACCGTTCGTGTTAATAATGGCAACAAAACCACTCATAGAGTTTCTAGCCCTTAAAATCCTTGCGGATCACATCAACAAGATTTGATATCCCATGGAGATCATCACGCATCCGAATTGTTCTTACAGTAACTTTTGAAGCAAGCTGGCTGAGGAAAAAAAATTCTTTTTTTCTCATGTCAGAATCCAGTACCTCATTGCGATAGGTGTTTGCAGCCAGGAGAGGCACAGCAGAAATTGGTTTTACGGGCATTATTTGGGAAACAGCGGCGTCACTCTTCTTCCAATCCAGAAAATAAACAACGTGCAGGGGTATGGAAAGGTGGTGAAATGAATAGGGAGCGGAACCAACGTCAAGATAGCACTTACTCCAGTGTGGTGAAAGAGCGGGTAAATCGTCGGGTAATTGAGTGATGCCCTTAAAAGATCTTGGATAAAGACGTAGACGGGAATATCCCGGGAGTGCCTGCGGGCTTCCCTGTTCAAACTGCAACGGCAAGATATCATCACTTAATATGGGAAATCCAGCCGCTGCAAATGCTGCAGCCAGGGTAGATTTCCCACTGCCCGACGGCCCTGTGATAGCCAGCGCTCGTCCTTCTATAACAACCCCACTTGCATGCAAACATGTAACACCCTGCAGTCGCAGCATAAAGCCAAGAATCGGACCCACCAGAAAAAGGGTAGCATCCATAAGGGTCAAAGGATCCTGCCACCTTCCCCATACACTCGTTGCCAGTTTATCACAAACAAACTGTACCCCAACCGCATAGGAAAAATGATAATATTGGCCATCAGCCAGAGTATTTACAACAAGACGGGGTGGATCACCCTCTATATATCCCGGTTCAGCATAATACCTTTGCGGCATGGAGTGGTGGAAAAGCCGTTCTATCTCGCCCGGAAAGTCCCCCATTGTAGCGGTTACATCAATTTTCTCACCTGCTGCCTTGCAAGATTGAAGTCCGGAGAGCTCTACATTACTCTCAAGCAGCAGACCATAGACGCAATAATTCATTGAATTATTCAACCATTCTGCAGGAATGGGACAAGAAAAGGTTTGTGCTCCTGGATTTCATCCATTGTGAGACCACTCATTTCGTAAGGAAAAACCAGCCAGTCCTCCGTTCGATGCTGGTAGAAATCCGGATCTATCTCAGATTCCCTGAAAGAAGGTCTATCCCAGAGAGTGGCAATCTTGACCTCCCTGGGCATATTGCGTTTCAGATGACGGCTCAACCGGTTTATGACTGCTTCTATACTTTTACCGGTGCTGAAGACATCGTCTACCAGCAGCAGCGCATCGTCAGCGTTGAGGTTTTCAAGAAGATACTGGGTACCGTGAACCCTTATCTCAGCATTAGCCGCTGCGACCGCCTCCTGATAAGAGGGCTGGCCGCGATAGGATGTACGAAGTGAGATATGATTTGTCTCCACCCCCAGCGTCTGCAGACATTCCTGAACATAAATGGCAACGGAACTGCCTCCCCGCCACAGTCCCACGATAAACGTGGGCCGAAAGCCGCTTTCAAAAACCTGCACTCCCAGTTTGAAGGAATCGAGAATCAGGGTTTCTTCATCAAGAAAAATTTTGTTCATACATTCGCCCTTGGATAATACTCTCCAGAAAAAGTTCGTTATTACACAGTAGAATCATGGCTTTTAAGATACCCTTTTTAGAACATTACTTGTATAAAATAGATATTTACAGTGGTTACAGGATGAATGAGCCTTCGATAAGAAAACTTTAAGGTTAGCAATGGATAAAGTCTACCTCACCGCCCAGGGTCTGCTGGAAGATTCCTTTAAGCTTGGTCGTCAGATCCTTGATAGTGGCTTTCGGCCCACGTTTATCATCGCCGTATGGCGTGGCGGGGTCCCCATAGGTATCGCCGTTCAGGAGTTTCTGGCTTTTCACGGCATAGTATCTGACAATATCGCAATCCGTACCTCCTCCTACAGTGGGATTGACAATAAAACACGTGAAATAAAGCTGTTTGGACTCAACTATCTGGTAAAAAACCTTCAACACAGCGATCGGCTCTTGATTGTAGACGATGTCTTTGACACGGGCCGCTCGGTTGAAGCCATTATCAATGAATTACAACGCAGATTACGCTTAAACACTCCTGAAGATATCCGCATTGCCGTACCCTATTACAAGCCATCTCGTAATCAGACAGGCAAGGCACCGGATTATACTGTACACGAAACCGCAGACTGGCTTAAATACCCTCATTCACTGGAAGGTTTGAGCGCGGATGAGATACGGGAAAATCGACCTGCTATTTATGAAATCATGAAAAATTATTTACCTAAAAGCTGAAAGCATCAGCGTCGTTGACATGTACTCTGACCATCGGCACAGCCTGTCTCCATACTCTTCGAACCAAATTATAGAGTCATTTCCTGGTTTATGTTTCATTTTTTCTCCCTTGGATAAAGGTAACCACTTTTTTAACAACTAAAGGAAACAACCCAAGAATAACAAAGGAACCGAGCACCCCCGGAGAGAGGATCCCTGACAACGAGTCAATTTTAGCCAATTCCTTTCCGGCATTAACAAAGACAGCCGTCCCGGCCAGCATCCCAATTTGAGAGACCCAGTAAAAAGTGAGGAGCGACATTCTGGTCAACCCCATAACCAGATTAATAACAAAGAAGGGAAAAACCGGGATCAGACGCAGAGTAAAGAGGTAAAAGGCTCCTTCTCTGGCAATCCCTTCATTAATAGTGCCGAGTTTGTCTCCAAACTTTTTCTGCACCCAGTCACGTAGTACAAAACGAGCCACAAAACAGGCAAGGGTAGCACCTATGGTAGAGGCAAATGAGACCACAATAAGCCCTGTGACAAACCCAAAGAGGGCCCCACCCGCCAGAGTAAGGATAACAGCACCCGGCAGAGAAAGCGCAGTCATCAGGATATAAATCACCATATAGGCACCGATCACCAGAACTGGCTTTGCATGATACAAATCTGCAAAACGTGCCTGGGACTCTTTCAGATAATCAAGAGTCAGATACTGCTGGAGATCCAGTCCAAAAAAAATGGCCACCAGAACAGCTCCTGCAACCACCATTGCTATTTTCTTAATGAGGTTTGTATTCATAAATCCTCTCCTCCTCTCAACGGATATCCGATGATGGATCGCAGGCGGCTCCTTTGAGATTAAAGAAGAATTTTAATCCTTTTTTGATGGTTGGTGAAAAGATCTTAGGCGAAAAGTATGTTCCCGCAACCCGCTTGTTGATCTCCACCAGAGTCGGATAAGGATGGATGGCACCCGCAAGTGTCGAGAGCTTCACCTTGCCGTTTAAGATGGCAATCCATTCACCCAGCAGATCTCCGGCTCTAGGACCAACTATCTGAACACCAAGTGGTTTTTCAGAAGCATCGAGTATCATTTTGATCCTGCCACGGCCCTCATCTTCAGCCAGAGCCCGATCATTATCTGCAAAGTTCTCCGTCCAGATCTGGTAGTCGATTCCAGCTGCCTTAGCTGCCTTTTCATTCATGCCAATGGATGCAAGTTCCGGATCACAATAAGTGGCCCATGGCATCCAGGTATAATCGGCCTTACGTGGTAGATGAAAAATAGCATTGCTCACCACAATGCCCCCTTCATATCCTGCAGCATGAGTGAATTGGTAAGCACCATTAATATCGCCGGGAGCATAGATATGTGAATGGTTAGTGCGGATACGGTTGTCCACCACAATCCCTTTCCTGGTCATTTCAACTCCTATCTCTTCAAGACCAAGACCTTCTATGTTAGGTTGCCGCCCGAGAGCCACCAGAAGCGTCGATGCTTTGAGAGTCACATCCTCTCCATTGGCATCGGTGATTTCAACCTGTCGTTCATTACCCAGATCTTTTATCTGTTTGATACTGGCTCCCAGATAAAAACGAACGCCCTCATCCTTCATGGCTACCATGGCAATATCTGCCATATCCTTATCTTCTTTACTGAGGATCTGGTCTGAACGCTGGATCACGGTCACTTCGCTTCCCAATCGGGAAAAAGCCTGGGCCATCTCAACTGCAATGGGACCTGCACCCAAAACAATGAGCGATTTTGGCAGAGAGGCCAGGGAGAAGATTTCCTTATTGGTTATATAGGGCGTACTCTCAAGGCCAGGAAAGGGAGGCGTTGACGATGAGGAACCCGTGGCCACCACCCAGTGTTTGGCAGAGACCCTTTTACCGTTGAGTTCCACCGCATGCTCATCAACAAACCTGGGCGCACCAAATTCCACCTTAGCTCCCAGTTTACAGAATCTCTCCACCGAATCATGGACTTGAATCTTTTCTATCACGGATTTGATACGGGCCGCAACTTTTGTGAAATCAACGGGTGGCAATTCGATTCCCGGCAAACCAAAATCTGTGGCCCGCTGCATGGTGTGATATACATGTGCCGATTTGACCAGGGTTTTTGAGGGCACACAACCATAATGAAGGCAGTCACCTCCCAGGGCCGATTCTTTTTCAATGATGAGTGTTTTAGCCCCGAGTTGAGCTGCTCCCGCACTAACGGTCAGTCCCGCTGCACCACCACCAATCACAGCAATATCATAATCATATTTTGTCATTTCTTATCCTTGTGAGCATGAAGGGTCCAGCAACACCTATTGTCCCCTTGCAACAAGTGTTTCTGGAAAGTCTGTCAATATAAACAGCTAAAACCTCACGCTTCTGGTTCTTTTACACTTTACCTACCTTTGACACAGACAAGACCGTTATCAGTAGCAAGAACCATCGAAAAGAATAAAATATTTAAAATTATTCTTAGAATGATCCTACCCATCCTGTCCTCCTTAAAATTTGTTTATAACTAGACAGTATAAGTAGTTGAGGATACCTTTCCGCCACTCCCGATCCAGTCGGTGTGAAAAAAATCACCACGAGGCTGATCTATCCGCTCATAGGTATGTGCTCCAAAATAATCCCGCTGGGCCTGAAGGAGGTTAGCCGGTAAACGCTCACTGCGATAGCCGTCATAATAAGAAAGACCTGAGGAAATGGCCGGAATTGGAATACCAAATTCGATGGCCTTAACCGCAATTCTGCGCCATCCCGCCTGAGCTGACTGAATAGCAGAACGAAAAAAGTCGTCCAGCAGCAAATTTTCCAGATCTGGATTTGCATCAAAGGCCTGTTTAATATTGGCAAGAAAGGCACTGCGGATAATACAGCCGCCTCTCCACATAAGGGCAATGCTGCCGTAGTTTAAATTCCAGCCATGTTCCTTTGCTGCTTCCCTCAGCAGCATGTACCCCTGGGCGTAGGAAATTATCTTAGCAGCATACAGGGCATCATGTACGTCATTGACCAACTCGTCTGTATCACCTGTAAAACCAGGAACTGGTCCCTTGAAAATGGCAGCCGCCTTTACCCGTTCCGGTTTCATTGCAGAGAGACAGCGGGCAAATACCGCTTCACTGATCAGGGTAAGGGGAATACCCAGATCAAGGGCATTTATCCCGGTCCATTTCCCGGTACCTTTCTGGCCTGCGGTATCAAGAATCTTTTCTGTTAAAGGTATACCATCGTCATCCTTGAAGCCCAGAATATGGGACGTGATCTCTATCAAGTAGGAATCGAGCAGTCCCTTATTCCAACGGGAAAACACCTTCTGCATGCTCTCTTCACTCATTCCAAGTCCCCGACGCATAAAATCGTAGGCCTCACAAATAAGCTGCATATCACCATATTCGATGCCATTATGCACCATCTTCACAAAATGTCCGGCTCCTCCCTCACCAACCCAGTCACAGCATGGCTGCCCATCGACTTTGGCGGCGATGGCCTGAAAGATATCCTTCACATGGGGCCATGCCTCGGGATTGCCACCCGGCATTATGGATGGCCCCTTGCGGGCCCCCTCTTCACCACCGGAAATGCCAGTGCCTATATAAAGGATACCATTTTCAGCAAGAGTAGTGCTGCGGCGGTTGGTATCACTATAGAGTGAATTCCCACCATCAATAATAATGTCACCTGTCTCAAGATATGGCACCAACTGTTCAATAAAGGAGTCAACCACAGCTCCTGCCTTGACCATCAGCATTACCCGACGCGGTTTTTTGAGCGTGCCGACCAACTCTTCAATTGAATGGGCGCCAATGACATTTGTCCCCCTGGCACGACCATCCAGAAAGGAATCCACCTTCGATATTGTACGGTTATACACGGACGCCGTAAAGTCGTGGTCGTTGATGTTCAGCACCAGATTCTGTCCCATAACAGCCAGTCCGATCAGGCCGATATCAGCTTTAGACATTTTTTCTTTCTCCTTGTTTAAGGTGATTCTTCAAGACGATCAAAATCATTCTCTAATCGAAGATCTGATAACTGAAATGTATTTCCTAAAAAAAACAGTAATGCAATAAAATAAACAAATTACTTCTCGTTGCCACACCTATCCGCAAGACCTGCAACACAACCGTAGAATTTAAACTACACATTCTCGTCCCAAAACTACAGTTCCGAGTTTTACCACACTACCGGAACACACAAGTGTCGCAAGAGATTTCCAGCAACGCCACTCACAAATACAGTGTTATACCAGTACTTTGCACTTGTTTCCACAAAAGCACAGCAAGAAAAACAAAAACTGGCATGGTTGCTGCTACATAGAGGGCAAAGAAAAGAAAAACTTAGCTAGATCAAACCCATACGGAGGACACCATGACTACAAACACTCAAACCACAACTGCTACTCAAGTTAAAGCTGGATACGAAACTTCTTCATTTGCACTTGGTGCTGGAATGACCATGGCTGCCCTTGTTGGAATCTGGGGATTTGCCTGTCTTGCAAGCGCAATGATAAGCATGGGACCTTTGAATGTTGTTAAAGGATACCTGACCGCAGTTATCGGCTGATACACTCTTTCTAAAATTAACATATACAGATAAGGACACTACCATGAAACAAAATACATCAAAAACAGGATCAAGAATACTTCTCGCAGCCGGTTCAATCATGTGTCTCTGGGTTGGCGCAGCCCTTACCAGTGCTCTTTCATCGGTTGGTTGGTCAGTAAGTGAGCTTGCCGGACAGTATATGGTGGCAATAGGAATGGTAAAGCCTCTGCATACTCTGGTTGACTACTACACTCATATCAAAGGTATTGAATACCTGCTCTGTGTGGCCTTCTTTGTCGCCTTCCCCGTATTCTTTAAATATGTAAACAAGGCCCCTGCAAAGGTTACAGCTTCAAAGTAGGAAAAAAGTAAACAATTCTTTGGGATGTTGTCCCGCATAAGAACCTTCAGGGTATCTCATCGATAGCCTGGAGGTTTTTTTTATTGAACACTGAATCACTGTTATTTACAATCGCCATCGACAGGTGTCTGAATTATGCCAGCATTGGATACACAACCGTAATTTATTAATGAACCGAGCAGGAAATGCAGGGATCATAGGATCGGACAAGCATCTCGGCCAGCAAACGAATTTCCTGATCGTCCTTACCCTGGGCGGCAAGTTTCTGCGCAAGAGCAATGATATCGTAGTGAATATTGGCGTTATTCTGACTGGTGGGGATGACGCAATCAGCCCTGGTGATTCGACCATCCTTGTCAAACTGATACCAGTGATAGAGAATTCCCCGGGGAACTTCCACGGCTCCAGTTCCCGCACCTGCCCTCGGTGTGACAGTTTGGCGAGGCTCCTGCCACTCACTCCCCAGCAACTCGTCAATAAGTGAAATTGAATCCTGAACAACATGAACACATTCCACAAGCTGTGCAACATTGTTCATAAATGGGTTGTGACTGACCGGGTGGAGGCCTAAATTATTGGCAATATCCTGAGCATGAGGGTGAAGGCTGGCAAAGTTGTTATTTATCCTGGCCAGAGCACCCACTGCCAGGCTTGGTCTTGAGAGTTTGCTCCATTTAGAAGTGGAATGACTGACCATATATTCATTACTCATGGTCAGGTACTCCTCTTCCTCTCTGAGCACTCCGTCACTGGAGACCAGTTGTCCACCGATAAAAGGGTAATTGCCATCGCTTTTCAGGGAAACAAACTCGGTCTCTCGGGTAAAATCTGGGATGGCAAAGGAGCCAAAGAGCTCTGCTGTCTTGTTGAGGTCGGCCAGTGCAGCATGGAGACGTTGCCTGAGGGTTGCCAGTTTTATGCGATCGGGTAGCATGGTAAAGCCACCCACAACGGTTCTGGTTGGATGGAGTCTGCGGCCACCTATCAAGTCACCACCGTCATTGGCCAGCAACTTAAGCCTGGCCGCCCGTTGTACTTCATCACCATGAGGTTTTATAAGTTCGAGCACACTGTCTGTGCCAAGAAAGTCAGGAGCTACCAGGAAGTAGAGGTGGAGGATATGACTTTGTAACGTCTCCATATGCTTGAGCAGTAGCCGGAGTCTTTGAGTCTGCAGACTGGGAACCATGGCAAAGGCATTTTCAACAGCCCTTATGGATGCCAGTGTGTGGCCGATGGAGCATATCCCGCAGATACGCCCACAAAGGATAGGCGCATTCTCCCAATGTTTTCCCACCAGAATGGCCTCAAAAAAGCGTGGGGTCTCCACCACATCCCAACTTGCATTTTCCACCTTCCCGTTTTTAATGCGAATCCGGATGTTACCGTGCCCCTCGACTCTGGTCAGATGGTTGATATTGATATCGCAGCTTATTGATTCACCCATGATCGCCTCGTTTATTTTTCCATTTCCCTGATTGCACTGCTGAAACCACCAAAACATTCGAGTCGATCAAGCATGGCCTGCCTGGGGATGTTGTGGCTGTCCATGATCTCCTGAAGCTGGCTGAAATTGGCCTCATCGGAAGGTCCACGGCACCCCCAGCAACCCATGCGGTTATTTGGGCACCAGGCATCACAGCCAGCCCTGGTTACTGGCCCAAGGCATGGTTCACCCAGGTTGAAGAGACAGATGTTGCCATTTGCCGTACATTCCATGCAGACGGGATAGCGTGGATGGTCAATTGATTTACCAAGCACCAGATTAGTGACGATCTCTTCCACTTCTTCTTTTTTGATTGGACAGCCGTATATTGAGAGATCAACTATAACAAAGTCCGACAGAGGTCTTACCTCCTGAGTCTCTATGGGATGGCCCCCATAGACCTCATTTTTTACCCACTCCAGGTCATGAAAACGATTTTTCAGTTGGTTCACTCCGCCAAAGCAGGCACAGGATCCGAGAGCTACAAGAGTTGTTGCCTGTTTCCGGATCTTCAGAAGTCTCTCTTCTTCATCGGCTCTGGTTACACTGCCCTCCACAAAAGCTATCTCGTAATCATCGCTCCCATTGGACATCGCTTCGCGGAAATTGACAATCTCAAGAAGATCAAGAAAATTCAGGAGGCTGGCCTCTTTATTGAGAATCTGTAACTGGCAGCCCTCACAGGATGACAACTCAAAAAAGGCGGTCCTGGGTCGTTTTATTTCCACTCCCAGATACGTTTTACTTTTCTCCATGGTGTCCCTAGATGGCCTCCTTCATATTCAATACCGACCAGTAATCAAAGACCGGTCCGCTGAGACAGGTATAGGTCGCACCGATGTTACATCGGCAGCATTTTCCGCGCCCGCAATGCATCCGCCGTTCCAGAGAGACAAAGATCTTTTGCATGGGTAACTGGGCGTTGATCAGCATATCGCAAACAAAATGGAACATTACAGGTGGTCCGCAAACAATTGCATAGGTGTTGCTAGACAGGTTATTTCCGGCGGCTTCAAGTCGATGTTTTAGAATTTCGGTGATTAGACCAACAGGCCCTTGCCACTTTTCGTCGGCCTGGTCGACAATAATTTCCAGATTTATGTCAAACTGCCGCCACATCTGATACTGATAGGTGAAAAGAAGTTCGGATGGATTACGAGCACCGTAGATAATATCTATCTGCTTATAGCGACTGCGATTTTCAAGTATAGAAAAGAGTGGAGCACGCAGAGGAACAATCCCAAGGCCTCCGGCAATAAGGATCAGGTCGCTGTTTTCCATGTCTTCAACCGGGAAACTGGTGCCAAATGGTCCGCTAATGCCGACGAGCGTGCCCCGGGGTACTCTGCTGAGAAAGTTAGTCAAATTGCCTACAGCCCGAATACACAACTCCAGATCACCATGGCGGGTTGGGGATGAAGAAATAGAAAAGGGGCCTTCTCCAATGCCAGGCAATTCAAGCATCACAAATTGTCCGGGTTTGAAGGTAAACTGATGGCGTTGATCGGAATCGACTATCCTTATCTGATACAGTTTTTCAGTGTTGGTCAAACCATAGACATTGGTGATTTCCGCCCTATAGCTATATTCAAAACTGGATAGGTCTGATTTTCGTGTAGAAATCTGTCTTGCAGGCAGGACATCGACAAAATCAAGCTTGTTCATTTAGGAACCTCCTGTCGGCGAACACTGTCGATAACTTCCGGCACCGTAATTCCAGCAAGACACGCCTGGCCACAGCGACCACAGCCTACGCAGAGCGCTTCTTCGTATGCCTCCTGGAATCCGCGGTGCTTGTGGTAATAACGGTATTTGAGGCGGGAGGCACTATCAGGTCTGAAGTTGTGGCCCCCAGAGACCATGGCAAAATCTATAAGATTACAAGAGTAAAGTTGTTTCTGTTTGGTGGCACTTTTCAAATCGAGGTCAACATGCTCCGTTACTCCATAGCAGTAGCAGGTAGGGCATACATTTGCGCAGGTACCACAGGACATACATCGTTTTCCCCACTCCTGCCAGACCGGGGACTGGAATTCCAAGTCAAGGATCTTGGTCAGGTCGGAGTTATCCACCTGACAGGTGAATTTACTGTTTCGCTCATCCATTAACTGAACGAATCTGCGATGATCCTCATCGGTGGGCTCGGTAATGGGTAGCTCCATAAGGATATCATAAGCTGTGGCTGACTGGATCTCGACAAAGTATTTATCGCCCAAATCGGTGAGGAACATATCAAAACCGGAAAGCACAGTATCTGTGCCCATGGATTTACAAAAACACCAGGGTTGCGGAATACAGTTGACTCCTATAATGAACATGTTTTTCCGCTTTCCGGTGTAAAAAGGGTCAGGATAAACAGGACCCGTTAAAACCTTGTCCAGTTTGTTCAAAGCATTTATATCACAGGGGTGCAGGCCGAAAAAAACATGAGGCTTGTATATGCCCAAATCAACATTTTTCTCCCAGTCATTGTTCGCCAGGGCAAAGGAACTAAGATTTTCCCGGGGAGGAAGGACAAAAGATTTCAAGGAATGAACGGTGGAGGTGAAGTCGATTCTAAGTTCTGTAAAACTGTGGATATAATCAAAGGCGAATAACTCTTGCCCATTCCGGTCTGTCCCTATGATTTGTGGCCCAACCAAATGATGGCCTGCCAAAATGTCATAGAGAATCTCCAACTGATCTCTGGGAAAGACCTTAAATAGCATGGCTTACCTCACTGGATTTGGGTTGTAGAGTATAATAAATTGAGAGGCTGGTTTGTTATCGGTACACTTCCCGTTCTTTTAGAGAGTCATGCAAGAGAGGCATTGAAGACAGATCTTCATACCATATGGTCGATCTTAATATTTAGTAATTCTAATTTGCCCACACAGAGCGCTGGAAAAAACTCACCTCAATAGAAAAATTTTATCATACGCCAATCCTGGAAGTCAAACAGAACTTGCGGGGCTCTGGGCAAAGCTGAACAAAGGGGAGGCAACTGTTATTGGGCTTGCCAGTGCTTACTTCTTCTATTCTCTGATTCCACACCTATCTGCAAGACCTGCAACACTTCCGTAGAACACAAGCCACACATTCTCTTCCTAAAACTACAGTTCCGAGTTTTGCCACACTGCCAGGGCACATATGTGTCGCAAGAAAACTCCAACAGCATTCTCCATAAATACAGAGTTGTACCAATGTGTTACCTGGTTTTTCGTGAAAGCACAGCAAGAAAAACAAAAACTGGCATGGTTGCTGCTACATAGAGGGCAAAGAAAAGAAAAACTTAGCTAGATCAAACCCATACGGAGGACACCATGACTACAAACACTCAAACCACAACTGCTACTCAAGTTAAAGCTGGATACGAAACTTCTTCATTTGCACTTGGTGCTGGAATGACCATGGCTGCCCTTGTTGGAATCTGGGGATTTGCCTGTCTTGCAAGCGCAATGATAAGCATGGGACATTTGAATGTTGTTAAAGGATACCTGACCGCAGTTATCGGCTGATACACTCTTTCTAAAATTAACATATACAGATAAGGACACTACCATGAAACAAAATACATCAAAAACAGGATCAAGAATACTTCTCGCAGCCGGTTCAATCATGTGTCTCTGGGTTGGCGCAGCCCTTACCAGTGCTCTTTCATCGGTTGGTTGGTCAGTAAGTGAGCTTGCCGGACAGTATATGGTGGCAATAGGAATGGTAAAGCCTCTGCATACTCTGGTTGACTACTACACTCATATCAAAGGTATTGAATACCTGCTCTGTGTAGCCTTCTTTGTCGCCTTCCCCGTATTCTTTAAATATGTAAACAAGGCCCCTGCAAAGGTTACAGCTTCAAAGTAGGAAAAAAGTAAACAATTCTTTGGGATGTTGTCCCGCATTAGAACCTTCAGGGTATCTCATCGATAGCCTGGAGGTTTTTTTTATTGAACACTGAATCACTGTTATTATTAACAGCAGCGATCAGCGAATCATTAAGACACAACATATAACCGATCACACGGGCGACGCAATAAACACCCTTTCTCAGCTCATGTCCAAATTGCTATCAGTGCCATGAGAAAAAAGCCACATATAATCAGAATGACTTTTCTCCAGTTATCCCCAGATTTTCTAAAGACTTCTTCCATAACATCGGCGCAGGCAACATAGAGAAAAGTCCCTGCTGCTAAAGCATCAAAGACAGCTTCAAACAGGAGTGCCGCTTTTCCTGAAAACAGGGCCGAGAAAATTGTTCCGAGAACCACGCCCAAAGGAGCCATCAGCGCAAAAAAGCAGATAAGTCGGACATGAAGTGACAATGAGAAACCATTTTCCCTCAGGCTGACACCTAACGCAAAAGCCGCAGCCCATTTATGGGCGAGAATCGCCACTAATATACCTACTGAAGCAACCAGACTGGCCTCCAACCCTAAAGATGTTCCCACAATAATTGAATGGACAGAAAGGATAACGCACAACAAATAAGGATAGACGGAACGTCCTTTTGACATCGCACCAATGTCCTCGCTACCACCAAGAACAGCTTTTTCCAGAAGCATCACCAGGAGAAATCCTCCGCCACAGATGAGAGCGACATAGGGATAGGCAACGTCGCCTGCAAAAGCAGTGAAGTTTTCACGTGCATCAGGGAGCATGTGCAGTAATCCCGCGCCCAGAAAAACTCCACCGGAAAAGGCATTCCCCAATGTAAGTTTTCGTTTTCCCTGGGGAGTGAGGCTTATTTTTGTCGGTGCAAGTCCACCGAACAAGCCTGCAGCAAAAATGACCAGCAACGAAATGATTTTGAACCAAAGTATTTCCATGATAACTGATTTTATCTCAACTTAGAAATTAGCATTTCCAATGTATTTCACACTCTCGAGCAGCTCCCAAACACTGTAAGGAGTAACAAAAATGTTCCTATATTGGTAAGTACACAAAAATCAATCTATCTTGTTACAGGAATTCCACACTTACTTTTCAACCTTATCCAGATCCCTGTTAATATCCCTGTGAAAATCACACCCCATGTAATCCTTTGTCATCGGCAATGTAAGCTCTAAACGGTTAATTGTCTGGACCCCAATCTTCACTTTACGCGGCACACATCCAAGGATATGTCCCCCGTGCTGCAAGTCCTCTGAGAGAAAGTGCAGATGCAGTCCATGGACGCTCAATGATGACATGAACTCTGGTGTAAAAAAGCCTGCCACGGTTCCGCAGATATTATCAAAATCAAAGACAATCTGCTCATTAACTATATCTGTAAGCGGATGATAATTAGCCTGCTTTGGAACGGAGCGTGCTTTGATGTGAGAAAACTCACCCTCAATACGCACGGCATAGAACAGATTCGGTGATGGCATAAAGCTATTGAGCTGTTTTAAAAAATCATCAAATGGAGTTTCCTTGTTGATCTCATAAAAGTTCTCCGGTTTATAAAAAGTCACCGAAGCGAAGGGGGTCAACACTTGTCCATCAACTTCAGTTACTTTCCCGGCGGAGTTTATCTGGTAGCAATGTCCGTCGAGGATAAGCATCTCTCCATCCAGATCATCAAAAGTACCAAGTCCGAAATCACCATGCCTAAGTACTTCTGCAAGATGAATGTTTTCTTCAAAGATACCCTCAACCAGTGCATTAACGGGAGCACACAGATAGATAGAGTTTTTCTGCTCTTCAATTTCATCATGGCTCTGCATAAACTTTCACCTTTTTCATAAAGAAAATCCCAATAGTCAAAGAAAGATTCACATTTATCTTCAACAAATGGGATAGAGCTTGGATGGTAAGCATCAGCAAATCATTACCTGATTACCACTAATCCTCAGCCTACCCGTCTGAGGAGGAGTTGGTTCGTGTTGATTATATGGGCATCTGCGGCCTGGACGGCCGCAGCAGAGCCCCAGGGATGGGTTTATGGCGTCCCATATAATCGACACGAAACAACTCCAGGTTGCAAAGCTGAGTTTCGATGGTAATCAGGAATCATTATAACATAGAACCTATTATACAAGACATTACCCTATATATTTCCCAACCATACTGAAGTTGCCCCAATAGTTCTCTTAGAATTTGACCCTTTGTGACGAGAATCACCTTTAACCCTTCACACCAACCTGAATTTAAATTTCACACTTATCATTTCTTGTGGTATCATTTCTAAAGTGGCTCGTTACCTGGCAAGGAAACTGAATCGTACTTTATCACGCTAAATTAATGACATCCAAAGATTCCTCTTGAGATCTCCATACAACATAGTTCTAATCATCAGCCTCTTTTAAAAGGAAAATCCATGAGAAGTGGTGGGCATAACTGGCTAAAATTTGCAACAATGACGTTAATGCTATGCATTGCATTTGTTAATATTCTTATTTTAGATATCTCATTGATCCTGGCAGAAACTGGAGTAACCCAAGCACAACTCACAAAAGAAGAAATTGCCTGGATTAAGGCACATCCAACGATTCGTTTGGCACCGGACCCGAATTTTGAACCAATAGAGTTTTTCGATAAGACTGGAAATTATCAAGGTATTGGCGCTGACTATATGCGGCTTGTCACCAAAAAACTCGGTATTCAATTTGAAGTTGTGAAATGCAAAAGTTGGGATGATGTTCTCGCCAGGATGGAAAGGCGTGAAGTGGATGTACTGAATGCCGTTGTCAAAACCCCCCAACGTGAGAAATATCTATTATTTCCCCCACCGTACTTAAAAATCCCTTCTGTCATTATAGTCAGAAAAACCGTGACTAAAGAGCTCACATTAGACATGCTTAAAGGCATGCGTGTTGTTATGGTTTCCGGTTATGGCTATGTGGATCTGATCCGAAATAACCACCCTGACATTGAGATTGATTTGGTTTCTGACCTGAAAGCTGCCCTGAGAAAAGTCTCTTTTGGAATGGCAGATGCTTTTGTGGGTGATTTAGCAACAGCTAGTTTCTATATCGAATCAGAAGGGATTACCAATTTAAAACTAGCCGGAGAAACTGACCCACCTAATATATCGGGATTTGCTGTCCGTTCTGATTGGCCGGAACTCAGCAGTATTCTAGAGAAAGGAGTGTCATTACTAACAGCAGAAGAACGGAAAAACATTCAAAACAAATGGATACGTTTAGACACCACTCCAGGCATAACTAAACAAGAGCTGAAAAAAATGGCATTATATACTGTTTCAGTCATGCTTCTAATTGTAGGTGCATTTCTCATCTGGAACAGAATGTTAAATCGATTGGTGCGTCAACGGACAGAAGCCCTCCAAAAAGAAGTTGAAGAACGAAAACAGGCCGAAGATGCTTTATATGAAAACCAGATAATTTTCCAATTATTCCTTGAAAACAGTCCCGTATATATATTTTTTAAGGATCACGAAATTCGCTCCTTAATGTTGAGCAGAAACTATGAACAGCTGCTGGGCATGCCACTCGAAAAAATCATTGGCAGATCAATGGATGACCTGTTCCCTTCTGATCTGGCAAAAAAAATGATCGAAGATGACAAGAAAATACTTCAGGAAGGGGTGACTGTAAATGTTATTGAAGAATTTGGTGGAAGGATCTACGAAACCACAAAATTCCCAATATTCATAAATAACAAACCCAATATGCTTGCTGGCTTCACACTGGATATTACAGACCGCACCAAAGCAGAGGAAGAAAAAAACAAGCTCCAGGCTCAACTTCTTCACACTCAAAAAATGGAAGCCATCGGAACACTTTCTGGAGGGATAGCACATGATTTCAACAATATTCTCGCTGCTATTATCGGCTATGCCGAAATGGCAAAGAATGATATTCCGGATTGGAGCCCGGCTAAACATCAAATTGGGGAGGTTTTAAAAGCTGGAATTCGTGCGAAGGAACTGGTGAAACAGATATTATCTTTCAGTCGCCAAGGGGAACAAAAACAAATACCTGTACAAATTGATCTGGTAATTAAGGAGGTCTTGAATTTCCTTCGAGCCTCAATCCCCACTACTATTGACATTAAACTGAACATCGCTCCTTCCTGTGGGAACACATTGGCTGACCCCACCCAAATCCATCAAATTCTCATGAACCTCTGTACTAACGCAGCTCAGGCCATGGAAGAAAATGGGGGGATTTTAGGTATTGATTTAAGTGTTGTTGATTTGACAAGTGACGACTTGGATGCTGACTTAAACTTACAACCAGGGCCTTACATATTGCTAGTTGTCAGCGATACTGGCACTGGTATAAAAAAAGAGATTCTGGGGCGAATTTTTGACCCCTATTTTACAACAAAGGAGTTTGGCAAAGGTTCTGGCATGGGCTTATCCGTAGTTCACGGAATTGTTCATAGCCATGGAGGAATGATTACCGTTGAGAGTATCCCTGGCAAGGGAACAACATTCAAACTGTACTTACCAAAAATCAAAGAGGCAGTTAAAGAAGTTGAGGCAGTCGATACGAGTCCTCTTCCTCCAGGCAAGGGAAAAATTCTTATTGTTGATGACGATGCCAGCCTTGCTACCCTTACTAAAAAGCGATTAGAAATGTTTGGATATAAGGCAACTGCCATGACAAGCAGCAAAGAAGCTCTTGAGCATTTCAGGACTGAGTCAAAAAACTACGTCCTTGTCATCACGGACCAGACAATGCCGTATATGACAGGCGAACAACTAGCCGGGGAATTATTTCACATTCGACCTGACATTCCAATTATTATGTGTACTGGTTATAGTTCTAGAATTGATGCAGATAAAGCAGATTCAATTGGAATCAAAGCTTTTCTGATGAAGCCGGTCGATAACAAAGAGCTTTCAAGAACGATCCGGAAAGTGCTGGACTCAAATTGAGGGCGATCCGTTACAAACATCACACGCTACCCCGCCACCATCTTGGAAGCGGGGTAA
Organism: Desulfocapsa sulfexigens DSM 10523; assembly: GCF_000341395.1. Lineage (GTDB taxonomy): Bacteria > Desulfobacterota > Desulfobulbia > Desulfobulbales > Desulfocapsaceae > Desulfocapsa > Desulfocapsa sulfexigens. Next base: position 1,508,858 of record NC_020304.1, on the reverse strand, counting down.
CTCTGCCGCATTTTGAGTTTTTCAACTAGGCGAATCTCTTATTTATTGAGGTTTTCTTCTGGCAATGGTTTTTTTTCACCAGAATGACTAAGATCCAGTTTTCCCCAATCACCACTGAGCAGCATAGGCTGCTCAAAAGTCAACACCTGGAAAAAGAGTTTCCCATCAGTTCCACGGGCGGCTGCCGCTGCTGCAATATGCCTTGATTTAACCGCAGTGTCTCCCCCGTCTACTCTGTCAATCCACCAATCCTTATCAACTATAACTAATCTCTGGATCTGGGGCCAGCCGTGCTGCTGCAAAATGCCTTCCAACTCGGCTGCAAGGGTCGGATTACTCAACCCCTCCTTCGGCATGGTCACCATCTGCCCTGCCTTATTTTTAATAGAATTATACAATGCGGTATAAGAAGAAAAATCATTTCCCTCCACCGTAAATGAGCCAGAGGCATACACTTTATTATAGGCCTTCACCTCTATCCTCACCGTATGCTTGCCCGGACTGAGTTCACCAAGATAACGGCTGAAGAGTTCAGGACCAAACTTGTCTCCTTTTACCTCAGGGAAGATAACATCCGGATCACTGTAGTTGGTCATCCGCGCAGGATCAGGAGCGATATCCAACACAAAATAATCCTGATTTAACAACTCAGCCCTCTGCAAACCAACTGACTTATAGCTCTTTTGCTCCCCGTCAAGATAAAACCAGACGATCAGATAATTACTGCCACCCACCTGCTGTTTCCAGCTTTTCTTTGAACGCAGCAGGCCGTATATATGATCACCTGCATTGAAACTGCTAACACTGTTTCCTGGAGCATTCACATCAATGGGAGATGTGGAAAAAACAGAAAGCGATTCTCCCAATGGCTGATCTGCCTTTCCTACAGTACCGGATTTTTGTACCACGGCATCGGGAGCACTACTCTGCTGGGACTGCGATTGTGATGACTTTTCCCCGGATGTTTTTTCACTCTCCGAATTCACGACTTTTTTTACTTCTTTCTGAGCACTGTCGACAACGTTGCTCACCCCATCCACTATCTTGCCAAAATCAAAGCCCCATGCCGGAGAACAACAAAGAGCCAAAAACACAACCCACATAAAGATGCAGCAATTCCGCGTATCCTTCCGCATCACTCCCTCCTCCTTTTCACAGTTTTCCGAAGCAAGAGCATCAATTATATCCGACAAATTCCCCTGCTCTATTCATTTACCTGATTAGCACTAATCCTCAGCCTACCCGCCTGATGAGGAGTTTTTTCGTGTTGATTATATGGGCATCTGCGGCCTGGACGGCCGCAGCAGAGCCCCCAGGGATGGGTTTATGGCGTCCCATATAATCGACACGGAACAACTCCGGGTTGCAAAGCTGAGTTTCGATGGTAATCAGGTTCATTCATGTAATTAAAATTTATCCAGACGCATCATCCAGCTATCTCCAACCCAGAATCCATCATATGGTGGTTTTTTAGGTGCGTTGTCAGCAGGTCCTTCCATGGCCAGAATGGATAAATCATATACTCTGGCAAGGTTTCGTGGCTTCAGCTTTTCATCGGTAACAGCGACATGAATCGGCAGTCGCCAGCTGATTACCCGTCCAAACACATCTGTCTCCGCAACCTTCCAGGGACCACGGATACAAACATCAAGAATTTTTATGTCCCGATCTTTTTTGCCTCCCCAGTCCCGGTCATTCTCAAAATATTTCTTAGCTTCGGCCGCCAGCTCAGTCACATCACCGGGCCCAGCAAATCCAGAGATATTTCCCGCCCATTTAGCCGCATCTATCTGGGCAGTCATCTTATCGGCTACCTGCTCCATCTGGCTGTCAATATCATTCAGCATCTGTTTAATCTGATCATTCTCCGGATCAAACTGTTGCCCAGCCAGTAAAAGTTTCTTAGCTTCAGCCATCCGCTGAAGCCTGGCATCATTCAACTGATTATTAAATGCACCCAATAGTGCCTTTGCGTTTCCAGCCAAGGTAACTGCCGATGCCTGCCTGCTTTTTTTCAGTTTATCCACCGCCTCAATCAACTGGCTCATCTTCTGATCTTCACCATTGTTGAGGGTGTAGCCACCTTCGTGAAATTTGTTGTAAATATCCATGGAGGTCTCACCATAACTCTGGGCGAGACGACCAACATCCGTGGCAAACAAAGGTATGCTTTTCTCTGCATTTGCCACCAGCGCCAAAGCCTGATCAGCTTCCTCAATCTTCATACCGTGGACAAGGGTTCCACCATGAATATTTTCAAAGGCATTAAAATATTTTTCATGTAACGCTACAATCAAGTCGGCATCATCTTTCATCTTTGCCATTTTGCCTGCCGCAGCATTTGCAGTAACCGCAGCTTCTCTGGCGGCGCTGTCCGTTTTTATCTGTTCTTCTTTCTGCCAGCTATCCAGAGCCGCCTGAGTCTCTGCAATACTTTTTCTGGCTACTGCAAACTGCTCTTTACTTTCGGGTGATAAATCAGGATATTTCTGTTCTGTCTTTGCAAGATGTTGTTCTGCTTTGGCAAGGTAGTCTGCGCCTTTAGCTGCCTTTTCGTCGGCACCCATACCAAATTTGCTGTTCGTATTGTCCGGCTCCATCATTTCCCTTGCTCGACCAATCTCGTAATCAACATCTTTAACTGCTTTTTTGATGTTTCTTTCCATCATTTGCTGTTGATATCCACCTTTACGCGATGATCCAGATGGCGAAACGCCCTTGACTGCCGGTACAGCAGGCGCACTCATCTTCGGTGCAACAGATATGGCTGGAGCTGTTGTTCCTCCACCCATCTTTTTATCAAGCGCCTTTCGGGTCCTGCTATATTTGTTTTCCAGGCTTGTTACCTTTGAAGATGAATCAACAGCTTTCAGTTGTTCCAGCATTTCATTGACCTGCTGCAGTAATGCATCCGACTCCGTCTTTTTACCGTTGAACATCAATCGTTCTGCCTGTCGTAAATCCTTGTCGATCTGGCTGGCAAGAGTTTTAGCATCAGTTGCCATTGCATAGAACGGATAGAAAAACAAAACAACAGCGGACAGTATTAAAAAAAACGTGGGTTGCCTGAAACTCTGCATTTTCTGATCTCCAATGGTTTGTGAATGATTTAACCCGTATTTCTTACGAGTTGGGGTGATTGCGTATACGAGGGACGAGCTAACAACCGAGAGTTGGCTATGGTCGTTAGCTCAGAGACGAAGCAGATGCTACCACATCGACTCGCTTTTGGTTGATATTTTGAAAAAAAATGAGGTGCAGTAGATATGCTGTTTTTTGTCATAAATCTGCGCTGCAGGCTGTTTGTTTATAAAGTGTTCGCCCCCCAAGGGGAGTAAGTACCTTTACAAAATACTTCAAAAAAAAACAAAACAACATCCTGCAAATAATTAATGAATTTATGCTCTTTAAGCAAGATATGATTTTAATATATGATGATTTTTTAATTGAGAAGCGAGACTAACAACGACAGTATTCCTGCCTAATGGATACGAATTAGACACAGGCCGTATCATTCTTTCACCTCAAAGAACCAGTGTAAACGACTCAGGGAAACACGTTAATATTCGACCCGATTTTTACCACGTTTCTTGGCACGGTACAGGGCCTCGTCCGCCTTGTTTATCAGTTGCTCATTTTTAGTCATACTTGAGTCGTAGGTGGCAACGCCAAGGCTTATGGTGGTGCCGGTTTCGTGGGTAATTTTCTGCCGAATCCTTTCAGCTGTGAGCAAAGCAGTCTCCAGGGTGGCTTCGGGAAGCATGATGAGGAACTCCTCTCCGCCATACCTGGCAACAACATCGGCATTGCGGATATCGTCAAGCAGCACCGTGGCAACCCTGACAAGCATCTTGTCCCCGGCACTGTGCCCATGGGTGTCATTATATTTCTTAAAATTATCAATATCCAGCATGATAATGGAGAAGATTTTCTTATACCGTTTGGCCAGGGAGAAATATTTTTCAAGCCCCTTAGTCATTAAGCGTCTGTTAGCCACGTTGGTGAGGGGATCGTAGAGGGACAGAAACCGCGTCTGCTCATAGAGCCTGGCATTTTCCATGGCAATTCCAATCTGGTTGCCAATGGTTGAGAGTAAAACGATCTTATCATCATCAAGGCCTGCAAAATCAGGAGGAGTAAAGAGGCAGAGTCCCCCGATCACCTTATCCTGTGCTTTGATGGGAACGATAACGGCCCCATGGGATTTCTTTTCTGTCAGCCCGGTCTTTTCAAATTCCGTACTGTCAAGAATAAGCGTTTCTCCACTCCTGATAGCCCTGCCACATGGACAATCGTTAATTCCCCTTGAATTTTGATAACCAAGACAGCTTTCCTCCAGCCCGATATGGGAAACGAGCTGCACCTTGTCTCCATCAACGACAAAGATTCCTCCCTGCTGCTCAAAGTTGAAAATCTCAATATTGGTAATCACAGCCAGAACTTCATCGAGCAATACCTCCATTTCCAGTGTCTGACTTATCTTGGAAGAAACCGCGTACAGAGCTGACAGCTCAGCATTCATTACCTCCAGATCCGACTTCTGACGCTTGATTTTCCTCTCGGCAAGAGTGCGTTCGGTGACGTCCTGGAGCATAAGGACAAAGCCGATAAGGCTTTGATCTGGATCCCATATCCCAGTGACTAGAGCCTTAACAAAACAGGGAATCGCTTCCTTCTCCTTAATAAAGGTAAACTCGTGCCGTTTTTTATTTTGAATCATCTCGACAAGTTTATCAAAACGCGGAGCCAAAACCTCATTTTTTTTATGAATTGTCCGAATATCACGGCCAATCACCTCAATGGCTGCAATATCCAGGATCTTTTCTGCTGCCGGGTTAAAATAGACGATATGATAATTCAAATCAGCGGCAACCATTCCCAAATCTACGGAGGAATGAAGGATGTTGTCGAGATAAACGGTTTTTTCTGCCAGTTTTCTACTTGTTTGCTCCAACTCCCGGTCTTTTTCCACTACCAGCTGTTTGAGATTCTGGAGGGATAGGCCGTGAAGCCCCTTGATGATATCGGATTGGGTTGTCAAACCGGCTATTTTCCCATCCGCATCCACCACTACGATCCGTCGAATCCGGGTCTCCTTCATGATCCTGGCGGCATCCAGCAGGGGCAGAGTCAAATGGGCGGTATGGACCGGGTGACTCATGATGTCTTCCACATTCAGCCCTTTAAGATCGGTACCGTTGATGAGCAGACGGGTCATGTCTCGTTCAGTGACAATGCCAACGGGACGCTCATTTTCCGCCACCAATAGGCAACTTGTGGACGTTTTGGCCATTTCCTGGAGGGTCTGTTCCACTGAATAGCCCCTGGAGACAGTGAACAGGTTCGTGGTCATAACCTGAAAGATTTTCTTAAATTCAATAAAATATTCATAACCGAGGTGATCCACTATGTTCGACTGGGTCGCCACGCCGCAGAGTTTGTTGTTCTCGTCAACAACTACCAGATGTCTGATTTTATGGGTGGAGAGAATGTTGTACGCCGAATAGATGTCCATATCCCGGCTGGCGGTCAGCACAGGGGAGGTCATGATGTCACTGATTGCATAGCTGTCAAGCTGCAGTCCCTTCTCTGCTGCAAGCTGAACCACTTTGCGCTCCGTGAAAATACCCACTGGTTCATTGTCTTCCAGCACCAGAATACAGCTGATGTTTTTATTGCGCAGAAGTTCGAGGGCGGTGAAGACAGGTGTGTCCGGTGAAACTCCAACAACCCCCGGAGTCATAATTTCGCTGAGGCGCTTAGCACACATATTTTTCCTGCAACTGAGATATGTTAAAAAGAAAGACCAGGCGATTACTACGTAATGCAAAATAGAGCGAGCCATCATCCGACAGGAAAAAGTTCCTGTCAGGAGTAGGAGAAGACGCACCTTCTTTATTGTGTACTTACTTGATGGCTTATCAGAAAATCAGGAGTTATTAAAGGAAAAACATTTGACCTGTAGTGCTAAATGAGAAGGTTACGGCGAAAAGCCATATACGCAGCAATTATAGTGTGTAAAATGGTATTGTGTTTGAATGCATAAGCAGAAAGAAGAAAACAAGAAGAGACCTCCTGTGGTAGAATTAGCTTAGGAGCTGACCGTGACAGCATAAAGCCGCACAGAATCATTAGCCACAAGGAGGTCTCTTATGAACAGTATGCATTATATTGGATTTGACATCCACAAAAAGGTTATCAGTTTCTGTGAAAAGCGGATTGATGGAACTACTGTGGATCAAGGAATGATTCGAGCCACGCGAGACAGTTTAACTGATTGGGTTGCAAAACGAGAAACCTCTTGGGTTGGTGCAATGGAAGCCACTCTGTTTACCGGGTGGATATACGATTACCTGCTACCATATGCCCAGGAACTAAAAGTTGCTCACCCTGAGATGCTCAAGGCAATAACAGCCGCCAAGAAAAAAAATGACGCGGCCGATGCGGAGAAGATCGCAGATTTGCTTCGCTGCAACCTCCTCCCTGAATGCTACATGGCCCCGGAGGAACATCGCAACCTACGTCGCATTCTCCGTTACCGGAACCTTTTAGTCAGAGAAGCGGCAAAGATGAAGACCAAGACTGCCACCCTTTTGATGGAAGTGGGAGCGGAGTATAACAAACGACGCCTTCACGGGAGTAAATATTTTCAGGAACTGCTCAGTACCCTGGAATATGTACCCGAATCGGTACTCAACCTTCTACAGATGAGCCGAAGCAGCATGGAATTCTTTGACAGAATGCAGAAATCACTTATCAGTGCACTTGGCAATAATCCGCAGATCAGTCAACGAGTTGAGTTATTAAGGAGTATCCGGGGTATTGGTGAGGTAACAGCTCTTACCTGGGTGCTTGAAATCGGAGATGTTTATCGATTTGGCCGTATCAACCAGGCGGTCAGTTACTGTGGACTATGTAGCGCACAGAAAGAATCAGCAGGGAAAGAGATTCGAGGACCGCTATCCAAGAAACGGAATAAACATTTACAGACCGTACTGATTGAGGCTGCCAAACTGGCGCCGCACTGGAACCCTCAATTAGCTGAAGTGCATGAACGAGAGCTAAAAAAAGGCAACCGCAACAGAGCGACTCTTGCCGTTGCACGGAAACTGGTGGCATACATGCTGGCGGTTGATAAAAGCCAAAAGAAATTTACTCCAAAGGAGGTACTGGACAAAGCAGCTTAAATGAATTGTGATTTTGCGGCTTGGTTTTCCTGCTGATCCTTTCGTTCTGGGGACTGTGCGAGCTTGAGGGTGATGCACCGATATTGTGTTTAAAGGTCAGCGGGTTTTGATCCAAACTCAATCTTCTGTGACGGCGAACAGCCTGATACTGTAAATAGATGTCTGGTCACAAGCCATTTGTTGACCCAAGGGATAGTAGAAAAAAACAAAGCGGCAAAACGTAACGAAAAAGACAGTTTTTTCACAATGCCCGTCCGGTGGAATAGGCCCTGTGACTACGAATATTCACGGGTTCTCCGTCGCAGGGCCTATTCCACCGAACTCTGTGCTGGAAATAACCAGACCAGGTAGGCTGGGACACAGGAAATCTCCGTTTTCCACTTGACTTTACTTATCATAGATGTCCTCGGTTGTACTGGTTATCCGCGCATTGTTCACCCGGATATTCACGGTCATTTTTTCAACACAAACCTGAATAACATACCATGGACGAACACTGAAAAAACTACAGTGGCGATCCACCAAATGACAGGATCAGATAATCCGTTTACTGTTACAAAGTAAGCGGCATAGATTGAAATTAAAAATTGGAGGCTGGCCATTACCAGCCCAGGATTCCATTGTTTGTGACTTATACCCTGAAAAATGTGCGTCAGGCAATTTAGAATACTAAAAACAATAATCAACAGACCAAATCCTATATTTACAAGTGAGAGAACTCCAAAAAAACTGAAGGCGAACCATACTAATAAGATATTTACCCAGAAAATCTTGATGTCGGTAAGTGTTTCTTGACCTTCTGGCAGCTTGTTAATGACACGATTAATATAATTCTTGAACCCGCCAGGCCAGAAATGTTCCTCCGTCTGATGAAAAAAGTAAAGAGGGATGTTAACATATGCCCAGAACAGCACATCGGTTGGTTTAAAAAACCACAATAACCAAATCGTAGAAAGTACTCCAAAAACAGGGGTTATTTTTGCCCAATTCTGATTTTTCGCTAGTTGTTGAATCATTTTATCTCTCCCATAGATTGCAAATAGATTCACCTTTACCCCTAAATACACCCTCTCTCGTCGAACCACTCACCCAGTAATCCGGTTTCTTCCCCTCTAGTTTTCCAACTGCTTCCATCACTGAAAGTGCCTTTTGCCTGCCACCTGAAATGTCCGCTTTATTGAGCAACAGGACACTCCGTGCACTCTCCGGGCATCCCCTTAACAACCCCTTAGAATGGACGAGCAGTTTTGCCACAATCAAAGGAGTGATCTCAGTACCCATTTCCACGCCTGTCAGAGACGATACCAACCCGGCACGAAAGACGTTTACATCCTCTAAGAACTTGCCAATGATATCCAGGCCAACCACGCTGATAAATACATCTGTAATTTGGGGCACCACAGGCTCATTATCACCCGGAGCCTTAAACGATAATTGCCTTGCCCCATCAGCCTCAACAATCATTCGCTCTACAAAGGGATATTCAAGTACGGTTTTAACCTGGTTACAGCTCAACCCCTGAAGCTTTTTACCATCTGGCGATAGATGCTGAGCCACTGTTACGTGGCCATGTTGATCCAGAGAACACTTGAGTTTTTTTTCAAATCCCGGTTCCGCCAGCAAAACCACATCCAGGCTCTGCTCGGGTTCTGGCACCAGAATACGGGTGGTAGTGGTAGAAACCACTCTGATTCCTTTTTGTTGCATGGCATGAGCCAGACAAAACATCAAAGAGGTCTTTCCACCACCTCCCACAATGGAAATAAGCCGGTCGCTTTCCCTTATCAGCGTTTCTGTCGTTTGTGGCATGACTTATAGAGCCCCGGCACGTGCTGCAATCAACTCTGCTGTAATACTGACTGCGATTTCCCTTGGAGTCTCAGATCCAATTGGAAGGCCAATGGGGCAATGAACTCTCGCAAAATCGGCATCATTAAACCCCTGATCACGCAAATTCCCATAGCAGATATCTCGTTTTCTCCTGCTCCCTATCATTCCTATATAGCGGGCCGGAGTTCGCAGCACTTGGGCCAGAACTTCCTGATCATAGCTATGACCGCGGGTGATAATAAGCAGATAGTGGTCTTCTCCCTGTTCAATTCTTTCGAAGAGGTTTTTGAAGCCTTCAAGGACATGGGTTGCACTTGCCATGGGGAATCTATCAGTATTTGAAAACTCAGGACGATCGTCACAAACCACCACATCAAAATCCACAGCAGATGCCAGCCAGGCAACTTCCTTGGAGACATGACCACCACCAAACAGAACTACGGTTCCAAACTTGGGCAGGGGATCAAATACCAGAGATTTCCCGTTGGCTTGTATCAGCCGGGTATACCTGCCCCGTATGATTGCCCTGCAATCCAGGCCCGGCAATGAACAGTCGTTGCGCATATCAAGAAAGGAACGAAGCGGCTGTTTTGGAACACTAATATCTATCAACCAGCCCCCTCTGGCTCCATCCGCGAAACAGGCCAGAGCCTGCTCAAACAGTGATACCATATCAGGAGTAATACGTTCGATAAGGAGGAGTTGTATCCCTCCGCAAATCATATCGCTATCGCCATCGGCTCCACCGCCACGCATATCAATTTCAGTAAGCTCAGGCGTGGCGTCTCCAGCTGCTATTTTTACGGCAGTCGCACAGGCAATGTGTTCCATCCTGCCCCCGCCAATGGTGCCGGTGATGGCCCCGTCACTTCCCACAAACATCTTGGATCCTGGAAGACGTGGAGCAGAACCGCTCTTATCGATGATTGTTATCAGGGCAATGGTTTGACCACGACGCAGTTGGATAAGAATTTCTTTTTCTATCATGCAGGGAGGATCCGTGGTTTAAGTAAACATTCTACCGCAGCCAGCCGTGTTGAACACTAACAGGATGGCCAGGTTTTCATAATTTCTGCAACAGCCCGGTACGTTCGTTAAAGGCATCGATCAAATCATCAATCTCATCCATGGAATGATGAATACTGCTCCAGTACTCCGGATCATACCACTGGGCCTGAATCTCTTCGTAAGTCTTCCCCTGCTGCTCCACCCAGGTAAAATACTTAAGGTTGTGAATCCGCTTACGATCAACATAACTCAACTCCTGCATGTTGTCGGTGGTCTCTCCAAGCATATAACGATGATAAGCAGCGGCAGCATCCATAGCGGTAAACTCACCCGCTTCTTCGGTGAGCTCTGCCAGGCGGCTCTGGTACATCTCCATGGAATCCGTTGCCATGGTTATCATCACATCCTTACCATCCATCTCATAGTACTTGGCGGTCTTGATAGCGGCGAGAACATTGGCCACACTCGATATCCCCAGAAGATGGAGATTATCCACAAGATCTCTTGAGACACCCTGGCTGACCAGATACTCCTGCCCCGTAGGCTCGTTAAAGAGTCGGATCAATGCCATGGGGGCGCAGTCGTCGATAGCAGTGACCACATCAGTATTCTTGGCATTATGAATCCAGGGAACATGTTTGTCGCCTATTCCTTCGATACGATGGGCACCAAATCCGTTATTAAGGAGGGTTGGGCACTGAAGAGCCTCACTGGCCACTATCTTTGAGAGTGGAAACTGCTCCTTCATATAGTCACCACAGGCTATGGTTCCGCCGGAACCGGTGTTGGAGATGGTTGCCCGAAAGCGATCACCCGCGCCCATGGTCTCCTCCAGTGCCTCCATCATGGCCCGGCTGGTAACTTCGTAGTGCCAGAGGTAGTTTCCAAATTCATCAAACTGATTAAAAATGGACAGTTCCTGGCCCGAGTTCCGCAGTTCCCAGCACTTGTCAAAGATCTCCTTCACATTGCTTTCGGAACCCGGTGTTTTAATCGTTTCTCCCGCCACTCCGGCAAGCCAGTCAAAACGTTCCTTGCTCATGCCTTCCGGCAGAATAGCGATGGAATCACAGGCAAGCAGCGTCGAGTCGTAGGCACCGCCTCGACAGTAGTTACCAGTACTTGGCCAGACTGCTTTCTGGGTCGTTGGATCAAATTGACCGGTAACCAGACGCGGCACCAGACAGGCGTAAGCAGCCCCTACCTTATGAGCACCCGTGGGAAACCACTTTCCGAGAAGAATCACGATGCGGGCATCGATCCCGGTGAGTTCTTTCGGAAGAACCAGATAGTTAACCCCAGCAAATTTACCACCGCTTTCTTTGGCCTCATTGTGCCAGTTGATGCGAAACAGGTTCAGGGGATTGAGATCCCAGAGCCCGACCCCTTCCAGTTGCCTGGTGATAGCATCCGGAATCAATCTCGGATTAATCATCTGCTCGAAAGTAGGGATGATTATATTTTGCTCTCGAGCACGCTGTACTGCGTTCTCAAGCTTAGCCGGATCTTTTATCGTCAAATCGATTAATTTTCTCACAACTGCTCCTTCAGCACGTACCTGCTGATATTTGGCTCGTTTCAATACACTGTTTTAACGCGGTAAGACTTGCTTCAATATGATGGGGAATCGATCCTGCCATTCGTACCGCAGTCATACTGCTCTTGATATCTTTGAGGCCATTACCGGTGTTAAGAACAACGATGCGCTCCCGTGACGTAACCAGGCCATCCGCCACAGCCCGTATAAGACCAGCATATGCGGCGGCACCTGCCGGTTCTGCAAACACTCCGACCCCCCGTGCCAGGAGAGAAATTGCAGCCAGAATCTCATCATCACTGACGACGACGTAGGCCCCATCCGTCTCAGTCACAGCGGCAAGAGCCTTAATTCTATCCCGAGGCAGTCCCGCACTGATACTGTCAGCCACGGTAATTCCTGAGACCGGTGCTTTGGTCAGAATATCCTCATCGTTCTTCCACGCCTCATACATAAAGTTGCTGCCCTCGGCCTGAACTCCGATAAGACGAGGCATACGATCAATCCAGCCCAATGCCATAAGATCCTTGAACCCCTTATGAAGGCCGCCGATGATGCAGCCATCACCAACAGAAACCAGAACCACATCAGGAGCATCCCAATTCAGCTGCTCACATATCTCGTAGGCGGCGGTCTTTTTACCCTCGGTCATATAGGGATTATAGCCTGTATTACGATTGTACCAGCCATATTCAGCTGCAGCTTCAAGGCAGAGCTCAAAGGCATCATCATAACTGCCCTTGACCAGCATCACCGTGGAGTTATAGACCAGAAGCTGGGCAATTTTTGCCTCCGGAGCCGATACCGGCACGAATATCACATTGGCCTGTCCCACACTTGCACATATGCCACTGAGAGCTGCGGCAGCGTTGCCGGTACTAGCGGTCGTTATAATTTCGGCCCCGCTTTCTCTGGCCTTGACCACAGCAACCGCACTGGCCCGATCCTTAAAACTTGCCGTGGGCAGACGGCCATCATCCTTCACCCACAACTGCTGCAAACCGAGTTTCCCGGCAAGACGCGGTGCGTCATAGAGAGGTGTCCAGCCAATCGCAAGAGGTGGCACTTCGGCATCTGCAAAAACGGGGAGCAGAGGCTTGTAGCGCCAGATGGAATAATCCCGGTTCTCCTCAAGACTCTCGCGGCTGATACGATTATTGATGAGATCATAATCATAATGTACATCCACAATCCCCTCGTTCTCATGCTCGGGACAGACATACCTGATATCCTCAGGTACATATTCCCTGCTGCAGATAAGACACTTCAATTTTGTGATATGATCCATACGCTTTTTTCCTGCTGCTAAAGAAACAAAAAAAGGAGATGAGTTAACCGCACCCCATCTCCTTTTTTATCTGACAAATTACGAAATAATAAAAGGACTATTTCGGAATATTTCCATGAACACCTTCAACGTAATAATTCATCCCCAGAAGCTCCTCATCACTGAGCGATTTTCCAGCTTCCACAACAACTTTGCCACTCTGATCTTTAACCGGTCCCTGGAAAGGATGGAAAGATCCGTCAGCAATATCTTTTGTTGTTTTTTCAACAAGTGCTACAACCTCAGCAGGAATTGCAGCATTCATGGGTGCCAGCTTAATGGATCCCTCTTTTATACCACTCCAGACAGAGTCTGACTTCCAGGTGTTATCGAGGACAGCCTGGGTAGTTTTGGTATAGAAATCACCATAGGTATGGGTGGCTGCTGTAAGATGGGCCTTGGGACCATATTTGGACATATCGGAATGGTAGGCAATGGCATAGACGCCCTTTTCTTCGGCAGTAAGAGTTGGAGCAGTTGAATCGGTATGATGGGTGATAACATCGGCACCCTGGGTGATAAGTGCCTCGGATGCTTCACGCTCTTTGCCCGGATCAAACCATGAATTTACCCAGATCACCTTCACCTGGACATCAGGATTGACAGATTTGGCCCCAAGGGTGAATGCATTGATGCCACGGATTACCTCAGGGATAGGGAATGCTGCAACATACCCGAGGGTGTTGGACTTTGTCATCTTTCCAGCCACAATTCCGGTCAGATAACGGCCTTCATAAAAGCGACACATATAGGTACCGACATTCTTGGCGGTTTTGTATCCGGTGGAATGCTCAAAGTGTTTTTTGGGAAACATTTTAGCAACCTTCAGGGTAGGGTTCATATAGCCAAAAGAAGTGGTGAAAATCAGGTCATGGCCGCTTTGCGCCAGATCTCTGATAACACGCTCCGCCTCAGGCCCTTCAGGTACACTTTCGATATACTTAGTTACGATCTTATCACCGAGATTTTTTTCAAGCTCAAGCCGTCCAAGATCATGCTGGTAGGTCCAGCCTGCATCCCCGATAGGACTGATATAGACAAAGCCTACTTTCAATTTATCTTCAGCCGACGCAGACAGGGAAAATCCCGCCACACAGACCAGTAGAATAAAGACGGATAAGACCTTTTTCTTCATGCTTGCCATCTGTTTCTCCTTGTTTAAAATTTACGATGCATTGAACAACTTTAATTTACCTGATTACCATCGAAACTCAGCTTTGCAACCCGGAGCTGTTCCGTGTCGATTATATGGGACGCCATAAACCCATCCCTGGGGGCTCTGCTACGGCCATCCGGGCCGCAGATGCCCACATAATCAACACGAAACAACTCCTCCTCAGGCGGGTAGGCTGAGGATCAGTGGTAATCAGGTTGATTTATATTTAAAAGTTTAACAGTGCTTCCGGTTCATTCGGCCAGGACAGTCAATAATAGTTTTCCCTATATTGACTGTCCTGGCCGAATGAACCGGAGGTGCTGATGAACTTTTACTGGTTATCTGGATGATAGGTTATACCTAGCGACGCCGGTGAATTCAATCGTATTGTACTCTGGTCTCTGGAAATAAATACCAATACCACAATCGTCGCCACGTACGGCAGCATGGACAAAAGCTGCGCCGGGATATCAATTCCGAACCCCTGGACATGGAACTGGGCTATTGTAATGGCACCGAAAAGATAGGCACCAAGCATCACCCTGGCAGGTCTCCAGCTTGCAAAAACAACAAGTGCCAGAGAGACCCAGCCCCTTCCGGCAACCATACCTTCCACCCACATGGGTGTATAGGCAACCGAGAGATACACGCCTCCAAGCCCCGCCATGGCACCACCAAACAGAACTGCAATATATCTGATTTTAATGACGTTATAACCAAGTGCATGGGCAGATTTCGGGGCCTCTCCTATCCCCCGCAGCAGAAGGCCCGTCTTGCTTTTATACAAAAACCAGGAAATAGCGACAAAGAGGGCACCGGAACAGTAAACAAGAATATCATGAGAGAAAAAGAGTTGCCCGACAACAGGAAGAGTACTCAAAAAGGGGATATTGATATCAGCCACACCACCAAGGGCAATACTGGTGTAATCAAGGCCGAGAAATGCGCTCAATCCAACACCAAAAATAGTCAAAGCAAGTCCACTGGCAACCTGGTTCGCCATCAGGGTCAGGGTCAAAACACCAAATATTCCCGCCATAAGTGCCCCTGCAGCCATCCCGCACAGAACAGCTACCAGAAGGCTTCCTGTCTTAGCCATGGCTATAAATCCGGAAATCGCACCAACCAGCATCATTCCCTCAACACCCAGATTTAACACCCCGGATTTTTCGGTGATAAGTTCACCAAGAGCTGCATAGACAAAGGGGGTTCCAGCTGCTATTGCCGCGATCAGTATATGAATAAATATATCAAAATCCATTAATTGACCTCCAGTTGCGGCGAATTCAGGCGCACTCGGTAGTTGATAAGAAAATCCGCTGCGAGGAGATAAAAGAGCAGGAGCCCCTGGAAAATCCCGGTCACCGCAGAGGGCAGATCAAGGTTCATCTGCCCCGATTCGCCACCCAGATAGAGAAGGGCCATAAGGAGGCTTGAAAGAAAGATTCCGCCGGGATGCAGTCTCCCGACAAAGGCGACTATGATTGCAGCATAACCGTAGCCAGGTGATACCGAGGGGAGAAGCTGACCAATGGGGCCAGCAATTTCGAGGACTCCGGCAATACCGGCTGTAAGCCCACCCGAGAGCATTCCAATCCAGATCAGTTTTTTATATTCAAACCCTGCATAGGATGCTGCTTTCTGAGCAAGCCCCGCCACCTGAAGCTGGAAACCGGTAAAACTTTTTAACAGAAATACCCATCCGACAATAACGCCCGCAAAGGCAAGCAAAACACCGAGGTGCAGCCGTGTTCCCTCGATAAGAACGGGCAGCATGGCAGAATCACCAAAAAGCACGGACTGCGGAAACCCGTAACCGTTAGGATCCCTCAGAGGGCCGTGCACAAAAAGGGCCAGGAGCAGGATAGCCACATAATTCAGCATAAGGGTTACCAGAATCTCGTTGGCATTAAAAACTGTCCGTAGAAATGCCGGGATCGATGCCCATACAATCCCTCCCGCGGCTCCGGCCAAAATCATAAGTGGCAGTATAAAAAAACCATTACTGTCGTTAAATATAATTGCAATATAGCCCCCAAAGAGAGCTCCAATGGTAAGTTGCCCCTCGGCGCCGATATTCCAGATGCTTGCCCGAAAACCGATGGCAAGCCCGGTACCAATAAGCATGAGCGGTGAAGCCTTTATAAAGAGTTCGCCGATACCGTACAGGTCATTGATGGGTTCGACAAAGAAGGCATGAAATGCCTCCATGGGATCTTTACCGAGCAGAGTAAAAATAATGAGTCCGCTGATCAGCATAAGTAGTGCCGCAACCACAGGAGACATATATCTCATGGTTCTTGAAGGTTCGGATCTGGGTTCTATCTTAACGAACATGGCTCTCCTGATTTTCATTGGATACTTCATGAGCAGTGCTCTTATCAGCGGGCCCCCCCCGGAACAGGCCACTCATCCATACCCCTATATCTTCTTTGGTGGTTTCATGCACATTAACCGAAGAGGAGACGCAACCTTCCGCAATAACAATAAGACGGTCACATATTTCAAAGAGTTCATCGAGTTCTTCGGAAACGACGAGAACTGCAGAACCATTGTTACGCAGATCAATCATGGACTGGCGGATCACATTTGCGGCTCCGACATCAACGCCCCAGGTTGGCTGCGACACCACGAGAAGTGCAGGGGATTGAAGAATTTCGCGTCCGGTAATGTATTTCTGAATGTTACCACCGGACAAACTGGTAATGAGATCGTCCCTGGTACCGCATTTCACTGCAAAACCGCTAATACACTTCTGGGCAAAATCAGCAGCCTTATCAAATCTGAGTAAGCCCTTTTTAACCATCTTATGACGGTGCGCAGTGAGAATTGCATTCTTGGAAAGTGACATTCCTGGCACAGCCCCTCTTCCAAGGCGTTCTTCTGGAACAAAGCCCAGGCCTCTGTTTCGTCTTTGATCAGGATTCAGATGACCGACGGGCTCGCCACAAATAGTGATACAATCTTTATCCTCGACAGGTCGTTCACCACTGAGCGTGTAGAGAAGTTCCTGTTGACCGTTCCCGGAGATACCTGCAATACCAAGAATTTCTCCACTCTTCACCGAGAAACTGATATTTTTAAGAGCCGTTCCGAATGGATCAGCAGAAGTCCTGGAGAGATTTTTTACCATAAGACACTCCCCACCATCGATAACCGGTCTATCCTTGGAACAGACGGGGAGATCCTTGCCAATCATCATCTTTGCCAGACTGGTAGTTGTTTCATTAGCAGGGATGGCATAGCCCGTGACCTTACCACCCCGTATTATTGTGGCGCTGTGACACAACTCCATAATTTCATCGAGTTTATGACTGATATAGAGAATGGAACATCCTTCATCGGCGAGACGCCGCAGAGTTTCAAACATCTTGCGAACAGCCTGGGGGGTCAAAACAGATGTGGGTTCATCCATGATCAGCAGTTTGGGCTGTTGAAGAAGACATCTGATTATTTCCACCCTCTGACGAAGACCTACGGAGAGGGAATGAACCAGGCGCCCCGGATCAAGCGGGAGACCATATTCTTCAGAGACCTTCCGAATGCGACTGGCCAGCGAATCCATACTTGTATAGTCGTCCATGGCCAGGGCGATATTTTCAGTCACAGTAAGAGTCTCAAACAGGGAAAAATGCTGGAAGACCATGCCAATGCCAAGCTTTCTTGCATGCGCCGGGTTTTGGATTGAAACCACATTACCATTCCAGAGTATCTGCCCCTTATCCGGTTTGACAACGCCATAAATCGCCTTCATCAGAGTACTTTTCCCGGCACCATTTTCACCAAGAACTGCATGTATCTCTCCGGGGCCAATTGTCATATCAATGGAATCATTGGCAATGACAGATGGATAAACTTTGGTCATCCCTTTTAATTGAAGACGTGGCGTTTCAGTCATAGTTTTCCTGAAAAATGTTCGTATTAATCATCCCGTTTATGCACCAGACAACCATTCACATAGGTGTGGAAAATACTTCTATCGTCACCGAGTATAATAAGATTAAATAACAGGTCGGCGATATTTTTTGACGTTTCCAATCGTTTGGCCTGAAGGACAGTTGCCGCAGGATCAAGCACCACGAAATCAGCCTCTTTACCAACACTGAAATTACCGATCAAATGATCAAGGGAAAGCGCTCTGGCGCCACCCAGGGTTGCTGAATAAAAGGCCTCGTAGGCCGAGAACTTCTGTTTTTGCAGCTGCATCACTTTATAGGCTTCACTCAGGGTCTTCAGCATACTAAATGATGTACCACCTCCAATGTCGGTGGCTATGGCAACATTCACCTGTTTTTCTCTGGCACGGTTGAGATCAAACAAACCACTCCCGAGAAAGAGGTTAGATGTTGGGCAAAAGGCGATGGCGGAATCGGTATCGAGCAGAGAGTCCCATTCCTGATCTTCCAGGTAAACACAGTGAGCGAAAACACAGCGGGTGCCTGTGAGGCCATAATGATGATAGACATCAAGATAACCGGAGCGTTCCGGGAATAATGTCCTTACCCACTTTATTTCATCTGCATTCTCCGACAGATGGGTCTGCATATAGGTATCTGGAAATTCTTTTTTCAGCCTTCCCGCCATTTCAAGCTGTTCCGGGCTGGATGTCGGGGCAAACCGAGGGGTGATCGCGTAGAGAAGACGCCCCCGTTTATGCCATTTTTCTATCAGTTTTCTGCTTGCATCGTAACTGCTCTCAGGGGTATCAAGCAAATATTGCGGAGCATTTCTGTCCATCATTATTTTGCCGGCAATAATCCGCATGTTCTGCTTTTCTGCAGCGGTAAACAGTGCCTCCACCGATTCGGGGTGAACAGTGCAAAAAACCATGGCCGTGGTCGTACCGTTGCGCAGAAGCTGGTCGATAAAAAAGTCGGCCATCTTTGCCGCATACGCTTTATCCTGATACTTTCTTTCAGCAGGAAAGGCATAATTTTCAAGCCACTCCAGCAACTGTTCACCGTGGGCCCCAACTATCTCCGCCTGTGGGTAGTGAATATGGGCATCGATAAAGCCGGGTACGATCAGCTTATCCGGATACTGGTGGACGGGACAATTTTCAGCAATTTTATCCCTGCCCTCTTCCCAGTCACCAAACCATTCAATATGCCCGTTTCTCAACAGCAACAGACCATCCTTAAGATGGCGAACCGTATCTGCAAGCTCGGACGGACAATCTGCAACATCAGCGAAATCAAGGAACTGACCCCTGATGGCAGCTGTGGTTTGACTTTCCTTAACCATTTTTACCGGCCGTTTCCACCGCATTTATGATGGTCTGGTATCCGGTACAGCGACAAAGATTACCCGCGTGACCCTTTTTAATCTCTTCACGGGACAGTTCCTTCCCCTTATTCTTCTCCAGGAAAGAAGTGGTGGTCATAATAAGACCGGGAGTGCAAAAACCGCACTGAACAGCGCCTTCTTCCACGTAGGCCTCCTGGACAGAAGAAAGTTTTCCATCCCGGCACTCGCCTTCGGTGGTGCGTATTGCCCTGTTATTTGCCCAGGTCGCAAGATAGAGGCAGGAATCGACTGGAATATTGTCTACAAGCACGGTACAAGCTCCGCATTCCCCCACGCCACAGCCATGCTTCACACTGGTGTAACCAAGCTCACGGAGCAGATCCATAAGGGATTTACGCACATCGACAGCCATCTCATACTTTTTGGTGTTAATCGTCAATTTGATATTCATGGTCTGCATTACAAGGCACCTCCCTGATTTTCCACTGCCTGCCGAACTACTCTCTTCGCCAGGGTTCGAATAAGATGGAGACGAAATTCCCTGCTCGCCCGCCAGGATGTACGTGGCCTGACATCCTCTTCAATGGCATCGGCCATGGCCTGGAGGTTTTCCTCACTGACAGTCTTATTCTCCATGGCTCTTTCGGCATTTCTGCAGCGGACAGGGGTGGGTGCTGCAACCGTAAAGGCAATTTTCAGCGTTTTGATGATATCACCGTTCATCTTTACAGCGGCGCCACTGCCGATGGTAGCAATATCCATGGCTCCGCGCATGGCATATTTATAATAGGAGGCGCTGAACCCGATATAATTTTCCGGCCGGATCCGAAAATACTTAAGCAGATCCCCTTTTTGAAGAATCGTCCGTCCCGGCCCCGTATGAAAGCCGTTAATGGATTCTGTCCGTTCACCCTCAGGACTTTCCACCACCAGCTCAAACTCATGGATAAGGGCTGCACAGGCGCTATCCGCACTCACGGCACCATTGCAGATATTTCCCCCCATGGTGCCGCAGTTCCGAACCTGCGGTCCACCTATGGTGGCGAGGGATTCGGCAATAACAGGGACATATTTTTGAATGAGTTCGTGCTCCATTATTTCAGTGAAAGTGGCAAGCGAGCCAATACAAATATTCCCTTCCCCATCGATTGTAATCTCTTTAAGTTCACGGAGTCCGTTGATATCAACAAGATGACCATAGTCAGTGTTACCACCGTGGAGCCGGACAAGGACATCGGTACCGCCGGCAATAATTCTTGCCTTTTCATCGGCAGCAAGTGCTTCTACTGCATCCTTGATGCTTTCTGCAAAATGATAATTTTCAATTGGAAACATGTTTTTGCTCTCTTAGATAACCATTTTGTAAAATCTCAACTTTCCTGCTATCTCGTCATTCCCGCCTGTGCGGGAATGACGAACCAAGCGATAGTTCATTAGTCCGTCCTAGATAAGTCCTGCATTTTTAAAATGCTTAAACAAAACCTTGGGGGTCATAGGGATCTCATTGATTTTCACCCCGGTTGCATCCCATATCGCGTTACGAATAGCAGGCCCCTGGGAAATAATGGGAGGCTCACCCAGGGATTTATTACCATAAGGACTCGTGGGGTCAAAGGTTTCCACAAAAGCACACTGAAGATCCGGAATATCTACACAGGTGGGGATTTTATAATCCAGCAGATTTCCATTATAAATCCTGCCGCTTTCAGGATCAACCAGCAACTCTTCAAACAGGGCCATGCCGACACCCATCCCCATTCCACCATGAACCTGACCCTCAGCAGAGAGTGGGTGGATTATTTTCCCTGCATCATGGACATTGATGATCTGTCTGATGGTGACGGTGCACATTTCAATATCCACTTCAAGATCAACAAAGGTGCATCCATAACTGGGTGCATTGGTACAGGTCTTGCTTGATACTTCGGCGGTTAGCTGTCCACCGCGTTCTTTATGGTAATAGCTGTCGAGTGCCAGATCGTGCAGATCAAGCAACACGCTCTCCGGCTGATCCCTGCGAATTATTTTTCCACCTGTAAGATCAAGAGTCTCTGCCTCCTCACCCGTCATCAGCTGATAATGTTCAAGGATTTGTGCCTTTAGTTTTCCTGCCGCCCGGTGGACTGCTGGAGCGGCAACATAGGTCTGACGTGAGGCGTAGGCCCCGGGGTCAAATGGTGAGACATCGGTATCCTGTTCCGAGACCACATGAATTGCATCGTAGTCAACCCCAAGTGTTTCTGCAGCCATCTGAGCCAGCGCTGTATCGGATCCCTGACCAATTTCTGTGGCTCCTATCTGCATATGAACCGTTCCGTCCTGATTAAGCACAAGCCGACAACCTGCAATCTCCACACAGGCCGGATAGGTACCGGAACCGTAGCTGAAGGAGGCCACTCCGAGTCCCCGGCGAATATTCCCTTCCTGCCTGGCATATACTTCTTTTTTCACGTCCCAGCCTATGGCCTCACGCCCTTTTTCGAGACATTCTACCATCCCAACAGAGTGTTCCTTATTTCCTGTCTTGGAGATGATATCAGCAGGTCTGGCCGAGTTTTTGATGCGGAAATCGACGGAATCCATACCAAGCTTACGGGCAACCTCTTCAAGGACACTTTCAACACCGAAAAACAACTGGGGAGAGCCATAAGCCCGCATGGCCCCGGCCGCAGGAATATTTCCGTAATGAGTGGTCGCTGAAAATTTTGAGACACTGCGCGGATAGAGGTTACAGAATTTTGATCCTGCAGCCATGGGAATGGAGTGCCCGTGGGATGCATAGGCTCCGGTATTAGAGATCACGTTCAGATCAATAAATTTTATGATACCGTCATTGCTCACCCCGGCACGGGCCGTGACGGTCTGACCATGACGGGTGCGGGTAGCAACAAGACCTTCTTCGCGTTCCAGTTCAATTTTGACCGGAACGCCACCAAGTTTCCTGGTGAGAAAAGCAACCATCGGTTCGAGGACAACATCCTGCTTGTTGCCAAAACCACCGCCGATATAGGGCTTAATGACACGGATCTTTGGCCACGGCATATCAAGTGCCTGGCCGACTATCCTGCGGCAGATATGGGGAATCTGGGTGGAACTGACAACAACGATATGGTCGTTGTCATCCATATAGGCGTATGCCACATGGTTTTCCAGATGACAGTGAAGAATAATTGGCGTGCTGAAGGTATCCTCGACAACGAGATCCGCCTCTTTCTCTGCATCTTCAAGCTTTCCACCGATCTCAAAAGTGGTGGATTTAATACTATTTCCACCCGGATGTATGGCAGGGGCATCCTCAGCCATGGCAGCCTCGGAAGTGACACAGACAGGAAGTTCCTCATATTCGACAATCACTGCCTTTGCCGCCTGTGCTGCGGTGAGAAGATCACGGGCCACCACTATGGCCACCTCATCACCATGATAACGGACATGATCGGTCAGCAATAATCTGTCTGCCACATCCTGATGATCAGGATCAAGGGAAAAGGGATGGCCAGCCGTTGCGAAAAGAATTTTGGGGACATCCTCATGGGTAAACACAGCCTCGACCCCTGGTATAGCTAGTGCCGCAGTCGTGTCAATACTCTTAACAAGCCCATGGGCAATGGGGCTCCTGACATACTTTGCATGCAGCATACCGGGCATACTGAAATCATCGGTATAACGGGTTTTTCCGGTAACCTTTGCCCTGACATCTTTTCGTATATGTGATTGTCCTACTGCCATATTCAGATCTCCATTGCTAATCTGTTGTTTGCAGACACCCTGTATAATTATGTTTGACTCTTTGTTTTTTTATAAGGAAGCACCAGATTCAGAATAATCGCTGCCAGGCCTCCCGTGGTAATGCCCGAGGCAAAAACATTTCTAATCTCGGCAGGGGCAACATTTTTCAATACTTCAGGAACCATGGTCACCCCCAGCCCCAGTCCCAGGGACACCGCAACAATCAGGGTGGAGCGGTTATCCATTTCCTGGGTAGCAAGAATCTTTATTCCAGCCGTGGCGACCGTACCAAACATAAGAATAGTGGCCCCGCCAAGAACCGGCTCCGGCATAATACGAAAAATTCCGGCTAAAACCGGGGACAATCCCATTAAAACGAGAATTCCAGCGATAAAATACGCAACATAGCGGCTGGCAACTCCTGTTAGCTGGATAACACCGTTATTCTGACTGAAGGTGGTATTGGGGAATGTATTGAATAAACCGGCCAGAAAGGAATTCAATCCATCGGCAAGTATACCGCCCTTGATTCGACCGATGTACAGATCTCCCGTCACCGGTTGTTTGGATATCATGGAGGTGGCGGTGAGATCGCCAATGGACTCGATAGCGGTAATGACATAGACAAGACCGATGGCAAAGAATGCGCCCCAGGAAAAATCGATGCCATACTTGAGCGGTTGAGGGACGGTAAAGAGATCCATCCCTTCCAGCCTGGAAAAATTCACCATTCCCAAGGCTGCCGCCACAATATAACCAACAGTCAGGCCGACAACGATGGATGACATGCGCAGGTATTGATTTTTGCTCATATTCAGCACCACAATGATGCCAAGCACCAGAAAGGCGATCCCAAGGTTCTGAAAACTGGCAAAGGCATCGGGAACATTGGTCATCACATAAAAACCGCCGGCCATGCTTACCAGGCCGACCTTGATCAAGGTCAGACCGATCAGGATCACCACAACACCGGTAACAACAGGGGTAATAATTTTTTGCGCCATATGGAGAAAACGGCTGATAAACATCTCTATAAAGGAACCGGCCATGACACAGCCAAAAACCACGGCAAGGGCCGTATGGGCATCGGCCTGATTTTTCACGGCGATGGCCGCTCCGATTATCGGGCCTAAGAATGCGAAGCTTGTGCCCTGGATGGCGAGCAGTCCGGAACCCACAGGCCCCATCCGTTTTGCCTGAATAAAAGTGGCGATTCCGGAAACAAGCAGGGTCATACTGATAATATAGGAGGCATCGGAAACATCGAGTCCCAGTGCATTACTGATAATTATGGGAGGGGTCACAATGCCGACAATGGAGGCGAGCATATGCTGGATGGCCGCAAAGAAGGCAATAAGTACTGGAGGCCTGTCCTCAAGGCCGAAGATGAGTTCTGAATCGAAGGGAGTTGCCTCGGCTTCAGCTATCGACTGCTTTTCTTCAATCGTACTCATCTCAATTTAGTCCTCCGGTAAATGAATATCCGCGTGAGCTCTTTCTACAAATGATTAAAATTGTGTAGTATTGCTTCGAGCACACCTCCACCAACGGCCATGGCTTTATCCGATGCAGTTGTACAAAAAACCACCTCAGCACGGGGGTCGATATCGCCAAGCTTTGTCCCCCTGTCCACCGGAGTGGCCGAGCGCAACAGGCCTCGTATGACTCCGGAAATATTTGCGCGCACCGGAGAAGAGTCTACCCGTGCCACACATTGTCCCTTCTCCACCGTATCACCTATATTGCAGTCTGTCGTAAACATTCCTGCATTTGGCGCCCGCAGCAAACGTTCATTATTGTAACCGCCTATGTTTCCGGGAATCCCTGTATCGGGTGCGGCACCACCATCCCGGATAACTCTTCCCAGATGATGCCCTCTTTGGGTTTCTATTACACAGTTCACATCTCTGCCAGCTGTAAAACCTGGACCGAGACCGATAACAAGTTCAGCATCATCAATCATGGTACCGAGATTACGTTTGGCTATAATAGCATCGATCACAATGTCGGGTCGGAGTTTTTTGATACTTTCTCCCACCGGATCGACCATAATCGAAATAGTTGTATCCGGTGTCCATTGCCCTGGCATCTCCGCATCATCAATACGCCTTGCTGTAACACCTTCAATAGAAACTTTTCCGATGGTAATTGCTTCTGAAAAAGAAACCAGGCGACGAACCGCCAGGGGATGTTCCGTCTCAAGAAGGAGTAAACGCCTGAACCCCGAACGATACAGCCTGAGTGCCACACCCGTTGCCAGGTCTCCGGCACCCCGCATAATAATCTTTAGACTTGCCAGATCTTTCATAAATATATTGCTCTGCTCCGTCATTCCCGCCTACGCGGGGATGACGAAATGCCTCATTCTGTCCATCAAGACTAAAATGGTCTTCTTCCGTCCAGCAGACGGAAAAGAATCGCTGCTTCAGCCACTATTCTCAGGCTCTTGCTCTTCACATCGGTTTTCAACTCAACATTGCCAGCCTCCAGGGAATCTTTTGCAAGACTGAGCTTTACTTCATCATCTTCAAAAAGGAGTGCGGTACCACCATCAGAAAGTGTGGCCTCTTTGCCATTGTGGATAATTTTCATTATACCGGGTTCTACCATAAAAAAACCTTCTCCATGCGCCTCAAGACTGGCAGCGGAAAGGTGGACATGGGGCTTATCCATATAGGGAGCGCCACTGGTGGGACAGAAGGTCCTGCAGTTTCCGCACTCGTTACAGAAATCGGGAATATTGATAACCTGATAGGCCTGGCTCAGCCGTATTCGTCTCACCGTTTTCACGCTCCCGTCACCAAGAATATGCTGTTCCGGATAGGAAACAGGATCGGCCTTCAGGGCAACATTGGCCCTGTTGGGACAGACAGTCACACAGACATTACAGACCAGGTCACACTGAAGGCAGCGTGAGGCCTCGGCCATCGCATCCTCTTTGCTGAGGGTTCCGACAAAGAGATCAAAGTTCAAGCGTTCATGCGGAGTCAATTCAGGAGGTTTGACACCGAACCTGCGGGTTGCATTGTGCTTTTGCATCTCGATGAGATCGAGCCTGCGATCCTCGGCAGGCGCAAGAACAACTTTCGACTTCAGTCCCGAGGCGGCCACAATGGATTCCGTTACCCTCCGGCCATGGCCAATGGCGTTAATGAGTGATGAAATAGTAATCACATCGCCTCCCGCGAGGACAAAGGGCAGGGATGAGCGCAGGGATTTTCTATCGACACTCAGTTCGCCATCCGGCAGAAAATCCAGTTTCACCTGCTGACCGATGGCTACAATGATACTATCCGTTTCGATGATATAATTTTCGCCCTCAACCCTGACCGGACTACGCCGCCCGGAATCATCGGGCTCCCCGAGTTTCATCCTGGCTACTTCAAGACCGCTGACCTTTCCATCACTCACCCGGACAGCCTCGGGTCCGGCCAATTCAACGACACGCACACCCTCTTCAATGGCCCCGATAATTTCCCCATGATCGGCCGGCATCTGCCTGCGGGTCCGACGGTAGACAATGGAGACCTCTCCGGCTGTTCCGACCAAACGCTTTGCCGTACGCGCCGCGTCCATTGCCGAATTGCCACCCCCGATAATACTAACCCTGCGGCCGATATCAGGAAATTTCCCCTGCCGCACATCACTCAGGAAGTCGAGATGATCAACCACTCCTGCAGCATCTGCACCTGGAATATTCAGGCGGGAACCCTCCTGGGCACCGATGGCAATATAGACAAAATCATGGGACTGACGCAGCTCCGCAAACTTCTTTTTATCAACGGTCACTCCCGTATGAAGAGATGCGCCAAGTGCGAGAATACGGTCGATATCCTTTTTCAGACTGCCATCATCAAGTCGAAAAACCGGAATGGCATCCGATGCCATTCCTCCAGCAAATTCCTTGGATTCGAAAATATCAACCCGGTAACCTTCAAGCCTGAGAAAAAAGGCAGCGGAAAGCCCGGATGGACCAGCACCTACGATTGCCACACTTTTCCCATTGTCCGCCTGAGGAGTAAGTTTGATCTCTTCTTTCTGATTCTGGGCAATGAATCGCTTGATTTCCCGGATGAGCAGAGGGGAGTCATAGTTTAAACGGGTACATTTGTACTGACACGGGTGATCACAGACCATACCCTGCATATTAGGAAAGGGGTTGGTTGCAAGAATGGTTCTGTAGGCATTTTTGAAATCACCACGGGCAGTGAAATCCATATAGCGTGGAACATCCTGGGAAGCGCCACAACTGGTCACACAGGGGGCTCCTGCACAGTCAAATTTAAGCAGAGTACGGTTCGTTTTAACATTTTGATAGGGAAACAGATCCTTACTGTAATGCCCCTTATCAACCACTTCTGCCGCATACTTTCTCAGATTGGCAAGACCAGCGGCGACTGTATCCTCCATGCCAGCCCTGACACAGACCAGATGCTCAAGGGAATCTGCAGCAAGCTCCTTCATGCCCGCAAGAACGGTCTCAGCATACTGCGTAACACGAGCATAGCCACCGGGTTTTAGCAGATCGGAGCAGACGGTAATTGGTGCCATATTGCAGCTTAGCGTTTCAAGGACATTAAAGGTATCGATGCCCGCGCAGAAGGAAATATCAAGATCCCCCTCAAACTCTTCCTGAAGGCGGGCAGCCAGATTTATACTGATGGGATGAAGTGGTCGCCCCGACATATAGCACATGGCCTCGGTTTTTGGCAGATCCTGATCGATATTGGTGGTTTCAAGGGTATTGGTCAGCTTGATGTTAAACTCAACGCCCTTTGCATTGGCAGCATCCTGTAGAGAACGTATCAGGGTGATAGCATCAGGATATTTGAGATCATGTTCAAAGGCAAGATCCGGCACATCGATTTCAAAGTTCAGTTTATTATTGAGAATATCACGTAAACGCTCAGGCCCCAAAAGGGTCGGATTCAGTTTGATGGTGGTATGATAGCCCCGCTCTTCTATAAAATAACGGGCTATTTTTTCTATCTCATCGGGCGGACAACCATGCATGGTTGAAATGGTGAGGTTGTCTGAAATTTTCCCAGGTATACCCAGCTCCTTTACTCTGGGGTAGATAGTAGAAATCTGTTCTATCTTTTCAGCAAGTTCCTTGGAACAATCTTCCATACGATCAAAAAACCGCTGCACCGCAGGACTGTGAATACCTTTTAATTCATAACCGGCACTCATGTTAAAGATAAACCCGGCTTCATCCCCGCCAAAGCCAAGCTTATCCTTTAAAATATACAGAAGGATAAAAGCATTGAGATACTCATTAAAGGATTCATCCAGCTTCAACTCCTGAGACCACTCGCAGTTATAGCCCTCATCTGTCATATCGATGCAGGGCTTGGTCACATCCAGCTCATCAAGTACCTGTATGGTTTTCAGTTCGATATAACGGCTGCCGGTGAGCCAGGCCACGACAATATTCTGGGCCAGCTGGGTGTGTGGGCCGGATGCAACCCCAAGCGGAGTTTCGAGGAGTTTTCCATAGCGGCTCATACGAAAGGGATCTGCAGAATCCGGAATAAAAAATTGTTCTTTGGTGATTCCGAAGATTTCGTTTCGTTCCTCCAGATCGTTCAGGATCCATTTGAGAAGAACGTCAATATCTGTGCAGAAAAAGAGGTCTTTTTTCATCGAGTTTTTACTCCTGTATTCGTAACTTTCGCCTGATATACTGCCCCGAGCCTTTCGAACCGAGAAATTCTCCATCACGGACAAGAATATTCCCACGAAGGAGTACCGTTTGGGGCCAGCCTTTTACCACCATTCCGACATAAGGAGTGTAATCCACATGCTGATGCAATACTTCCACACTCACAATCTTTTCTTCAGCCGGATCAAGGATCAAAAGATCAGCATCCGCGCCGACCTCAATACTTCCTTTTTGCGGAGACAATCCCATAATACGTGCCGGGTTGGTGGCAACAAGCTGAACAAAGCGATTCAGATCAATCCGGTTCTTGAGCACGCCCTCTGAAAAGAGTAGAGGCACCCGGGTTTCGACTCCGGGAACACCGCCGGGGGAACAAAAGACATTTGTTTTTCCCCGTTTCAGCTTTTGGGCAAAGGAGAATGAGCAGTGGTCAGTGGCAACCACATCAATTGTTCCGTCGGCAAGACCTTCCCATAATGCATCACAGTCTTGCTGTTTTCTAAGAGGTGGGGCCATGATGTATTGAAGCCCTCTGTCATTCGTCTTCTGGTAACAGCTATCGGTGAGAGTCAGATACTGAGGACAGGTTTCCGCATAGATCGGAAGCCCCTTCTGTTTTGCCTTTCTTATGAGCTCAAGCCCTGAGGCGGTGGAGAGATGAACAATATAAAGCGCGGCGTTGCCGGCTGCCTGGGAAAGTGCAATCAGCCTGTTGATAGCCTCTGCCTCAGAGTAATCGGGACGGCTCTCAGGATGACTGGCAGGATTTGAGACATCACCGTAATCACTTATGGATTGCGTTAGCTCGCCTATGATTGCGTGGTTTTCTGCATGAAATGCCGTCAGCCCGCCAGCTGCATGGCTGGCTTTCAAGACCTGGATGATATCATAATCTCCGAGACGAGCAGCATAGGTCATATAAACTTTGAGACTTGGTGTTCCGTTCTTTGTCAGATCCTTGATCGCACACAGCACATGATCGTCAACATGTTGAACAACACCGTGAAAGCCATAATCGATGACCATTTCATCTCGGGCCTGTTCACGATAGAGATCAATCTGATGGCTCAGCTCACAGCCGGCAGGACCAAATCCCGGATGTTCAACAATCGAGGTGGTACCGCCATGGACAGCGGCCACAGAGCCATGATAAAAACCATCACTTACCCTTTCCTCACCAACCTGCAGATTCAGGTGGGTATGAACATCAACGGCACCGGGCATAACGTAACAACCGGCAGCATCTATAATATCCCAGTCAGCTAGACGACCAGGACTTCCACCAATGGCAACAACACGTCCGTCCTCAATCAGAATATCTGTCTGACGCGTTTCAGTGGCCGTTACCACCGTACCGCCTGTTACCAGTGTGCTCATACTCTACTCACTCAACTGTTTCCAGAGCCGTTGCCCCTGCTCACGCGCATAGGAAAGTATTTCCTCCTCATCCACCAGTGTTGACTTTCGATCTTCGACAATCACCCGCCCCTGGGCAATAACCGTATTGACATGAAGTGCTTCCAGGCCAAAGAGAAAATGACCATAAAAATTATCGTCGCTGACATCGGTTGGGGTATCATAGTCCAGAACAACAAGATTATTCTGACCATCACCAATCCCTTCAAACTGACCAAGATAGTTGTGAACATTACGAAATCTGCGATACACTTCGTCGTAGCCAATACCGCCGGTGGTGGAA
Organism: Desulfocapsa sulfexigens DSM 10523; assembly: GCF_000341395.1. Taxonomy (GTDB): domain Bacteria; phylum Desulfobacterota; class Desulfobulbia; order Desulfobulbales; family Desulfocapsaceae; genus Desulfocapsa; species Desulfocapsa sulfexigens. The sequence continues at coordinate 1,478,476 of NC_020304.1, read as the reverse complement.
CAGGCCAGATGATGGGCCTTGGCGGAACGGAGCATATCATTATGCATGCCGTCTGTCCCCAACATGACATTGCTCAGCCAATCGTAATCGGTGAGACCCACGTTGTTATTCTGGTTCGATTCCACATTGGAGACAACCCAGACCGGGGAATCCGCAATTATTTTTCGTTCTTCATCATTGCAGTGGACGCAGTGGCCAAGGATGGTTTTGGAACTTTCAAGCCCTCCCAGATCACGAAGCCGTTCTCCAACCCGTTTGCCATAGGTCTGTTCACAGTGTATTTCATCGGCAACATCTTCGGCGACATGGATATGAAGGCCGGTATCATACCTACGGGCAAGGTTTACGGATTTTTCAAAGAGAGCGTCGCCCACGGTAAAGGAGGCGTGGAGACCGACAAGGCCCGGACGACCGGAGGCAAGATAGGATTCATGTTCGGCCAAGCTTTTTTCAGCAGACTCGACACCATTTCTATCGGAGGATTCGTGGCACATAAGGTGCCCTATGCCGCATCGTTCAAAGGCCCTGGCAACGGTCTCCAGACTGCCGCTCACATGCATGGGAGAGGCGTGATGATCGATGCAGAAGGTCACTCCACGACGGGCCATCTGCAAAGCAGCACCCAGAGCACTGGCCTCGACCATATCCCTGTCGAGTCGTTTATCCACCCGCCACCACACATACTGCAGAACCTCTGAAAAGTTTGTCGGAATCCTTGGTGGTGCTGGCATACCGCGGCACAGTGTAGAATAGATATGATGGTGGCCACAGCCAAAGGAACGGGTAACAAAGCGGCCTTTGCAGTCAAGCACCCGGTCGCCATCCTCACGTTCTCCGGTTGGAGGGATGGTATCGACAAGACTCACCCCACCACTTGCACCAGAGGCCACCGCAAGATGAGTAGAAGTAACAGTAAGTGTTCCGGCATCGATATATCGAGTATTCTTGAGATACAGAGTCATAGAATTACTCCCGTCTATTTCTTTTTGATGGGTTCAAGAGGCAGAGAGTATCTGCGCTTTCCATCATAATCGCAAAACGCGTTGGCAATGGCGGGTGCGGTGGCAATGCAGCCGATTTCCCCAACCCCCTTTGCTCCAAATGGCCCTTCCGGATCATTGGATTCCACTCCAATCACCTCAATTTCAGGCAGATTATTGATTTTGGGGATACCCAGTGCCCGGTATTTTTCCGAGGTCAGCCTGCCATCTTGAAGTGGCACGGTCTCACTGAGGGCATACCCAACCCCCATGGCCACCCCTCCTTCAATCTGTCCCTGAAACAGTTTAGGATTCAGGATTCGTCCGGCGTCGTGGGAAGCAATAATCTTTTCAAGATTGCCATCCCCGTCCAGAATGGCAAGATTGGTGGCGTAACCGTAGGAAATATGTGAGATAATTTCACCGGGTTTTCCATCGGCCTGGGTGTAATCGCAGAGAAACTCTCCGCTATAGGTTTTTCCAGCCAGTTGCTTCAGGGATTGAGTTTTTAAATCTTCTTTCAATCCCTTCGCCGCATCGATAATGGCACGACCAAGGAGCAGAGTGCCGCGACTGGCGGTGGTGGGGCCGCCGATGGCCCCGGAAGCTGTGGAGACATAGGGTGTTACCAAATCAATATCGGTGATTCCGGTTGCTTCACACAGGGCCTGACGGGCAATCGTGTGCACCCCCTGTCCCATCTCCGTCCAGCCATGGTGGAGAATAATTTTGCCCCCTTCATGGATTTCAATAAAAACCCTGCTCAGCTCAGGGATACCATTTCCCACTCCGCAATTCTTCACAGCGCAGGCAAGTCCTTTGTATTCGGCCCTGTCATAGGCATCTTTCACACTGAGCAATGTTTCCCTGAGCCCCACACTTGCGGTAAGCACCTGGCCGGGAGCCAGCATACGACCGATATCGAGGGCGTTATCATAACGGAATTGCCAACGGTCAAATCCGCCTTTCAGGCAAAGTTCATCGATTAGGCTTTCCAGGGCAAAGGTGGCCTGGTTGACTCCGAATCCCCGCATGGCACCACAGGGAATATTATTGGTATAGACCGACCGCGCCTCAATATCAACGGCTTCAAAATGGTATCCGCCACTGGCATGGGTACCTGCCCTGTCCATCACCGGACCACCAACGGAAGCGTAGGCTCCAGTATCACCAAGTATTCTGGCATAGAGTCCAGTGAGCATCCCCTTATCATCACAGCCAATTTCATACTCCATACTGGTTGGATGTCGCTTGGGATGCATCCGGATGGATTCGGGTCTGGTGAGCTTATACTTCACCGGCCTGCGCAGCAGATGGCAGGCAAGGGCGGCGTGGCCCTGTACGGTCATATCCTCCTTACCGCCAAAAGCACCGCCGCAGTCGACAACTTCCACCTCAACCTGACTTTCCGGGAGAGCCAGCTGATGAGCAATCTCATCACGTTCCCGATAGGGCCCCTGACTCTGGGAAAAAACCTTGATCCCATCGTCCTGAGGAATAACGACACAGCATTCCACTTCCAGGAAACCGTGATCAACGGTCTGAGTTGTAAAGGTTCCTCTGGCGACATGGGCCGAACGCTGCAGCAGCCCTGCGCTGTCCCCCCGCCTGATAATCTTTTCACCAAGAAGGTTACCGCTTTCATGCACTTTAATCGGGCTTGTAAGAGCCTGATGCATATCGGTCAGCGCTTCCAGAACTTCATACTCAACCCTGATCTTTTGCACTGCGGCCCGTGCCTGAACCTCGGTATCGGCAACGACGGAAGCCAGCACATCACCAATATACCGTGTAACCTCGCCGACCTCCAGCATAAGGGGCCAGTCTTCTACGATAAGTCCGGAGTTCCGTTGTCCTGGGATATCGGCAGCCAGCAGAACCCTCCTCACCCCCTCCTGTTTCTCCGCCTCGCTGATATCGATGGAAAGGATTCTCGCCCGCGGATGTTCCGAAAATTTCAGAGCACCGTGGAGCATCCCCTCAAAACGCAAATCATCGACAAAGGGCTTGCGGCCGATTGCCCGCTCAACCGCCTTGAATTTAGGACTCGATACACCGATGCCCGGCCTCTCTTCAAAAGGAGTATCCTTTTGCTCCGCCATGGCAGTTGCTGCGGCAAGAACCGCATCAACAATTTTCACATAGCCGGTACAGCGACAGAGATTAAAACGCAGTTCCTTTTCAACCTCTGCCCTGCTGGGATTACTGTTTTTCTGCAGCAGTATTTTGGTTCTGGTTAGAAATCCGGGAGTACAAAAGCCACACTGTACTGCACCCTTGGCCACAAAGGCCCTGCCAAGAGTCTGCAGCAGAGATTCTGGAAGTCCTTCGAGGGTGACAACATTTTTCCCGGCAACGTTCTTCATGGGAGTGGCGCAGGCAAGAACTGCCTTTTCATCCACTTCCACCAGACAGGCCCCACAGGCGGCCTGCCCCGAACAGCCATCCTTGGCAGCAGTCAGATTCAGATCGCTACGCAACCAGGAGAGAAGCGACACATCTTCATCACCTGTGTATTGTACCGCTTCACCATTGAGTGTCAGTTCAATCATAACTTCCCTCTCTGTACTTTTTGTACCCTAGCCCGGATTTCTCATGAACATCGTGCTTCTTTAGATAAAGACATTGCAATACAAACAGTTAAGCAAGCATAAGTACTGTTGCTAAATTTACACGATGTTCACCAGAGGTCAGTCCAGACGACGTCATCTTCTGCAGTATTTTTGTAGTAAACATAGGTTACTATAGTTTTCTACAAAAAACTTTGAACCTGACGCCGTCTGAACTGATGAGAAATTCGGGCTAGCTCTGTGAAACAGGTGTAGAGACTGAAGGGGCTCAGGCTGAAGGAAAGAACCATTGCTGCAGCCTTCAGCCTTTCTGTGCCTTCAGCCTAAAACATCCGAGGAGTTGCACGATCCATCAAGCTCTGCAGTATGTCGGCAGAATTTTTCTGCTTGGATAAAAATATCATAGCTGCAATGATGTAGGGCTTGTAACTGGCCTCTTTATACTGGGCCACGCGGTACCGATCAAAAACCGACGCCTCAACCTCACCGTGTTCACAGGAGACCCCGCTGATATCGGCCGGCAGACAGTGCATATAGAGGGCAGAACCATTATGGGTGGTGGCCATAAGCTCTTCGGTGCAGGTCCAGTTCATATGCTTTTTATTTTGACTCAGCAGTTCCCGTTCCAGGGCCTTGATACCATCCATATCATTTTCACCATAGAGATCGGTACGTTTTTCCATGGCGGCAAAGGGTGCCCAGCTCTTGGGATAGACAATGTCGGCATCCTGAAAGGCCTCGGCCATGGAGTTCGATTTGGTGAACCGTCCGCCGGATTCAGCAGCCTGTCTTGCAGCCACTTCTTCAACCTCGGGCATCACTTCGTAACCTTCTGGGTGAGCGAGCGCCACATCCATTCCAAAACGGGTCATCAGGCCGATCACCCCCTGGGGTACGGAGAGAGGTTTTCCATAGGATGGCGAGTAAGCCCAGGTCATGGCAATCCTCTTCCCGGCCAGATTTTCAATACCGCCAAAATGCTTGATGATATGAAGCATATCAGACATGGACTGGGTGGGATGATCGATATCACACTGGAGATTCACCAGAGTGGGGCGCTGTTCAAGTACCCCCTCGTCGTGACCGGACTGCACTGAACGGGCCACATTCCGCATATAGGCGTTTCCCTTGCCAATATACATATCATCCCGGATCCCAATAACATCCGCCATAAAGGAGACCATATTGGCCGTTTCACGGACGGTTTCACCATGGGCAATCTGTGATTTTCCCTCATCAAGATCCTGCACTTCCAGGCCGAGCAGGTTGCAGGCACTGGTAAAACTGAAACGGGTACGGGTTGAGTTGTCACGAAACAGTGAAACACCCAGCCCTGAATCAAAGATACGGCTTGAGATATTCTGTTCCCGCATACCGCGAAGAATTTCCGCCACGGTGAAGGTGGCACTGATCTCATCGATGGATTTTTCCCAGGTCAGGAGAAAATCATTATTATACATTTTCTGATAGTCCAGGGTGGCAAGTTCCCTGATTAATTCTTCAATCCCAATTCTGTCCATTTGTTGTATCTCCTGATAAGAATCAGGGAACGATTTGCGTTCCCTTACCATGGCGAATGGCTTCGCCGATATTTTCCGGACTGGTAATAATCACTCTTTCGCCGCCATTTTTAATAAACGCTATGGCGGCCTCTATCTTCGGGGCCATGGATCCGGGAGCGAAATGGCCGGCGTGAAGATATTTCTCCATCTCCACCATCTGAACTTCCCCCAGACTCTGTTCTGCTGCAGTACCAAAATTCAGCATCACCTGCTCAACTGCGGTGGATATAACCAGCAGCGGGGCATGGAGGTTGCCGGCCAGAAGAGCAGCGGTCTTATCCTTATCGATAACGGCGTCAACACTGGTAAGACCAATATCGCTGCGAACCACTGGAACTCCGCCACCTCCTGCGGCGATCACATGAAAGTCATTTTCAAGCAAGGCAATAACGGCCTCTTCTTCCACTATTTTCAAGGGTATTGGAGATGCAACCACCCTGCGATAACCACGGTTTGCATCCTGCTTCAGTATCCATTCGGGATGCTGTTCCCGAAGCTTCGTAAGTTGCTCTTCGGAATAAAATTCACCGATGGGTTTATCCGGCAGCACAAATCCCGGATCCAGCGGACTCACCTCAACCTGGGTAACAAGGGTCACGGCCTTTGCTGCCAAGCCACGCTTCCAAAGTTCATCGGTCAAGGCCTGTTGAATCTGGAGCCCGATGGCCCCCTGAGTATCGGCCACGCAGGAACTTAAGGGGACAATATGGAGACCAACCTGCTCCCGCGCAATCTCCGAACGAAGCATGATAAAACCAACCTGAGGACCATTGCCATGAGTAATCAGCAACTGGTAGCCCATTTCAACAAGATCCACCAGATGGGTCATGGTCTCACAGATGGCATGATACTGATCTTCAACCGTCTGTTTACTCCGGTGTTTGATCAGGGAATTGCCGCCAATGGCAATGACTGCCAGTTTTTTCCTCACGATCCAGCCAAGCCTATGTTTGGGCTACATAGACACCGGGAAGTGCAGCATACAGAGCTGCACAGCGCACCAGGTCAGCCTTCCAGGTCTTTTCATTCGGGGCATGGGCCTCCGCTTCTTTTCCCGGCCCGAAACCGACGGTTGGGATATCATGCATACCGGTGATAGCTACACCGTTGGTGGAAAAAGTCCATTTATCGATACGCGGAGCGGTCTTAAAGAGTGACCTATAGGCAGCGGCCGTTGCCTGAACAGCCGGATGCTCTTCCGCCACTACCCACGAAGGAAAATAGCAATCTGTGGGGTAAACAAGCCCCGTGTAGGCAGGAGTGTCGTACTTGTACATGGTAACCCTGGCCCCTGCGGCCTTGGCGGCAGGAAGATCTGCAATCTGAGACATGGCAAGTTCTGCATCTTCTCCAGCGGTCAGGCGCCTGTCAATGGAGACAGCACAACCATCGGCCACGGCACAACGTGAGGGAGAGGTGTAGAATATCTGGGAAACGGTGAGTGATCCTTTCCCAAGAAAGGTATCATCTGCCAGCCTGGTGTGCAGTAGTTCCAACTCACCCAGTATCTTTGCCATCTTAAAAATTGCATTGTCGCCTCGTTCGGGAGCGGAACCATGAGAGGAGATCCCCTCCACATCGACCCGAATCTCCATACGACCACGCTGGCCACGATAAATACCGCCATCGGTGGGTTCGGTGGAGACCACAAACTCCGGTTTCAAACCACGTTCTTTAATAAGATACTGCCAGCAGAGACCATCACAGTCCTCTTCCTGGACTGTACCCACCATAACCACGGTATAATCATCCCCAAGGCCCAGATCTTTGATGATTTTCCCACCATAGACCATGGAGGCCATGCCCCCCTCCTGGTCCGAAGTCCCCCTGCCACCTATGCACTCATCATCTTCATAGCCTTCATAGGGATCAAATTTCCAGTTTCCGGCAACACCAACCCCAACGGTATCAACATGGGCATCGAAAGCGATAAGACGTGGCCCGGAACCAATAAAGCCAAGAACATTTCCCATGGGATCGATTTCAACCTTATCAAAACCAACCTTTTCCATCTCCTCTTTGATACGAAGAACAACCTTCTCTTCATTACAGCTCTCACTGGGAATGGCAACCATATCCCGGAGGAATCGTGTCATCTCCGGTTCATAGCGCTTTGCAAGCTCATTTATTTTATCAAAATCAAGTGTTGTCATGTGTTTTTTTACTCTCTATTTGTGTGAGTTCTCCTCCACATCAAACACTAATCAGGGTGATACGAAGGAGCCGTGCAAATAATTTTCAAAACTATTCACCATCCAATATTTTTACAAAATGTATAGTTTTGTGTCAACTTTCTTTTAAAACATCCCCCCGACCAACGCTCCCCTACACAGAAGCATAAAACCGTTACAATTTCGAGATTACATTTAGTTAACAAACTCAAACAAACCAGAACTCCGACCAGAAAACTTCACTCCAACCATTTTTTGCTTGTCAGGGGAATTTTAAAAAATTATAAAATAGAGTGTTTTTCATATAATCCTGTCCGGTCACATTCACACAGCAAAGTGACACCGGTAACCTACCCACCACAAGGAGACCTGAGTATGTCCAAAAAAATCATCGCAACCGAAAATGCCCCAGCTGCAATTGGCCCTTACTCCCAGGCAGTACAGTATGGCGACACCATCTATGTGTCGGGCCAAATACCATTACATCCGGAAACCAAGAAGATGGACGACGATGTCAAGGCCCAAACCAGACAGAGCATGGAAAACATTAAAGCAATCCTCAAAGAAGCTGGTTCCTCAATGGAGAAGATTATTCGTTGTGGTATCTTCGTCACCGATCTTGGTGACTTTGCCACAGTTAATGAAGTGTATGCCAGCTTTTTCACAGGAGACTATCCGGCCCGCGCCACCGTACAGGTCGCCGCCCTGCCGCTCGGGGCAAAGGTTGAGATCGATGCAATCGCTGCCGCATAGAAAGGAGAAGTAATGCCCATAGACTACGTTTTCAATAAAAACCGTAAACGTCCCGGGCAGGGAGTATCCCTCGACCTCCTCAATTCTTTTGAAGCTGAAAGAGCTCGTGCCTATCACCAGGGTTTTGAGGAATACCAGCCAAGCGGTCTGGTTCAGCTACCACAACTTGCTGACTACCTGAGGCTCGGTAAACTTTTTGTTAAAGACGAATCCTCCCGTTTTGGTCTCAATGCCTTTAAGGTACTCGGAGCATCCTATGCAATCAGCCGTTATCTGGTCAGGAAACTCGGCAGAGACATCTCGGATATCTCCTGCCGCGAGCTGTGTTCCGACACGGTCCGCAAGCAACTTGGAGACATAACCTTTACCACGGCAACTGACGGTAACCATGGCCGTGCCGTGGCCTGGACTGCCAGGCAACTCCATCAAAAGGCTGTTATCTACATGCCCAGAGGATCTGATCCAATTCGGCTCAGGAATATTGTGGAACTTGGCGCAGAGGCTTCCATTACCGATCTCACCTATGATGATGCCGTCCGGTTCTCCAAACAGAAGGCAGAGGAAAATGGCTGGGTGATTGTCCAGGATACCGCCTGGAAGGGTTACGAAGAGATCCCGACATGGATTATGCAGGGCTATGCGACTTTGGCCGTCGAGGCCATGGAGCAGCTGAGAGAACAGAATGTCGCAGCCCCTACCCATGTCTTTCTCCAGGCAGGAGTTGGTTCCTTTGCAGGAGGAGTACTTGGTTTCCTCGCCTCAAGTCTTGGTGAAAAGATGCCAAAAGTCACCATCGTTGAGCCAGAAAAGGCAAACTGCATTTATCACTCGGCAAGAGTTGGAGACGGCAAAGCCCATGCGGTTAGCGGTGACCTTGGCACCCTGATGGCAGGTCTTGCCTGCGGTGAACCCAACACCATCAGCTGGGAATTGCTGCGTGATTACGCCACAGCCTTTGTTTCCTGTCCGGATTCCCTGGCCGCAACAGGAATGCGGATTCTGGCAACCCCCCTTAAGGGAGATGAGGTTATTATCTCGGGGGAATCTGGAGCCGTCACCACCGGCCTTGTACATCTTTTGATGGAGTCTGAAGGGGGCAATGCTGCTCAACTGCGCCAGCAACTTGAACTTGACCACAACTCCGTTGTCCTTCTGGTCAGCACCGAGGGCAACACCTCCCCCCGTGCGTTTCGGGATGCGGTGTGGTATGGAAAGTACAGTGACAGTGAAGAAAATCGTAGAAAAAGGTAAGGCCAGACCATGGGCAAAATGACAGAAAACGAACAAATTTTCAAAAATCTCAGAGCAACTGCAGATGCAATCCAGACCCTTTTTGGACCCAACTGTGAAGTGACCATACACAACATGGCTGATCTTCAGAAATCTCTGGTCTATATAAAAGGAGATGTTACTGGAAGAAGTCCTGGTGCCCCAGCTACCAATCTTTTGGTCAAGCTTCTGCAACAGAGCTCAGAGGAAGGTGACCATAAACATAACTACAAATCAGTTACAGCAGATGGCAGATGTCTAAAATCCTCTGCAACCCTTATTAAGAACAGTAAAGGCAAGGCAGTCGCCGCCCTTTGTATCAACCTGGACACCACTTCCTACTTCAATGCCATCCAATCCCTGCTGCCCTTTATCCATGATCTCGATACAGGAATATACCCAAGCAAGGAAACCTTTGCCAACTCAGCCGTTGACACCGTACGCACCCTTTTCGGTCAGGCAGTTGACGATATCGGCACTCAGCCGGGAGCAATGTCCATCGACGAAAAGACCCTCTTCATCCAAAAGATGAAGGAAAACGGTGTCTTCCAGTTCAAGGGTGCCGTTGAAGAAGTTGCCAGGCTTATGGATGTGACCAAATGCACTGTTTACAACTATCTAAAAAAAATCGAGTGAAATGGCTGCTGCAATGACACCAGCACCTCCTCTTCCGGGGATACTCCTTGCCGCCGGAAACAGTCAACGCATGGGGAGAAATAAACTGCTGCTGCCCTTTGGCGGCAAACCCATACTCCAGCATGCTATTGATGCGGCCCATTTTTCCCCCCTGTCTCCCCTTATTCTGGTACTCGGGCCAGAGAGCACTGCGATTCGTAGAGCCGTTGACACGCGATCTGCACTGGTCGTCGAAACCCCTGATCCACAGAGTGGCTACGGCTCCTCCCTGCAAACCGGCCTCAGAGCACTCGACGCCCCCTGCAACGGTGCCATGTTCCTCCTTGGTGATCAACCGTTACTGCGTACCAACACCATTGAAAGACTGATCGCCGTATTTCACAGGGAACCCGAACGCTGGATAGCCCCATCCTGGCAGGGACAGCGTGGCAACCCTGTAATCACTCCAGTGGCCTGGTTTGATAGAATTTTTGCTCTTACCGGTGATACTGGACCACGGAAACACCTTAGAGACCCCGCTGCAAACCTGAAGCTCGTAGAAGTACAAGACCATGGAGTTGTTTTTGATATCGACAGTCCAAAAGATTACACACGACTGCTCACCCTTAAATAACGCAGTCTGCTCTCAGTTTACTCTTCAAGAGCAGCAGTACGCACCCGGATAGGCTCAACAATGCCAATCTGTTTTTCAAAATTAGTAAGACTCTGAATAACAGGCCAGGTAATCGTCTGTCCCTTTGAAATAAGCATGGCACCATTCTTGGCAAACACATCTTCCACTGCAATCATGCCGGGGATAACGTCTTTAAAACAGAGATTTCTGATTGCCGTGTGGACATCTTCTGGTTCATGTTTTCCAAGTATGGCCAATACTTCAGGGTTATACTTTTCCTCTTGTTTGCGCATCTTTCCAATAGCCTGATGGTGTGCAATATCCTGCTGACGCAGAAGGTCATAGTCTATGGTCGCTCTGAGAATTTCAGCGCCAATGACTATCTCCTCATCCAGAGATTCCTCCTCATTGTGCTCAAAAGAATGCAGCTGATTTGCTATCATTTCCGCTACTTTTTCCAGACGAGGAATCTTGCGGATAAGCTTACTGCCAACCTTGGGATGATTCTCATACATATGCCGTTCTTCAGCTGTAAGAGGAAAACCAGCTTGCAATTTATGTAAAACATCACTGGGCAATGTGATACAGCCTATCTGTGACATCAGTGCCGCCACTTCATACTGCCAGGGACTTGGTAACTGAAGCTCTTTTGCAATCTCGGTCACCATGGGTTTGATTCTGTAACCACTGCTGAAAGCGGTGGCATTAGCCAGACTCAACAATTCGGCCATTACCGTGATACTCCCCTTCACGGTTTTGTTGAGGAGTTCTTTTTCGGCGGTGAGCAGATTATACTGCCTCACTGCCAGGGCAAGAGAAGTCGCCAATACCGCCGTGGAACAGGGTTTGGTCAGGAATCGAAAGATCTGACCTGCATTCACTGCCTCTGATGCAGTTTCCTGATCAGCATTTCCCGTGAGCATTATGCGCACGGTGTCAGGGTAGCTGTCCTTCACTCTAGTGAGTAGCTGTATCCCATCCATACCAGGCATCCGCATATCCGAAACAATCACGGCAAAAGGCCCCTTATTTTGCAAAGTCGCCAGGGCCTCATCTCCACTCTCCGCAATCATGATCTCAAAACGTTTTCGCAACTGCCGCTGCATGGACTGCAATATGTTGAGTTCGTCATCTACCAGTAAAATTTTTTCAGTCATCATTGCTATCCTGTTCGAAGAATTCAGTACCCAATTCACGCCACTGATTGATTTTGTCACCAAATCCAAGAGATTGCAAATGAACTGTATTCATTGTATGGGGTACGCCAACAACTTCATCCGGTCTATTCTCGTAGTATAATACATTAGCCACATGGACAGCAATGGCCGGGCTGAAGCCACTCCCCGGATAATCATCTATACGGTGATGGAATCCGATGGCCTCCACCACCGGCCCCGGCATTCCCCACAATCCCATCAGATATGCCCCGATATCTCCGTGTACCGTATCAAATATCTCCTTTTCAGCCATGCGCAGTTGAATGTTTTTCTCACCGGCAAGGAAAATAGCCTTTTCATATTTTTCAAGCAACTGGGCAAGCAATACCAGCTTACCAATATCATGAAGCAGGCCAGCTATAAAACTATTATCAATAAGCTCCTTATCATCGGACTCACTGAGAGCAATCTTCTTCGCCAGAGTTCCCACGACCATACTGTGTGTCCAGAGTTTTTTTATTGAAAAAATCTTAGAAGTAGCATGTATCTCAGAAAATGCTCCAACGCCCAGAACAAGATTTTTTACTGTCTCCAATCCCAGAAGATTCACCGCTCGGGCAGGACTTTCCACCTTCTGAAAGAGACCGAAAAATGCGGAGTTCACCAGCTGCAGGACTTTGGCACTCATGGCCATATCCTCTTCTATTATTGCCGCAACGTCTGCAACAGAAATCTCTGGGTCTGCCATGGCTCTGCGCAGTTTTTCATAGACCTCGGGAACACTCGGTAAAGTGCCAAGCCGCGAGACGACCTTTCTTACTGAGGCATGGGAGATGAGCTCGTGCAAACTGCTTGCTCGCAACAAGACGGCCTTCAGATGTTCGGGCTCACATGGTTTGGCAAGAAATTGATGGACAACACCAACCGCCTGCATAACCGACTCTTCATCGGCCTGTCCGGTAAGCATAATACGAATGGAATAGGGATGAATTTCCTGGATCTTTGAAAGGAACTGAGCACCATTCATACCCGGCATGCGCATATCTGAGACCACCACATCAAATTCAGCGTTCTCCATAATCTCAAGTGCTTCAGTACCATTTTCCGCAAAACACAAATCAAAATCATTCCGCATCGACCGCAGCATCCGCTTTAAGCCCGAAAGGATATTGGGTTCATCGTCTACGAACAAGATACTTTTTTTACTCATTGTCATTTTCCTGGGTGTAACGGCAGGGTTATAATAAAGGTTGTCCCTCTGCCTGCTTCTGATTCAACGCTTATGGTTCCCTGATGTTTTTCGACAATCACATCATGGCTGATGGCCAGTCCCTGCCCGGTGCCCTTACCCACTTTCTTCGTGGTGTAAAAGGGGTCAAAGATACGAAGCTGAACCTTCTCAGGCATACCTGCTCCGGTATCAGAAATACTCACTGTAACCCCTTCTTCGGTTCCAGCGGTGGCAATGGTAATAATTCCCTTTTCCCCCTCCGGATTATCACCTAGTTTTTCTGCGATGGCATGGGCTGCATTCACCAGCATATTGAGAATCACCTGTCCCATTTCATCGGCAAGCAATGGAACCCGTGGTAAATTCTCATCAAGTCTCAGACTCATTTCGGCCACATATTTCCACTCATTACGGGCCACGGTAACAGTGGTATTGATAATCTGATTGAGGCTCAGCGATTCTTTATCCCTGCTTCCAGGATGGGAGAACTCCTTCATGGCGCGGACAATGGAAGTAACCCGTTTCACCCCCTCACGGGACTGGCTGATTGCCAGGGGTATTTCTTCGGCAAGATAATCCCAGTCCATCTCTTCAAATGCGGTGTTTACCGCATCGACGACCTCCTGTGGTGCAGTTTTTATTATCTCCTGTATCTGTCCCATAAAGCTGCTGATATCCTGACTTGCCTCTTCAAGAAAATCAATATTAGTCCCGATGAACTGCGTGGGAGTATTTATCTCATGGGCAATACCTGCCGCCAGCTGTCCCACTGACTCCAGTTTCTGAGCATGCAACAACTGCGATTGAACTTTTTCTTTTTCCTGCTCCGCCTTTTTCTGGTCATTAATATTTCTCACAATATGGACTGAACCGAGCAAGACTCCATCGGAATCATAATAGGGTCTCACCAGCTCTTCACAGTGCCCTCCAATCTGTTCCTGGTACATTTCCACATGATGACTCTTTTGATCCTGAAGAAGTCTCACATGTGGACAATAATCGGGAGGAGCATCCATACCATGCATCCACTGGTAACATTTCCCGCCCAGCAGCTCCTCATACGATTCACCGATGACATCAACCATGGTCCTGTTCATGCGGACAATATTGTGTTCCCTATCAATAATGGCAACCATATCCGACATGCTATCGACGGTACGCTCCCATTCCTGTTTGGCCCGGAGAACTTTGGCTTCCTGCACCTGACGCTTCTGCATTTCCTTTTCCAGCATTTTGTTATGCTGAAGAAGCTCTATGGTTCGCAGTTCTACCTCAGCTTCAAGAGACGCCTGATGTTTCTTTTCTTTTCGTAAAAGTTCAGCATGATTCAAAGCTCTTTTTATACTATGATTAAGGATCCCCAGGTCCGCTATGGGTTTGGTAAGAAAATCCCAGGCTCCGACACGGAGGGCCTCAATAACATCGTTCATGGTGCCCATGCCGGAAACAATAATCACTGGTATCCCAGCATCTTCCAGCGCAATCGTCTTGACAAGCTCCATTCCATCGAGTTCCGGCATTCGTAAATCTGTGAGCACTATATCCGGAGCATTCTCTCTGAAGAGTTGCAAAGCAACCTTGCCATCTTCGGCCTCAATGACCTTATAGCCCCTGCTCCTCAGATAGTGAGCCGTTGTCGTTCGAATCAGCTGATCATCTTCAGCTATAATAATGGCTTTTTGTTGAGATTTTTCCGTCATTTTTTCCCCGTCATCAGCGATCAAGAATAGTTCGGATTTCTCTTGCCAGTGTTCCAATGGCAAGGGGCTTTAACAAAAAACCTCTAATCCCCTGGGCCAGCGCCTTTTCTTCATCAACCATGGAGCTGTATCCAGTACAGAGAATTACTGGTAAGCCCGGACAGAGATTCAACACTGTCCGGGCAAGCTCTGTACCCGGCATCAGGGGCATGGATTGATCGGTTATGAGCATGTCAAAACCGGAGCCATCCTCCCCCAATGTTTCCAGAGCTTCCATTCCAGATGCACAACAAACAACGGAATACCCGAGAAAGCTCAGCATCTGTTGTGCAAGTTTTCGCAAATCAGCCTCATCATCCACAAAGAGGATACGTTCAACACCGGTGGGAAGAGGAATGACCACCTCAGCCTCTGTATTACCCTCAGCCTCTATTACCGGAAACAGAACTGTAACTGTTGTACCCTTGTCCAGTTCACTTTTCACTTTGATACAACCATTACAGTCCGTCACAATTCCATGAACCACGGCAAGTCCAAGGCCGGTTCCCTGCCCTTTTTCTTTAGTGGTAAAAAATGGATCAAAAATATTATTTTGTGTTTCGAGATTCATGCCTCGCCCCGTATCACTGACGGTAAGGCGTAAATATTTACCAGCTGCAGTAGTCTGAGAACCCTCCAGATCATTTTCTGGAAATGTCTCTTCATCAAGTGCAACAGTGATATCCCCCTGTTCATTAATCAGGGCATGGAAGGCATTGGTGCAGAGATTGGTGATCACCTGGTGAATTTCAGTGGGATCACAAAGAATCATCGTCTCTTTTGCCCTGATATGCTGGCGTAACTGGACGGTTGCCGGAAGCGTAGCCTCCAGCATTTTAAGGGCCTCTTTAACAATAAGAGACGCCTGAATCGGATGACGATCTATCTCTGTCCTACGACTGAATGTCAGAATTTGCAGTACCAGATCTTTGGCACGGTTACTGGCCTTCAGTACATGACGCAGATTGTCAGCCAGCTCACTTTCCTTTTCAGTTTTGAACAGGGCAAGTTCTGTATACCCCATGATAGCAGCAAGAATATTGTTAAAATCATGGGCAATGCCACCGGCAAGAGTGCCTATAGCCTCAAGCTTTTGAGCCTGATACAACTCTGCCGTTTTTTTTCGGACCTCTTCTTCCAGAAAAAATTGATATTTCCTGTTCTCTTGAACCAGGCTACTATGTTCAAGGGCACGCTCTATGGCATATTTGATAAGCACCATATCAGTAATGGGTTTGGTGACATAGTCACGAGCACCAAGCCTTAAAGCCTTGATAGCATCGCCCAGGGTCCCCATTCCCGAAACAATAATAACGGGTATATCTGGAGATTCTTCCCGTATCGTAGAAAGCACCTCCATGCCATTAATCTTTGGCAGACCAATATCCGTGAGAACAATGTCCGGATGTCCTCTACGAAAAATTTCCAACCCTTCTAGCCCATCAGCAGCCTGAAGGACGTTATAACCAAGGCTTTTCAGATACGAAACAATGGTCTTAAGGATGAGCAGATCATCCTCAATGGTGAGAACAGTGGTTGAATGGCTTGAATCCATAAAAACCTCACACTACATACAATTACGTCCAAAACCTATGATGGACTTCCAAAAAACTCTTCCCTGCCGAAAAAACAAAAAAACCTGAACGGGGACCAAGTCCATGTTACTTGTATTCATCCTATCAAAATGAATAGTCAAGAGTCAAACAAGATTAGTAGGATAGAGGGAATAGACTTACAAAGACAGTTGTTTTTAAACCACTAGCGTCTCAACGAAGCAGCAGTCACGTACCCATGACTAAAACTGAGTTCAAGTTTTTAAATGGCTGAAGTCTTCCTCTCCTAGACGTTGACGAGATTTTCAATTGGGATTATGATTACAACAGTACTTTCAGGTGCTCGTTCAGAGCTTAAAGGGAACCCGGTGCAAATCCGGGACGGGCCCGCCGCTGTAACCGGGGACGAACATTACACTCATGTCACTGACCTTATGGGCCGGGAAGACGTAATATAGTAGGCTGATCCGGAAGTCAGAAGACCTGTCTGAAAGTATTTGTGCAAAAACACAGCAGAGTTTATCTCCCGTGGATAAGGAGATGACAGTAATTCGTGGAAAATCAGGGCATCCTCGGATCAATATTTTGGTCCGGGGTTTTTTTTTCCCGGATCTTCATGAAAAAGGAGAATACCTTATGTTTAACAACGTTCAACGAATTCTGATCTTCGGAATCATGCTGACAGTGATGTTGGCAGCTGCAAATGTTACGGCTTCTGGAAACAAAACCAGGAACAGCAATGATACCGCCATTGTCATTGCAAGTTTTGGCACCACGGTGCCCAGTGCCATTACAGCCATCATCAATATCATTGATAAAACAAAAGCTGCATACCCAAACACCGAAGTGCGGGTTACCTTTACCTCAAATATCATTCGTTCGGTCTGGAAAGAAAGACAAGTTGAGGCGCAGCGATGGCTTGATGAGGGAATTCCAAAAGAAATCCTCTTTGTAAAAAACATTATTTCCACCATCGGTGACCTTCGCGAAGAAGGGTATCGAAATATTATTGTCCAACCCACCCATATGTTTTACATGGAGCAGTCTCAGGATTTACAATCCTATATTGACGCTCTGGCATCAATTAAGACGACCAAGGAAAAATGGCGCCCCTTTGACACACTGGTCATGGGACGCCCTGCTCTGGGAATGCCGGGAGATCGTTACAGTTACCACACTGACGTGGCAACCGCAGTGGCCACGCTCGCAGGAGACGCCGAGCTTGCAAAAAAGGAAGATGCCATATTGCTTTACATGGGCCATGGAAATGACCACTGGTCCACAGGTATCTACGCCGAAACCCAGAAAAAAATGCGCGAAGTCTACCCGGAGGTACATACCTTCATCGGAGTTGTAGAAGGCACACCAAGCCTTAACGACTTTTTAGATCATCTTCAGTATGCAAAAACAAAAAAGATTATCCTCAAACCCTTTATGATAGTTGCCGGGGACCATGCAAAAAACGATATGGCTGGTCCGGAAACCGACTCCTGGATGTCTATTCTCAGCAAAGAGGGCTATGAGGTCAAACCCGTTATGGAAGGACTTGGCAGCAACGATGCATTCGCTGCTCTCTTTGTCTCTCATATAAAAGACGTGGCCGATGACAATGGCCTGCTTCTTCAATAAATAAAACACGCAGCAAGCAAACAATTATGAAAGGAACATTTTACGTGGTGGGGGTTGGCCCCGGTGATCCAGAGCTCATCACCCTGAAGGCCGTACGGATACTCAGGGACTGTCCGGTCTGGCTCACCCCTGCCGCGCAAAAGAATGGCAACAGCACCGCCCTTGCCATTGCAAGCAGCAACGTCAGTACGAAAGAAAAGATTATTCTGAGCCATCATTTTCCCATGAAGAAAATCCACATGGGAAAGACACCCGACGGTGAAGTGAAAGATGCCTGGGAGAAGGCGGCAGCCCTGATCAATGAACAGCTTGAAGCCGGAAACGATGTGGCGCTGCCGACACTTGGCGATCCGGCAATTTATTGCACCGGGTTCTATGTCTATGAAACACTCCTGAAGCTGAATCCGGACGCCGCTATACAGATCATCCCCGGCATCTCCGCCATCGGGGCCACCGCTGCTGTCGCAACCACTCCCCTCTGTCTTGGTGATGACAGGGTAGCAGTGATTCCCGCCATTTTCGAAAGTGACCGGATCAGAGACATCCTTCTCCAGTTCGACGCTGTGGTTTTTATGAAGGTCTATAAAACCATGGATCGACTGGTACCACTTCTGGAAGAACTGGATCTGCTTGACAAAGCTGTGCTTGTGGAACGAACCAGCATGGCAGACCAGCGGGTACACCATGACCTGAAAGCCGTCCTGAATCAGGAGCTACATTATTTTTCAACTCTGATCGTACGAAAGAGCTGATTCTTCAGCAGATAATCCGTTCAGGAGCATTAAACACATTCAAACGCCCCGGTCTGGCGTAACCGATGAGAGTCACCCCGGCGCGGCGAGCAATAGCGAGCCCCAGTGATGATGGGGAGGTACGGGACATAACAATGGGGATGCCGATACGTGCACACTTCAGAACCATATCCGAGGTAAGACGTCCCGTGGTATACACGGCACCGCTAGCCGGGATCTTCCCCATCAGAATTGCCCCAATCACCTTATCCACCGCATTATGGCGTCCTACATCCTCATAAAATCCCTGCAACCTGCCGTCTGCCCACAATCCACAACCATGTATACAATGTGTTGCCGGGCCAAGAGGTGATTGCTGCAGCATTTCACGAATAAACTGATTTACCTCATCAAGGCTGATTGTACATTCATTGAGGGGATCAAAGGCCCCTTCCAGCATTTCTCTCGATATTTTCCCGGTACCGCCGCAGCCGGAGGTAATAATCACCTCCTTGGGTGCACTTCCCTCTTCCACATCGGCATGCACAGAGATGCGGCCCTCCGGACAGACAAGTACTTCACGTACCTGGCCAACCTTTGTCACATAGCCCTGGCCGAAAAGAAACCCGGCTCCGAATTCCTCCAGACCGGTGGCAAGCACCATCGATGACCCTATTTCCTCATCATTCAGGGCAACTTTATAAGGTACCTCAATAGCCAGTCTTTCCTCTCGCTCTTCATGTCCAGATGCGCTGACCACCACTGTCTTCTGGATCAGTGACACTGAGTTATCGATCTCTTCCAAATTCAAGTACCACGGTTAAATTTATCTTTCCCATTGCGGGGTGTAATCGTTCTGTGAAAGCATACGACAATAACAGTACAACACAAACTTTTCCATGGATTTCACCTCCAGAGTACGATACATATTTCAAATAGCTTTTTTCCAGAACAGCGTATTAAAAGATTCGCCATGCAGAGCATGCCCTATCCAACTGAAAATGAAAACAAAACTCTCTTCCATAAACCTGCTTACCGAACTCAGAAAACCGGAAAACAGCGCCTTTCTCGCTGAATTCACAAGCGTCAACCACACGAAAAACAAACTCATCTACTCCCCTGGACACAAACAAGATCTTGTTTTTATAGTCAAAAAAGGACGGTTACGACTCTACCTTGCGGTAGAAGACAAGGAGTTCTCATTGGCCATCCTGGAACCCGGCGATATTTACCCCACCCATACCCGCGCCCATGTTGAAGCCCTGGAAAAAGTCACCCTTATGGTTATGCCCACCGCAAAACTGCACGCCTATATGGCAACACACCCTGCCCTCTCCAGAACAATTATTCGTATTCTCGGCGACCTCCTGAACCAAACATTTTCCATTATTGACAGCTTGGTCTTTAAGGATATCAAACAGCGACTGGCCGATTTCTTTATCTACGAGACGAGACAGAATGGTATCAAAGACAAGAAGGGAACCATCGTCAAACTTGACCTGACGACAACACAACTGGCTGCCATCGTCGGAGCGTCACGGCAAACTGTTTCAACCATCGTCAGTGCGATGCTCAAGGACGGCGTCCTTGAAAAACAGCATCGAAACAAATATCGTATTCCTAATATTGATCTGTTTAGAAACTACGCCCAAATCTAGTTTTTCTCTATACAACCTCTCACCCATCCCCTCCAAAAAAAATACTATTTTGTCAGACAGCTGACAGTAATCCTCACTTCATCGGTTATACTGAGCAAACGACAGGACAAATTTGTCCTGCAACTGGATGACATTTTACTCATAGAGGAGAGGACACATGGCCAAGACAACGAAAACTGTTGAAGAGATGAGTATCTGGGAAGATGCTCATCAAATGCTCCGTAAAGCTGAACGTGATGGTATAGAGACCGCCTGGGACAGACTGGAACAACAGACTCCTCATTGTAAATTCGGAGAGTCAGGTGTCTGTTGTCGTATCTGCACCATGGGACCGTGCCGGATCAGCAAAAAAGCACCCCTCGGTGTATGCGGTGCCGATGCCGATGTCATTGTCGCCAGAAATTTTGGACGTTTCCTCGCTGGCGGTGCAGCAGGACATTCCGATCATGGCCGTGACTGCATCGAAGCCTTTCATGCCGTTGCCCATGGCAAAACGAAAGATTATCACATTCAAGACAGCAAAAAAATGCTCCGTATTGCTGAAGAACTAGGCATTGCAACCGAGAACCGGGAGCTGCTTGATGTGGCCAAAGATCTGGCAGATAAGTTCTTCGACAGTTTTGGCAGTAAACATGAAGAAGTATGCTTTATCAACCGGGTACCTGAGAAACAACAGGAAAACTGGAAAAATCTTGGGATCATGCCACGTGGCGTAGATCGTGAAATTACCGAGATGATGCATCGAACCCATATGGGCTGCGACAATGATGCGAGTAATACCATGCTTCAGGCGGCACGAATGTGTCTTGGAGATGGCTGGGCAGGATCGATGATTGCCACGGAAGTCTCTGACATTCTGTTTGGAACACCCTCACCACGCAAGGCTCAGGTGAATTTGGGCGTTCTCAAAAAGGATCAGGTTAATATTCTGGTTCATGGTCACAATCCAATTGTTTCTGAAAAAATCCTTGAAGCTGTCAACGAACAGGAACTCATTGACCTCGCGAAGACCAAGGGAGCCAAGGGAATAAATCTTGCCGGCCTCTGCTGTACCGGCAACGAACTGATGATGCGCCAGGGAATTCCCATGGCTGGAAATCATCTAATGACCGAACTGGCAATAATCACCGGAGCAGTTGAGATCATTGTGGTGGACTATCAGTGTATTATGCCCAGTCTTGTCCAGGTAGGAAACTGCTACCATACCAAAATGATCACCACCGCTGACAAGGCAAAATTCACCGGGGCTGAACATGTGAAATTTGAAATGCACAATGGCATGGAACAGGCACGGAAGGTTGTCCGAATGGCGATTGAACGCTATGGCATGCGCAATCAGGATCGGGTTGAAATTCCCGGAGAACCTGTGGATATCATGACCGGATTTTCAAACGAAGCTCTCCTTGATGCACTTGGAGGTTCACTGACCCCGCTTATCGATGCTATCAAGGCTGGTAAGATACGAGGTGTTGTGGGAATTGTAGGGTGTAACAATCCAAAGTATAAACATGATTACTGCAACGTGAACCTGACCCGGGAACTCATCAAAAAAGATATTCTGGTTATTGTCACCGGTTGTGTGACAACAGCTGCTGGCAAAGCCGGACTTCTTGTTCCA
Organism: Desulfocapsa sulfexigens DSM 10523; assembly: GCF_000341395.1. GTDB lineage: Bacteria > Desulfobacterota > Desulfobulbia > Desulfobulbales > Desulfocapsaceae > Desulfocapsa > Desulfocapsa sulfexigens. Next base: position 1,456,606 of record NC_020304.1, on the reverse strand, counting down.
GAAAGCATTGAGCAGGCCGGCCCAGGACTCAGAGAGATTTGTGGCAGCCTTGGAATTCCTCCGGTTATTCATATGGGAAGTTGTGTCGATAATGCGAGAATTCTACAATTGGCCGCATTGCTTGCCAATGAAATAGGAGTCGCCATTTCCGATCTGCCACTGGCTGCCTCGTCACCAGAATGGTACTCTGAAAAAGCAGCGACTATTGGCACCTACGCCGTCGCTTCCGGTATCTATACCCACCTTGGCCATCCGCCAAATATTACGGGTTCTCCCATTGTCACTAATCTGGCACTCAGTGGACTTGACGACCTGGTAGGAGCTTGCTTTGGCATAGAACCTGACCCCTTCAAAGCTGCTGAACTTATTAATGAGCGGATCAAAGCAAAACGCAAGGGATTAGGACTTGAAGAGTAAGACCTTCAAAGAATGTCCTGATTACCACTCCTCCTCAGCCTACCCGTCTGAGGAGGAGTTTTTTTGTGTTGATTATATGGGCATCTGCGGCCTGGATGGCCGCAGCAGAGCCCCCAGGGATGGGTTTATGGCGTCCCAAATAATCGACACGAAACAACTCCGGGTTGCAAAGCTGAGTTTCGATGGTAATCAGGAAGAATTTTGCTAATCCTTTTTACCTGATGGATTCGTAGACTGACTTTTTCTACGAATCCATCATTACGGAACGGATCATTTCCCCCAGCTCTGCAAACTCGAATGGTTTTTTAACTGATGCTATAAAGCCATACTCTTCAAAGTTGGCCATAACAGGATCATCTAAATATCCACTGGAAACAACAATCTTCGCATCGCCATCTATTTTTAAGACTTCGCGGGCCGCTTCTCTCCCCCCCATGCCACCCGGAATAGTAAGATCCATAATAACCATGTCAAAAGGTGTTCCAGCATTCATATTGGCCTGATACAAGGCAATGCTCCCCTCCCCGTCAACGGTTTCCTCCACATCATACCCCCGAAAAACAAGCATCTGTCTGACCACGTCCCGTACCGTCTCGTCATCATCCATAATAAGTATCCTGCCCTTCCCATCCTTGAGAACCAACTCCTCTGGTTCATCTTTAATTGATTCTGATTCCCCGGCTGCAGTGAGATAGAGGGTAAATGTAGTGCCATTGCCAACACTGGACACAACGGATATTACGCCATCGTGACGCTTAATAATTGAATGAACCAGGGCAAGTCCAAGACCGCTCCCCTTAACACTATCAAAATTCTGAGTGGTAAAATAAGGATCAAATATTTTATCGATCACATCAGACGGAATGCCATGTCCGGTGTCACTAATGGTTATCTTTAAGTAATTCCCCTTCTTCAACTCCCGGGTATTGATCTCTTGCGAAAAATTTGAACAGTGAATAGTAATATTTCCACCTTCAGGCATCGCCTGTTTACTGTTCATAATCAGATTCTGCATGACCTGACTAATCTGGACAGGATCAATTCTTGCTGCCCAGAGCCCATCTTCAAACTCATACTGAACCTTAACCGCACTGCCGCTTAACGCAAAATCAACAGAATCTTCTATTATCTCAACCAGTGATGCTAAGGTTCGGATCGGTGCCCCACCCCTGGAGAATGTCAAAAGTTTCCTGGTCAGATCCTTTGCCCGCAATGAAGCATCTCTGGCAGGAGCCAGATAGGAATATCCAGGATCTTCCACATCCATCGTTGCCATACTGAGGCTGAGATTGCCGAGGATTGCGGTAATAATATTATTAAAATCATGGGCCAGTCCCCCTGCAAGCACCGCAATGGACTCCATTTTCTGTCCATTCAGCAGCTGCTCTTCCATATGTTTCCGCTCACTGATATCATCTACAACCCAGACAACCCCCTTCAAAAGATCAGGCGGCGAACTGTGATCAATAGCTTTTCCAGACATCAGGCACCACAAAGGCTGGCCGTCTTTTTTTCGTAACTGATATTCAACCTGAATCTGTTCTCCTGAGACAAGCCGTTCATAGTATCGTTGTCCAAACTCCTTGAAGCGTTGTTCGGAAAGGTGGAACTTACGCATCCCCAACCCTACCATCTCCACAGGGGTATCGTATCCCATAAAATCGGCAAGCCTTTGATTGCAACGAGCCAGTATTCTCCCTCCTCGTAACAACATAATCCCTGCCATTGAATTCTCAAATATGGTCTCAAACTCATCGGTTTTCTGCTGCAACTGTTTCTCAGAAAGAAATAATGACTGGATATGGGTTGCATTTTTGATGGTTGTGGCGGACTGATTGGCAAAAATCCTGGCAAGAGATTTTTGCTCCTCTGCAAAAAGTCTCTTCTTTTTGGTGTGCCCTATGAGAACACCAAAAACCTTTGCATTATGTATCATTGGGGCAGCAATGGCAGAAGTGATGTTGTTTTCCCGGATAACATCGGGAACAGAAAATCGCACTTCTGTCTGAAAATCCTCCACCGTTTCCAACTGCTGACTCTGAAGAACCCTGCCAGGAAGACCCAATCCCTTCTGCACCGTAAAAGACCCTATCAGTGATTTTGAAAAGCCAATTGTGTCACAAATTGTACAGCTCTGCTGATCGGGGTTGACTAGAAACAAAGTCGTAAAATCAAGATCTAACAAATTTTTAAACAGATGGAGGGAACTTCTATAGACATCTTTTAATTCAGTTGCCACACCAAGTTGAGATGAGAAATCAATTATTTGATCAAAAACATATTTACTGTTATCAAGTTTTTGCTGAATTCTATGCAATTGTGTGTGTAATCGTTCATTTTCAGCCTGCAAACTATTCAATGTTTTCATGGAGTTCAGCAAATATGCCTATTAAGGCAGGATGTTTTAAAAAAAACAAACAATTTCAAGTAATTCAATTCACACTGACATTGAAAATGTTATCATACTACAAACTTGATGGTCAACCGCTTATTCGTGGTTTTAAGCATTCTTTGAAGTAAGCACCGCATTGTGATATACTCTGGTTCATTGTGGAGTGTCCTTTTTAGGGTTTACCCTCCATTTCAATATGCGGCTATCAGGAAATCATATAGTAGCGAATGTTTCTTACGCTCTGTTTTTTTGTGGGATATTCTGCGCTCAGTCTCTAAGTTTACAAAACTTTGAGACAATATCCTTTTTGTATACTGCGGAAAGTAATAAACACCCAGAAATTTCACTAATACCTTAATGACTCCTTTCTCTTCCTTCTTGCAGACAAGCATTCTTCTTTCACTATTCGTGATTCTTTGCGGCAACGCAGGAGCCACCACCGAAGAATCACGAAAAACACTGATTCTTGGCCAGTCCTGTGCCTTAAGTGGACCTGCAAAAAATCTTGGCCTGAAAATGAGAGCCGGAATACAGGCAGCCTTTGCTGAAATTAATGATAATGGAGGCATAAAAGGACAGACGATTCACCTGCGTAGTAAAGATGATGGCTACGAACCGGACCGGGCGATCAAAAACACCCTGGAGCTTATTCAAGACGATCAGGTTTTTCTTCTCATTGGTGAAGTCGGCACCCCCACTTCCAAGGCAGTTATTCCCATCATTGAACAGTATAAGGTTCCTTTTTTTGCACCACTTACCGGGGCAGAGCTGCTCAGAACCCCACCAAACCCCTATATTATCAATATTCGGGGCAGTTACTATCAGGAGATGGAATCTCTGGCAGCCTACCTTATTGACTCCCTGAGACTTAAGCGTATTTCCTGTTTCTACCAAAATGACAGTTATGGATTTGCTGGGCTTGAAGGTATAAAACTCGCCCTGCAGAAACGAAAACTGCAACTTGTATCCGTGGCCAGTTACGAAAGAAATACCGTAGCAGTCATGGGAGGCCTCAGGGAGATATACAAGGAATCACCGGAAGCAGTTGTTCTCATTGGAACCTATGCCGCCTGTGCCGAATTTATAAAGCTCAGCAAAGCCAAACAACCGGGCCAAAGAATTTACGGCAACATATCCTTTGTTGGTACTGAAAGCCTGAAAGAAGCTCTGGGACAGTACGGTGAAGATGTCATTGTCTCGCAGGTTGTTCCCTTTCCCTGGGACGATCGGGTTCCACTTGTTCGCAAATATCAACAGGCCATGCACAAATACCAGCGCAACCATCCATTAGGTTTTATCAGCCTGGAAGGCTACATTGCGGGAAAACTTTTTGCCTCCATCGCAGAAGCAGTTCCTGGTGAACTCACACGGGAAAAATTCATCCAGACCATACAAAAAACTGGCATCTTTAATCTGGGGGGAGTTCTCCTTCATTTTGGTGAAGAATACCACCAGGGTATGGGCACGATTGAGCTCAGCAGGATTTACCCGACCATTCAAAAACTCAACACAGATGAATAGGCGGCAAGCAGCAACCCTGCAGGTAAGACAATGAAGTCATCACGCAGACGACCATCCCTGGCATCAGCACCCTTTCGGGCAGCATTTCTTGTCCTCCTCGCACTCGCTCTCCTCATAGCGATATTCTGGAGTATCAATGAGTACCAGAACCACCTCCAGAGTATTGCCAACATAGAGCAAAACTACAAAAAACTTTATCTGGAGAGGGTAGAGGAAGAACTTGGAAATGTCCTGGAATTTATAAGTCAACAACGCACCCAGGCGGTATTTCGCGTTGAAGATGAATTACGCATAAAAGTTCAATCTGCATACACCATTGCCTCACATATCTACCAGATGCATAAAGAAACCCTGGACAGCGACCAATTGCGTTCCATGGCGGCAGAGACCCTCCGCCCCATCCGTTGGCACAATGGCAGGGCTTATTATTTTGCAGGGACGATCGCCGAAAATACCATTGATCTTTTCGCAGATGACCCACTTCTTGAGGGACAGAACCCCATGGAGGTGAGAGGCCAGAGATACAAGGTGATTTTCCAGGATATTATGAGAATTATACAGGAAAAGGGAGCTGGGATGTACCGCAAAGGTGCCAATGCAGAACCAGCTTTTCCTGGTATGAGTTTTATTAAATACTTCAAACCATTTGACTGGTATATCGGAGCAGGTACTTCCCGGGAGATCACAAAAACAACAATCCAGGAAGAAATACTTACCACTGTACAGGGGATGAGGTTCAGCGAAAATGGCCATATTCTCTGTTTTAACTCTAACGGAACTATTCTCAGCCATCCAAACGGTGCCCTCATTGGCAGATCAATCACCGATCTGACAAATAAAAAGAGGGAGAGTTATGGAAAGATGATGCTGGAAACCGGACTTCATAATGAATCCGGTGGCACTTTCCTTTACACATCCTTCGATGCTATTTCAGGCAGAGAACAGCAGCGACTCTCCTTTATCAAACGCTATCCCGACTGGGACTGGATACTTGTTGTTGATATTTCCATGGCTGCCATGGAAAATACCATCGCCAATGAAACGCAAACTGTCACCACAACATCCATCAAAAATGGTTTCATCTTCCTTGGGCTTCTTCTTGTAGCTGTTCTCTTTTTGACAGGCATGGCCTATTACCACTCGGTCAAAACAAAACGTGGTATTAACCTGTTCACCAATTTCTTTAGAAAAGCCGCCCGCACCCATGTAAAGATCAGGAATACCGACTCAACCTTTACTGAATTTGAAAACCTGGCTGAACTTGCCAACACCATGGTGGATGAAATCATCGAAAAGGAACATCTGTTACGACGTGACGAACTGCGCCTCGACACTCTGCTTCAGCTCGGTGAGATGGAAGAGTACAGCATCAGAGACAAGTACGATTTCGTTCTCCACCGAATTATTCAGATTACAGACAGCAGCAGAGGCTATATGGCCCTTGTCAATCAAGCTCAGACGCACTGTACCCTATGTTCTCAGATCAACATTGCCACCGGCAGCATCGGACTCAGCCCGGAAGAGAGCAATCCCCCGTCCCTTCTCACTGAAAGTGGTCTTACTGGTAGTTGTGTACTGCAGAAGAAAACATTTATTTCCAACTCTCCTGACGACCTATCCAGGTATTCTCCCCACCCCTACAAACAAAAGGTGGAGCGTCGTATAGACCTTCCGATACATGACAAGAACACACCAGTCCTGGTGGTCGGAGTATGTGACAGCAGCAGAGAGTATGACCATTCCGATATGCGGCAAATAACTATGCTCCTTGAAGGAATGTGGCTTCATATCCAGAAAACCTGTTCTGAAAAGGAAATGGCAAAGCTGGAGAGACAGATCATTGCCATAGGCGAAGAAGAACGGAGTAAAATTGGCAGGGATCTCCATGACGACCTTGGGTCCCATCTCAGCGGAATTGAGTTGCTAAGTAAAGTTCTGCAGCAAAACCTTGAAAAACAGTCTCCTGAACACGCCAAACAGCTTTCCACCATTCGCAACCTTATCAGAGACGCCATAGAAAAAACGCGGCGACTCTCCCGCGGCCTGTATCCAGTGCATATCATAGAACACGGACTGGAAGCTGCCATCGAAGAATTAATTACTGAAATTAAAGAGCGTTATTCGCTCCCCTGCACCCTCACTTTTGATAATCGGGTTGAACCCCTTGCAAATAGCATCACTCCACATATATACTACATTGTACGAGAGGCTATTTTTAATGCTGCAAAGCATGCTCAACCCAATATGATAGAAATTTCCGTCCTGCACAGCAATAGCTCCTTGACCGTCACCATTATCGATGATGGCTCGGGGATACCGGAGCAGCGGAAGAAAAACGGACTGGGCTTGCATACCATGCAGTATCGGGCAAAGGCAATCGGAGCCACCCTCGAGATACAGGCCAGGGAAGACCGGGGTACGATTATAAGACTTTCGGGAGCAGTTTCCAGATGACATCAAAAATTCTTACAAAAATCCTTATTGTGGATGATCATCCTATTTTCCGCATGGGCATGAAGGAACTGGTAAACCAGGAGGAAGACTTTCGGGTGTGTGCAGTGGCTGAAGACATCCTTGAGGCACGGAAGGCTTTTGCTGCAGAAGCACCCGACATGGCTATTATTGATGTTGCACTTGCCGAAGATAATGGTCTTGATCTGGTTAAGGAATTCAATTCCAGGAACAAAAATTTTCCAATGCTGGTGCTCTCCATGCATGACGAGTCTGTATGGGCAGAGCGTGCCATCCGGGCCGGTGCACGTGGATATGTCATGAAAAAAGAAGCATCGGAATCTGTCATTGCCGCACTTCGCAATATCCGTGAGGGAAAAATCCACGTCAGTAACAATATGGTTTCTCTCCTCCTGAACAAACTACAGATGGGATCGGACAAAGAAAACTTGGCACCAGAATATCAGCTTACCGACAGAGAAATTGAGGTATTCCGACTTATCGGAGCCGGTCTTTCAACACGTGAAATTGCTGAACAAATGGTGCTCGGTATTAAAACCATAGGCACCTATCGTGATAGAATCAAACAAAAACTTGATCTCAAAAATGGCACAGAATTAACCCGTCGTGCAGTTTTATGGACGGATAACGAGAATATGCATCCCCTGTAATTGAGATGCATACTTTGCAAGGAGAACATTACAATGGCTCATAAAAGGGCAGATGTCAGAGTTCCGATCAGTGGCGAAGTTGTTCTGTCAGATAACAATGGCATACGTATCACGACCAGTGCCAGAGATATAAGCCCCGGTGGCTTTGGTGTAAAAAACCCCTCCACCCCTCTTGAGGAAACCTTGTATCAAGTCAGAATATACACTGAAACAGGAAAGGACATTCAGCTCAAAGCTACTCTTGTCCATAAAAGCAGGCAAACCACAGGTTTTAAAACTTCCGAGATAAACACTAGAAATCAGCAGATCATCTCAGAGCTTATTGCAGAATTCCAGACCACAGACGAATTTATCAAGCAGATAGATCAGCACGACCTGCTGCAACAGAAGTATATAGATGACGATGGCAATGAGATTTCTGTTACTTTTGATAGAGACAGTGACGAATAGTATCTCAAAAGTGTAGGGCACTTCCCTACACCAAGGACAGCTTTTGCCTTACAAGAAAAAAGGGTCTCTCCCGATTTCTTTCCTTTCAGGTTTACGGTACAATCATTTTGTTTGTAAGTACTGCTTCTCCAAAGAAAAAACTTTTTCCACCACAACGAGAAAGACTCTGACATGCTGATACTCATACGTACAACAGGAAATGCGTTATTCTCAACAGCCACCCCCGCAACCACTGCTTATTAAGGAAGAAACAGTAATGGAAAAATTTTCAGGCTACTTTCTCTGCTCCGGAACGGGTGCAGACTCAGATTATTTCTCTGCAGCTGTTACCAGTCATCCTGGTGCCGTACCATGTACTGCAAACAGCCTGGAAAAAACTGTTCTCCTGGCCGGAGGATTCTCCACGATCCACCCTGACTCGTCATTTCCCCTGTCTTCAACCCTGCAGCTCAATGGTGACCTGACGGATGCGGACGACACAAAGATGATGTCCCTGGCACGCGCTGAATTCGGACGCCATGGCAGTCAGTACTACAAATCCTATACCCGTGAGCCTGACACCCGCGTTACCGTTATGGGAAAAGATACCGATTCCCTGAACAGCTTTCTGGATACCTATGGCGGCGTGCTGCAGATAGACCCCATACTCACCAAGGGCTATGACCCTGAATTAACAACAGCTCAGGAATTACATATACATCGTAAAAACAACGGGTTTAAGATCAACTTCACCGTCAGACAGCCCGTGGACCTAAGCCGATGTACCTACTGCGGCGCATGTGGCCCTGCCTGTCCGGAACACTGCCTTTCGGAACAGCTCTTTCTTGATTTTTCCCACTGTACTTTTTGCAAAGAATGTCTTGCGGCTTGCCCCCATGACGCCATCGACCTCTACGCTGTTGACAGGCGAGAGCTCATAACTCCTGCCATACTCCTTCTTGACGGGTGCACCATAGATCTACCCGAACAACGAAAAAATATCTACACTGAAGACAGTCTCCCAAAACTCTTTGCATCTATCTACGCCACAGAGGTTGTGGAAGCCATTTCCTGGGAATCTGCCTCCTGCCAGTATAGTGCACGACTTAAAACAGGTTGCACAGCCTGCCTCACCGCCTGTCATCACGGAGCCATCAAACAGAGTTCACAGGGGGTGCAGATAGACCACTTTGCCTGTTTGGAGTGTGGTGCCTGTCTTGCCAGTTGCCCCACGGGATCACTCCAATACAGACGTTTTGATGATGTTGCTTTTGTAGAATACTTCAGGGGCTTCCCCCTCACTCCCGGAACAACCGTTGTTATCGGAAATGAAAGAGAGCTGCACAGACACTGGTGGCACAGCAGGGGCAGAAAACATACAAATGTTTTTTTCATGGAATATCCGACAACTCCTGCACTACATGCCATGCACTTTCTGATGTTGTATGCCATGGGAGCAAAACAGATTCTTGTACTCAGCAAGGACAGTTCCCATACAGAAGCACAAATGACCTTAAGCAATGCAATTTTACAAACCCTCTTCAAGCAGGATGAGGTTATCCGCTTGACAACTGTATCTGAACTGGAAGCCATTCTTGACGAGACCGGCGGCCAAGACATACTGGCACATCTCTACCATGATTTTTCCTTCAGCGGCCGCAGAAAGAAACTTATAGACATTATCCAGTTTCTTCGGCAGCAGAGTGATGCTGAACCCGCAACAATCGCCACAGAATATTTTGGAGAAATCATTTGTGACCAGGACAGGTGTACCCAGTGCATTGCCTGTGTCAATGAGTGTCGTATGGAGGCTCTGGTTGCCGACGGTGCCAGTTACTCTTTGAAGCACACTCCGGTGCAATGCGTACAATGCGGTATCTGTGTCAGTGTCTGCCCGGAACAGGCTCTGACGATAAGCCCGGGACTAGCGCTGCAATCTTCCTTTTTCAGCGAAAAACTCCTCTCCCAGGCGGAACCAGCTAAATGTAAAGGCTGCGGCAAGATATTTGGTACCCGTAAATCACTTGAAAGAGTCATGGCTATTCTTTCCAGCAAAAACATGTGGGACAGTGAGGACGACCTCCTCTCCTACTGCGAAGATTGCCGTGTTATTAACCTCTACCAGTCCAGCGAGAAGGTATAATGGAAACAGACCTCACAGATAGAGACCTCTGCCGGGTACGGCTACGTTTTCTTGATCTCCTGAAATCATTTTTCCAGGACGAACCAGATGCTGACCGCCTCAGCCGCTGGCGGGGTTTTTTTGCTGCACTTGATAAGGAACACATCGACCAGCATCTGGACACCGCTATCCATGAACTCGGAACAACCCTGGCCGCCAAAAGCCTTCAGGAGATCAAAGACGAACACCACTCACTTTTTGTAGATCCTTACTCAAAACAGCTTCTTCCCCTAAATGCTGCCTATTATATAGATGGTAAAAGTTACGGTCCAAGCCTTGCAGATTTTAGGGAAATTCTTAAGCAGGCGCAACTGGTCAAGGAGAGTAAATTCACCGACCCCGAAGACTCTCTACCCATTATGCTCGATGCCTTAATCACCCTTATCAATGAAGAAAAACAGGGGTTAGCGGAGACGCGAGGCATACAGGATCAACTGCTGCTGCACTTTCTTATCCCGACTACAAAACAGATCAGAGAGCGTATCAGCAAAAATAGTGAGGCTGAATTTTATACCAAGTGCATTAACTTCCTTGACGCCTACCTGGAACTTGAACAGGGGCTTCTTGAAAGCGAACCGGAGACGATTCATTAACAATTGTAACAGTTTTTTTACTTAAAGCCCGCACAACGCAGTGTGACGTAGTGCAGCAGCACCCCATAACTCTCTATGGAGGACAAAACGTATGAAACAAAATGATGACAAAAGGCGCTCCTTTCTCAAGCAAATCTTTGCAGGCACCGCGGTGGTTGCAGGGACTGCACTTGTCGGGAGAAAAGCAAAAGCTCAGGAAAGCGCGACGGAAAAGCGTCCCGACGAAGTTTTGTACAAAAAGACAGATTCCTTTAAAAAATATTACGATTCCCTGCGTTAATCAAGAAAGGAGAACCTAAACATGGCTCAACGAAAAATTCGCAGTTCCTCTGCAGTGGGGACAAAGACCAGCCGGGTAACCCTGAATCCCAAGGTTGCCAGGCGTTCATTTCTGAAACTTTCAGCAGCAACGGCGGCTTTAACTGGTGCTGTTATGACGACAAAAATGACAGCAAAAGCAGCCACCCCGGCTGCTGTAAAGGCAGCATACCCTGACTCTAAAATGGTCAAATCCATCTGCACCCACTGTGCTGTTGGTTGTGGAATTAATGCTGAAGTCCAAAACGGAGTCTGGGTCAGACAGGAAGTAGCCCAGGATCACCCGGTCAGTCGTGGTGGCTACTGTTGTAAAGGTGCCTCTGCCATTGACATGGTAACCTCTGAAAAACGGCTTAAAAGCCCTATGAAACGGGTCAACGGAAAGTGGCAGAAGATCTCATGGGATACAGCCATGGATGAAATTGCTGCCAAATTAACAACCATCCGGGATACGGACGGCCCCGATGCCCTACACCTCAACGGTAGTGCCAAAGTCTCCACAGAGATGGCCTATCTGCAACGAAAATTTGCAGCTTTCTGGGGGTCGAACAACGTCGACCACCAGGCGAGGATCTGACACTCTACAACGGTGGCAGGTGTCGCCAATACATGGGGTTACGGAGCAATGACAAACAGTCTCAACGATATGAGACACACCAAATCAATGATTTTTATCGGATCAAATGCAGCTGAGGCACATCCGGTTTCCATGCAGCATATTCTACATGCCAAAGAGGTCAACAACGCACCGATTATTGTCGTTGACCCGCGTTTCACAAAACTTGCAGCCAAGGCGACTGATTTTGTACGCATTCGCCCAGGCACCGACTGTGTTTTCATCATGGGACTAATCAACGAAATCATCCAGAAGGGCTGGGAAGACAAGGAATTTATTCGTACACGTGTCTCCGGTTATCCGGAAATGGTTAAGGTTGCAGCCCATTATACACCGGAAGAAGTTGAAAATGTTACTGGCATTCCGGCGGCCCAGACACGGCACGTTGCCAAGCTTCTGGCTACAAACCGTCCCACTTCACTGACCTGGTGCATGGGTGGAACTCAGCATCATATCGGATCATCCATCACCCGCGCCTTCTGTATCCTGCAGCTGGTACTCGGTAACATGGGCAAATCCGGTGGTGGAACCAATATTTTCCGTGGTCATGACAATGTTCAGGGCGCAACTGATGTGGGCGTTCTGGCCGATACACTGCCAGGCTATTACGGTCTCGCTGATGGCTCCTGGAAACACTGGTGCCGGGTCTGGGATGTTGATTATGATTTCATCGTTTCCAGATTCAAAGAGAAGGAATGGATGAACGCCAAGGGTTTCAGTCTTGCCCGCTGGTATGAAGGGGTACTCGGTGAAGAGAAGATTGATCAGTACACACCGATCAAGGCGATGATCCAATGGGGTTGCGGCTCCAACTCAAACTCCCAGTATGATCGAGTCGTCAGAGCCTATAACAAACTTGATCTCTTTGTCATCGTTGACCCTTTCCCCACCATGGCAGCAGCCACCTGCACCACGGACAACGTTTATCTCCTGCCATGTTCAAGCCAGTATGAGACCTCTGGCTCAGTAACATCGACATCACGGCAGATTCAGTGGCGTGACAAAATCGTTGAACCCATCAATGGCTGCAGAGACGATTACCACATCATGAAAGAGCTTGTGGAACGTCTTGGTTTTGCCGACAAGTTCTATAAAAACATCAAAGAAGTACCTGAAGATATCACCCGTGAGATCAACAAAGGGATGCTGACCATCGGTTATAACGGACAGACTCCTGAACGGATCAAGAAGCACATGGAAAACTGGCACACCTTTGACATCGAAACCCTCGAGGCAAAGGGTGGCCCATGCAATGGTGATTATTATGGTATGCCGTGGCCATGCTGGACCGAAGAACATCCCGGCACACCTATTCTCTATGACATTTCGAAATCAGTGGCCAAAGGTGGTCTTCCGTTCAGAAACCGCTTCGGTCTTGAAAAAACCTATGACATGAGTGGACGTACTGAAAACCAGCTTGCTGCCGAGGGAATTTACAATCCAGGCAGTGAGGTCAAAGGCGGCTATCCTGAATTCAAGGATGTTGTACCAGGCACCAACTGGAAAACCGACCTCTCACAAAAGACCATCAAAGAAGCTATCAAACGCGGTATGGCACCTTTTGGCAATGCCAGAGCTCGTTGCATAGTCTGGAACTTCCCTGATCAAATTCCGATCCATCGGGAACCCCTCCATTCACCACGCCCGGATCTCATTGCCAGCTATCCGACCTACGAGGACAAACCTAATCACTTCAGGGTCAACACACGCTATAAGAGCGAACAGAGTCCGGATCTGGCTGCCAAATTCCCATTCGTACTCACCACTGGCCGTATGGTTGAACACATGGGCGGAGGTGCCGAGACGAGAAGCAATAAGTATCTTTCTGAGCTGCAGCCAGAAATGTATGCGGAAGTCAACCCGGTTACCGGTAACAACCTGGGGGTGCGGGATGGTGAAATGATCTGGATTGAGTCGCCTGAAGGCGGTAAGGTAAAGGTCAAGGCATTTTTCACCGAACGTGTTGATGAAAAGACCATCTTCATGCCGTATCATTTCGGAGGAACTCTCATGGGGGAATCCATTGCCGGTAATTATCCCGAAGGCCATGCGCCCTATGTGGCTGGCGATGCAGCCAATGTCTGTACCAACTATGGGTATGACATTGTTACCCAGATTCAGGCAACTAAAGACGGTCTGTGTAAAATCAGCCGAGCATAGGAGGAATACTAGATGGGACGCATGAAATTTTTATGTGACATAGAACGTTGCATTGACTGCGGCGGCTGCGTGGTGGCCTGTAAGGAAGGTAACCATATACCGGTTGGTGTAAACAGACGCAGGGTTATAACCATAGGCCAGGGAAAACCTGGAGAAAAATCAATATCAGTCGCCTGCATGCACTGCTCGGATGCACCGTGTATCGCTGTCTGTCCAGTGGACTGTATTTATCAACGTGATGACGGCATTGTGCTTCACGACAAGGAGACCTGTATTGGCTGCGGATACTGTTTTATGGCCTGTCCATTCGGAGCCCCACAGTTCCCCAGCGGGCAGGTCTTCGGTGCCCGTGGTGCCATGGACAAATGCACCTTCTGTGCCGGTGGCCCCGAAGAAACGTTTAGTGATAAAGAGCAGAGACTCTATGGTCAGAATCGGATCGCCGAAGGAAAGGTACCTCTCTGTGCCGGAATGTGTGCCACCAAATCGCTGATCGCAGGTGATGCTGATGAAGTTGCCGATGTATATCGGGAACGAGTCTTTAAGCGTGGCTCCGGTGCAAATGCATGGGGATGGAATAAAGCCTATAATAAGAAGTAATAGTTCCCGATGGATCTTGCCCGCATCGTGACAGACGATCACAGACAGAAAAACGTACTGTGATCGTCTGCTACTTGTTAACTCCGATCCATTGAGAACGATTACGTAACAAACTCATTGCGAGGATGCTTATGAAGAAAATTATTCTTCCAGGCTGCATTCTATTTTTGACAATGGCTGGACTGGCCATTGCCCAATCATCGGGGCAGCTACCGAAAGCTGTTGGATCGGAACCGTTGCTCACTGTTGCGTATCAGCAGATTAATGCGAATTTCACGGGAGAGTGGCAGCAGTATGGCCAACTTTTCACCAATCTGCAGCAGTTTCTATTTCCGAGACTGTTTCTTCTGGTGATCACCATTGTTCCTGTTATATTTTTTTTCCACTACATTGCAATCGGCCCCATGGTCTTTGACCATAGTGGCAAGCAGGTCTACTGCTACAACCTCTTTGTCCGTATTGTTCACTGGTGCGCTGCTCTCTCATTCAGCCTGCTGGTGATCACCGGACTTATGATCATCTATGCCTCACTCCTTGGCGGAGGGGCAATCGGTATAATGGCCCGCACCATCCATCTGCTCTCTGCAGTGGTATTTGCAGGATTTGCAGTTTTTATGTTTCTGGTCTGGATTAAAGATATGCTCCCCGCTCTTTATGATCTGAAGTGGATGATAATTATGGGCGGTTATCTGAGTAAGGAGAAGAAACCGGTTCCTGCAGGGAAATTCAATGCGGGGCAAAAAATGTGGTTCTGGCTGGCAACTCTTGGTGGGGCTGTCATGGCCGTCACAGGGTATTTTCTCTATTCTTTTCCTGCAAACATTGACACTCTCCGCCTTTCAGCGGTTATTCACAACTTCCTTGGCGCTGCCATGATAGCCATGTTTATTATCCACGTATACATGTCCATGGCTGCAATCAAAGGTGCTTTAGGAAGCATGATCAGCGGTTATAAAGCTGAGGCCGAGTTAAAAATACTCCACTCGAAATTCAAGTATTAAAATCCTCCCTTTTTCTCCATCTGCCTTTTTTGTGTCACTTAAGAGGCGGATGGGGATCTCCCCCGTCAACAGAACACCTTGTCCATTTTTTTTACACTCCCTCCTGTCTCTCCGTTTCAGAAGTGCACATAAATTAGACACCTCTCTTTTCGCACATCTTGAAACATCAGACACCATACTTTTTTTATTACATAAATTTATATGGTTAGACAAGACAATGAAACTAAAATCCCGGCATGGCACGCTACATGCTAAGTAAAAGGCAGAGTCGATATTGACAAAGCCCGTTTTGAGTATTTCAAAACAAACATCAACCTACTAAGGAGAACCACCATGAAAATGAAAAGAAATATTGTAGCAGCAGCTATGGCCCTTTCACTTGTAGCAGGCGTTGCTCTGGCGACAACCACAGCTACTCCAGACCCTCAGATCCCTGCTGCTGGTCCTGGCTACGGAAGAATGAATGGTCAGGGAATGATGAACGGACAGGGTCCAGGCAGTATGCGGGGACAGGGAATGATGGGCAACAATGGTCAGGATTGTTTTCGTGATAACGCTGGTCCCTGTATGGGAATGGGACACAAGGGAATGAAGCAGGGCAGATGTTACAAAAATCGCGGCGGCGCGATGATGAACCCAGAAATGGTTGAAAAAAGGAATGCGTTTCTCGATGCAACCGTAGAGCTCCGCAAACAGATCCATGACAAACAGTTCGCCTATAGAGAAGCAACCCGTAACCCCGCAATGACCCAAGGTGAACTGCAGGCACAGGAAAAAGAAATCTTCACCATGCGACAGGAACTGCAAGCCAAGCGCCAGGCAGCTTTTGCTGCAGAATAATTTTACAGAGTACGGCAAGGACACAAATACCGGTGTTGAACGATAAGCACGCCGGTACCCAGTTCAGTATCTCTTAAGAGGTGAAAGGTCGTGGTTCTGATATCACACACGACTTTTCGCCTTTTTTTATGTTATACTGTGTTTTTAATGAAACAAATAGCCAACCATCTCAAAGTACATATCCTCAGTAAGACAGTATCCTATGATGCCTTCCACTCACCAGCCATTTAAATTCTCAAAACCCGCTCTTGTACTCATCCTTGCAAGTTGCCTCCTGGCTGTTATCCTTGCATTTACAACCGTTCGCAACCTCAACCGTGAACAGCGCCTCCTTGAGAATTCCCTCCTCCAGCAGGGCCTGACCCTGATACGTTCTTTTGAAGCGGGAGCAAGAACATCAATGATGCACTACATGAGCGGAAGTAACCCCCTCGAAACTCTGGTTGAAGAGACAACCAAAGAAGAGAGCGTCGTTTACATTCGCATTCTTCACGAGAATGGTGAAAGCGTTGCCGAAGCAGGCGACCTTCCCCCACCAATAGACAAAGAGGAGGTTCAACGAATACTTGACGCAGAATCACCAGTCACCCGGACAATACCGGAAAAAAGTGTATTTGAACTGGCAAGAATTTTTGAGCCACTTCCACCACTTATGCCAAGACGCGGCAGGAAACCTACGCCATCGTCACCATCCAATTCCATGCGTGGCAAAATGTATCAACATATGCAGATGATGCAGGAGGAAATGCAGAACAAAGGCCGTCAATTAATCGTGGTTGGTCTGGGAACCAGCGCCTTCGACACTGCGCGGCAGGAAGACAAAACCCGGGCGCTCCTTATGGGAGCCCTCCTCTTTTTACTCGGGAGTGCTGGACTGTATTTTCTTTTTCTCTATCAGAGCATTCGAGTTGGTAAATCTACCCTGGTCAATATGCAGCTCTATACTGACAATGTTATCGAAAGCATGCCGGCCGGACTTATTACCCTGAACAGCAGCAATGCCATCGTTTCCTGTAATAAAAAGGCAGAACAGTTGCTTTCCCGTCGTTTTTCAGAGATGAATAACTTGCAACCTCAGGAACTTTTCTCTTCCTTTACGGATGATCAGCAGCAGGATCAACTGCTCATCGAGAGTGATGTCCTTTGTCACAACCCACTGGGGGAAGATATCCCGGTTAAACTCTCAACCTCACCTCTTTTAGACCATAATGGAAAAAAGACAGGACTGGTGATTATCCTAAGAGACATGCGGGATATCAGAAAAGTTGAACAGCAACTCGAACTTTCCAGGCGACTTGCCTCATTGGGAAAAATGGCGGCCGGAGTCGCTCATGAAATACGAAACCCCTTAGGAACACTGCGCGGTTTTGCGCAATACTTTGGCACCAGGTCGGAACCTGGCAGTGATGGAAAAAAATATGCTGACCTCATGGTCTCCGAAGTGGATCGTCTCAATCAGACAATTTCCAGCCTTCTCCAGTTTGCAAGAGCACGTGAACCTCAGCGTATACAAGTGAAAGCAGAGGAACTGTTTGGAAAGCTTTCCAGTCTGATGGAAGTGGATTTTGCGGCACATCAGATCGATTTCCAGAAGGACTATGACTCAGAACTAGTATTCAATGCAGATCCGGACCTCCTCCTTCAGGTACTTTTGAACTTGCTCAAAAACAGTATCAGCGTAACAGAGAATGGTGGCACAATACTTCTGGCTGCACACAAAAAAAACGACGACATCTGCATCGAGGTGAGCGATACGGGGCATGGTATGACAGATGAGGAGCAGGAAAAACTTTTTGATCCATTTTTTTCAACCCGCAAAGATGGAACAGGGCTCGGTCTTGCCGTGAGTCATCAGATCATAGAACAGCATCACGGACGTATTGAAGTGGAAAGTACACTTGGAAAAGGCACCACCATGAAGATAATCCTTCCCGGAGAACAGGTGTGAGTAAAGCGAATAAAAAGCGAATTCTACTGGTGGATAATGATACTGCCCATCAAACCATGCTAAAAGAGAGCCTCTCCGGGGAAGTTTTTCAGAAAAAGTCTTAGCTTTTGGGAGATTTTCTTGCGTGAAAAATGCGAGAAGTGATCTACTCAATTGAAGAGAACTATAGAAAATCTCAAAAAAAAGATACTTGTTCAAACAAAGGGGACCACTTCTGATTGTCCCCTTTTGCACGTTGTTTTTTGCCTGCTTTTGAAGCACAATCAGTTTAGGCTGATTGATGCTCAGATAAGTCCTATCTGAACATCAATCTTCATCAGGTCTATTTTCGACCAAGAATTAAGTGAAACAACTGTCCACCCAGAAGTGGCAGAAGGCTCATTGCCAAGACTAGGGCCAGGCCAATAAATCCAGGGTTTGCAAGCCTGAGAATATTTGCCATAAATGGAACATACAGGGCCAACATAAGAAGCACTGTACAAAGAGCAAGTGCTCCCCAGATAAAAGGGTTTTTAATAATACCATTGTTTAGAACCCCTGAGTTGCGTTCCCGCATGTTAAATACATGCCAGAGTTGAGCAAAAGCCAGGGTCAGAAAAGATATGGTGACAGACTCTTTTTCTGGTAAATTCAAAGTGTTGAGTGAAATGTAAAAAGCACCAAGAACGGCACAAGTCATGATTGCTCCATAGCCTGAAACAGCGAACCAGTGTATTTTAGACATGATGGGTTCACGCTTGTCCCGCGGTTTGTTTTTCATAATATTGTCGTTCTCTTCTCCAGCTGCAAGGGCAAGGGCAGGGAAAACATCGGTGACGATATTGAGAAAAAGAATCTGTAGGGGGAGAAGTGGCAGAGGCATGCCGAGTAACATCGCACAGGTGACTGTCATCACTTCACTGAGATTACAGGACAGGAGATAAATGACAAACGCCCGAATGTTTTTGAAAATAATCCTGCCCTGTTTAACAGCATGAACAATTGAAGCAAAGGAATCGTCCTTAAGAATCATGTCGGATGCTTCCCTGGCAACCTGTGTGCCACGAAGTCCCATGGCGATACCAATGTCAGCCTTTTTCAAAGCAGGAGCATCATTCACTCCGTCTCCGGTCATCGCAACAATTGCATGTCTTTCCTGGTGAAAGGCTATCAGGTCAAGCTTCTGGCTTGGGCTGACCCTTGCAAAAAGCTGTGCTGAAGCAATTCTATCTTTCTCGGCTTCAGAAAGGTCTACAAGCCTGCCCAAATCAAGTCCATGAATAACCTGGGCATTATCCTCAGCTACAAGGCCAACGGCTCTCCCTATCGCCTGGGCTGTCACCGCCTGGTCTCCTGTAGCCATGATAACGCGAATCCCGGCTTCGCGACACTGTGCCAATGCCTCTTTTACATCTTCACGGGGTGGATCCATCAACCCGACCAGACCGACAAGCTGAAGTTTGGCGTAAGGTTCCTCCTCCAGATTATTTGACTGCTTTTCAGCCAAAGCCAGAACACGAAGCCCCTTAGCCGCCATTTCTTCATTTAACTGACTCCACTGCTTCCTGTCTTCAGCGGTCAGTGCAGTTCCACCATCCCCCGTGAAGAGTGTGTCACATGCTTCAATAACGCTTTCCGGAGCACCTTTTACAGCTATTCGGTACCCTTCGTCAACACGATGATAAGTTGCCATCATTTTGATATCCGAATCAAAGGATGTTTCTTTGTCTTCAGGGAATTGAACAGCGAGGTCTTCTCTGGTCATACCAGCTTTTACGGCAATCGCAAGAAGGGCAACCTCCAGCGGATCCCCTACGGATTTTACTATAACTCCTTCAGGAGAGAGGGTAATCTCAGCATTGTTGCAGAGGACACCAACTTCAAGAACATGTTGCAGTGCTCTATTGGTTTCAGGGAGAGAAATTTCTCCTGCATCACCAACAAAGGTTTTTTCTTTTTCCGGGGAATTTATATGTATATCAATCGAACCGGTTGCAATGGCAAACTTCACCGCGGTGAGACGATTTTCGGTAAGTGTTCCTGTCTTATCGGTGCAGATAATGCTTGTTGCTCCGAGTGTTTCGACTGCTGATAGCTCCTTTATTAGTGCATTACGTTTGGCCATACGCCATACGCCCCTTGCCAGGGCAATTGTTGCAACAATTGGCAAGCCTTCGGGGATTGAGGCTACAGCAAGGGCAATGCCTGTTTCAATCATCAGGTACAACTCTTGTCCTGCCATTAACCCTGTTACAACGACAAATACTGCAATAATGAGACATACCCAGATAAGCCAGTTTCCGAGCTGATTGAGCCTTTTCTCAAGGGGGGTCGCATCTTCTTTGGTTCCTGCAACCAGAGAGGAAATTTTCCCAAGCTCAGTCTCCATTCCCGTAGCAATGACCACCGCCTCTCCCGAACCTCGAGTAAGGGCCGTACCTTTGAAAAGCATATTATCTCTGTCGGCAAGGGATGTTCCTTCTCCAAGCACTTCCACTGATTTGCCGACAGGGAGGGATTCACCGGTGAGAACAGATTCGTCGGATTGAAGTCTTGAAGCAGTAATGATACGAAGATCAGCGGAGATGACATCGCCACCTTCCAGTATAATAATGTCACCTGGAACAAGGTCGTTGGCGAGAATCTCACTTATCCTGCCATCTCTTCGCACACGTGAGCTGACACTGCCGAGTTTGCGCAGAGCCTCAATGGAACGGGCTCCTTTTAATTCTGTTACAAAACCAATAATAGCGTTAATAACAATAACAATACCAATCGCCAGGCCTTCCACATATTCGCCAAAAGAAAAAGAGAGGAGTGATGCGGCAATAAGGAACACGACAATGAGATTTTTGAACTGATTAATAAAGATCGTCAATGAACTCTTAGACTTAACTTCCCGCAACATATTATGACCAAAGGTCTGTAGACGTGCGCTGGCCTCTGTTGTACTAAGCCCTTGTGAAGGTTCAACCTGAAGTTTTTTGACGGAATCCTCTAAAGAGTCTGCCCATGGTGAATCAGGAATTTGAATTGTTACATTTTCAGTGGAAGGTGTGACAGGATGAATTTTTCCCATTAGTGATTCCCTCGTTTAAAGAGTTGATTGAGTTCCTGCTTTTGTATTATTGGGAGAAAATGGCAAATTATCGAGTGATCCTGCCATGAAAGAGTGGACACTCGGTTAAGTCATTGATAAAAAGACTGACAGGAAGAAATTATGAGTGTTCGGCAACGAAGAAAATATGATTCTGCGCTTCATCAAGTGCAATGCTGTTAAAATTGTCTAAAGAGCCAGGTCGAAGATCTTGAATTATTAAATTATCCCGACTCTGGGTTGGAATAACATTATCCAGTCCAAATTTACCATCAAAAGCCCAGTTAAAAACGAAACATACCAATTATAAATAATATAAACATAGTGATTGCTACTCTGTACTCCATTTTTCTTTCCTAAGGAAAGTACTTAACAATACCGAGAGCGGTATTTAAAACAAAAAACGGTTACTATAGCAATTTTTTTGTTTGGGACAAAACTGCTTACTAAAAGTAATGGACAAATCAGTGCAGTCTATACATTTGCTTACAACTACTTGAGAATATAGGAACTGATTAATCTTCCATTTTTCAACATAAAGCCACAATGATTAATGGCATCAAAAATCTCATTGTCATCCCAACCAACCCCATACAGTTCGTCCAGATCTCTTTTTCCAAATTCTTTAAATCGCAACACCCCTTTTACAGCTTTAATTGCTAAAATTTGAAGTTTCTTTTCAAATGGCACTTTGCTGATATCACCTGATGATTTTATGATTATATCATTGTCATAACCAGCAGATTTCAAAAGATTTGTGTTAAACTGTACACAATATCGATATCCTTCTTGTTGAGCTATATGCAGTCGTAGGAAAGTGAATAGATCAGGATTGATTGTTGGATGTTGCATCAGGCGAATTACATAGTCCAAGGTAATCTCTAATTCATCTGAATTTAATGTCCCCAAAAGTTTAAAATGAGGTGGCACCCCACCAAACTTTTTTTCGAAGACATCAAGCATTGCTTTCAGTTTTTTGGTTGGATTCTCAGGTGGCTTTGCGTCAATAATAAACATAATTTTTCCCTATGGTTCGTGTGTGCTGACGATAGGTGTAGGTACACCTATCATGGTAAAAAAAACTACTTTACGATACTTGCTAAATCATGGAAGGAAGACAAAAGATTGCTCCACTGATCTTTTCCAATTTTTTCTACTATGGTGTTTTGAGCTTGTTGCCATAGGGGAAGAGCAAGATTAAGAATCACTTCTCCCTCTCCAGATAACTGAACGTTTCGTATGCGGTGATCATTACTTTGCTCTAAACTAACATAACTATTTTTTTCAAGTATTTTCAAGTTCCTACTCAATGTTGTCCGGTCCAAATCCAGGGTCTTTGCAAGCTCTGTTATAGAAATTGGTTGTGACAGTTTTATTGCGAGCAACAAAGGGAACTGATTGCCTTTTAGACCAGATGGGGCAATCGTTCTTCTGTAAAAAGATGTTATTACCCTTGCGGTTTTCTGAAAATTATAGGCAACACATTGAGCAGGTATGTTGGATAGTTCCAAGTGTATAGTATTAGAATCGGCCATATGGGTGTATATACACCCATATTAGTCTGTTTGTCAAATTTTCTATTTTTTTCCACGATGATGTATGCTATCTTTTCTCTGTATCTTTCGTATAATCAGCCTCCCGGTAATCCCCTGGGTTTATGTTTCAAGGAGCCGTTAGACCAGATATTTTTCTTTTGCACACTATAAAAAAAGGATGAGAGTGGATAGGTTTGGGAATATGTTTAAAAGCGGCTTATGTAAGTGTCTCTGTTCTCTCTGGTGATTATCAGAGTGGAAGAGTAATCACAAAGGTGCTTCCTTTTCCTTTTTCACTTTCACATTCCAGCTTACCGCCATGTTTATTCGCGATAATATCATAGGCAATGGCCAAGCCCTGACCTGTCCCCCTACCGACTTCTTTGGTGGTGAAGAAAGGGTCGAAGATTCGACTTTTTACGTCTTCGGGCATACCTGTTCCGTTATCCACCAATCGTACTTTGACTGTGTCGCCAGTGCGCTCAGTAGATATTTTTATGACTCCAGTTTCAGGATTACTCCCGTATCGTTCTTCAACGGCATGGGCTGCATTAACAAGTATATTGAGAATTACCTGCCCCATCTGATCTGCTAAAAGAGGAACCTGAGGCAATTGCTGGTCAAAGTCAGTTATGAGTTCTGCAACATATTTCCACTCATTTCTGGCAACAGTCATGGTGGTGGCAATAAGCTTATTTAAGTCGGACGGAGTCATTTCTTTACTTGCCGGATGAGAAAAATCTTTCATGGCCAGAACAATTGAGCTGATCCGTTCAATACCATCCCTTGATTGAGCAAGTGCCTGAGGAAGTTCGGCAACCAGGTAGTCCCAGTCTGCTTCTTCAAGTGCATTTTCAAATGCCTTGGTACCACTTCCCTCTTTTAAAAAAGGTATTTCTTTCAATGATTCCACAAGAGTGTTTATATCAGTAAATGCCTCTGTCAGGAAATCAAGATTGGTACCCACAAATTGGGCCGGTGTATTGATTTCATGAGCAATGCCAGCAGCCAACTGTCCGACAGATTCCATTTTTTGTGATTGGAGGAGGCGCTGGTGTGCTTGATCCAGTTCTTTTTTATTGGTCTGAAGCATAAAGATCATGTTATTGAAATGTTCACCAATTTGCTGCAACGGGTCATGAGTCGCCTCTTTTACAACCCTACATTTCTGACACTCAATAAATTTTTCTTTAAAGTTTTCTTTACATCCCATATCGTAGCAGAGTGTGTTATCAACCTGCCAGCACCGAAGAGATTTTTTCCCATAACAGGGACATTCTTCTTTGGTACACTTCATCAACTCCCAGCAAGACTGGAGGCCCGGATTTTCAAAAAAAACATCAAGACTTCCACCTTCTTTAAGAATGGCCTGGATGAGGGCAGATGTTTCATCCAATGCTTTTTGCAGCTTACCTCGATGTTCTTCTATTTCATTGTTCTTGCTTTCAAGATCTTTGGTCCGTTGAGCGACTTTATCTTCCAGTTCCAATTGATGTTTTTCAAGGGCAGAGACCATCTCCTTGAGTTTAATGCGCATGGTATTAAACGCCATGCCTATGGTTCCGATCTCATCGGAGGAAGCAACTGTTACCTCATGGTCCAAGTTACCACCGGAAACTTTTTGAACACCTTCAAGGAGAAGGGATAGAGGGCGGTTCAGAATGCGTCTGGTGCCTAATAGGGAAACGGGAAGCATGACGACCAAAATACCTATCAGGAGTGCAATCTGTTTCCACATCAGGGTGGTGATTTCTTTTGTCAGGGACGGCACAGGAACAACAAAGAGGAGGTTCCAGGTTGTGTCGCTGTTACTGAGGGGGATGGGAAGCAACATATGAAATTGATTGTTATGAACACCAAAAATCTCTTCATGATTCTGTAAAGAATTATATAAAAAACCATGTTCATCGCAGGAATCTAACAGTTCTCCTTCTGAAAAATGCTCAGGGTTGCTACCGACAACATAAACTCCATTTTGGTTTAATACAGAGATTTGTGCATTGCCGTCAAAGAGTTCTTCTGTGAGGATTGAGTTTTGCAACGGCCCCAAATCAAGATCAACACCAACAACTCCCTGGAATTTATTCTGATCAAGAATGGGTACTGTGACCGTGACAAACCAGCGATCATTTTCACTATCGTAACTTGGACCAAAAACGTGTGCGTTTTTTTTTGTCTGTGGCGAAGTATACCAAGCTTGTACCTGACTGTTTTTCATGTGAAGAGGACTTAAAAGCAGGGGTTGAATAAATGCCTGCCCGTTTTCTCCCCTGCGCCACAGTGGTGCAAAACGACCTGATTCGTCGTGTCCTTCTTCATTTTTGTAGCCGTCATCCATATAGTCGTAACCAAGTGGTTCCCAACAGGTGAATGCGCTTAAAAAGTGAGGGTTCTCTTCAAGTATACTTCGAACGAGCTGAGAGGCCTCGTAACGTGGGATATCTAAGGGAGATTCACTGTCGTGAACTTTGCTGAGGACTTGCCCCAATGTACGACTTGTGTCAAGGGCACTGCTTATGTCCTGCTCGATGAGAGACCCACGTTGATGAGCGAATGTGCGAAGAGTCGATTGAGCAAGTGTAACAGCATTACGTCTCAGGTTCCAGGATGAATACCCCACAAGGATCATTGCGGTGCAGGCAATACAAAGCCCGGTCCAGAGGATAATTTTGGTGTTTAAAGAGTGCACTTTCATTAATATTTGGCCCTATCTATTTTCGGTACGAGAGATAAAACCCTGATTAATAATGGATATCCCTTCCTGACTTTGTATGTAGCCAAGAAATGATTTCAGGGTTTCCTCCTTTCGTTTGTCATAAATTATATGGTAAGTCACTGTTAGTGGGTAACTTCCGTCTTTAATGGTTTCCCGATTTGGGGGGACACCGTTAATGTTCACCTTGGAACCGTAACGACGTCGATAAGAACTCAGGGCCATAAAGCTTATACCGCCGGGGTTTTGTGCCACATAGGCTCCAAGTTGCTTAGGCCCTGCTGCCTGAAACGCATCGGGTCTGAGTTTCACCTGTTTTGTTGTGTTATTCTCTGAGTCTGGAACCAGCTCTTTAAAAAGAGTGAGAACTCCGCTCTCAACAGTTTTGTCAAGATAGGCAACCTGAATCGGTGTCTCTATCCCACCTATTTCTTTCCAGTTCTTTATTTTTCCAGAAAAAATGCCACTGAGTTGCTCCAAAGTTAATGAAATAATACCATTTTCACGGTGAATAACGACAATGATAGGATCATTTGCAATGATGAATGATTTCCAGTTTTGAGTAATTTCGGGGCTGATGTTAAATTTTTTTATGAGATTATCCTGTGGTTTACAGGTGAAGGCAAAGTCTACCTGCTGTGCAGTTAATAATTTTATAGCAACCTTGTTTCCGGTTTTCTGTGGTATGACAATTCCTGCTGTTTTTGATTTATACCCACGAGCCAGATCTTGGATAAGAAAGTACTCCGTTTTGCATCCTGCAGCCTTTATTGGAGGGGAGGCATATACTGCAGCGTTAAAAAAGAAAAAAAATGCAGCTGTAAAAAAGAGTACGAAAACATGTAGCATAGTATTCATCGGTCATCTCCCTGAGGTTATGGGAATTGTTTTCATGAGTTCATCCAGGAGGTAAATTGAGTGGTTAGTGTTGCTCTTGAATGGAGCAAGAGTACCTCTTGCCATAAAGAATGATATATTATTTACAAGTGGGAAGGCAAGGACTGTTAGGAAATTTCTTATGTCCCAAAAACACTTAAAAATACAAAAATGTTCCTTTTGTGTTTCTGGTCAACACATTCAAGATGCTGGAAAGCAGCCCTTACTTGAAGGATCTTTTACTATTTTGGTAATGCAGCCCTGTAGAAGGTTGAGAGGAGTTCACCATTGTAGAGAAAGATCTGGCGCAGTATAATGGGAAAACTGAAATGGTTAAATCATGCTGCCAGCTACTTGTAGAGCGATGTCTGCGTTGGAAAGCACTCTTGGAAAAGGCAGCACTATGAAGATAATCCTTCCCGGAGAACAGGTTTGAGCAAGACAAATAAAAAGCGAATTCTGCTGGTGGATGATGATACTGCCCATCGAACCATGCTGAAGGTGAACCTCTCCGGGGAAGACTTTCATATTATGGAAGTTGATGATGGTGATCAGGTGATCCCATTTCTGGAACAGGAACAACGGGAACCGATAGACCTGATCCTACTGGATATGAAAATGGCTCGCATGGATGGACTAGCCACGTTGAGGGCACTTAACGATACAGTGCATTCAACCATCCCGGTGATAGTCCTCACTGCTTTTTCATCGGTTGAAACAGCCGTCAAAGCAATGCGTGAAGGTGCCTTTGACTATGTAGCCAAACCCATAGATATTGATGAACTGAAAATGGTCATGGAGAAGGCCCTTGGCTTTCAGGAACTGAAGCAGGAAAATATCAGGTTAAAAAAACATCTGGAAAAACGCTTTTCATTCGGCAACATAATAGGGAGCAGTCCGGCCATGGAGGAACTTTTTGCAACCCTTGAGCTTGTTGCCCCTTCCGACGCCACTGTACTCATCACCGGAGAATCCGGGACGGGAAAAGAATTGATTGCCAGCGCCATATACCAGCAGAGTAATCGAAAACAGTATCCATTTATCAAAGTAAACTGCGCAGCCCTCAATGAAAATCTTCTTGAAAGTGAACTCTTTGGACACGAAGCAGGCGCATTCACCGGTGCTGTTTCCAGACGTAAAGGCCGCTTTGAACAGGCCGACAAGGGGACCCTGTTTCTTGATGAAATTGGAGATATGAGCCTCCAGACCCAGGCCAAGATTTTAAGAGTACTCCAGGAAGGAGAACTGGACAGATTGGGAGGAAGCGAGACCATCAAGGTCGATGTGCGCGTACTTGCGGCAACTCACAGAAATCTGCAGCTTATGATTGAGGAAAAGACGTTCAGACAGGATCTGTTTTTCAGGCTTTCCGTGGTACCGGTGGAGTTGCCTCCCCTGCGCGAGCGTACCAGAGATATTCCGGAACTTGCCTCCCTTTTCCTTGAACGCTATTCCGTAAAAAATAGGAAAGACATAAAGGGATTTGCCCCTGAAGTACTGCGCATCTTCATGGCGCATCAATGGCCTGGTAATATTCGTGAACTTGAAAACACAGTGGAGCGGGCTGTAATCCTCTGTCCCGGTGAACGGATCACCATTCGGGAATTACCACCACAAATACGACCCGAGGGAGCAACGACAAATCAGGATCCGACGGCAGCACCTGTTACACTTCGAGATATGGAGCGGGAAATGATACGTGCAACTCTTGCCCAAAATGAGGGGAACAGGAGTAAAACGGCCAAGATTTTAGGAGTTGCCCGCCAAACCCTGTTGAACAAACTCAAGGAGTACGATATTCTTTAAGCTACTGGTCTCTCAGAGACTCTTCCCAGTTCATTGTAAGTAAACGGAGTTGCAGAAAGCCTAATTCCCTGTTTTGTCAAATAAAACCTAGAGGAATCTGCAGAGGATTACACTTGAAAATAACAGAAACAACAGTACGCTACAGACTTCGTACAGACCCTTCTATCCGGCTGCTCTTCTTCTCAAACCTGATTGTTATAGTTCTGGCTCTTGTTCAACGCTGGTCCATGGGGGAACTCCTCTGGATTTACTGGTGGCAGAACATGATTATCGGATTTTTTAACTGGAGGCGCATTCTTGCTCTGAAGTCATTCAGCACAAAGGGCTTCAAAATCAATGGAAGACAGGCAGAAGCCGCCCCGAAAACCCAAAAATCCACCGCCTGGTTTTTCCTTTTCCATTACGGTGCATTCCATCTTTTTTACGCTATCTTCCTCATAACCAGCATCCCGGAAACCTCACCGTACTTTATGCTCCATGGAGCCGTTGGACTTGGCATTTTTCTTTTCAATCACGCCTTTTCCTATCGCTATAATAAGGAACAAGATGCTGCCGGAAATCCTAATATCGGTACTCTTATGTTTTTCCCTTATGCAAGGATCATCCCCATGCATCTGATTATCATCCTCGGTGCAGCCATAAGTGGAGAATCAACGTGGCTGCTATTTGTTTTTCTCACACTCAAAACAGCTGCTGATATATTAATGCACATCATCTCCCATCATCGTCTTCCTCTTGTAAAACAATAGTATATTGGGCTATAGTGCCTTCACCGTGTGCTCTGCCCCGGAGCCTGTTGAGTCTATTTTGTTTTCCTTTCATTGGGGCCAGACATTTACCCTTCACTTACCGATAACCATTAGAAGAAAAGGCACCAGTCTCCAGCACTCACTTATGTTCAAAACACCGTTCATCAAAGCTTTTGTATTTTCTATATTTCCTCTGACCTATTATCTTATTGGTTATCTCAATCATGCCCGTGCTGGTAAGATTGCATTGATCGGGGTGCTCCTGATTGGCAGCCTCCTGGCCCTCAAACCTTATTTTCCGGAGTCCAAAAAACTCAAGTATATAACTTTTTTTACCCTGCTGGTGCTCTTTGTCAATATGAGCTTTCATGCCGGATTAAAGGATATTTTCGGAGTGGCCCAGGAAGAAAACGCTATTATGGCCGCCATCTTTTCAACAGACCAGAGTGAAAGTACGGAATTTGTTCTCCACTACCGCTGGTACCTGATCAAACATACTGTTCTCTGCATTGCTCTGTTCACACTCTATCTGCGGTACGTAATCAATACTCCGCTCTCTTCGCCCAGCCCGAGGCGGCAAAGATGGCAACTGGTGGTGTTTCTGCTCCTGACAACTGTTATTCACCTTAACCCGTCATTATACCGTTCCAATCCTTTTATATATTTTCCCTACTACTATAATAACTGGCAGGAGGCCCTTCGTGTCACTGCCCGTCTGGTCGAGGAACTCGATGCCAACCTGAAAATTTCAAACCTTGATCTCATGACATACACTGGCGATGAGGAGAAAAAAACCGTCGTCCTGGTTATCGGAGAGAGTGACACGAGGCACAACTGGTCACTCTACGGCTATGACAGAAAAACAACGCCGCAACTCGATGGGATGAAAGACGAA
The DNA here is from genome assembly GCF_000341395.1 of Desulfocapsa sulfexigens DSM 10523. GTDB lineage: Bacteria > Desulfobacterota > Desulfobulbia > Desulfobulbales > Desulfocapsaceae > Desulfocapsa > Desulfocapsa sulfexigens. The sequence continues at coordinate 1,426,817 of NC_020304.1, read as the reverse complement.
CTCGTGGTTTTTGAGAATATTCACGCTGCCGCTCCGGCAACTCTGGTCGCTTTTCTCCATATGCTGACCCCAGCAACGATAGAGGAACCGGAGCGCTGGAAAACCGATCCTGATATCCTCCTTATAGCAAAACATGCGGGTTACCATGTCACTTACATCTCTAACCACTCCACCGACGCCCATAAAGGTATCATCAAGATTTTTTCAGAGCATGGTGATGAGATCATCCGAACCAACCGGGGAAAATCCAGAGGAGAGGGCTCCTATGATGCAATTCTCCTTGCCCCCTTCGAAAAAGCACTGGCCGCCAACCATGACAAAAAATTCATCATCGTCCACATGCTGGGTTCCCATCCCGCCTATAACTTCCGTTACCCCGATTCGTACAGCCTTTTCACCGACACCTATAATGACCCCGTCACCCTTGATCTTAAAGAAAAAGGTCGGGCCAGGTGGGCCCTGACCTTCAGGAACCTCTACGACAACTCCATTGTATATGGAGACATGGTTCGCCACAGGCTTATCGAAATATTGAAAAACTCAAAAGACGCCAAGCACAGTGCCTGGCTCTACCTTCCCGACCATGGTCAAGATGTATGCCACAATGACAATTATTCCGGTCACAACTACACGGCCCCGGAACAATGGGAAATCCCAATGGTTTTCTGGAGTCCCAGCCTCGAAAAGGTGGATCCAGCCATAGCTTCACGGCCATATCGGGTTGATCTTCTCGACCACACGGTTCTTGGACTTCTTGGGATAGAAGGGATCTATTATAACGAGACGAATGATATCTTTTCGGATCGATATATCCCGACCTTGAAGAAAAATGAAGTGGAGAACAGAAAAGCAGAGAACGTTGCAAAGACCGAAAACTGACAGGAATGTCGAGCAGCAAAAATGATGGTTACCTAGGTCTGTCTGACAGAATCACCAGAACTGTTTTCTGTTTTTGCAATCTGGTTATTTCATCGGGGTCGTTAATAGTAGAGACGACAAAGGGGATTGGGGAAAAGCTCCTAAACAGCTCACCACCACTATGGTTGTGGCCAATCGAAAAGCTGCTCAACCGGCCATAAATAAAAACAAACTTGTAGAGAAACTCCTCGATCCGGAAAATGGCCGGAATTTTACTGATACTCAGATGGTAAGCTGTCTGTATCCCATGATGGGCCAAAAGAGAGAGATAAACGGGATTCCTTGACTCAACAAGAGTCTTGTCACTGCAACCATATCTGTCGAGCAGAGAGGTAAGTTTTTCGGCAATAAGTGATACCCGCCATGGCGGTTGTCTACTCAGGTTTTTGAAGTCCAGCCAGAACCCAGGCAGGCTACCAAATCGCTCCAGAACCTCATCGAGGGGCAGCACAGTTTTCTTATCATAGTCCGGGTCATGGGCAACAACGAAGCCCTTCAGTTCATGGTCGTAATGGATATCAAGCTCCACTCCCTGAAGTTGCCGCTCGACCGCTGCATTGAGGCCTGCTACACTATTAGCCGCAGATCCATCAGCAGTATACCCGGCATGTCCCCAGACCTCCCCCCTTCGCCCTGAAAGAGGGCTGATTGCCATCCTGGAAAGTTCTTGGTCAATCGCCGGGCTCAATAAAGTAACTGCAACCTGAAGCACAATCACCAAGAGCAGAACAGAAAGAAAAAGGTATTTTATGAATTTAGTCATAAAGAGTAGGGATGAGTAAAACCATGAACAATGCCCACACTTTTGTACGCCAAACAGTATGATTAGCGACCATCTGATAACTACCAACCCCTCCCCAGCATGTCAATGTGATTTGTTAGCATGTTTCTCCCTTTACAAGGGAACACTCCCGGAAAAAGAGTTTCAAGGCTCCTTGAATTCTTAAGCAGGATACGGTAATTTATCAAGGATACATTTCAGCAGTTATTGCTTGTCATTATTCACTCATTTTCGAGGTTCCCCACATGCCACCCATCGTCACTTTTATCGGCTGGCACGATTGCGGCAAAACAACACTCGCTTCCAGGGTTGTCAGCCATCTTAAACAGCTTGGATACCAGGTGGCTGTCATTAAATCCACCAAGGAAACGGGGATTGTCTTTGATACCCCCGGAACGGACACCCATACCCACCGCAGTGCCGGGGCGGATTCTGTGATGCTGGTAGCACCTGATCAGATGGTGATTATGACGGATAACAGGCAGGAGTCCCTGACAAGTCTCGCCCACCGCCACTTTCCGGATGTTGATATTGTTATTGGAGAAGGCTTCAAAGAGGCCAGGCAGGTCTCTAAAATTGAAGTCTTCCGCAATAGTGAAACAAAAGAACTCCTCCGTAATACAGTGACCGGAGTAATTGCCGTTGCCAGTGATGAGCAGGTCAGTGGAGACCATGTTTTTCGACTCACCGAAGCTGCTGAAATTGCTTCATTTATTGAAAAACGCTTCCTTCAGGATGCCGGAAAAGGTGCAGACCACACCACCCTCCTCATCAACGGTAATCGCATCCCCATGAAAAATTTTGTTCAGGATGCACTTGCCGGTACCGTATGTGGATTTGTAGATTCCCTGAAGCTTGGCACTAAAGTGACTAAAACTATTGATATCCGGATAACCCTTCCATAAAAACTCCCAATAAATCCACTCTCACTTAGAAGAGCACATTATGTACAGAAAAATCAGTTTCCTTCTTCTTTTTGTTATGTTACTCCCGCTCACCACCCTGCACGCCCAAGAATCAATCAAGGTTGCTTCGACCACGGCAACCCTTGACTCCGGTCTACTCGACTATCTGTTACCGATTTTCAAAAAAAGCACCGGCATTGACGTGACTGTTACCGCTGTAAGTAACAGTGCTGCACTGGAACTTGGTCAACAGGGTAAAGTGGATGCCGTCCTCACACATGACAGGGACCTTGAAATCCTGCTAGTGGACGAGGGGTACTTTATTGATCGTGAAGAGATCATGTATAGCGACTACGTTATTCTTGGTCCCAAAAATGACCCCGCTGAACTACAGAACTCAACTGTGCCCCTCGATGCTTTCAAAAAAATTCGTGCTTCAAAAGCCAATTTTATCTCCCGCGGCGACAATTCCGAGACCAATATGCGTGAAAACCGTATATGGGCCAGCACCGGAGCAATGCCTGGCAGAATTGATTCCTGGTACCTGCCCGCAAACCTGGGAATGACAGAAACAATCAATCTGGCTATGGAGAAAAAGGCATACACAATAGCAGACCGCGCCACCTGGCTCAGCCTTAAGGCCAGTAAAAATAATGATTTTACTATTCTTCTCGAGGGGGATCCAAGCCTCTTTAATCAGTACGGTGTTATGATCGTTAACCCCAGAAATCACAGACATGTCAACTACCAGTCAGCCATGAATTTTGTTATCTGGCTCAGCTCACCGGCAGGCCAGGATACAATCGGCGCCTTCAGAGATAAAGGTGGAAATATTCTTTTCACTCCCAATGCCAGGTGATCTGCAAAACATCTCAGATAATACGGAAATATTTCCTCCCTGCGATCAGTAGAAGATACCTCAGCCGCCTTCTATATCTTTATTTTCTGCTGGCGGCTCCAATACCCTTTTCCACCGATGAGACGTTTTGATATTGTCACTGTTCGCTTCACCGAAAAAAACATCATACTGCTAAAACGCGTCAGCGAAGAATGCCAGGCAGAGTTTATTCCATGGACAAAAAAATAATCACCGTACTGATTCTCATTGTGAGCGTCATTGGAATCCTTTTCCTTCCAAATGATAAAAAGAAAATACTCAGCAATATGGATACACTCGCAGAGTACTGTTCTTCAACCAGTGAAGAAACAGCCATTGCCCTGCTCAAAAAAGCTGCTCTTGCGGCTAAACTCTGCAAGAATCCCTGTATGGTGCAGATCGATTCCCATAATATCCATCGTGACTTTCTCAAGAAAGAGCTGACAGATCAGATCATTATGATGAAAAGAACGATGCCTGAAACCTCTTTCAGCTTTTATAACACAAGCATCATCTTTCCCCAGAAGACCCTGGCAGAAATCACAACGACCCTTCAGTTGACCGAAATAACCAGTAATGACCGCTTCAGCGACACCTATGAACTCACGATTCATGCAGAAAAAACAGATGGGGACTGGCTCTTTTCTTTTTTTAGCGTTATTGAATTCATGAGACAATAAATCGTATGTTACCACCTTCACCGGAGGATATTTGCATGTCAGCTTTAAATGACGAACTCGGTACCACCAATGTAATCTGGAATCTCGACGCCCTCTACGACTCACTTGAAGATGACCTGCTTCAGGATGACCTTGACCTCTGCATACAGGAGGCTG